>JABBCA010000098.1 GCA_018607135.1 Opitutales bacterium
GATTCCTAAGATAAGATTTCCCTTGAGAGTCCAGGAAGACCACCTGGTTGATAGGCCGCATGTGTAAGTTCAGTAATGGATTAAGCAGAGCGGTACTAATTACTCGATAGTGTTTGCACTGCTAAGTTTCTCATTAAAGAGTATTCGTTGATGTAGTTTTTAGTTCTATATTACTCGCCGTGACGGTGACTGTAAATTTTAGCCAACAATGGCATATGTTTGATAACCTCCATATGTTCTAGGCAACTCACTCTGGTGACCATAGGTGAAGGGAAACACACGTTCCCATCTCGAACACGCTCGTTAAGCCTTCAACCGCCAATGGTAGTGCCACCCCGCTGTGGTGCGAGAGTAGGTTATCGCCAGTATTATGACCCTCAGTTCCCAAAAGGAGCTGAGGGTCTTTTGCTGCCTGTACTCCACACCCCATGCTCATTATTAGCTAATAGCCTAAATTTCTGGGAGCCTCATCTCAGTGTAGGGCTCTATAGCAACCGTTGACTTTATCTGACAGAATTAGGCTAAACGATCGTAAGTTCTAAAAATCACAGATAAACAGCGATAGATGTAGGAAATGAGTGATCTAAATTCGTAATTAATTGTGAGAATCCGCGTCAATCTCTAGTTAAATTAATGACCACTATCAATCGCAGGATGCTATTGAGCGCTCGATCCTTGAGCCATTTGGAGGTATTTAGTCGATAGTTACGCAGTTTTTTTATACAAACAGAATACATAGTTCTGTGCGCTAGCGTCAGCATCTCGTGACTAGGTACACAAAAGCCGCCCAAAATTGAGCGGCTTAGAAAATGAAACTTCCCTGAGGTCTTTTTAGCCAACTATCTGGAAGATGTGCGCTACACGCTTATTTGGATCTAACTCTAAGTAAGGACTGTTGCCGTTCCAGATGTATTCCTTTTGACTGTCAAAGTGGTCGCGTAGAACAAGCGTGCCATTTTCTGGAAGTCCAAGTTCTGCCATCGGAAGGTTAAGTGTGCCGACCTGTTTATTGAACCAATCCATATTCACAATGACGATGAAACGGTCGCTTTTGTCGAAGTTTTCTTTAATATAGGCGATGAAATTGGAGTTGGAGCATGGAATAAAGCGAATGTTGAATGTGCGCTGGAAGGCGGGATGCGTGTTTCGCATGCCGTTAATCAACGCGATTTCATTTTTGATGTTACCCGGCTGATCCCAGTCCCAAATTTTGAGTTCATACTTTTCGCTGTTGTTATTCTCTTCTTTGCCTGGAAAAGGCTCATTATCAAGAACTTCGTAGGATGGCCCATAGATGCCTATATTTGAAGAGAGTGTTGCAGCCAGGAGATAACGACCGATGTAGGTCGCCCGATTTCCATTCTGTAAATCTTCGTGGAGAATATCTGGAGTATTTGGCCAGAAGTTTGGATAGAAGTATTCTTTAGTCTCACTTTGTGTCAGTTCTTCCACGTATTCTTGTAGCTCTGTTGCGTTATTCCGCCAAGTGAAATAAGTGTAACCATGAGTGTAGCCACCTTTCGCCAAGTATTGCATGCGCTTTGGGCGAGTGAAGGCTTCAGCTAGAAAGATTACTTCGGGATGCTTCGCTTTGATATTAAGCACGCACCAACGCCAGAACTCCATCGATTTGGTGTGTGGGTTGTCTACTCTGAAGACTTTGACGCCATGCTCGATCCAATAGTCGAAGACGCTCTTTAATTCTTCCCATAAGTTTTCCCAATCATCAGTTTCGAAATTAATTGGGAGAATGTCCTGATACTTTTTTGGTGGATTTTCGGCATACTGAACGGTGCCGTCTGGGCGCCAGCGAAACCATGATGGATGCTCTTTCACCCATGGGTGATCGGGAGCGCATTGAAATGCGATGTCCAGTGCGACTTCCATTCCATGTCGATCGGCTTCGCCGAGGAACCAATTGAAATCATCGAGTGTGCCGAGTTCTGGAAGGATCGATTTATGGCCACCTTCTGCAGCGCCAATCGCCCAAGGGCTACCCACGTCCGTGGCGGATGGCGTCAGAGTGTTGTTCTTTCCCTTTCGGAATTCACGTCCAACAGGATTGATAGGGGGGAAGTAAATGATGTTGAACCCCATGCGTTGAATTTCAGGCAGACGCGTTGCGGCATCGTGGAATGTTCCGTGGGTAACTCCGTCATTGACGCATGAGCGGGGGAAGAATTCATACCAAGAGCTGAAAGCTGCACGGTCGCGTTCGACGAGCATCAATGAGCGTGCGCTCACAGTTTCCCATTCACGTGCTGGATATGCACGCGCGATGCCGAGCACATGCTTGCTGTAAGCTAGGGTAATGCGTTGGTGCATATCGGCTTCGGAATTTCCCAGGAAGCTGGCCCATTGTTTGAGCTGTTTCGCGTCCTTTTTGGAGGCGCGTTTGGCTGTTTGCTCCAGTAGTTCAGCTCCGATCTTACATTCGATATCCACTGGTTGGCCTTCGGCGTGTTTCTTTTTGAAACCTTCATACCAACTGCCGTAGTGATCAATAACCCCCGCTACTTCATACTCGTAAAGGCCAATCTCACGTGTTTCGAAGTTGGCAGCAAATTCATCGTTACCGAGCGCTAGCATCGGAAGGTAGTCCCAGTTTTTTGTGCCCATTTTTCGAATACGCAGATCGACAGTGAGAAGATCATGGGAATCGGCAAAGGCGTGCGCTTTGAAGTTTATCCAATCACCTTGAATACGCTTAAAGGGATTACGTCCGCCATCAATTTGAGGAGAGAGGTGGTCGATGACCACTCGTGCCTGACCGTTTGATTTAGAGAGTAAAGACATCTAAAGAAATTAAAAATGAAGGATTAGGAATTGTTCTTAATGAGAGACGCGTAAAGTTCGCGAGTTTGTTCGGCAATGCTTGTCCAGCTGAAGAGATCGACCGCGCGCTTGCGGCCGGCTTTAGCGAATCGTTCACGCTTTTCGGGATCTTCCATCAAGCGGTTGACGTTGTGGGCTAAGTCCTTCGCGAATGAAGTCGGGTGGAGTGGTGCGAATGGGCTTTCACTCTGTTGTGCGACGGGCACGAGGAAGCCAGTTTCGTCGTGGACGACTACTTCGGGGATGCCGCCGACTGCGGAGCCAACGACTGGTGTTTCACAGGCCATCGCTTCGAGATTAATGATACCGAATGGTTCGTAAATGGATGGGCAACAAAAGACGGCCGCACCCGAATAGAGCTGGATGATGTCGGTCTTATTAACCATTTCGTCGATCCAATAGACGCCTTCGCGTTCTTTTTGGACCGCATCAACGGCTGCTTTCATTTCGGCAGCAATTTCTGGGGTGTCTGGCGCTCCTGCGCAAAGCACGACATTATAACCTTCGTGCATATACTTGATCGCTTCAACGAGGTGGATAATGCCCTTTTGGCGTGTGATGCGGCCTACAAAGAGCACAAATGGTTGATCACTAGGCACTCCAAATTTAGTGAGTGCTGGAGTCGGGTCGACGTTTTTATATTCTTCGGTGTCAATGCCGTTGTAAATGACATGCACCTTATCAGGCGAGACGTTAAAGTGCTTTAGTATGTCCGTCTTGGTGCCTTCGGATACGGCGATCACCGCATCTGCCATTTCAAGCGCGGTCTTCTCGACCCAACAACTGAAGTCGTAGCCGCCTGAGAGCTGTTCGCGCTTCCATGGGCGAAGGGGTTCGAGTGAGTGACCTGTGATCACTAGAGGAATGCCATAGTTGAGCTTAGTCATTATGCCAGCCATATGGGTATACCATGTGTGGCAGTGGACGACGTCAGCTTGATTGCCGTCAGCGTTAAAAGAGATCGCGCGTTGCGAGCTCGCCATAATCGAGTGTAAGTGCTTGGGTGCACCAAAGTCGTCAGTGCTGACAGGGTAGCCTTTTACGCTTAACGGCTTATTGTCGTCGCTTTGATCCCCGAAACAGCGAACATCCACATTAATGAGCTTTGCGAGCTCTCGGGTCAGGTATTCGACGTGCACGCCGGCACCGCCGTAGTTGTATGGTGGGTATTCGTTGGTGTAGATCAGAGAATTCATACGGGTCGTTGTTGGTAATGAGCGAGTCGAAGCCGCTATTATAGTTACAGAACCCTTCTTATAAATCGAGAGTCGCGATATGTCTCAAGGATTTTCGCACGGACGACTACGTGTCATTCACGTATGATCTTGAACAAATTCGACCGCTCTTTGCTCCGCCCAGTATTCATTTTCGTCTTGGAACTGTAGAAAGCCCATGTGTCCGCCTGTTGCTGGCGCTTCGAAGTGAAAATAAGGGTGGTCGGCTGCGACCTCTGCAGGAAAGCATTGGGGCGTTAAGAATGGGTCGTTTTTTGCATTCACCAGCAGGGTGGTCACCGAAATGTTATTGAGCACATTGCCACAGCTGCATTTCTGCCAATATTCTTCGGCACTTGCGAAGCCATTGAGTGGGGCAGTGTAGTGTCCGTCAAATTCTCGAAAGGTGCGCATTTGATCGAGCGCGTGATTCTCTATTTGATTCGGAAACTGCTGTATTTTGAGGCGAACTTTCGTGGTGAGTGTATTGAGGAAGCGTCGCATGTAGATGCGGTTTGCAAAGCTTTCGAGTTGTTTTGCGCTACTGGCGAGGTCGGTCGCTACGGAAAATGCCACCGCACTCTTGATCTTTGGGGAGACATGATCACCGAGATCGCCGAGATACTTTAGCGTGATATTTCCGCCAAGGCTAAACCCGACCAGTGCGATCGTCTCGTAATGATCCAGTTGCATTGCATGGTGGATCACTGCGTCGAGATCATGACTTGAGCCGCTATGGTAAGAGGTGAGTAAGCGGTTTGGCTCACCGCTACAGCCACGAAGATTCCAGGCTAAGCTATGCCATCCTTTTCGTTGGAACGCGCGTGCCATTCCACGCACATATTTGCCATTCGAGCTCCCCTCTAAGCCGTGTGTGATAATGACGAGCTGTTTTGAGCTTTCCTTGCGCTGCCAATCCAAATCTAGAAAGTCGCCGTCTGGCGTCTCAATTCGTTCTCTCTCGTAGCTGACCACCGGTAATGGGCGAAAGAGCGTAGGGAAAATCGTTTGCACATGTCCATGGCTCAATGCAAATGGCGATCGATAGCTAGACTGCTCAATTAGTGGCATAGAAAGTCTTTCGTCGTTTGCATTGAGCTTAAAAATACTTGATCATTAGTGCCATGAACAAGTCATTCATCCCAGTCTTATTTACAATCACAGTTCTCGCTTTATTCACCGCATGTGAAAAGAAAAGCGATACGCAAACCAACGAGCCTGCTTCTGAAGAGGCTTCTAGAACTCAAAAGGTTGTTGACGAAGTCAAGGAGGACCTCAGAGAAGTGGCCGCAAAGGCGGAAGCTGAAGCGAAAGCAGTGGTTGAGTCGGTTAAGGACAAGGGTGCGGAGCAAATCGAGGTCGCAAAAGAAAAGTTGGTTGAAATTAAGGCTGATGCATCTAAGGAAATAACGGACTTGGTCGAAGTCGCGAATGAAGAAATCGAAGAGGCTGGCGCGGCGTTAAAGGCTGCTAAAGAAGATGCCTCACATTCTATAAATAATTTCTTAAATTCAGATAACACCAAAGAAAAGAATCAGTAGTCGTCGTTTTCTTCTTCGATCTTTTGGTAAATGCAAATGTCTTGGTCGCCGTAGTAGGCGACTAAGATCGCCCCCTCACCCGCAACGGCATCAAAAAGTTTGAGCATCATGTCTTGCTCTCCAGGCCATGGGTAAACGAAGAACAGGTCAATCTCTTCGATATCGATATCCATACCATCATAGCGCGTCGGGTAATCGCTGGAATAGCTGTCGTCGCGGACGATGTCGTGCCCGCTGAGTGCATCGTAGATGATGTAACCCTCAGGAATGTAGCTGATTGTTAAGAACTCTGCGTCGATTCCTTCGTCGGCCAAGAGTGCTTCTGCTTTTTCGACTAGTTGAGGTTCTATTTCAATCCCGCTTGCGTCGTAGCCTAAGAGCGCAGCAAATGCGGTGCCGACTCCGAATCCGCTGCCCCATTCTACGAAGTTGATCCCCTGTGGGAGCTGTTGCTTGGTTACGTATTTGAGAGCTGAATACACTTGCGCAGGTTCGCTCGGAACGTAGCGAGGGAAGCGCTTGTTTAATTTCTCGTCGTAGAACTCATCGCAGCGTCGGTCGGCTTCTGTGATAAATGCTTCGACTTGCTTCGGGAGGTCGCTGGCAACGGCTTCGTATGAGAGCTGAATGTAAGCCATAAGTTTTAGAGCCAACAGTGGTAGGTGAAGCTTGAGCCCGAGGTGTAGGTCTTTTCCGCGCAAGGTGGCACGACGATGTAGCCGTCGCTGTTTAGGATGCGCACTAAGTCGCCCGAGTTTTGAGTGGGCTGAGGGGTGGCGACACTTTTCGAGTTGAGTGCGACAGGGAGAAAGAGTGTGAAATCGTCGCGAGCTCGGATATCTTTATCAATGGTCACACTCCGCTGAGTCGTCGCCACTGCTTGGCCCATTGCCTGGAAAAGAGATGGTATTACGTAGTGGTGTAAGCAGGTGAGCGTGGAAAGCGGATTGCCTGGTAGGGTGAACACTGCGCAGTTGTCGTTGGTCCAGAAGCCCATGGGCTTTCCTGGTTTTTGCGCGATCCCGTGAAAGTGTTTTTTCAGCCCAAGCTGATTGAGGACCTCGGGGATGTAGTCTTTCTTGCCCATAGAGACGCCGCCGCTGAGTAAGACGATTTGATTGTCCGCTATGAGTTTGCTTAGCGGTTGCTCGCAAGCGTCTTTGTCGTCGGGTAGGTGAGCACTTTGTTGGGTGTAGAGGTGCGCTCGAACGAGCGCCGTTTCGATCATGATGTCATTGGATCGACGAATTTGATGCGGTTCTGGTTGTTGTGAGACCTCGACCAGTTCGTCGCCAGTGCTCACCACGGCGATGGATGGAATCTTACTGACGGAAAGCTCGGAATAGCCGCAGGTTGCGGCCACGGCGATTTCTCGGCTGCCAATTTGCGTGCCCGATTGTAGCAGGCTTTCATGTGCAGGGCGGTCGCTTGCGTAGGGGTGGATGCAGTCACTTGTAGTATGTGCCTTTGGGTTGAGCAGTTGCATGTGTTGCTCGTCGATGCGCTTGGTTGCTTCGTAGGGCACGACACAATTCGTGTCCGCTGGAACGACCGCGCCAGTCATGATTTCAGCGCAGTTTTTTGCTTCTGGGCCAATTGATTGCTCCGGGTTGCCTGCTGGGACTTGTATCGTAATTTGGAAAGTGCCTGTTGAATCGATATCCTCTGCGCGGATCGCATAGCCGTCCATCATCGAACGATTGAAGGGCGGAAAGGGGCGGTCGGATGTCACTGTTTCACGTAAAATCCGTCCTGCGCATTTATTGAGCGGGCATTGAATTGCGGAAAGTGCTGGTAGGTGCTCTCGAATGAGCCGAGCGGCTTCATGTGTAGTGATTAAAGAATTCATGTGGATTGTTCGTGCATAGCGTGGGCCGATACGTTTTTAAAGACTCAATGGTAAAAGATCTTTTAGGGCGGGGGCTGACCGATTTGCGAATATCGCTGACGGATCGCTGCAATTTACGTTGCACCTATTGCATGCCAAAGGAAATCTTTGGTGCAGACTACGTGTTTTTAAAGAAGAAAGAGTGGCTGCGATTTACTGAGTTGGATGATCTGGTTGAGGGTTTTGTAAAACTTGGAGTGCGTAAAGTTCGTTTAACTGGAGGTGAGCCTTTATTACGTCCAGGGCTCGCTAAGTATATTCATGGGTTGAAGTATTTGCATCAGATTGAGGATGTGGCTTTGACTACCAATGCTTTGCGACTTGCTGAAAAAGTGGGTGAGTTGAAAGAGGCGGGTTTAGATCGGGTCACCGTGAGTCTGGACGCACTCGATCCTGAGATCGCGGGGCGAATGAATGGCCGTGGTATTGCACCCAAGTCGGTGCTTGCCGGTATTGAAGCGGCGCAGAAGGAGGGCTTCCACGTGAAAGTGAACATGGTGGTCGAGCGAGGGGTGAATGATTGCGAGATCCTGCCGATGGCGCGTTATTTTAAAGAGCTCGGAGTGACTTTACGGTTTATTGAGTTTATGGATGTCGGAAATCATAATGCGTGGGCGATGGAACGTGTGGTAAGTGGTCGAGAGATTTTGGAGCAGGTCCAGTCTAAGTTTGAAGTGGAGCCCGTAGATCTGACGTCGAATACGGAAGTGGCGAAACGCTATCGCTATACGGATGGATCTGGTGAATTTGGTTTGATTACCTCGGTGACGCAGCCCTTTTGTGGCGGGTGCTCACGTGCACGTATTTCAGCGGATGGAAAGCTCTACACGTGTTTATTCGCGAGCCAGGGGCTGGATTTGAAAACGTTTATGCGAGCTAAAGGCTATCACAAATCAAAGCTCTTTGACTTACTCGCAGAGCACTGGGGGCAACGCAAAGATCGTTACTCGGAATTAAGAACTGAACAGTCTGAGCCTCGCGAAAAGGTTGAGATGTCCTACATCGGTGGGTGAGCCATGAAAGAGCCGTCCGATTCTATCGTATCTAGAGTAACCGCTTTGTTTTGGTTGAAGGCTGTAGGATCTACGCTAGTCATCGCTGTGTTTTTTGTCGCGTATTTTTACGTGATGAACTACCCGCTGTGTGACGTATATGGGATGCCATTGCTTGCGCCAGATTTATGGACTCCTGTAGTGCCATGGACGGCTTGAGCGTATTTTTCGCTGTGGGTCTATATTTGTTGTGGTGCGTGTTGATCGTGCTCTCAGCGATGACCACTAAGCAGCATGTTTTGGTCGATGTGCTCTGCGGTGCTTGTTGGGTGTGGTAGTCTTCTGGCTGAACGAATAGGTCGCTCGAAGGGCGAATTTTGGTATCAGTCGCTAATTTGGTTCAAACGACAGACTCGCTTAAACAGGGTGTAGCGCCAACGGATGCCGAAAGTGAGTCTGATGTTAGCCGCGACGATGGCGTGGTCGAGTAGTAGTTTGTCGAAGCGCTGACGTTCTACTTGGTCGGTGTAGTCGAGGTGAGGGATGAGCCCTTTAGCAAAAAATATTGTGCACACTTTTAGAACCATCGGGAGTTCCGAACTCAGCTCCAAATTTTTGCACAAATCCTGCGGTTTCGATTTTTCCCAGACTTCACTGTCCTTAGACTGTCGAGTGCCATTCGGCAGAAGCGACTCGCCAATGCGCTATTTGGTAAAGTCCGAAGTTTCGATGATTCGCACTTTGAGTTCCGTTTGTGCGAGTGCAGCGCTGGCACAACTGCCTGCGGGGCCGCCTCCTATGATGAGGGTATCGATGAGTGTTTCAGCTGGTGACATGCGTTTCTTGTTTGCCTATAATGGTGAGTTGCTCTGTGTAGAGGTATGGCAGGTGAACCACAAGCGAATGTTTGGGACGTGATTGTGATCGGCGCTGGAATCGCGGGTGCCGCTACTGCTTATCGCTTACTGGAGCGTGATCCCGCATTAAGGATTCTGATTCTGGATCGAGCGAATCATTCGGATAAAAAGATTGGCGAGTCTACGGTGGAGGTGAGCTCGTATTTCCTTGGGCGCACCTTGAACCTTAGCGGTTATTTGTCGACGCAGCATGTGACCAAGCAAGGGCTCCGCTTTTGGTTTTCGAATGAAGAGTGCGAGACTTTGGACGACTGCAGTGAGATTGGTCCCACATATCATGTGAATATTCCTGCATATCAAGTCGATCGTGCGGCGTTGGATGAAGAAGTATTGCATCGTGCGGAGTCTCTAGGAGCGACCGTCCTGCGGCCTGCGCGTGTCCGCTCTGTTGAGCTGAATCCCGGAGAGATGCATGTTGTGCATGTGCAAACCGATTTCGAGGATACCAGTCATACTGCCCGTTGGGTCGTGGATGCGAGCGGCCCCGCATGTGTGTTGGCGCGTCAAGGATGCTGGATAGAGCCTTTGAGGCAGCATCGCACCAGTTCCATATGGTTGCGTTTTGAACATGTATTGAATTTTGATGACGCTCAGTTGCGAATGCGTTACCCGAAGTATTCGAAGCGCTGCCACGGTAGCCGTAATACCGCGACCAACCACATTACTGGGGACGGGTGGTGGTCTTGGTGGATATTGCTGAAGTCAGGAGAGATGAGTGTTGGTGTCGTTTACGATGAGCGCATCGTGACGTTTCCTGAGAAGATTGGTAGTATGGAGGAGCGTTTGCTTTGGTTACTGAATTCCAATCCATTGGCTCGTGAGTTATTAAGCGATGCAAAAGTGGTTCGTGGCTCGAAAGCCTATCGAGGCAAGCTTCCGTATCTTTCCAGCTCATTGGCAGGGGATGGATATGTGCTGGTCGGTGATGCTGCGGGCTTTTTAGACCCTTTTTATAGCCCAAGGATGGATTGGATTGCCTATACCACGGGTGCTGCGGTCGATTTGATTGACCGTGAAGGTGAGCCTGGTGAGGCCATTAAGCGTATGAACAGTGTGTATACGCGAAGTTATTATCGATGGTTTGAGGCACTTTATGAGAATAAGTATCTCTATTTGGGCGATTACGACCTCATGCGGATGGCGATGCTACTAGATATGGGCGGATACTACTTCGGCGTGCTGCGACCTCTCTATCAGAATGGCAGTCCAGAATATTTGAAACCTGTGTTCGGTCGGCTCTCTACGACCGTGCCATTTTGGATCATACGCTGCTATAATCGGCGTCTGGCAAAGATGGCAGCGTCGCGTCGTCGGCGCGGGGTGTTCGGCCTGAATAATAAGGGTAAGGCGGAGCAACTGATGAGCTATACTTTGAACTGGCGACTGCCTCTGCGTATCACTTGGAATTTACGCATTTGGCTGTGGTTGGAAGTGAAAGAAGGCTGGCGGACGTGGTTCCGCGAAATGGGAAAAATCGTGCCCGCGAGGAATCTGAAGCCCAAGACCCCAGCGAGCGGCTAACACTTTACGGTTATATTTCTCGCTCTTTACATTAAGTTACGAGCTCCATGAAGATGGAAATACAGCTGACTTATTTCTTCGACGTCGTCGCTTTCTTTTTTTTGCTTTGCTTGTTATTCGGCCCCATTGCACTCGCAACCGATTCGCAAATCCCAAGAAAGGTTTCCTCGGTGATCGACAGCTTTTTATCTTTGCCGTGGCAGATGCTCCATTGGCGGGTCAGTTTACGATTTCCTGTGGGGAGATGCACTAGACTGCCTATATTGATTTCTTTTTCGACGATCCATGAAGCTAAAAAACTGACACCATAATTGATTTTCACGAGCTCCTTGATGGCCTCCATGCTACCCAGTTCGATGTAATTATGCAGACCTAACTTGTGGTGGCGAAAGAACGCTTCGATTTTTTCAAAGGTTTGGCTGCTTTTATTGTATAAAACGAGTCGTTGCTGAGCAATATTGTTCATTTTAACGGAACCTTTTTGCGCAAAATCGTGAATCGGAGAACTGACTAAATAGAGCTCATCTGTAAAAAGAGGTTTAATTGCAACGTCGTTAATGTCGGATGGGTCCACTATGATGGCCAAATCAATCTCATGACAGCGGATCATTTCGAGCAGTTCTGGAGTGTCTGCTGGAGCAATGCTGAGTATGCAGTCGGGGAAGCATTCGTTGAACTCTCGAAGCACAATCGGTAGGATGTATTGGCATGCTGTAGTGCTTGCTCCAATACGTAGTTTTCCGCGGCCCCAATTTGCCCGATCTTGGATGCGGCTGCGTGCCCCTTGCATTTGATTAAGAATGTGTTGCGCATCTTTGTAGAGGTCTTCGCCGTCTTCTGTGATGTTGATTTTTCGTCCCGTTCGGGTGACGAGCTGGCAGCGTAAATCAGACTCCAGATTCTTGATCGAGTGGCTGATCGCCGATTGCGTGAGATTTAGAATCCGAGCGGTTTCGGTGAAGCTGCCTGTTTGAACAAGCGTGCAAAAGGCGAGTAATTGGCGACTGTCTATAGTTTCATTCATGAGCAAAATTCATAAAAAAGATTAATGCATTTATTTCATTTATTTATCACATGGGTATGGTCAATGCTATTTCTGGCATGAAATGTTTAAACCAACGCCAGATTATGCCATTCGCACAAGACGTGCCACATCCATACGTCTTGGCTATGTTCGTCTTTTGGATGCGGCGCCCTTGATTGTGGCCGAGAGCTTGGGGCTGTTCGCAGATGCTGGTTTGGATGTCGAACTCAGTCGCGAGGTTGGTTGGGCAACGATTCGCGATAAACTGGCTTTTGGTGAGCTCGATGTGGCCCAGGCCTTAAGCCCGATGCCATTTGTCATGCAACTCGGAATCAATGTTGCGAAAACCGAAGTAATTACCGGTATGGTGCTGAATTCGAATGGCAATGCGATCACCCTTTCTTCCGAGCTTCGTGACGAGGGGGTCGATGACGGAGCAAGCTTGCGTCGCTACATTCAGAGTGGGTTTCATCCGCGTAAATTAGTGCTCGGTGTCGTATCGCTTTCATCTTCACACCACTTTATGCTCTGCCGCTGGCTGGAGCAGCACGGGATTGATCCGATTAAGGATGTGATTATTTCAGTTCTTCCGCCCGAGCAGATGGTGCGCAACATTGCATCGCATAATCTGGATGGTTTTTGCGTTGGAGAGCCTTGGAACTCGCTAGCGATTGAAGAGGGCTTGGGTTGGAGCGTAGCAACCAGTTCAGAAATTGCGAAGGGCTACCCTGAAAAAGTATTGGCGACCACCGAGCGCTTTTATTCGTATCGGCCCGATGAGTATATCCGGATGGTGCAAGTATTGCGCGAGGCATGTGCACGTTGTTCAGACTCAGTTCAAATCCCCGCAATTTTAAAAATTCTCTCGAGTCCGCACTACTTAAACTGCCGCCCGGAGACATTGGCACATGCCTTTTCAGAAAGCTTTCCGATGGGGCATGGCAAGACGAGTGAGGGGGCATTCATTCAATTTAGTGCGAATGATGTGAACCGACCTGACGCTGAGCGTGCGCGTTTAGTTTACGAAGACCTCTGTCGTTTCTTGCCGCATCCAAACCTAAAGGCTGCGACGCCTAAATTAATTTCCCGGGTATTCCGCGAATCCCTTTACGAGCAGGCGATGAACCCTGCTGTGATCTAATACTGATAATCAACTAGAAAATAATACCATGATAAAACGCATACTCACCCTCGCTGCGATCACTGCATCGTCAGCTACCCTCCACGCGGAGCTCCTCGATATTGAGAAAGATACTCTCAAATTCGGTTTTATTAAATTGACCGACTGTGCTCCGATTGTGATCGCAAAGGAAATGGGCTACTTCGAAGAAGAGGGCTTACAGGTGGAGGTCATCGCGCAACCCAATTGGAAGCAACTTCTTGATAACGTGATCAATGGCGAGCTTGACGGCGCGCACATGCTATCGGGTCAGCCAATTGCGGCGACTATTGGATTTGGCACTAAGGCCCACATTATCACAGCCTACACACTTGATTTGAACGGTAATGGGATCACTGTTTCCAATGATATCTGGAAGCAAATGCAGGAAAACGATCCAGCATTGGATACCGACACTCCTCCGCATCCAATCACTGCAGATTCACTTAAGCCAATCGTGCAGCAAGCTAAGGATGAAGGTAAGCTCTTGCCCATGGGAATGGTGTTTCCCGTATCCACACACAACTACGAGATTCGTTATTGGCTAGCAGCTGCAGGTATCCACCCAGGTATGTATACTTCAACTGATATCAAGGGGTTCACAGGTGGTGACATCGAGCTTTCGACGACACCTCCACCGCAAATGCCTGCGACTCTTGAGTCCGGTAAGAATGTTGCGTATTGCGTGGGTGAGCCATGGAATCAGCAAGCGGTTGCCAAGGGTATCGGTGTGCCAGTGGTCACGAACTACGATATCTGGAAGAACAATCCAGAGAAGGTTTTTGGTGTGACTAAAAAATGGGCCGATGAAAATCCAAACACGCACACTGCGGTCGTTAAAGCACTGATTCGTGCGGGCAAATGGCTAGATGAGACAGATGCCGATGGCAATCTCGTGAATCGTGAAGAAGCCTGCCGTATTCTTTCTCAGAAGAACTATGTGGGTGCTGACTACGATGTCTTAAAAGCGTCCATGACTGGCTACTTCTTCTTCCAGAAAAGCGACAAGCGCGCGATGCCAGACTTCAACGTCTTCTTTAAGTATCAAGCGACTTATCCTTGGTATTCCGACGGTATCTGGTTCCTCACACAAATGCGTCGTTGGGGTCAAATCACAGAGCCAAAGTCGGCAGATTGGTATCACGAAACTGCTAAAGAAGTTTACAAGCCAGAGATATACCTAGCAGCGGCAAAGCACCTGCTAGAAGAGGGCCACATCGAGGAGTCTGATATTCCTTGGGACACTGATGGATATAAAGAGCCCACCAGTGATTTCATCGATGGCATTACTTATGACGGTAAAGATCCGATCGGTTACTTGAACTCGCATACGATTGGTAACAAGGACGAAATCTAAGAGACAGATAACAAAACGAGTGGTCAACACTCGCCCAATTATTACAGCTCTCTCTCCATCCTTGGAGGGAGGGCTTCAGGGGTAGATTATACCCGCAACTGAATAGATTATCATTATGGCTGAAAAAACAGCAGACGCTATTAAATATAAAATCCTTCGCTTTTTGGATGTGACTGGTTTCACCGTGTTTGATCCGATGGTGCGCTTAGCATTTCGTGAAGAGCCGAAGAAGCAACTCGAGGCAATTGGGAAATTTTTTGTCGCACCGATTGTATTCGTCACATTTTGTATCGCACTTTGGTGGTTTATTGCGCCAAAGCATAAGACAAAGTCTGGCGAAGTGCCGACTCCCGATGTGGTTTGGGAATCTGCTAAGATTAACGACCAATTCAGTGCGCGCGAAAAGATGAAGGAGTCTGACTTCTTGCTCGTAGATGAAGAGCGTGAAGCGACACTCATCGAGGTGGAGTCTCAGATTGAAACTCAAGGAGCCTTGCTTGAAAGCTTGGAGACGGAGCTTGTAGCTCAAGAAGCTGCCTACTCAAAGCAACTCGAGCAGCGTATTGCACCGTTGCAGGCAGAGCTCGAAAAGTTAGGTGTTTTAAATGATCAGGCTAATGCTGCTGCCAAAGCAGTGGTAACTGAAACTGCAGCTTCGTATGAGAAGGATCTGGCCTCTTCTGAGGACTTACTCAATGCGCTTCGCGAAGAATCCATGATTAAAGATGCGGGTCGTGCGACTGAGTCTGAAATAAAGGAGCAGATCGATGCCATTCGCTCAGATAAGTTTAAGCCACTAGAGCAAGCCCGTTTGGACGTGAATGCGGTCGCAGATGAAGTGCAATTTTTAAAGAAGCGTGTGGATTTTCTTACCAATTCGAATCGCAGTATAAAGGTTGCTGAAGCGAAGGAGGGGCTTGACGAAAATTTAGCCAAACTCGAAGAGGCCACCACCGCGAAGGCAGCGCTCTCACAAGCCAAGCGTGTGCTTCGTGCTGAGAGCTCGATTGAGCGACTTGAGGAACAACAGTATGCCTCAGCAATGACTGTATATAAGCAAATTCAGCGCAGTCTCTTCACGGTGTTTGTTGGATTCATTCTTGCTGCTGTAATCGCGATTCCGATTGGTGTGCTCTGTGGCTTGAATCGTATTGCGATGGCTTGTTTGACGCCAATTATCTCGATTTTTAAACCGGTTTCGCCCGTGGTTTATCTACTGATTTTTCAGATTGTGGTTGGAGCCTTCTTTCCGGATCCAGAGTCGCATCCATTCTTCCTGTTCTTTAATTCATTGCCTCTGATTGGTGGCCTCGGAATCAATCCAGCGTTGATATTCTCGGCGTGCACAGTTGCGGCGTGTGCGGTTTGGCCTGCACTGGTGAATACCGCGCTGGGTGTGGCATCGATCGATAAGGATCATATTAATGTCGCACGTGTTTTGAAGCTAGGCTTCTGGGATCGACTCACGAAGATCATTATTCCATCTGCGTTACCACTCGTGTTTGCGGGTCTGCGTATTTCTCTGGGTGTGGGCTGGATGGTCTTGATTGCAGCCGAAGCACTGTCCTCTTCCGATGGTCTAGGTAAGTTCGTTTGGGATGAATACCAGAACGGTTCGTCCTTCTCCTTTGCGAATATTCTCTACGCCTGCTTCGTGGTCGGTGGTATCGGATTTATGTTAGATCGTATGATGATTATACTACAGCGTCTCGTTTCCTTCGACGGAAATGGCACGTCACTTTAGAGAATGACTAATGACCAATGGCTAATGGCTGATGGCTAAATGATTAGTAACCAGGCGCCGCTGCTGAATTCGCCATTATCGATTATAAATTAACTATTTAACACATGTCCTACTTAGAAATTAACAACGTCAGCATGGGCTTCGGCCCGCCAACCAATCGCACCGAAGTGCTCAAAGACGTGAACCTGTCGGTTCAGGAAAATGAGTTTGTCGCGGTTGTTGGGTTTTCTGGCGCGGGTAAATCGACGCTTATCTCACTTCTTGCGGGATTACTTCAACCGGATGTCGGTGAGATCAAAATCGCAGGACAAAAGATTAAAGAGCCGTCGCCGCGGCTAGGTATTATGTTTCAGAATTATTCACTGCTTCCGTGGTTGAGTGTTTATGAGAACATAGAGTTGGCGGTGAAGCAGGTGTTTCCAAAAATGAAAGGTGAGGAGCTGGAGTCACATATTAAGCGCTATATCGGTATGGTGAGTTTATTGCCTGCGGTGGATAAGAAGCCTGGCGAACTTTCGGGTGGAATGCGTCAACGTGCATCGTTGGCGCGCACGCTGTCGATGCAGCCAGAGATTTTGTTACTCGATGAGCCGTTGAGTGCTCTCGACGCGCTTACACGCGCGAATATTCAAGATGAGATCATACGTATTTGGGAAGATGACCGCCGCACGATTGTGATGATTACCAATGATGTCGATGAAGCGGTTCTCATGGCAGACCGAATCGTGCCGCTCACTATGGGGCCTGAAGCGACTTTAGATGCAGCGTTTCCAGTGAAGTTAGAACGTCCACGTAATCGCACGACACTCAATACGAATCCTGAATTTAGAAAGCTGCGCAGTAGTATTTCCAAGTTCATGGTCACGCTCAATGAAGAGTCTAAAACAGGCGAAACGACTACCTTGGTCGAATTGCCGAGTGTCATGCCGCTCGATTTCTCCGTGATCCCCCACATGCCTGCGAAGGGACGCCGTCGTCGTCAGCTAGTCCCTTCCATCAACCGAGAGAGAACTTTTTTTAAGTAGGCTGTTATTGGCCATTACTAATTAGCTATTACTCATTTTTTTAAATCATGCTAAATAAACGTTACGTTGAAATTTTTAACCTAGTTAAGGCCTATCCAAATCCATTTGGAGATGAAATTAAGGTCGTCGATGGCTTTGAGTTGATTGTGCCACAAGGGGATGTGATATCAATTATCGGTCACTCAGGTTGCGGTAAATCGACTGTGCTCAATATGGTCGCGGGGCTCATACCCTTTTCCAGTGGTGGTATCATTGTGGGTGGTAAGGAAATCGATGGCCCTGGCCCCGACCGTAGCGTGGTGTTTCAAGCGCCTTGTTTGCTGCCATGGGCAACATCGTTTCAAAATGTGATGCTTGGCGTAAAGCGCAGTTATCCGCATGCGTCAAAATCGGATCAACGTGATTTGGTGGAGAAGGCTTTGGAAATGGTGGGTCTGAAGGATGCCATGCATAAGTATCCGAGTGAAATGTCGGGCGGCATGCAGCAGCGTGTCGGTATCGCGCGGGCGATTGCAGTCAAGCCACGCATGCTTTTGCTTGATGAACCGCTTGGGCGACTCGATTCGTTGACGCGTATGGAGTTGCAAGACGTGATTCTACGCATTCTCGACAAAGAGAAAATCACGACGCTGTTGATTACGCACGATCCCGATGAGGCGGTATTTATGTCCGACCGGATTTGTATGATGACCAATGGTCCGCATGCAAAGGTGGGTGAGGTGATGGAAATCGAATTCGAGCGGCCACGCAGTCGCGACATCTTTGAAACGGATCAATTTTATGAATACCGTCGTCGCTTACTCGCTTTTTTAGATGAGTGCGAAGCAGAGAAGGAAGAGCGTAAAAAGAAGAAAGTTTCTGCTTAATCTTGTGTGTATTTTGTAGGATTCGTGGCAGTCCAAACTTGAGGGAATTGGCAAGGTTTGAAAACCATGCCAAAAATGTCCGCATTTTGATCTAATTCATTATTAGTCGCTTAGGGCTTAATCTTACGAATTTGGGCGTAGAGGTTGCATCTGTGGCATGCCACATGCTGTAATATGGTTATGTTTTCTCACTGCTTACAACTTTTGGAACAATGGCTACAAGCTTGGTTTTCGAGGTCTCGACCTCAAGAGCCAGTGCCGATACCTGTTACGGTAGAGGCAGTTCGAAAAGTTGACCTAGAGCATTGAGGTCAATGGCTACGAAAACAAAACTATTGGTCGTCACCGATTTGGATGCGACGCTTTTGGATCACAGTTATTCATGGGCGGAGGCGAAACCGGCTTTGGATCGATTGCAGTCGGCGGGTTTCCCTTTGGTGCTCAATTCGAGTAAAACGGTTGCTGAAATGAAGCAGCTGGCTGAGGACTTGGGATTGGATTCGCCGATCGTTGCTGAGAATGGTGGGCTGCTTGCGATTCCTGCAGATTCTAGGCTTCTAGAGTCAGACGAGTGTTTGAATCGCTCCGATGATTATTGCATCGAGATCAATGGTCTCTCGCGCGATGTTATACTTTCAGTCGCGCATGGTCTTCGAGACCAAGAGGGCTATGATTTCGCCGGTTTTGCGGACTGGACCGTCGCTGACGTGGCGGATCGCACGGGTTTGGATTTATCCGCAGCGCGACGCTCGAAGTCTCGATTTGCGACCGAGCCAATTGTTTGGAGCGACACTCCATTCAAGCTCTCAAGCTTTAAAGAGGTGTTGGCGGGTGAAAACATTCGAATTTTAAAAGGAGGACGCTTCCTCCATTTGATGGGCCCAGCGGATAAGGCTGATGGCGCTGCTGCAGTCCTAAAGTTGTATCAAAAAGCGCAACCTGATGTGAATTGGGTGGTGGTGACTCTAGGGGATAGTGCCAACGACCAAGCGATGTTGGAAGCTGCTGACATCGCGGTTGTGATCCCTCACCAAGATGGGCCACATCTTGACCCCAAAGCACCTAGAGTGGTGCACGCTCCGTTTCCTGCGTCTAAGGGCTGGAACGAGGCGATCTTATCTATCTTAGACGAATACTGTTAAACTACCATGGGAGATTTTCATCAACACGGACTCATTACTACACTGCATCAGCTAAACAATCGGCCGCTCGAAAAACTCGAGGCGGATTTGATGCAGTTTCGTAAGCACCGCCCAATGGCTTTGG
Organism: Opitutales bacterium; assembly: GCA_018607135.1. Lineage (GTDB taxonomy): Bacteria > Verrucomicrobiota > Verrucomicrobiia > Opitutales > Coraliomargaritaceae > JBPOFY01. The sequence goes on from JABBCA010000098.1 coordinate 19,350, forward strand.
TGTTGCCTTCACTGTATTCAGAACTGCAAGGCCCTGCACTATCATCCATTTTAGATGAGATCGCAGAGGTGCCTTATCTGGATCAAATCGTGGTTGGGCTTGATCGCGCGAACGAGCAAGAGTATCGTCATGCCTTGGAGTTTTTCGGGCGTTTACCGCAACAGCCTCAAGTGCTTTGGAATGATGGCCCTCGTTTGCGTAAAATTGATGCACTTCTTGCTGAGAAAGGGCTCGCTCCTAAAGAGCCAGGTAAGGGCCGCAATGTTTGGTATATGTTCGGGTATGTAATTGCGTCGGGCAAGGCGCAGGCCGTGGCGCTTCACGATTGCGATATCACGACTTACAAGCGCGATATGCTGGCGCGGCTGATCTATCCAGTCGCGAATCCATCCTTTAGTTATAAGTTCTGCAAAGGCTATTATGCACGAGTCGCTAAGGGCTCGATGAATGGACGTGTCTGCCGCTTGCTGGTTACGCCTCTGATTCGTGCACTTAAAAAAGTCTGTGGACCAAACGACTACCTCGATTATTTAGATAGCTTTCACTATCCTTTGGCGGGCGAGTTCTCCATGCAGAAGGACGTGATCGAAGACATTCGCATTCCATCGGATTGGGGGCTGGAAATGGGTGTGCTTTCTGAAACCCAGCGTAATTACGCGACGAATCAAATTTGTCAGGTCGACGTGGCCGATACCTATGATCACAAGCACCAAGACTTATCATTGGAAGATCGCACTAAAGGTCTATCAAAGATGAGTTGCGATATCACCAAGTCGTTGTATCGAAAAATGGCGACACAGGGCCAGGTGTTTTCACACGAGACTGTGCGCACGATTAAGGCAGCTTACTACCGTATCGCGCTCGATTTGGTGGAGAGTTATCACAGTGACGCCTCGATCAATGGATTGAAGTATGATCGACACACGGAAGGTTCAGCGGTCGAAGTCTTTGCGGAGAATATTCTCAATGCGGGTGAAGAGTTCTTGGATCCGAGCAAGTCGATGGACGTGCCATTCATGCCGAGTTGGAAGCGAGTGATCTCGGCGGTGCCTGATATTTTACATCAGCTTCGTGTCGCGGTGGAAGAAGATCGTGAGGAGTTTGGTTCCGACATTGTAGTGAACCCTTCGCTGCGCCAAGGACAACGTGTTCGCCAAAGAGTGGCACTGCATGTGAACGAAATTTATGGGCCAGAAGATGCCGATGAAATTACTGATGACATCATGCAAGCCGCAGGGATGTCTGAGACTTCTACACCAGTCGCATTTGGAACCAGTAAATGGGACGAGTCCGATGTTATGATGATCACTTATGGCGATTCGATTCAGAAGGAAGGCCGTGCGCCGCTACGTGAGCTGAATCACTTCATGATGAGCGAACTCAAAGACACTTTGAGTGGTGTGCACATTTTGCCATTCAATCCGTATAGCTCGGATGATGGTTTTTCTGTGATCGATTACACGGTGGTCAATCAAGAGCTGGGCACGTGGGACGATATCACCGAGCTCACGCAGGAGTTTAAGGTGATGGCTGATTTGGTGATCAATCACTGCTCGCGTGAATCACAGTGGTTTAAGAACTACATCAAGAACAAAGCTCCTGGTCGTGGTTACTTTATCAACGGCATGGATTATGAGGACCATTCCCAAGTAGTGCGTCCGCGTAGTTCGCCACTGATGACCGAGGTGAAATGTGTGGATGGAGTGAAACAAGTTTGGTGCACCTTTGGTGAAGATCAGGTCGACTTGAACTATCGCAACCCCGACGTCCTTCTCGAAATTGTGCGGATCGTCCGTCAATATGTGGAGCAGGGGATACTGTATTTCCGCTTAGATGCGATCGCTTTCCTTTGGAAGGAGTCAGGCTCAAGTTGTGTGCACCTGCCGCAGACACACGAGATTATTAAGTTACTTCGCTTGGTGATTGAAAATCTCGAGCCATCAGCGGTGATCATCACTGAGACGAATGTGCCAAATCGAGAGAACCTTAGCTACTTCGGTAACGACAATGAGGCGCACTTGATCTATAACTTCTCTCTGCCTCCATTGCTTTTACAGGCGATCCTCAATGGCAACTGTCAGCACTTGAAGACATGGATGATGTCGATGCCACCAGCGCGTCGCGGTCGTGCATATTTGAACTTCATTGCATCTCACGATGGTATTGGTCTGCGCCCAGCCGAAGGCTTGCTCTCTGATGACGAGCTTGAAGGTCTGATCGAGAATATTCGCAGCTCGGGCGGTGAAATTTCCATGCGCAGAACACCGGACGGTGAGCTGAAGCCTTACGAGGCAAACATCTCACTTTACAGTGCGATGGCAAAGCCGATCGGTGGCGATGTGGATGGTTTCCAGCAGGCTCGATTTATCTGCGCCCACACAATCATGCTTGCGCTCGAAGGACTGCCTGCAATTTACATCCACAGCATGCTCGGCACTGAAAATGATCGTGCGGGCATGGTGCGCACAGGGCGCGCACGAAGCATCAACCGCTACCAATGGCAAGCTGATGATCTCTATGCTGCACTGGAAGATGATTCGCGACATCACAAAGCAGTCTTTAGCGAGATGAAGCGATTGATTGAGATTCGTCGTAAACAAGAGGCGTTCAATCCGAATTCGACTCAATACACGTTGCACTTCTCGGATCAAATTTTCGCCTTCTGGCGCGAGAGTTTAAATCGAGATCAAAGTGTCTTCGCGCTACACAATGTGTCCGCAGAGCCTCAGACGATTCCCTTGGTTGAGCTCAATCTCTACGCCACCGAATCCTGGACCGACCTCATTAGCGGTAAGAAATATACTGACCTTGAAAAAGTAATCGAGTTGAAGCCTTACGGTTGTGTCTGGATTACGAACAAGGGGTAGGCGTTTCTAGCCTTCGTCATGGCCTGAAATGCGTTCTCTAAATACGAACCCGATTAATCGACCCGTGAAGAGAATTCCATAAGCGCCGATTAGACCTTCTAAAATCCATGATGCGGGAAATGCGCCATCTAAAAAAAAGCTGAGGAGGCTGAAGGCCATGAATGCAACGATCATAATAACATAGCTGCTGCCAGCGGAGCGTATTGCTTGAATTAACACTACTGGGTTGAATGCTTTACTGTAGTCGTCCATCGCTGCGATCATCAAGCCGAGGGGGATGTATAGGAAGGCGGTAAGCATTAATGATATAGCAGCTGTTTCACTGACATCAGTTTGCCAGATAATGAGAATTGCTGGTAACATACCCGCGATCCACACGCCTGCTACTTTTAGGAGGGGGATGGCAATGTTGTCGAAGATGTCGCCGAAATCAGGGAAGTCGGGAGCATCTTTGTAGCCGTTCCCGGTGGTGAAGATGATTTTTAAATGTGTCGCATATATGTATCCGATCAATGCATAGCTGGCTAAGCTAATGATGGGCGCATAGTTTATGAAATGCTGTAGTATAAAGAGTCCTACCAAGCAGAAGAACATTTTTAGGTTCTTGTTTTGCAGGGGGAAGAAAATGGATTCACTGAGTATATTCATTCGGACCGATTGAAATTTGGTATATTGTAAATGTAAAGAGCGTTACTTATGGTGTGTGGCATCTTGGTGGGGAATTATCGTTTTCAGGGCCTCACTATAGCATGCTGTGGACTCAAATTATTGCGCGTCTTCAGCCTGATCTGTAGTTTTCGAATTACTATTATTCATAAATTCAATGAAAACCTTGAAATGAACTAATCTAAACATTTACTGAGATTGGCATGGCTTGCGCTCTTTCCGGGTATAATGAGCGCAAGTTTTTCGAATAATCAGAAACAATACCTAGAAGGCTTTTTTGCAGGGGTGAATCAACGTCCCGGGATGCCTTTTATGGGGCAAAATGCTGCTGGGCAGTTCACCGATAGTCCAGCGGAGTCTGTGGAGCAGTCTGTTTACGGCACCCCGATTGATGATCTGTGCAAGGAGGAGACGATCAAGCACGAGCGCAACGGGCTCGATGTGTGGGACACGATTGTCGCTGACTCCGAGATTGGACAATTTCCGCAAGGTGGGGACTTATTTCGCTACAAGTTTTATGGCTTATTCCATGTCACACCTGCGCAAGACTCTTTCATGCTCCGCTGTCGCATTCCTGGCTGTGTGCTGAAATCGCATCAATTGGAAGGGCTGGCGGAAATTGCTGAAGACTGGGGAGGCGGTTACGCTGACATTACCACGCGCGGGAATTTTCAAGTGCGAGAGATCATGCCGCCAAATACGGTTTCTGTTTTGAACAAGGTGGTCGATATTGGACTGACTTCACGAGGCGCGGGCGCGGACAATGTTCGCAATGTGACCGCGACGCCTACGACTGGGTTTGATCCTCAAGAGTTGATCGACGTGCTTCCTTATGCCAAGGCGATGCATCACTACATTTTGAACAATCGCGATCTGTATGGCATGCCGCGTAAGTTTAATATCGCCTTTGATAGCGGTGGTAAAATTTCCGCCTGTGCGGACACCAACGACATCGCTTTCTATGCGGTGAAGGTAGGCGAAGGGCAAAGTGTTGAGCTTGGTGTTTATTTCCGTGTGCAGCTTTGTGGGATCACGGGACACAAGCAATTTGCTTCAGACTGTGGGCTGATGGTGAAGCCCTCGCAAGCAGTGCCGCTTGCCGCTGCAATGTTGCGCGTCTTTATTGAAAATGGTGATCGCACCAATCGTAAGAAGGCGCGGTTGAAATATCTCGTGGATGATTGGGGTGTGGCAAAGTATCTTGAAGAGACGAAGAAGAAACTGGCTTTCGAAGTGACCGAGCTTCCCTTGGAGCAGTGCGAGCCGCGTCAACCGACTCTTCAACATGGTCACATCGGTGTTTATAAAGAAAAGACTGAAGGGCTCAACTATATCGGTGTCGTTGTTCCAGTTGGACGTATGTTGCCCGAGCAAATGAAGGCGATTGCGAAAATCGCAACTGATTTGGGGCGCGGTGATATTCGTTTAACTGCGTGGCAGAATTTGATTATCTCTGGAGTGAGTGACGCGAATTTAGATGCGGCTAAACTGGCGATTCGGGAAGCTGGTTTTGATTACAAATCGACGACGATCTCTGGAGGGCTGGTTGCGTGCACGGGTAATGCTGGGTGTAAATTCGCAGCAAGTAATACCAAGGGGCATGCGTTGCAGCTGGGTGAGTATTTGGAATCTCAGATTGAACTCGATCAACCGATCAACATACATCTGACCGGTTGCCATCACTCTTGCGCTCAACACTACATCGGCGACATCGGTTTGATAGGTGCGAAAGTGAAAGTCGGCGAAGAGAGCGTCGAGGGCTACGCCGTGGTTCTCGGTGGCGGCGTCGAAGAGCGTCAGACCATCGCTCATGAGATCTTCCCTGGAACTGCTTTTGAAGAGTTAAAGCCACTGCTACTCAAGGTGCTGAAGACGTATCTACATCAACGCGATGGGCAGGAGACCTTCTGGGAGTTTACCAGTCGCCACACCGCCGACGAATTGAAAGCACTCTTCGCAGTCGCTGCTTAATATTACCAATTCTATTCATGAGCTGAACCCTAGAGGATTACGATTAGGATGAAGACTTACTAGGGATTATTCATTATTAACCATTCACTCACAGTTGAAGATTCGCCGATCGAAATGCTCTTGAAAGAGCAGGGGACTTTGCAGACTCCTGTTGGTGTATTTTCTGCGCAGCATGAGACGGTTGCTGCGGAGCCCGAACAAGCTCAATTTTATAAGCAGCTGATTCCTTTGAGTAAGCCCAGCGTGGGCGAGCAATATGCATTCAAAGTCGATCTCGATCGTTGCACAGGTTGTAAAGGCTGTGTCTCTGCATGTCATAGTCTAAACGGTCTCGACGACCACGAAACGTGGCGCGATGTGGGCGTGATTCACGGCGGAGGATTGGCGGAAGCCTCATTTACTCAGACGGTGACGACGGCTTGCCATCATTGTGCGGATCCAGCTTGTCTGAATGGCTGCCCAGTGCTGGCCTACGAGAAAGACCCGGAGACAGGGATTGTTCGTCATTTGGATGATCAATGCATCGGGTGTCAGTATTGTGCTTTGAAGTGCCCTTACGATGTGCCGAAGTATTCGAAGCAGCTAGGTATCGTGCGAAAGTGTGACATGTGTCACGATCGGCTCGCTGAGGGTGAAGCACCTGCCTGTGTTCAAGCGTGCCCAACAGAGGCAATTAGTATTACCATTGTGAATACGCATGAAGTTACCGTTGCTGCAAAAGGCGGTGTGGACTTTTTACCGACAGCACCAGCTGCCGAATATACCGTGCCGACTACTCAATATGTGACTACACGTGAGATTCCAAAGGACGTCGTTGCGGGTGATTTGTATTCATTAAAAACAGAACATGCGCACCTGCCATTGGTGCTAATGTTAGTGCTCACTCAACTGTCTGTGGGTCTGTATGCTGCTGCTCTGTATACTGGAGAGGGTTTGTTGTCGGTCGTGACGCGAGTGGCTGCGTTCATTTCAATGGGCCTAGGCTTAGCGGCTTCGACCTCTCATTTGGGGCGTCCTCTAGGCGCTTGGCGTGCATTCTTGGGGCTGCGTCGTTCGTGGCTGAGCCGTGAAATTGTGATTTTTGGAGCATTCTCTGGAGTTGCGTTTGGATATACTGCGAGTGCTTTTATCGAGGTCGTGCCTGCTGGTTTGGAGGACTTGCTGGCTTGGAGCACGGTGTTGAGCGGCGCGTTGGGCGTCTTTTGTTCAGTGATGATTTACCATGATACACGTCGACCATTTTGGAGATTCTCTATCAGCGGATTTAAGTTTTTTGCCACCACTGTGGGGCTCGGTATCGCGGGTTACTTGACGGCGAGCGTCTATGCGGGATTGGAAACGATGACGCTGCTTTACCCACTGTTAGCCACATTCATCTTTAAGCTCGTGCTTGAGGTGGCACAGCTTGGCGACGCCACTGCAGGCGATATGTCGCCCTCTAAGAAGTCTGCCATGTTGATGCTCTATCCTTTGCGAACGGTATTGGTTGCACGTTTTGTTTTATGCGCCATTGGACTCCTTAGTTTTGGATTCCTATTCGTGGAGCCGTCAAATTTTGCTTTAGTAGTGGTTGGGTTCAGCAGTCTTCTGGCGAGTGAGCTGCTGGAGCGGGTGCTCTTTTTTAAGGCAGTAGCTGCGCCTAAGATGCCAGGGGGTGTGATCTCATGAATGTTTTGAATTTTGTAAAAGATCAAATGCGTATTCGTTGCCACGATGGAGTGTTGACGGAGCGCTTGGTGCAAACACCTGCGGCTTTTGGTTTAGGCCGTCTGCCCAACTCAGTAAAACCCGATGCGACAGTGAATTCAATTTGTGGGTATTGTGCGACAGGTTGTTCACTCAAGATTCATTTAAGGGAAGGAACGGCTGTTAACTTGAGTGCAAATACGGGCTATCCAGTCAATGTGGGTATGGCATGCCCAAAGGGGTGGGAGGCGTTGACGCCATTGTCAGCCGCGGATCGTGCGACGACGCCTTATCTTCGTAACGCAGCTGGAAAATTGGTTGCAGTCTCTTGGTCGGAAGCGATGGATGCGTTTTGCAATCGTTTTAAGGCGATACAAGCCGAGCATGGAGCAGAGTCGGTGGCCTTTTTGAGCACAGGACAAATTGTCGCCGAGGAGATGGCCTTTTTAGGTTCACTCGCGAAGTTTGGTATGGGTGTGGTGCATGGAGATGGCAATACACGCCAATGTATGGCGACTGCCGCAACTGCATATAAGCAATCGTTCGGCTACGATTCACCTCCCTATACATATCAGGATTTTGAAGAGTCAGATGTGTTGATTTTTGTGGGTGCAAATCCTTGCATTGCGCACCCAATCATGTGGCAGCGTGTGATGCGCAATCAGCGGCATCCAGAGATCATTGTAGTCGATCCGCGCAAAACCGAAACTGCGATGGCGGCGACTGATTATTTGCCATTGCAACCCAAGTCGGACCTCGAGTTATTCTATGGTCTGGCTGCGCATATCGTTGAGCTGGGTCTTGTGGATCGTGCGTTTGTTGACGCTCATACCAATGACTACGATGCCTTTGCTAAGTTTCTGGGCGATTACAGTTTGTTGACCGCAGCAGAAGCGACGGGCCTTCCTATCGAGCAACTTGAGCGAATCGCCTTGCTGATCGCCTCAGGCAAACGTGTATCCTTTTGGTGGACGATGGGGGTCAACCAAAGCTACGAGGGCACACGCCTTGCGCAGTCGATGATCAACCTTGCCCTGATGACGGGTAACATCGGTAAGCCCGGCACGGGCGCTAATTCCATCACTGGCCAGTGTAATGCGATGGGCTCTCGCCTTTTTAGTAATACCACCGGTCTGCTCGGTGGGCGTAATTTTGAAAGTGAGTCGGATCGTCAACAGGTGGCTGAAATCTTGGACATTCCTGTAGAGCGAATTCCTGCCAAGCAGAGTCTTTCCTATTGTGAAATTATCGACGCGATTGATCGTGGTGAAATCAAGGGCTTGTGGCTAATCGCGACCAATACCGCACACTCTTGGATCAATCAGAAGCGTTTTCGCAAGGTTCGTGAGAAGCTGGACTTTCTCGTGGTTCAGGATATGTATCACAGCACTGAGTCTGCAGAGATTGCGGACCTAGTTTTACCCGCAGCAGGTTGGGGCGAAAAAGATGGAGTGTTTATCAATTCCGAGCGACGTATCGGTATCACACGCAAAGTGCGTAAAGCACCCGGTGAGGCGCTTTCTGACTTCAACATCTTGCGCTTAATCGCTCACCATTGGGGCTGTGCGGATTTATTTAAAAAGTGGGATTCACCTGAAGCGGTGTTCCGTATTTTAACTCAACTCAGCAAAGGAATGCCCTGCGATATTTCAGGGATCCGGGGCTATGCTGATTTAGAAATCAATGGAGGTATTCAGTGGCCCTATTCTGAGGAGTTGGTCGCGCGCAGTGAGCAGTCTGGTGAACGTATTGCCCAGCAACGCCGTCTATTTGAGGAGGGGCAATTCTATCATGCTGATGGTAAAGCAAAATTCTTTTTTGAAGCGCCGCAAGCGATGCCTGAGCCTGCAAATAAAGACTATCCGCTGATTCTTCTAACTGGCCGCGGCACCTCATCTCAATGGCATACCCAAACGCGCACGGGGAAGTCCGACGTGTTACGTAAATTGTATCCGAAAAATCCATACGTTGAAATCAGTCCCGTAGATGCAGGCTTGCTGGGTATTAAGCCGAATACCCAAGTTCGTATTCGCTCACGCCGTGGTGAGGTCGAAGCGACTGCAGTGATCCTGTCGAGTGTTCAGCCCGGTCAGCTCTTCATGCCTATGCACTACAAGGTGACGAATCACCTGACCGCAGATGCGTTCGACCCATATTCCAAACAGCCGTCCTACAAGGCCTGCGCCGTAACTCTTTTACATCTAAAAACTTAATCCTAATCTTACTCGCAATCTTAACCTAAGACCTGTGAGGAGTATGAGTAAGACATATCATTATTATGACAACTGCACCTTTCATTCCTGAAACTGCGCCTTTCAGCGAAGATCAACGCGCATGGCTTAATGGCTTTCTTGCTGGGCTCTATTCGTCGGACGACGTAAGTGGAAGTGCGGCCTCAGCCGCGGCGACACCCGTTACGATTCTATTCGGATCTCAAACAGGCACCGCTGAAACGCTCTGTAAAAAGGCCTCGAAGCAGCTGATAGCGGCAAATTGTGATCCTAAGGTGGTCGATTTGTCTGAAGTGACACCTGAGGATCTAAAGACACTGGAGCACGTGCTACTCATCACCAGCACTTACGGTGAGGGCGAGCCACCTGACAATGCGCAGTCTTTTCACTCCGCACTCATGGCTGAGGGAGCGCCGACACTTGAGGGGCTTAATTTCTCGGTGCTTGGGCTGGGGGATTCGTCGTATCCCGACTATTGTCAGTGCAGTAAAGAAATGGATGCGCGTCTTGAAGCACTCGGCGCAAAACGTATGGCTCCGATGGTGGAGTGCGACGGAGATCCTGATGAAGGCTTTGCAGAATGGATGGCTTCCGTGCAATCGGTTCTAGGTGAAGCGGGCGCGAGTCCAGCTGTAGCGGTCGAAGAGGATGTGGATAGCGATGAGCCAGAGTTCACGAAAAAGAACCCCTACGCAGCCAAGCTTCTGAAGACTGAGAATTTGAATAAGGAAGGTTCTTCCAAAGCGACGCATCACATCGAGATTTCACTGGAAGGTTCTGGGATTGAATACGAAGTAGGGGATGCGCTCGGGGTGTTTCCTGAAAACAATGCGAAATTAGTCGATGAGATCATCCAAGCGGCAGGCTTTGAACCGCATGAACTGGCACCCGTTCCGCATGGCGAGGATCAGCAATTGTTTGAGGCGCTACGCTTTCACTATGATGTCAGTGTGTTAACGGAGCCCTTCTTGTTGGCTTGCGGGCGACTCACTAAGAACGAGGAACTGAGGGCCATCCTCGCAGACGATGAACAGCGTAAGGCCTATCTGTCAGGTCGTGGTTTAGTAGATCCTATAGTTGATTTTGATGTGAAATTTCCGACGACTGAATATTTGGTCGCTCCGTTGAAGGCGTTGAACCCACGACTGTATTCAATATCATCTAGCCCGAATGCGCATCCGGATGAAGTGCATCTGACGGTTGGTAAGGTGACCTATGATTTACATGGACGTAAGCGTATGGGGGTCTGTTCCACATATCTGTCGGACCATCAACTGGATCGTCCAGTCAAGGTGTATATGCACTCCAACAAGGCCTTCCGTTTGACTGAAAACAACGACGCGCCCGCGATCATGGTTGGCCCCGGCACAGGGATCGCGCCATTCCGCGCCTTCCTTGAAGAACGTGAAGTGCGTGGCGCAAAGGGGAAGAACTGGTTACTCTTTGGTGATCAACATCAAGCAACTGATTTTCTCTATGAAGAGCAGATCACCGCATGGATGAAAAATGGCTTACTCACTCGATTCGACACTGCGTTCTCCCGTGATCAAGAAGAGAAGATCTATGTGCAGAACCGTATCGTAGAGCACGCTGAGGAATTCTACGCATGGCTCGAAGAGGGCGGTTTCATTTACATCTGTGGTGATGCTTCACGCATGGCGAAGGATGTTGACGCTGCAATTCACAAGGCAGTCGAAATCGCTGGCGGTAAAACCGAAGACGAAGCCAAGGCCTATGTGGAAGCATTGAAGAAGACGAAGCGCTACTTGCGCGACGTGTATTAGAGGATAGGGTAGCTATTGGTGGTGGGTTCCTAAAGATTTAAAAAAAAAAATTTCAGGGGTTTAATTGAATTCGCAGGCTTCATAAATGAAGCCCCTGTGGATGATGTCCTAGGGAATTGCTAGAGGGAAGTCCTGACCGTAGCCGTAGCTGGCGGGGTATTGGGCTTCGCCTTTATACTGCTCGGTGACTTCGGGGACTTTGGCTTCGATGTAGGCTTTGAGCTCGTTGACGCTGACGATGCCGTCGCCGCTGTCGGCGGCTCCTTTGAGCGCTTCCAAAAGAGTGTAGGTGAAGGCGCCATGGCCGAGCTGGTCGAATTCGGTCGCGAATTGCTCGCTGCCGGTGGCGGTCAGCCAGTGCGTGCCGGTGCTGCGAGCGAGTTGGGCGATGGCTTTTTCTTCGCTTGCTCCGCGCACGGCTACGGTCTTGAGCGCTCCGGCCGATTGGCAGGCGTCGAGGATGAAGAGCTGTTTCTGCGCAAGTATGTCGCGTGAGTATTTCAGTAGCTCGTCACTGGAGACGGCGGCTTCCCGCAGGGAATTGCGGTCGCCGTATAATTGAGTGGTTTCGTAGGGGGCTAGATAAAACTGCGGTTCATTGTCATCCGACATGATGCCGTGGCCGGCGTAGTAAAAAATGAAGACATCACGTGGGCCGGCCTCTTGTTTAATCAATTCGAGGGTCGCGATGATGTTTTCCCGAGTCGCTTCGGCATCGAAGAGCTGGTAGCGCTCCACTCGAGTGAAGATCGAATCGTAGTTCTTGGATAGCGTCGCTTCGACTGCTTTGGCGTCGGCTAGGGCATAGTTCAGATTGTAGTCGGGGTTTCGGTATTTATTGATCCCGATTGTTAGCATGTGCATGGCGATGCCACCTTCGGCGACTTCAGGGGCATTGATGGAGGAGACGGCGAGTTCATCGGGGATCGATTCCGTGCCTTGTTCATTGATCGCGATGACGCGGAAGCGATTTTTGCCGGGTGTTAGTTCAAAAGTCTCCCGACTATTTTTAGTAAAGATTTCTTCATCACTCTGATCCCATTCATCATCGTCCTCGACGAAGAGTCCGCGAGCAGCACCGGAGACCAGCTTTCCATTATGGTAGATACGAATGTCCTCAATCGGGCTGCCTTCGCCGGTTGCCGTAATCTCTAAAGTGACTTTGGAATCTTCTATTTCAAAGCTTTCAAATTCGTCTTCGACGGAGAGCCCACGCTGAGAGACGCCGGCGATTGCCATATTAACACGAGGAGCTCGCTTCAGGTCGGCGAGATCGATGGGGGACTCTAGAGTGAGCCCTTTGATCAGGCTGCCGAGGAGCCGAGGGCGATAGAAATCATCAAAGTAGGCGGCAAGTGGCGAGACCTGCTTGCCTTGCACGAAATAGAGGTGCTCTTGACTGGTTTGATCCGAGGCAAACAAGCCTGTTTGCGGGTCGCGCACTAGCCATCGGTTGGGGTCGTCAAATAAATACATTTGAGCGATTTTCTTACCTTCTTTGATGCTAAATAGGCTGATGCTTGCGAGGTTGCGGTCAGAGCCGATTAGAAAATTATCGTTTCCGATAAACTGTAATTGATCATACAGGTGATCATTTGGCAGGTCTGCCAGTGTCTCTCCACTTGGTAGCGCAATAATTCTAATCGAGTTTCGCCTCCATGTGACGGCTAGTGTGCCAGCCTTATTGTAGTGGTAGAGTCCGTATTCTGAGAGATCATAATTTCGAAAAACTTCTCCGGTCATCGCAAATAGTGCGTAGAGTCCGGCCTTGCGTTTGATATAGAGTAAATTTCCGTCTTCACTAAATTTGAGATGATCAATGACTTCATTTTCAATTGAATACGGGTTGGTCCAGAGCGTCTTACCGGTAGAAATCTCCTGACAGACGAGATGCCAAGTGTTCTCTTTGGGGGAATTATTTTGATAAACGTAGGCGAGGTTTCGGCCTTCTGGTGAGATAGCGATCATCTGCGCTTTTCCGAATGCATAGCCCCCGCTCGTTTCAAGTTTAGTGCCGAGGCGCGTGCTCTGATTGATCGGATCATAAACGGCCACACCCGTTCGACCATGAAAGGCAAGTAGTGTGCCATCGCTTGTTTGGTCGAAGAATTGGATTTGTGAGAAAAAGGAATCAGTGTTTGTTTCAACAGATTCCAAGGTATCAAATTTACTATCGGGGTTAAATTCAAGATACTTCGAATCCTTATAGTCTCCCAGCATCCAGCGGTTTTTGTTCGTGTTATAATAGGCTCTTCCTAGATAAAAGCCTTTTGGAGTCGGAACTACCTCAGAGCTGAGGCTGTTGTCGGTAATCTTAACTCGTCGTGTTTCATATTCGTGCTGGATTAAAAATTCAAACGCATCTGAGCGAGGGTAGAGCGATCGAGGGATAAACCCAGCCGCTCCCCAACTTCTTACAAGTGCTCCATCTTTTGCGGTATACTGATTCAAACTGATGTGGCTGTCGCCGAAATTGCCAGTGAGGGATTGCCCCATGATCACCGTATTAGAGCCTTCAAGAGGAAACGCTGCGGTGGTGAGTTCGGCTGGTTTGCTTTGGGTGATGATTTGATTGGTTCGTGGGTCCAATATGGCGGTGGTTTCGAATCCTCGGACGATAAGCATATTTCCGACGTTGTGGGGCATGTATACGGTGGCGTTGTCGTATTTGGAAGAGAGGGGAAAGCGTGCGACTGTATTCAATTCGTGGGTAACCGGATTGATGTAGCTGATCAGCATATCCTTAGGGCTTTTCGTCACTGAAAGTAATTCACCATTTGGTAAAAACCCGTAAGGCTGTTTAGCTTGGGGAATGTCGGATAGCGCTTCGCCCGTGCGTAGGTCGATTAGTTTAAATACGCCTCGATAAGCAAAATTGAGCGCAAGCATTTTATATTTCGCAGAGTAGGTAATCCGTCGAACGTGATCATCGTAGCGGTTCGGATTCTTGTGAATGAGGAATTCTCGGAAGTCGCTTTTGTAAATATTTTTGCTAGTCTTCGCGGCGATATCATAGCTGGTGACTTGCGCATACGTGTCGGAGGTTTCTTGCGCCAAATAGATGATTTGGTTCTCCGCATCATACGCGGCGTCGGCAATTCCCGAAAGTTTGACCTGCTCCGTCGATTCTTTGGACCCAAATTCGAAGTCCGTGTAGAAACTCAAGCCCGATTCCGTGACGATACAAACGGTGTTCTCATCATTGATGAAATGAGCTTTTAGTATGTCTGTCTCTGGCGAGTAGTTTTTGATAACCACCCGCCGCTTCGTATCCCAGATTTTAAGGCTCAGAGAATCGTAAGAGAGGAAAAACTCATCGTCGCTGGATACTTCCATACCTCGCACCCAACGAGTATGTGGTGCTGGGGTGCTCAATGTGCGCGACTCCGGTGGCTTCTCCTTCGTGACAAAACCTCCGTTGTCGACGACAGCTTTCAAAGCCTCTGGATCGTTGACGAGTTGTTCGTATTGCCCGTGTGCGATGCAACCGAATAACAAACCGATGGCGGTAGTGAAGAGTCTGATTTGGTTTTGCATAGGTTGTGTTTTTTCGTAGGGGTGGTCACCTGTGCCACCGACGACTTTGAATGGAAGAGATGAAGGATTTTAGGTAGGGCGTGGGCTCCACAAGTGATAGCCCCTACGGAAGGAGTGCGATCGGGAAGTCCTGCCCGTAGCCGTAGCTAGCCGGGTATTGCGGACGGCCCTTATGCTCTTTCGTGACTTCCGGGAGCATGCTTTCGACGTAGGCTTTGATCTCATTGATCGTGATCCGCTTATCGCCTGTGTCGGCTCCGCCGTTGAGGCCTTTAAGTAGGGTGTAGGTGAATGCACCGTGGCCGAGCGAAGCAAACTCTGTCGCGAACTGATCGCCGCTTGAGGCTGCAATCCAGTGGGTGCCGGTGCTTCGAGCGAGCTGCGCAATGGCTTTTTCTTGAGAGGCGCCACGCTGTTTAAAGGCGAGTAGGGCACCTGCTGAATTACAAGCATCGAGGATGAAGAGTTGTTTGCGCGCTTGGATTTGAGAAGACTGTTCTCGTAGCTGCTGACTGGAGATCCCGCTTTTTGCTAAGCCAGAACCTTCACCGTAAATCTGTAAAGCGTCCTGGGGAACGAGATAGAAGTTTTGATCGTCCAGTGAGAGCACACCGTGCCCGGCAAAGTAAAAAACAAAGGTATCCTGTGGAGTCGCCTCGGCACTGATTTGAGCAAATGCTCTCAGAATTCCATTTTTATCTGCCTCGGAATTAGTCATCAGTGTCGTCCGCACAGAATCAAAGATTCCAGCGTTTAGTTGCTGTAATTTTTCGAGCACGGCCGATGCATCAGCCACTGCGTAATTGAGCTTATGCTGTGGGTTTGTGTAGTCGTCTATCCCGATTGCGAGAATATACAATTTCCGTTCAGTCGTCCGTTTCTGCTGCTCTAGAATATAGCCTTCTGGTGGGCGGGCGGTAATGATGGCGGGTGCCGAAGTGACCCCCTTTACATCGACAGCTACGAGCTTGAACTCATTCGTCTCCGGTAGGAGGTCGACGATCACTTTTTCTTTATAAGTCGGGGTGTAGTTGGTCCTGATCAATTTGTCGTTCACGAAAAGGTCGTAGCGTTCGATTCTATTCTGAGGCGCGTAAACATCAATCGTTAGCTCGATTTGCGTCGATACTTTCGTGTTGCGGCTACTCATAGTGGCGACTGGTGGGATGATAACTGCTTCAAGCTGTTCATCAGCTCCGGCAAGCTCAATTCCCGAAAAGCTGTTTAAGAAAAGTCCGGGTTGGTAGCTTTGTTCAAAAATTTGATTTAGTGGTTGAAAGGTAAACGCTTTCTTTATCGAGACCCCATCAATGACCGGTTGGGTGGCATCAAACCGCCCATTGGACGCGGCAAATAAGTAATCATCGCCCTCGTTGTAGAAAGTAAGTTCGCCAACATACGTTGCCTCACCAGCAGCATCGTTCTGGTAAATACTTAGTGCTGCTTTCGAATCCGACACGCGAGCTACGTAACCGGATGCTGGTTTTTTGACCGCCAATTCTAGAGGAATCTTTTGGGTTTTTGCTAGGTTGCCATCGGAAGTCTTGTAGGTGGTGAGCTCGCCTGAGCTGTGGTTGAATACTTGAATGCCAGTGCCATCTTCTGTGAAGCCGAGCAAGCCATGCTCTTCACTTGTTAAGACGACTGACCAATCGGCCTCTGGGAAATCTTTGATCGTATCCGTAATCGCCGTGTAGCTCAATCGCGTGACGCTTGATGATTCTCTCGTCTCCATCGAATACTCATCATCTGTCTGCAAACTAACGAAGGCAGAGTCATCAGGTGCGAGTGCTAGCGCAATCGGGTGGCTGATCATACCGGAGCTGTAGTCGCCTCGTCCGTGCTCCTCTAGCTTAGCAATGAATTTTCCGGTCTCGTAGTCGTGCAGATAGCTGTAAAATGAATCGACTTGAATGAGATATTTCGCGGTATCTGTATAGATATTATCCAAGCTGTAGTTAGGCAGAACACTGTTGGGGTAGGGTGCTTGGTATTCAATATACTCGCCTCTCGGAAAGGATTTTAGGTCTGAACGACGAAGCCAACCTTCTGAGTTGGGCAGAAAGAAAACGGTCTCACCATCCTTATCGATGCTGAACGATTCAGGACCTTTACCAAGATTTGCGCGACTGAGCCCGATTTCTGTCATTCGGTATCGGTGGATATTGCCTTCTGGGTCGATCCCGTAAAATTCAGGTTCCGTTGGGTGGAAGGATAGGTTGGAGAGTTTAAATGGCTGTGGGCCTTTATCTAAGAGTTCGCCGTGTTGAGTCTCTAAGTTGTAGTTGTAAAAATCACCGTCTTTAAGGAAAATCAAATCACCGGGCTTAGTGGGTGAATAACCAATGATTACAGGCCAAGAGACAGGAATATTGTATGTGTTTATAGCTGTCCAACTCTCCACGTCGACTTGAGTAAGTGTTTTGAAATCATTAAACCATGCGTGTTCAGGTGATTGACCGTCAAAGGTCACAGGACGTTTCCATTTTCGGTCGGGCGGTGGATTTTGTGGAATATTGCGTAGCGTTTTTAAGGTGCCGCTGACGACGATATCGAGAAAGTGCGTCTGCACCCCAAGTTCAGTCACCGTTCTTTTTGCTTCCACTTCTCCGACGGCTCCCAGATGGAAATTAACATTCGGTATACTGATCGTTCGTGTAATTTCGCCGGTTTTTGGCTTAAACAGCACATAGCTGCCTTCTGAGGTATATTCATAGATGTCCGATCCAGCTGCGATCGGGCGTGGCTCGCTGCTCTTTAGTTCAGCGGGCCATTCCACGACAAGCTTGAGTTCTTTCGTGCGAATGTTCAGCTCGTATATTTTGCGCGGACCGTAAGTGCCATCACCCATCGGCGTGGTCGGACGGGAGTATTCCTGAACTTCTAATACAACGATATCTTTGTCTGGATGGGATTCGATTTCAATTGGATTGAGCTCTTCGAGTGACTCAGCTTGAAAGCTAGCCAGCTGCACGAGTGGCTCACCATCCAACTTTGCGTAAATCGAAACCTGCTCCTTGCCGTTAGTTTCCGAGACTTCACCCGTCACAAATAGAAAAGAGTGGGTATCGAGCGATCGATAGACATATTGGATGTTTTCTAGATCGACCAATGACTCGTCCTTGCCAGTCGCAAAGGTGAATCTTCGAAGTCCTCTATCATGGTAAACATACTGCGAGCCGTCCTGGCTGAAATAGCCCTCTCTGGCGCCGTCAAAATGATAGCGAGGTTCTAGGGATACTGCATCGTAGAGAAGGCTGGCACTTCCATAAATGAAGCGCTTATCCGGGCTGACATCGCCCGGTTGCGCCCAAAATGTGTGGAAATCAAAAACGGCAGCATGACCACAGCTCATAAATGCGATGAGGAGGGAAAGGGTGTGAAGGAATATACGTAACATCTGATTCTTGGATTAGGAAAAGCTAAAATTGTTTGGAGAAATGGCAGTGCTAATGACTCGGGTGAATAGGAATTTGATGAGCGTGTGGTATGTAGTTCGTAGGTTGTCACTTGCCGAAGGCTCTGAGCTTGTCGAAGGAGTGGCACTCGGGAAGGTTTTAAGGTTTAGTCAGTTCGGTAGATTCTTGCGGGTTCGCGGGCTTCATAAATGAAGCCCCTACGTCGTTCTCTATAACTTCGGTGAGTTGAATGCTTTGTTGAATCCATGCTGGTGGGGGACCACTCGCAGAGTTCAAATGTTGCAGAAATTCAGATGCATAGGCTCGGTTGAGATGCCAGTGCGGATAGGTTTCGTTCACATTTATGAGCCCTTTACGATATGAATTCAGATAAATATACTTTGAAAATGTTTCCAAGGCTGTATCCGCCCGTAGTCGATGATCGTAGAAGTTTCGCTGCCAAGAAAGATTGGATTCACTGAGTGCAGATTTGGTCAGCGCTTTGAATTTAATAATCATTTTCGAGAGTTCCAATCGAGAGCCTAAACGAAACAAAATATGCACATGGTTCGGCATGATTGTGCCGCAATAAAAATAGATACCTTTGTCTGCGTGCAAGCGACGCCATGTATTGAGAATGGCCTCACTGATTTGTTGATTACCGGTTAATCCATCGACCTTATCCTTTGTGCAGATTGTAATGAAATAGCGCACATCCGTCACGGAAAGACCCCCGACTAGAAGTTTGTCCGTTTTTCGTTGTGGTCGCTCGTTCATGGCGTAGGGGTGCCACTTGTGGCACCCGCGAAGGTCAGGTTAGTTTGATATGTTTCGACATTGTCGCGGGTGTCACAAGTGACACCCCTAGGGAAGGGTGATCGGAAAGTCCTGCCCATAGCCGTAGCTGGCGGGGTATTGGGCAGTGCCTTTGTATTTTGAAGTGACAACTGGGACTTCGCTTTCTAAGTAGGCTTTGAGCTCGTTGACGGTGACGCGACCATCGCCGCTGTCGGCTTTGCCTTCGAGGCCTCTGAGTAGGGTGTAGGTAAATGCGCCGTGCCCGAGCTCGGAAAACTCGGTGGCAAACTGTTGACTGCCTGATGCAGTCAGCCAGTGCGTCCCTGTGCTACGAGCCAGCTGGGCGATGGCTTTTTCTTCGGCTGCGCCTCGCTGCGACAATCCGGTGAGTGCCCCAGCGGACTGGCAGGCGTCGAGGATGAAGAGCTGCTTCTGCGCGGGGATGTCGCGAGAGGCGGCGAAAAGTAACTCGCTTGGAATCCCTTTTTGTGTAAGGGCTTCATCGGCACCGTAGAGTTGGGTGACTTCGGTTGGCACCAGATAGAAAGTGGCGTCTTCGCTGACGACTCCGTGCCCTGCGTAGTAAAAAATGAAGGTGTCGCGCGGGCCGCTGGCTGATTTCACTTTGTCTATCAGGTCGAGTATTTTATCCTTTGTGGCCTCCTTGTTCGTGAGGGTATGCACGTGGGTTTTGGTGTAGATATGCTTGCTGCTGTTCTGTAGCAGATTAGAAACGGCCTTCGCATCGGCGACGGCGTAGTTGAGGTTGTATTTTGGGTTTTTGTATTCATTGATACCGACTAAGAGCATATGTAGGTTGATGCCTGTAATGTCGTCGAAATTTGGCTTGTAAGTGAGGGAAATTTTTTCCGCCTTGGACTCAGAGCGTGCTGCGTTGTAGGCGATGGCCTTAAATGTGTTCACGCCTGGTAAGAGTTGCACGTTGAAGCCTTCTGACCGTGCGGTGGTGGCGTCATCGTCTTCTACGAAAAGACCGCGAGTCTTATTGCTTATGAGTTTTTCGTTATGGTAGAGGCGAATTTCTGAGATCGTTGCTGCGTTTGATTCGGCATATACACGTAGTGCGAGCGTATCGGTTTTGATTTCGACTGATGGGTCTAAGCGGTTGCCTTTGGCGTCAGCTACTTCGATCCGATCAATGCTCGGAGGTGTGTTGAACTGGCTCATTGCACTTTCGGGCGCTGGGGGGCGGTAGCCTTGAATCATGCGCCAAGCGAGCTTTGGGGAGTGAAAGACTTCGAAAAATGCGGCGGTGGGGACGAGTGTTTTGCCGATAATGAAAGAAGCTTTGTGCAGGCCCCCGGGTGAGCTTTCGAAGTAGCCTTGTTTAGTGGCAAAGATCCATTCATTGGAGGCGGTGTTGAGCACGAGGGTGCCGAGTTGTTCGCTCGACTGAATGTCCCAAATCGTGAGGCTTCCTTCGGTGTTGAGTGCCGCGCACAGGGTGCCTTGGTTGAAGAGCGTGATGTCTTCGACATTCGTATTATCGAGCGCTAATTCAGCACTTTGCTTGCCTTGCTCTGCTGGCTTAAAGATGTGGATGGCTTTTGCGCCACGTATTGCGACGAGGTCTCCGTCATTCGCCCAGTCAACAACGAGTGGACGAGGAGGTGCGTTTACGAGGGGCTGGACGCTGTAGTCGACTAGGACATTCGTGCGCGCTTGTGATGTTTTTAAGTCGATGCCACGGACTTCTGCGTAGTCCGGTTCCCGCTCATTTATAACTGGATGCAAGTGCGTATATTTTGCACTGTCGATGACACGTGCGAAATCTAGATCAAAATTGATATCAATCAGCCCAGCCTTGGTCGTGATATAAAGTGTATCATTTTGGCCATTAAACGCGGCGCTCTGCATCGTGGTATTTTCAGCATATAGATATTGCTCGAATTGACGCTGATGGAGCAGGTCGCCGCTAGCTGTATCAAAGACATTAGCGCGGCTAGCTGAAACGGCGGCTAGATGTGTGCCATCGGCGGACAGTGCTAATTGTATTTGAACTGTATGATTATCTAAAACGTAACCGACTTCGACTGGAATTTGTTTTGTCGGAGTTTTGGCACCTATCTCGGAGAAGCAAAGTGTGGCTTGATCATTCGTATAGCTGATGTAGGCGACTTGATTTGTTTCATTGAGCGATACAATGTCTTTAAATCCAGCAATTGCATGATACTGGACGCGCAGTTCGCCTATCGTCATGCGCACACTATAGTAACCGTCGTCACTCAACACCAGGAAGCCGCTGCCGTCGCGTAGCGATCTCAAGCTTGACGCTTGAAAGGTATCGCTTTGCCAAGCTTGTAATGTTTGACTCGCAGTAGAATACTCCGCAACAAGACGCTCTTTAGGGGTCTTTTGGGCGATGACAAGATGACGGTCACTTCCGGGTAGAGGTGCGCTAGCGATGATGTTGGATCCTAGTGCTGCCTTGGCTGTGTCTGGTGTCTCGAAATCGCTTTGGGGTGCGTCGTCAGGTAGCGGCCAGTTTGAGCGTAGATCGTAGAGATGGACACTGCCTTCGGGCTCAAGCACGATTCGTGCTTTACTTCCATTTGGACTAATTTCGAGTGTCGAGATTGTCGATTTACGGCTTAGTTTAAAATGACTGTCTTCAGGCTTGTGGCTTATGAGTTCGGAGACTTTCCCTGTTTGGACGCGGACTGATTTGATGATGACTTTACCAAACTGAGTCGCCGCATAGTAGATCGTCGCTCGGTCTTCCGATACGGCGCTAGCACTGAGCCCTCGCTGTGGGGTGTTTTTAACTGCTTCAGGATTGGCAGTATCCATAAAGTAGATGCCGCTCGTCGTAATAAAGGCGATAGAATGATCATTCGAGCCGACAAACTGTATGTCTTGCACCACGGGGCGTTTTGCAGTGATTGGTGTGGCGCTGTAGAGTTTTTGTTGGGTTGCGATATCCCATAGCGTCACTTTGCCGTCAATCGAGGCGGTGGCCGCGAGAGTCCCTGAGCGACTCGTCGCTATTAAATCGAGCTCGCCTTCGTGGCCAGACTGAATGGCTAGTCTCGGTGAAACTGCTGATGCGGATACGACAATCGCAGCCCAAAATAAGCAAAGGGCTAGTCGTTTAAGTGCTGAGTTGAGGGGCATGGTAGGTATCACTGAGCGAGTGCGCCGATGGGGAAGTCGTTGCCGTAGCCGTAGCTGGATGGATATTGTGGGGTGCCTTTATGTTTTGCGGTGACTTCTGGCACTTCGCTCTCTAGGTAAGCCTTAAGTTCATTGACGGAAATACGCTTGTCGCCTGTGTCTGCAGAACCTTCAAGGCCTTGGAGGAGGGTATAAGTAAATGCACCATGGCCTAGCTCGCTGAATTCTGTCGCGAATTGTTCGCTGCCTGATGCGGTCAACCAGTGTGTGCCGGTGCTGCGTGCGAGTTGCGCGATGGCTTTTTCTTCGGCTGCGCCGCGCATAGCTATACCTTCTAGAGCGCCTGCGGATTGGCAGGCATCTAAGATGAATAACTGCTTTTGAGCTGGAATGTCCTTTGAGAGTTCAAGTAATTGTTGGCTGCTGATTGCTTTCTCTTCGAGTTGCCTATCATCGCCATAGAGCTGGGTGACATCGGTCGGCACTAGGTAGAATTGTTTATTCTCTGACTGCGTCATGACACCATGCCCCGCGTAGTAGAAAATGAATACATCTCGTGCGGTGGAATTCTGTTTCACCGTCTCGAATGCCTTGAGGATACTTTGGCTCGTAGCTCCGTGGTTACTGATGAAATACGGAGTGATGGTGGTGAATAAATTTTGGTTAATACCTTCGATCTTTTTCAAAAATGCAGTCGCATCCGTTACCGCGTAGTTGAGGTCGTATTTGCTATTGGTATAGCTGTCGATGCCGACAGCTAAGACGTGTAAGTTTAGCCCGCCTTTTTGCTTCGTTGGCACGCTTGATTCCGCTGCTTTGATCGTGAAGGCTTTGGAACGACCTTCGAGCCGATTGGTGTCGAATGCACGAGCGACGAAAGTGTTTTCACCTGGGAGAAGGTTGACGGTGTATTCTTTGGTTTTCGCTTGGTTTTCTGCAAGGATATCATCCTCGACGAAGAGCCCGCGTGTCGCGGTGGTGATCAGCTTTTCATTATGATAGAGACGAATCTCGCTGATTGTGGAGTTCATTGAAAAGGCCTCCGCTTTGAGGCGCACTGTGGCGACGTCGGATTCAGTTAGCGCTTCGTCGTCCTCAACGTAGAGTCCGCGGCTACCTGCCGCCAAGCCGAGTTTGACGGCAGGAGGCACGGTGCGATTGTTTATCTCTGGGACGGGTTCGAGCGTCGATCCAGAAAGTAAAGTCGGGAGTAGTTTTGGTGTGTAGTAAGCTTCAAATAGTGCATCTGTCTCTAAGAGTTCTTTACCTGCGACGAAGTAAATGAGGTCATTCGCAGTCGGTGCGGTGTCGAAACGATTATCAGCCGTAGCAATGGCCCAGTCGGCATCATTTTCAAAGAGAGCGACTTTTGTCATCAGTTTCTCCTTGGAGAGGTCCCAAATACGGATAAAACCGTCGCGATCAGTCGCTGCAAGAAAGTTTGAATCGGCTAGGAATGCGAGGGCGTTGATGGATGCGCCATCATTTTTAAGCATGAGTCGATTGGTGAGCTGGACTTGATTATTATTGTTCTTAATTACATGACTCGACTGCGTGCCGACGATGATCGTATCCGTTCCATTAGAGGTGGCTAGTCGTGCGCCATCTGTCGTGGCTGTGGCCCACGTGCGCGTGGTGGAGTTCCGGTTAGTGCCAGTGCTGCCGACTCCCTTGCCTGTTTTGATATCGATCACTTTGTGCGCCGTGCCGCGACTGATGAATGCTTTGGTGCCTGTTGAATCAAGACCTGCGAAATTACCGCCTCGAGCAGATGACTCCCAAAGTTCGTCGCCTGTCTCTGTGTCGAAAGCGATCCACTTTTCGATATCATACCCTTTGTCGAATGAACTGGCTTTGTATTGTGAGATGACGGTGATGCTGCCGTCTGGACTAAAGAAGCCTGGGTTTTGAGCGACCAGTCCGTGCGCTTGGGTGAAGGTCATTTCAAAGACGACTTCACCTGAGTCTACCGATAGCGCATAAAACTTTTGTGGTGTTCGAATGCCTAGCATGGAGCCGTCTTGTGAGAAAAAGAGTGAATCGATTGTGCTACGCGGAGCAGTGCTATCGATGGGTAGCTCATCTTGGCCATCGAGTATGCTGTCTCGATCTGTGAGCATGACTGTATTTTGCCCGTGATTTGCATAGGCGATGAGCCCTGATTCATCGTTGATCGCAAATGCGCTGACTGCGGACTGCACCGTTTTAATCGTGAACCCGTTTGGATTGACCCGCACACGTTTGAGTGTCCCCACTTTATTAAGCGTGTAGAGGTCGGACTGCTGCGAGTCGGCGAAGAGTTGATTTGGGTAGTGAGCAGGTTTACCGATGTCGGCGATGTGCTTACCCGAAGCAATGTCGAATCGCGCGAAATGACTCCGTTTTATCGCATCTTGCCCAGTAGAGTTGTAGCTGAGCAGCACGTTGTTGACATCCTCGATCCATACAGCGCCTGTGCTTACATTGGAGCCTAAGGAGCTGTCTGGAATCATTCCATTCACAGCTCCTGTCTCATAATTGATAATCGCAATCAGATTGACGTCGGCAATGGCGATTTGCTTTGTTTGGGCGTTGGTCGCAAAGTGTAGCTGCGTGGCATACTTGGCGTGATGGTAGGGCAGTTTTACTGTAACTGTTTTTTCAATTCTGAGGCTAGGGTCGTTTGCTAGGTGGTTGATCTCGACAGTGGTGTAGGTAATGCCTTTTCCATTGCTACGAACTTCGGTGTCTTTGATTGCAAGGAGTGTGCCATCTTCGATTGAGACCAAGCGCCCTAGGTCTGTTTTTACCTCTTGTAGCTTTGTGTCTTTACTCGCATCAAAGGTGCCGATGAACGCAGACATGAGTTGGCGGTCATGGTATTGCACCACTATTTGTTTTGGGTTAAATTCATGAATGAGCGCCGGGTAGTGCTTCTTTTTATTACTTACTGGTATGACGTATTCTGGCGAAACTTTAGGGCTAGGGTTAAAGCGTGAAAACGATAAGTTGGAAAATGGGCTGCCGTAAATTTCGGCTAGTGAGTAGGACGCTTTTGAACTTTTAGAGTAGTAGGCAAGGGGCTTACCGCTCGTGCCTGTCGTGTCGACGATTCTGCGAATATCTAAATCGAAAGTGGCGATGCTACTTGCGAGTGGTAGGAGGACTCGATTCGCGTGGGCTTGATAAATGGGGCTATTGGATAGGTAGATGGGTTTATCCTTAGAGTCTTTGATTGTCTGGAGGCGTAGCATGCTTCTGGCATCATAGAGATAGGTGCCATCGCTGTCGCAAGTAATCATGTATTCTCCGTCTGGGCTTTTCCAGATGCTGGTGGTCAATGTGCTAGGGCCGGAGTCAATACGTGTCTCGACTAATGCGGTTGCCTGCAGCTCAGCTGCACGTTTAGCTTCGATGAGTTCAGAGAGTTTTCCGATAGTGATCATCGGTAGCCCGGAGTCTTGAATGGCTCTAACGACCTCAACATCAAATTCGTCTAATTTCTGACTGATCGCATCAAATGCCATCGCTCTGATCGATGCATGGGCCGCCTTATGATCGTATGGAAAGCGAAGATTACGAATCTCGTATTCGATCTTACTAATGGACTTCGAGAATCCTTTGGCGGTGACTTCAATACTCGAATCGTTTGGCCATTCAATGATGTTTGTCTGTATCAAGCTATGGACATTTGCCAGCATCTTGCCTTCAGCGGCTTTGTTGAGCGGGTCACGGGCGTCAGGGCTGACAAACTGAGTATAATAAGCATGATCCAGCCGATAAGCATTAGTCTCTGGATGTGGAGGAAGCTTTTTGATCAAAGCACTGGTCGCATCTGCACCGAACGTTGCTTCAAACTGTTTTATCTCAGTTTGAATCGCTGGGTCGGCCGCAAAGTCGGTCGGGCCATATTCGATGTCTTCAATTAGCCCATTGACATACTGTATGAGTGCTCGGGTTACGTTTTTTTGCTCTTTATCTTTACTAATCGATTTCTGATAAGCGCGTGCTAGCTCACGGCGCTTGGGTTCCATCTTAGCTAGGAACTCAGCGTTTTCTCCTGGCCCACCATAGTTCGGTCGAGGCATTCCATAATTGGCCTCTTCTTCCATGATCTTAACGATTTCTGGAGTGGGGCCGTCTGGGCGGGCTCCTTCATAATAGACGACCTTGTCGTTCGGAATGCCCGCGTTCGTCAAATTTACCCGTGAAAGATTGCCTGTGATCTGAGCCAGCTTCTTTGCTTCCAATGGTGAAAACGTAACATTGCTTAGCTCCACTTGACTACTGCCCTGAACCCAAAGAGGTGTTTCTATAGCATAACCAGTATTCGCAATCTTGAGCTCTAGGTCGTCAATCGTTGAGCCTTGGATCAGTGTATTGAGATTCAACGCAGGGCTCTCACCGCTGGTAATATTGACGTTCTTAGCCTGTAATAAACTTTGATCAATATAGACTGCTCCCGTAATCGGGCTGTTATCTACGCGAACGTTTTGAAGTATGAACGGTGATGCTTTAACGACTGAAAGTAGACCTCCGTAGGATTGATTCTCTTTTTCGCGACGAATCGTCAGATCTTTTAAAACGAAGCCAGCATTATCTGCAGGGGGCAGTAAGAAAGAGATCACATTCGAACGGCTTGGAACTGTAGTCAGAATGGTTTCATCCATACCGACTCCTTGAATAGTGAGCGGCTTCGTAATCGTGACCGCTACGGCATGAGTGCCTGCTGCGATTTGAATCGTGTCTCCAGGTGCAGCCGCGTTAACCGCTAGTTGTAGATTATGGTAATCTTCAGGGTATTGAATAATCGCCGCAGTCAAAAGAGGGGAAGCCAAAGCGAGTAACAGAAATATGGATAGAGAGCGTTTCATGGATCGTAGGGGTGCCACTTGTGGCACCGGCGAGCGGTTTTGAAGATTTGAGCAGTTTGAAGCGTTCGGGCGTTTCGCAGGCTTCATAAAATGAAGCCCTACGCTAGTCATGCACGATTTCGATCATCAGCGGCACGACGTGACCGGAGGTGTTCTCCTGCACCGCGAAGCCGATGCCGTCGTTGTCGTATTTAATAAACTTCTGGTCGATGAGCCGAGAGCCTAGGGCTTGATTCACTTTTACGGAGAGTGTGCCAGTTTTCGACTCCATGGATTCGATGAGCGAGGCTACGTTGAGCGGCTCGTCGGAGTAGAGCATGAGCAAATAATCAGTGCCAGGCTGTTTATCCATGCGCACGACTTTACGTTCGGAAGGGAATGCGATGGTGCTGTCGCGGCCGATCATCGGTGACATGTTGTCATCGAAGGGCAGAATCTTGGTAATCTTACCTGTGAGGTCTGTCGCGAAGGCGTATAGATAGGCGCGGGAGTTGGTCGACACGAAGAAACGGAAGCGTGTTCCAGATGCGTAAGACTGGGCTAAGCGATAGCCTTGGTAGCGATTGCCTACAGCGGATGCGCCGTCTTCGATTAGTTTAATCGCTGGCATCGGTGTGCCGTCGCGCTCTTGGAAGCTGACTTTACCTGCGAGTAGTAGTGGAATTTCGGGCGGGCGATAGGTGTTCTTTTGGTAAGGCAGGGCTTTCGGTTGCTTGCCGTATGCTTGAAGCGCCATGAAGCAGTCTCTTGCGAACTCTTCGTAGGTGGTCCAGTAAAAGCCGCCGTCGCCCCAGCCAGTGCCCCAACTGTTGACGATTCGAAAGGCACCGCCGTATTTGTTGTCGTCATACCCGACTACCGTCATCGCGTGTGCTCCGTGTTGTGCTGCGGTGGATGAGTCGGATGCTTGTCGCTTCCAAAGTGGTGTGCGTAGGCGACTGAGCGAAGGGTAGGTATATGCGCCGATGACTACGGGACTGCCTTCGGAGAGTGCCTTTTTGACTGCGAGGATTTTGATCGAACTTGCTAACTCCTGCGTCGGATCGTTAAGCGGGTAGAAGAGTGCTTGGTAGTCAACTAGTGGGAATTCAGTGGCCTTCAGCATGTCGTTGGAGTCGATACCAATTGAGCACTGATAGGGCACGTCTTTGATCTTCGGCGTGCCGACGGTGAGCATGATCTCGAGTGCTTTGTGAATGTGAGAACCTTGTTGGCAGTCTGGGTCGGCTGCGACGTCGCGTATCTTCTCGTAAACAAATGAAGGTGAGAAAATGTGTTTGTCGATCACTGCACGCGATGTGATCTGTTTTTCTATCGCATACAGTATGGTGCGCATGTGATACGCGGTGGCAAACCCGGTGCAGCTCATCATCTGGCCTTGGTCACCTGGAGTTGGACAGTATTTCTCAAGTGAGGCCTTTGCTGGGAGTCCCGCATACGTGGCTTCAGTGACTGGCGCTTTGTAAGGAATGTTCCGATAGCTCAGCTGGTCTATGAGTAGGCCAGTGGGACGCTGAGAGGGAGCTGCATCGTCTTGCGCGAACAGATTCGATGTCAGTAGCAGTGTGCAGACTATTACTGAACACTTAAAGAGGTCGTAGAGTTTAGGCATATTGATAGATGGGTAAGACGGATCAGAGCTCAGGTTTATTAGGGCGAGTTTCGGGATTTATTCAGAGAGCGCTTGGAAGATCGCTTCCCAAGTCTTGCTATCTGCTTTTTCGGCTGGGATATGCGCAATTGATTTAGCTGCGACCAATTCACTGATGCCAACACCGACAAGCCTTGGCGGCAGTTTTGTATTCTGTGGCTGAATCAGTGAAAATTTCACCGTGCCATTGAAAAGCTGCAGGTTGACGCCTTTCTTAAAGGAATACCACGGGAACTTGTAGCCCGAGAATTCGTTGGGTGCTGCTGAAAACACTGTGGTCGGCTCCTCGTTGATGAGACCTTTCGCGCCCGCTGCAGGTTGCCCGTAGCTTTCGAGTAATTTGCCGAGGCCTTTTTCAGTATGCATCGCGCTACCGAAGCCAATAAATTCGAGGTGTTCGCCAGTCCATTGGAGAACGCCTGATAGACTGCAAATCGGGCCATCTAAGAGCCAAGCTCTGGAGGCGTAGGGTTCGGGGAGTGGATTGCTCATCGTTGTTTCCTGTCGTCGGGGTGTCACTTATGAAACCCGCGTGCTGATCTTGAGAGTTAAGGAGTTGTGGCAGGTTTTTGGCGTTTTTCGTTCGATTAACTTGGTTTGAGGGGCGTGGCTTAAAGCATTAAGCAATTTATGTTCTCGTTTGCCATCCGTGACGATAAAGGCGCGATGTCTTAGGTTGAAGTCATTCCAGAACAGTGCGAAAAACTAAGGGAAATGCGACTGGTGTGACCCGCTTGCGTGGAATGATGAGTGCATCTCGATGGTGAAGGATTTTAGCTTCTTAAGCAGTATAATAATCTCTGGTTGGTGCGTCGGATTCATCTTAAATTCATATGTTTTTCAGAAAACCTTCAAACTCAAGCCTGAAGCCCATTTAGCGTGTGCCTTAAAGTCAGTGATTGCCTTTGTGGCGATTCTCTAGACCCTGCGGGCTTATGAAGAAGACATTCCCGCTGACACACCCGAAGAAGAAACCCGAACGTTTGGTCGAGGCGATTCGCGCGGACGTGAACAAATACCTAAAGCGCGAGCGCAATAAGAAGCGCCCCGATGGGGTCGATTTCTGGGACTTTGATTGCAAGGTCGGTGTCACGATGGACGCTGCAAAGACGCTACACGTGACGGAGGTTTCTAAGGCGGTCGGCGATGTCCTCGCCGATGGTGGGGAGACTTGCTACGTCGAGTTGACCACCATACTTGGTAAGCGAAGCAAAAAGCCTCAGGCTGATTGAATTAGTATGCCGCTATGATAGTGTAACTTTGTGGATGATGTTTTTCGCGATCGCCTTGCAAGTGCCGATAAAGAGAAACTCTGAGAGATTACGTGGCACACTTGAGCTGTGTGAAATTGTCCAACGACGACGCAGTGGGCGTTTGGGTGTCTGAAAGGCGCGAAGCCGACCTCGTTGTATTTCTTCCTTGGCGATCCAGCTAGGGATGATTCCTGTTCCCATATTTAACGATACAAGCTGTTTGATCGCGTCTTCATTGTTTAATTCAATAAAAGGTTCGAGTGGGAGTCTGATTTCTCGATAGCGTGCATCGATTAAATTATATGTGTTTGAGCTAACCGCTGGAATAATCAGCTGTTGATTACCAAGTGAGTTGCGATCTAGTTTTGAAGCGATGGCCCAAGGGTGTGAGGGGTGCACAATATAAACCAGTTCATCTTCTCCAATCTGTGTTTGCACAATGTCGTTGTATTCACGCTGAATGGGTGCAATTGCGATATCAATGGACCGCTCGTTGAGGCGTTCAATGAGGTAATCCGTGTCGCCTACTTCTAATTTAAGCGAAATATGTGGGCAGCTTTCGCGGAACTCGCGAACGATTGCGGGTAATAAGTAACTGCAACCCGTATTCGTTAAGCCAATATGAAGCTGTTGCACTTGATTGTTGCCTTCGCCTGAAAAGCGATCGGTTGCGCTATCAAGTCGGTTTAAGATATCTAGAGCCTCGTTGAAAAAACGTTTTCCTATTTCGGTGGGACTTGCATTCGGGCCTTTGCGATTTAGCAATTTTGTGCCGAGTGAATCCTCCAGCGCCTTGATTCCATGGCTCAAGGCAGAGGGAGTGACAAAAAGGTGGCTGCTCGCCTTGCGCATACTTCCCTCTTTGATGGTAGTTACAAACATGCGAAGCTTCTTTGTGTCGATTATATCGTTCATTTCGATATACATGCATGTTGAGTATAAATTATCAAACTATCTCGCGTGTTGAAATATATTCAACTGATTGGTGAGTTTTTATCTCGCGCAAATTAGTCTATAATCACTCTAGGTGGCACTTGGCATGCTAAATGTCAATTATGTCAAATTTGTTGCAAAGTAATCCAGTTTACAGGCGTGCCCCTGCGCGATCGGTTAAATTGGGCTTTGTGCCGATGACGGATTGTGCGCCTTTAGTCGTGGCTAAAGAGCTTGGCTATTTTGAAGAGCAGGGGGTTGACGTGGAATTATCCCGTGAGCCGGGATGGGCTACTATCAGAGAAAAGGTTTATCACGGAGAATTAGACGCAGCTCAAGCTCCTGGAAGTATGGTCTTTGAGTTATCTTGGGGCTATGGAGGTATGTATCGTCAGTGTATTACTGCTTTTGTCACAGCGTTGAACGGTAATGCAATTACACTATCGAATGAGCTGTGGGAGCTGGGTGTTCGAGATGGGTATACATTGCGCAATGTAATTAAAAAGAATCCATCGCGCCGCTTCACCTTTGCTGGGGTGCTCAAGTATTCTTCACAGAATTATCTAATGCGACATTGGTTGATGTCACATGATATCGATCCCGACCATGATGTTGACATGGTCATTGTCGCGCCGCCTCAAGTGCATGACTGTTTAAAGCATGGTTACTTAGATGGTTATTGTGTGGCTGAGCCGTGGAGCTCTATCGGTCTATTGCAAGGGATCGGCTGGTGCGCCGCACTTACTTCAGATTTTTCACCAATGCATTTAGAAAAGGTATTTATGGTGACTCAGGATTTTCATGACGAAGATCCCGAGCGTCATTATGCATTACTGCGTGCGCTTGAACAGGCATCGCGCTACTGCGATGATCCCGAGAATCGCGTTGATCTGTGCGAGATGCTTTCGAAAGATCAGTATGTTGGGGTTTTACCGAAGGTTATTCATAATGCACTGGTAGGGCCTTTTGTAATGGGCAACGGACGCGAGGTTTCCGCTGGTAATGCCATCGTCTTTCACCGTGACGAAGCAAATCGACCTACTGAAAAAAAGGCACGGTGGGTGTTGGATGAAATCGGCCTGCATCAACTGCAGCCTGCGGCGACCGAATTCTCAATCGAAGGGATCAGTAAGTGCTTTCGTGAAGATATTTATGAAGACGTAATTAGCAAAACTGCACTGACTTACTGTAATTAACTTTCCGCTAATCATCACAAAATAACGAAGCTATGAAGAAAAATAAAACAATGAATGATCCTTACGATCCAAACAAACCATTGGCCAATGGCCACACCCATACGGGTGCCCCGCTTGACGAAGCGGGCAGTGAGTTTGTTCAAAATACCGCGACCGAATTTCGTCAGGTTGCTGCGTCGAGTGCGAAACCATGTAACCACAAAGGGGCTTGCGATTGCCAATCGCAAAGCACTGCACCAGTTGTCGATGGTCATGAGAGCATGGTTGAAAATTTGGTTGAAGAGGCAGTCGTGCGGTCTGTGTTTCCAAACGACATACAGCGCAGAGAGTTCATACGTCGGGTAGGTAAGGGAGCTGCTGCCGCCTTGGTAGCCTCATTCATACCTATGGGCGACATGAAAGCTTGGGCAGCTGACCCAGTTAAAAAAGGTGACCTCGAAAAGACGGACCTCAGTATCGGCTTTATTCCGATCACCTGTGCGACACCCATTATTATGGCAGAGCCTATGGGTTTCTATGCTAAGCATGGACTGAATGCCAAGGTGCGTCGCGCCTCTGGTTGGGCAATGGTTCGCGATTGGGGTATTAACAAAGAGGTCGACGCTGCGCACATGCTCAGCCCAATGCCACTTTCCATTTCTATGGGAGCAGGTTCGCCACAGGTGCCTTACCTAATGCCAGCCATTGAAAACATCAATGGTCAGGCGATTACTATCGCGAACAAGTATAAGGATACAGTTAAGGGGCCTCAGGATATGAAAGGTTTCCGTTTCTGTGTGCCGTTTGAATATTCGATGCACAATTATTTACTTCGCTACTATCTTGCAGAAGGTGGAGTCGATCCAGATAAAGATGTTGAAATCCGCGTGGTTCCACCGCCAGAGATGGTGGCTAACTTGAAAGCTGGAAATGTGGATGCGTATCTCGCGCCAGATCCCTTCAATCAACGTGCCGTGTATGAAAAATGTGGCTACCTCTTCAAGCTGACTAAAGAGCTCTGGCAAGGTCACCCATGTTGCGCGTTTGCGATCTCCCAAGAGTTTGCGACTACAAATCCAAACACTTACAAGGCCTTGTTTAAGTCGATTGTGGATGCTACTTACTATTCTTCTGAGGCTGCCAATCGTAAGGAGATTGCAAAAGCCATTGCTCCGAAGAATTACTTGAATCAGCCAGTAACTGTTATTGAGCAAGTTTTGACAGGTAAGTATCTGGATGGCTTGGGTGGTCTTCAAAATGTGCCTGACCGTATTGATTTTGATCCGATGCCTTGGCAATCAATGGGCAAGTGGATCCTCTCTCAAATGGTGCGCTGGGGACAGATTGGACCTGAAGTGGACTTCGATGCAATTGCGAAGAAGGTCTACTTAGAAGCAGAATGTAGTGATATGATCACCGAGTTGGGTTATACACGCAAGAAGGCTAATTACGACGAGTTCTCAGTTATGGGTAAACCGTTTACGCCGAACGATCCACTAGGGTATGCGAAGAGCTTCGCTATCTCACGTGTTTAATTAGGTCAATGACTCAACCGACTCATCTTGAATATTATGGCGCTTAATCAATTCAACTTAAAATTAGGTAAATACGCACCTTATTTATTATCAATTATCATTCTAGGGGTCTTACTGCTGATCTGGTCAGGGATGACTGGGATTCCAAAGTTCGATCCTTCTGGTCTCAGTGAAGATGACCTGATGATGCAAGAAATGAATGGCGACATTATTCGAGATGAGTCGGGAGAGTATATTAACAACCCCGATAAACTAAGTGCGATTCCAGGCCCCGGAAGGGTTTACGATAAAGCAGTTACGGAGCTATCTGCGCCGTTCGAAAAGATGGGGACGAACGATCACGGAATTGGGTGGCTTGTAGTGTATACCTTAAAGCGATTTCTAGTAGGATTTCTTTTGGCTACGGTCGTTGCTGTTTTTCTGGGCATGCTGATTGGTATGTCCAAAACGTTGCTAATGGCATTGAATCCTTTTATACAAGTGCTCAAACCTGTCTCTCCCTTGGCGTGGATGCCCTTATTGCTCTATTCAGTCAAGGATCCATATATTACCTCAGTTCTAGTCGTATTCATGGCCTCACTCTGGCCGACAATGGCCAATACTGCATTTGGCGTCTCGAATATTAAAAAGGATTACATACGCGTCTCCGAAATGGTTGAGATGAGTTGGTTTCGTAGATTTTATTCTGTTGTGCTACCAGCCTCTGCACCTGCCATTTTCGCGGGATTAAGAATTTCTTTCGGCAGTGCGTTGGTTGCCGTGGTTCCCGCAGAGATGCTCCTGGGTGAATTAGGCGTCGGTTATCTTAGCTGGATCGAATGGAACAATCTGGATATCGCGGGCGTGATCTTTGCTATTATTGTAGTCGGAGTGGTCGGCTTCTTACTGGACTACGGCTTGTCGAAACTTGCTCAGCGATTCACCTACGTCGAAGCCTAGACCTGTATCGTCGCTTTTGAAAATCACAAATTATATACTATGTCATATTTAGCTGTAGATCACGTTACTAAAATTTATCCATCATTAGAACCGGATGCGAAAAAAGGCGATGAATTCGTCGTTTTTGATGAAATCAATTTCACTATAGAAAAAGGGGAATTTGTTTCCATGATTGGGCACTCTGGGTGCGGTAAGAGCACCTTGCTGAACATAATGGCGGGCTTTGACCAAGCGACCAAAGGCGGTATCATTCTCGATGGTAGGGAAACCTCAAAACCAGGACTCGATCGTATGGTGGTGTTTCAGAATTTTGCGCTCATGCCTTGGAAGACTGCCTATGAGAATGTTGCGCTTGCGGTGCGGCAAAGTCACAAAGAGTGGAGTAAGGCTGAAGTCAAAGAGTGGACGATGAAGTATCTTCAGATGATGAATCTGGAGTCAGCTGCGAACCGTCGTCCCTCCATGTTGTCCGGCGGTATGCGCCAACGCGTGGGTCTTGCGCGTGCGTTTGCCGCTGAACCTAAAATCCTGCTATTGGACGAGCCGTTCGCGCAGATCGATGCGCTGACTCGTGGCTCTATTCAAGAAGAATTGTTACGTATGTGGGAGGCGACAAAGAGCACGGTGTTTATGGTAACCCACGATGTGGATGAAGCGATTCTTCTTTCCAATCGAATCGCCATGATGAGCAGTGGCCCACACGCCAAACTGGCTGAAATGGTTAACATTGATATTCCTAGGCCACGTGTGCGTTCTGAATTGATTGACGATCCTAAGTATATGCAGATCCGAAATCATATTATTAAGTTTCTCGTCAGCGGAGAAACAGGAGTGGGGGATAAAGCATCCAATAATGTTGCTGAACTTAAAGCCGTTTAATTTTTTCAATCCAAATAAAACAGATATAAATAGATACATTATGAATAAAATAGAAATGACCGAAGCTATCGTTGCCGCTAAAATTGCCAAAGGAGTCACTTGGTTGGAGATCGCTGAATCAATTGGCCTATCTGACGTTTTTACGACTTCTGTTGCCCTCGGGCAAAACAGTCTAGTGCCCGAAGATGCGGCCAAGATGGCTGCTTTTCTGGGGCTTGCTCCTGAGGTGGAGGCTCAATTGTCCGTTTGTCCAATGAAAGCGACAGACACGGATTTGGTTGCGAAAGACCCTTTAATCTATCGTTTCTATGAAATCGCGTATGTCTACGGTGGAGCGATGAAAGAAGTCATCCATGAGAAATTTGGCGATGGTATCATGAGTGCGATCGATTTCACTGTGGATATTGAGAAAGAGGAAGATCCAAAAGGGGACCGCGTGGTGGTGACAATGAATGGTAAATTTCTGCCCTATAAAAAATGGTAGGGCTCTTTCAGTCTTAGAACTCTGCGCATTCGACTTTGAATCATATGGTAATTGAAGCCCAAGTCCGTCCTCCGCTGCCGCCTTTTAATGCGGAAACCGCTGCACAAAAAGTGAGAATGGCGGAGGATGGTTGGAATGGGCGCAACCCCGAAAAGGTGGCATTGGCCTATACGCCTAACAGTGTGTGGCGCAATCGCTCTGCATTCCTTAAAGGGCGCCCTGCAATCATTGAGTTTCTAACTGAGAAATGGGCAACTGAGTTAGAGTATCGTTTAATTAAAGAGCTCTGGGCATATGAGCAAAACCGCATTGCTGTGCGCTTTGCGTATGAGTGGCACAATCTGTCGGGTCAATGGTTTCGATCCTATGGGAATGAGAACTGGGAATTCGATGAAAATGGGCTTATGGCACGCCGTGTCGCGAGCATCAATGATTTGGCGATAGACGAGTCTGATCGCTTATTTTATTGGCCACTCGGGCGTCGTCCGGATGATCACTCCTGTCTCTCGGATCTAGACCTCTAACCTGTAAACAACTAGAAATGATAAAATGACTTATTCTTACGCGTTCATTCAGAACATTTCGATGACTGAAATCATAGTCTTACTGGCGATTATCGCGCTCTTTTTTGGTGCGAAGCGATTGCCAGCTTTAGTCCGCTCAGTGGGGGTGTCTATTGGTGAGTTTAAGCGCGGAATGGCAGCGGATGCGGACTCATCGATTGATCGAGAACCTTAAGCAGTGTTGATGGCTCGATTCGACGTGATTTATTCGTCTCCTTCGAGTTCGGCGAAGCGCATGACTTCTTCGAAGGTGGTCGTGCCGTTTTTGATGTGTTCCCAGCCGCTTTGTTGGAGGGAGCGCATGCCTTGCTGAATCGCGGTTTGGCGAATGAGGCGGGCGGAGTCGCGTTTCACGATGTGCTCGTGGATTTCTTCGGTGACTCGTAAAATTTCAAAGATAGCAACACGTCCGCGGAAGCCGAGCTTGCGGCAACGTTCACAGCCGACTGCTACTTTGGCGAGGTGGCCGAATTGGGCTTCGCTTTGATCGATGCGCATCGCGGTTAAGCAACTCGCTACGTGTGTTGGATCGTAATTACCAGGTTGCGCACAGTTTGGGCAGAGGCGACGCACCAGTCGTTGCGCGATGATCATCTCTACCGATGAAGCGATCAGGAATGGCTCGATGTCCATATCCACCAGACGTGTGAGTGCGCCGGGCGCGTCGTTGGTGTGCAGAGTGCTGAGCACGAGGTGACCGGTGAGCGAGGCACGGATCGCGATGTCGGCGGTTTCGCGGTCGCGAATTTCCCCGACCATGATCACGTCGGGGTCTTGGCGAAGCACGGCGCGAAGCGAAGTGGCAAAAGTGAGGCCGATGTCGGAGTGCACTTGTGTCTGATTTACACCTGGGACCTCATACTCGACGGGGTCTTCTACGGTGATGATGCGGCGTTCGGGCTTGTTGATGAGGCGGATGAACGCCGTCAACGAAGTGGATTTGCCGGAACCGGTAGGACCAGTCACTAGAATGATGCCGTGTGGTGAGGCAAGGTGGCGTTCGACGTGTTTCTCCTCGTCGGGTGCGAGACCGAGTTCACGCATGGAAAGTGGCTTCGACTTTTGATTGAGGAGACGCAGGCTGACGCTTTCCCCATACATGGTCGGGAAAGTGGAAATACGAATGTCGAGCTCGTTGCCACCAGCTCCGAAGGTGATACGGCCATCCTGAGGGCGACGCTTCTCGGAAATGTTGAGCTTCGCCATGATCTTTAGGCGGGAGATGATTGCGCCTTGGAATTTGATCAAATTGTCGGGCACACGCACGGCGACCAGTTCGCCATCGATGCGGTAGCGTATCTGCAGGGTGTCGCGGTGCGGCTCAAAGTGAATATCCGTTGCGCGGTCGGTGACGGCTTTGTGGACCACTTCGTTGACGAAGCGAATGACTGCTGCGTCCTCATCTTCGGCTTCTGCCTCTTCGGCTTCGTCGTTGACGATGTCGGATTCATCTAGGCTGCCAGAACCGACACCAAAACGTTGCGTGATAGTATTGGTCACTTGCTCGGGGTTACCGAGGTGCCATTCAGGTTTGCGGCCACTGACTGCATAAATCCAGCGATCCATCTTACTGTCGGGGGGCCAGAGGGTGACGAGTGGTATTGGCGAATCTTCATCGATGACCTCGTCTTCGTCACTGTCAGAGGGTTTGCGCACAGGCACGCACTGATATTCGTGTATCAAGCGAAGCGGTAGGGTGCTCGTTGGGTTCTCGACGAGTTCAATCTCATCGAGAACGGGTAGGCCAGCGGTTTCGGCAACTGCTTTAACCAGTTCGCGGGTTGGTAAATTACGTAGTAGGGCAATCTGTAAAATTCGCTCGGAACGGGGGAGTGCTTCGATTTCTTGGCGTTGCTCGTCACTGAGATCGCTGTAAATACTGTTGAGGTTCATTGGTTCTGAAAAGCTGAAATGGCTGAAATGGGCAAAGGGGTAAGGTTATCAGTGCGCAATTTGTTTCAAGTGTTCCGCACTATCAATGGCGTATCGGTATCTAGCAACCTTCTTCCTCATCTTCCCAGTAGTCGTCGCCGTAGTTAAAAAAGAGCTCTTCGCCGGGCTGAATGGTGCGCAGGGCTTCAATTCGGGCGGTTTTCCAGCGAGTGGAGGTGACAAGGAAGGCGTTGGGCTCGTCGCTGTGATTGATGTAGCGTGTATAATTGGCCAGTGGCCCTTCGCCGACGATAATATGCTTGCTAGAGACCCACATCACATAGGGTGAAAAAGGGCGGTCGGGGTTATTGAACTCTTTTTCGTCAATGATGTAGCCCGTGTAATAGCCGATGGTGTCGTCTACTTCGATCCGCTGCTTGGCGAACAGGCCATTGCCTGCGTCTTCAATGGTGGAAGGTCTGATCTCAAAGTCGTCCTCGGTCCAGGTCTTTGGCTTTGGCATAGTTGGTTGCGTTCAATGATGTGGTGGGTGGTTTCTTAAAATACTGGCTACGACTCAGTGACTTTCAAGAGTTCATGCACCCATTTGCGGTGTGGCCCTGAAAGCGTGATTTGATTCAGCTCGCCGATGGCTGTCCAGTTTAGTAAGGGCGTGGATTCCACAAATTTTGCGAGTGCCTCGTCAGTATCCAAAGCATGAATACTTTCCGTAATACGACGATTGGTGATGCCTCGTTTCTTGATGACTAAAGGGCTTGTTTTCGGGTCTGCTCGCTTGAGCTGTTCAAAGCTTGGGAGCTCGAATTGCCCTGCGAGTTGCTTGGCGTCAGCATCGTTTCGATAGAGCAGGAGATGTTTGTCGTTGAGCACCCATGCGCGTGAAATTTCGACTTTGATCGCGGTTTTGCGTTGAATCTTTGGGAGCGTATTTGGAGCGCCGTTGGCAGCGCCATGGCAGAACTGAATCACGGGGCACAGGGTGCAGAGTGGTTTATGCTTGGTGCACACAGTGGCCCCGAGTTCCATCATCGCTTGGTTGTGATCTCCTGGGTGGTGATGGTTTAAGAGATCCTTCGCGAGTTGGGTGAATTGTTTGACGGCGTCGCCGTTGTTTTTAAATTCACGGGTATCATTAGTGAGTCGTGCACAGATGCGGACGACGTTGCCATCGACCACAGCGGCGGGGAAGTTTTGCGCGATCGAGCTGATTGCTGCGGAAGTGTAGGGACCGATGCCAGGTAGTGCTTGCCACTCGCTCGCGGTGCTCGGCTTGGGATCCATGCCAATATAAACTTGTGCGAGTTTGTGTAGATTTCGGGCACGGCTGTAATAGCCAAGACCTTCCCAATGCTTGAGCACATCGCTGTTGGGTGCTTTGGCTAGTGCGTCGAAATCGGGAAACCGCTGCATCCAACGCTCAAAGTAGGGGAGCATGGTTTTGATCTGTGTTTGTTGCGCCATTAGCTCGGAGACCACGGTGCGATAGAGTGAGGGCTCCGTGCGCCATGGGAGCGGCCTTTTTGAGTGGGCATACCAGTCTTTTAGGGCGGCTTGAAAGGCTTTTTTGTTGTTGAGCAACGACATCGCTTGGCAAGTTCTATCATTCATTCCTAAAGGTCGAACTTCGAATGCGATGTCGCGTCCGAATTTGCAGGTATTCGCGCGTGGCGCCCTCAACTAGGCTTGCTAGTTTTTCAAAACTGAGGCTATTCTCTACACATGCGTATCGGTCTTATTTCGATTTTTTTATTCTTGGCAGTGGGGGAGACCCTAGTTGCTCAGTCGGATGCGTATGTAATGCAGCGAGCACTACAGCGTTTTACCGAAGCTTATGGTGGTGGGAGAGATGCGGATGCGTTGACCTCAATTAGCATTGAAGGGGTGCAGGAACAAGAGGGTAAGGTCTATGACTTCTTGTTGCGTAAGAAACGGCCAAATTCGATTCGCTATCGTATGACGTATGCAGGGCATTCTGTGGTGGCTGCATATGATGGCACTACGGGTTGGATGCAAAGTGAGGAAGATGGGAAATTGATTACGCGCAAGTTAAGCCGAGTCGAGGTCAAGCAGTTGAAGCAAGAAGCTGCGTTTGAAGGCCCACTGTTTAGACACTTAGAGCGGCGCAGTAACAGCGTCGAAATGACAGGGCGAGAAAGGATTGATGGTAAGGATACTTTTGTCTTCACCACCGAAGATTCCGACGGAAACCAAGCTCGCTATTATTTGGGTTCAAGAGATTCTTTGATCTTGAAAATGGAGCGTCTTGCTGCGGATGGTTCAGTAACCATGACGACACTCTATAGAGACTACCGCGAGGTTGAGGGATACCCCTTTGCATTTGAAATCGAATCGAGTATCGCGAATAAGGTGGTTTCGTCGGTCAAGATTCACTCCATTAGTGTCAATTCTGGCTTATTGAGCTTTTATTTCCGCATGCCCAAATAGGCACTGTAATTCATAGTAGATTAGGGAATCGTGCGTCAGTGAAGTCAGTGGCTATAATTGGAGGCGGGCCTGCGGGTTTGAGAGCTGCTGAGGTCGCTGTCGGGCGTGGGGCGAATGTCACCGTTTATGAGCAAAAGCGTTCGGTGGGGCGTAAATTTTTGGTTGCTGGTAAAAGTGGATTGAATCTCACCAATGATGCGGATTTTGAGTCGTTTTTATCGAACTACTCAGGCACCCACTTTCCAACGGCACTATGGGAGCAGTTTCTGGTAGATTTTGATAAAGTAGCTCTGAGGCAGTGGGCCGCGGATCTTGATGTGGAAACCTTTGTGGCCGGAGGCGGGAAGGTGTTTCCTGTTTCAAAAAAGGCCGCGCCGCTGCTCAGGCGTTGGGTGCTGCGCCTAAAGGCAACTGGAGTCGGCTTTAAAGTGAATCATTCATTACGGGATATTCAGCATGAGGACGATGGAATTGTCTTGAACTTCGAGAGTTCCAGCGGGTTAACCTCAAACTACCATGATGCGGTGGTGTTGGCGCTTGGCGGAGGGTCTTGGCCACAGACTGGCTCGGATGGGTATTGGGTGCCACTCTTGAAGCAAAAGGGTGTTGAAGTATTGCCTCTACAGGCCGCAAATTGTGGTTGGGAGTTTGATTGGACCGATGCCACACGCGCAATTGCAGAGGGTCAGCCCTTGCATCATTTACAGATATCGGCCGGCTCGCAGTCGATACGAGGTGAGCTGATGGTGACGCGCTATGGCTTTGAAGGCACACCGATGTATCAACTTGGGCGTGAACTGCATTCGATGGCGCAGCCCGAGATCGTGATTGATTTTAAGCCAATGTTTACCATCGAGCATATGGTGAAGAAAATGGAATCGGCGCGTCGTGATTTTTATAAAGAGGCGCGGCTGCGTTGGAAATTTACCGATGCGATGTGCGCGATCCTAAGGCAATTGTATGGTGAATTTGATTCGGCTGAGTCGTTGGCGAAGGCAGCTAAGGCCTGTCGCATATCCTTTAAAGGGCCAAGGCCATTGGCGGAGGCGATCTCTACTAGTGGTGGAGTCGCTTGGGCTGCCTTGAATGATCAACTTATGCTGAAAGCGCTGCCAAATGTGTATTGCGCTGGGGAAATGATCGATTGGGAGGCGCCGACGGGGGGCTTTCTAATGCAAGGATGCTTCGCCACGGGCACAGTTGCCGGACGTGCGGCGGCGGAATCGTAGGGGCGTGATTGGACGCGCCCGCATTTTGTATTCCGGTCTGGTCGGTGACGGGCGCATCAAGTTGCGCCCCTACGGACATAAAAAAAGCCCGCAAACGCGAACGCTTACGAGCTTTCAAAAGTGGTAGGCTGTCGGGGACTTGAACCCCGAACCAATTGATTAAAAGTCAACTGCTCTACCGATTGAGCTAACAACCCTTTTGGAAGCGCAGGATGGAAGTGCCGAAGGTCTTTCTTGTCAAGTATAGGAAAAAGATATTTTTTTTAATTTGAACGTCTTTTCTTGGAACAAATCTAAGGTTTCAACGATCTAGCTTACATGAACCCCACAATGACTGCAAAGACTGACACTTTAAATCCCGACGAGCTCCTCATTGAACGTATTAAAAACGGCGATGCGGCGGCTTACAATGATATCGTTGCGCGTTACTACGACCGCATTTATGCACGTGTTTCGCAACTGCTTAAAAATAAACAAGATGCGGAAGAAGTGACGCAGGATGCGTTCATCCGAGCACACCGCGGCTTAGACAAATTTCGC
This sequence comes from Opitutales bacterium, assembly GCA_018607135.1. GTDB lineage: Bacteria > Verrucomicrobiota > Verrucomicrobiia > Opitutales > Coraliomargaritaceae > JBPOFY01. The sequence continues at coordinate 61,795 of JABBCA010000098.1, forward strand.
GGCGATGCGGCGTTTTCTACCTGGCTCTATCAGATCGCAACCAACTTAGCGCACAATCGCTACTGGTATTGGTTCCGTCGTAAGCGTGACTACTCGATCTCATTGGATCAGCCACTCTCTGCGGAAGGCGATTTGACGCTTGAAAATGTGATGCCTTCTGAGGGTGAAAATCCAGCAGAAGCTGCTGTTACCCAAGAGTTTGTGGACCGAGTGTCAGAGTGTATGAGCGGCTTAAATGAGAAACACAAGGAAGTGTTGATTCTCCGTAATGTTAAAAATCTTTCCTATGAAGAGATCGCCCAACAGCTCGAAATAAGTGTGGGCACTGTCAAAAGTAGAATTGCGCGCGGGCGTGAAAGCCTACGCGATTTGATGGGTAGTGATTTTTCATGACCGAAGAACGATTCAGTGAGCTAGTTAACCTCTATCTCGATAAAGAAATTTCCGCTGAAGACCTCGACTTGCTGAAAGCGGAGCTTGCCGAGAACTCTGAGCGTAAAAGCGAATTTCAAGAACGTTGCCGATTGCATCAAGCGATGCGACTGGCCATGGGGGCGCCGACTTCCAAGCGAAGTAGTCGATCATCAAAGAGCGCTTCGTCTCGCAGAAGTCGTTCTCAGGTAGCTTCACGAGGTGGCATCCGTCGCTCGCGCGCCACAACGGGCAGCACAGTCAACTCTCGTGGTCAGCGTTCTGCCGCTTCAAGTCGCAAAGCGGCAAAGCCGTCAGCTAGGGCAGATTTAGTTTTGCCTGTGAGTCATTTTCCTCGATGGATACTGGCGCTTGGACTTGCTGCATGTCTAGCGTTGGGCGTGGTTTTATTATTTCCAGTTTTCACAGATACGACTCATATCTCAAAGCAGAGCTTAGAAGGTCTTGATGAAGACGAGCTCAAAGAGAGTGTGGATCCCTTGGATGCTGTGGAACGTTCGGATCTGCGCCGTTTTGTAACGATTCAGGAAAGTCGAAATCGTCGCAGCGCTAGCTTAGCTGCCGAACTTCGCTTATTGGGCCTACATCCTGAGGTGATGGATGAGGAGGCCGCTTTGAGTGAAGTGAGTCTGGCGAGTATTCAGCCACGCAACAATAGAGAACGTCGCTTAGAGATGCTGAATCATCTGAAAGAGTATACGCCGATCCCTGAGCCACGTATCTTGCACAGTAGTGAAGCTCGCTCTGAGCGATCCTACACTTGGCCTGCGGGTTTTAAGACCTCCTTGGCTAATTTTAAGTAGTTTCCTTGGAAGTCATTTTACTGCGCCTCAAAGGTGGACAAATGAAAGGTCCATGCTTTGAATCTAATCTATGAAACTTCAGCGCGTAGTGATGGCGATGATCGCCATCTTTCTTATTTTTTATGTTTTGCATATTGGTCAGGCGTTGTTGTTGCCCTTGGTAATTGCTGGGGCGGTCGCCTATTTGATCAGCATCTTAGCGCGCACCATTCGCTCGATTCGTATGGGGCGTTTCCGCGTGCCGAATCCTGTCGCGATGTTTCTCGCGCTGGCAATTATCTTAGCGGGTCTCAGTTTTATTGTCCAGCTGATCACGGTGAACATTACTAGCGTGGTCAAAGTCGCTCCTGAGTATCAAACGAACTTAGAAGCTTGGATTGTTCGAGGGTATACTTTGTTTGGAGTCGAGGATGCACCCAACTTAAATGAGGTGCTCAGCCAAATCGATTTTAGAGGCTATCTGCAGGACTTCGGCGGCACGGTTCGCTCATTGGTCAGTAGCACCGGGATTATTATAGTGTATTTGATCTTCCTCTTGCTTGAGCAACGCACCTTTGCCAGTAAGATCAAAGCGTTGGTTCGTGATCCAGACCGCCAAGAAGATGCCTTTGAACTGCTGGAAAAGATGGGGAGTGACATTCGTTCCTACATCGGCATCAAAGTCTTGACCAGTGCAGCGACGGGCATCTTGAGTTATATTGTTTTGAGAGTTGTCGGTGTCGACTTTGCAAGTTTTTGGGCGGTGCTGATTTTTTTGCTCAACTTTATTCCTACTATCGGCTCTATCATCGCTACGGCCTTCCCCTCGATTTTAACCTTGGTGCAGTTTGATACGATCGGACCTTTTATTATCACAGCCTCAGTCTTAACTGGCCTGCAGTTCTGCATCGGTAGTTTGCTGGAGCCGAAGCTTATGGGGAATCGTCTAAACTTGAGCCCGATTGTCATCTTACTATCCTTGGGCCTGTGGGGCTCGATTTGGGGGATCCCCGGGATGTTCCTCTGTGTGCCCTTTACAGTGATCATCATGATTGTGTGTTCTTATTTCCCAGCCTCACGTCCCGTTGCAATTGTGCTATCTGGTAACGGTGAGCTCACTATCGGGGCACGTCGACCCAACGGTGTCCCGCGCGGGTAATCATTTAGCTAATCGTAATCGTAGTAGTTCTTATTTTAGATTAAGGTCAGTTGACTTCTGTTCTTAGGCTAGCTTGTCTAAATCTTTGTTAACACTCTCACAAAATCACATATTTACCCCATGAAAAAGTTACTTGCTGCCAATCGCAGCGAAATCGCCGTCCGTATTTTTCGCAGTGCAACCGAACTCGGTTGCCGAACCGTAGCTGTATATGCCAATGAAGACCGCTTTGGTGTGCATCGCTTTAAGGCGGATGAAGCTTATTTAGTGGGCGAGGGTAAAGGCCCTGTCGCTGCCTATCTCGACATTCCCAGTGTCATTGACCTTGCGAAAGCGAAAGGGGTCGATTTTATCCACCCTGGCTATGGTTTCCTCTCGGAAAATGCCGAGTTTGCTCAAGCATGTCAGGATAACGGGATCAATTTTGTCGGTCCAAGTGCTGAGTTGTTGAGCCGAATGGGCGATAAAATCGAAGCGCGTAAGATTGCGGACAAGGCAAACGTCCCAACATTGCCCGGCACTCAAGATCCAGTCTCAGACCCAAAAGAAGCGGTAAAGACGGCAAAGAAAATAGGCTTTCCACTGATTATTAAAGCTGCTTTTGGTGGCGGTGGACGTGGCATGCGTGTCGTGAAAGATCCGAAAGACCTAGAGGCGCTCCTCGAAGAGGCGCAGGGGGAAGCGGAGCGTTCCTTCGGTAATTCTTCTGTTTTCATGGAGCGCTACATCGGCCGAGCGAAGCATATCGAAGTGCAGATTCTCGGTGATAAGCAAGGCAATGTCGTGCACCTGCACGAGCGTGATTGCTCCGTTCAGCGACGCCACCAAAAGGTGATTGAGATCGCACCCTCAATTGGCCTTCCTGACAAAGTTCGCGAAGAGCTTTGTGAGGCTGCGGTAAAGATCGCTAAGTCTATTGGCTATTATAGTGCGGGCACGGTCGAGTTTTTGCTCGATCTCGACACACACGAGTGGTTCTTCATCGAAATGAATCCACGCATCCAAGTGGAGCACACCGTGACCGAAGTCATTACAGGTATCGATATTGTGCGCAGCCAAATCCTGATCGCCGAAGGACACTCATTGCACGGCGACGCGATTGGTATTCCACAGCAAGCGGAGATCGCACGGAATGGTGTCGCGATTCAAGCACGTGTGACTACTGAAGATCCCGAAAAGAATTTTGCACCTGATTATGGTAAGATTGTGAACTATCGAAGCGCAGCCGGCTTTGGCATTCGCCTAGATGGTGCCATGGGCGATACTGGAGCGGTCATCACTCCGTATTATGATTCACTCTTAGTGAAGCTAACCGCCTCTGCACGCACCTTCGAACTCGCGATTCAACGTATGGACCGCGCACTGCGTGAAATGCGTATTCGTGGTGTAAAGACCAATATCCCATTCATTGAGAATGTGATTCACCACGAAAAATTCACTTCAGGACTCGCGACCACGACACTGATCGACACCACTCCTGCATTGTTCAAATTCAAGCGCCGCCGCGACCGTGCGACGAAGCTGTTGAACTTGCTTGGCGAAACGATCGTCAATGGTAATCCTCAGGTGAAAGGCCGTCCGGTGCCACTCATGGACCTGCCGGTGATATTGCCGAAGTATGATCCCAAGGCAAGTAAGCCGAAAGGCACCAAGGATTATTTAACTCAGCACGGACCAGAGAAATTTGCCGAGTGGACACGCAAGCAGAAGCGCTTGCTCGTTACGGATACTACGATGCGTGATGCGCACCAGTCGCTACTGGCTGCGCGAGTGCGTAGCTTTGATCAGCTTGCCGTTGCCGATTCAATCGCTCAGAATGCTCACAACCTTTACAGTCTAGAGTGTTGGGGAGGGGCGACCTTCGATACCACGATGCGCTTCCTGCATGAGAATCCATTCAAGCGTCTCCGTCGTTTACGTGAGCGCATCCCTAATGTCTGTTTTCAGATGTTGCTACGCGGTGCCAATGGTGTGGGTTACTCTAATTATCCAGACAATGTGATCCGTGGTTTCATTAAGCATTCTGCCGAGTGTGGCATGGATATTTTTCGAGTGTTCGACTCCTTAAATTATTTGCCGAACTTGAAAGTGGCAATGAACTCGATCCGTAAAGATACGAATTCTGTGTGCGAGGCTACGATCTGCTATACGGGTGATATTTTAAACCCAGCACGTGAGAAATACACGCTCGAGTATTACGTCAATATGGCGAAAGAACTCGAAAAGATGGGTGCGCACGTGCTCGCGCTTAAAGACATGTCAGGCCTTTGTCATCCGAACGCTGCGTTCACGCTGATCAAGGCGCTTCGCAATGAGATCGGTATACCTGTTCATTTCCATACCCACGATTCCAGCGGTATTGCAGCGGCTTCCATCGTAAAGGCTGCCGAAGCAGGCGTCGACGTGGTCGATTTGTCGGTCTCTTCACTGTCTGGTCTCACTGCTCAGCCGAATTTGAACTCTATTGCGCATGCAATGCGTAGTGATCAACGTGATACAAAACTCGATCAAAAGTTTTTTGATGACTTATCGATTTACTGGGAAGCGGTGCGTCAGTTCTACGAGCCATTTGATACCAGTCCTAAGTTCGGTAGTGCCGAAGTCTATCGTCATGAAATGCCTGGCGGACAATATACCAACTTGCGTGAGCAAGCACGTGCCCTTGGTCTAGGCGCGCGTTGGCCAGAGGTGGTGCGTTATTACCACGAAGTGAACATGCTACTGGGTGATATTGTTAAAGTGACTCCAAGCAGTAAAGTTGTTGGCGATCTCGCAATCTTCCTACTTACGAAGGGCGTCGAGCCGCATGATGTGGTGAATCTAGAGCCCGGCACTGCATTCCCAGAGTCTGTGGTGGACATGCTTTCTGGTGGGCTCGGTCAGCCGAAGGGTGGTTGGCCCAAGGATGTGCAAAAGGTTGTCTTGGGCGATCGTAAGCCGCTCAAGGGACGTCCTGGCGCGAAAGCGGAGAAGGTTGATCTCGAAGTCGCTCGCGAGGAAGTGAAAGCAATTACCAAGCGCAGCGAGGTCCCAGATGATGATCTATACGCTTATTTGATGTATCCGCAGGTGTATAAAGACCTAGTAAAAACAGTGGATGTATATGGCCATGCACGTGTTTTACCGACACCTGCATTCTTTTATGGCTTAAAGCCCGGCGAAGAAATTTCCGTGCAGATTGAAGAGGGAAAGACGCTTATCGTGAAACTGATTTACGTCAGCGAGCCGAATGAGGATGGTCAGCGCACACTTACTTTCGAGATGAATGGTCGTGCACGTGAATGTGTGATTCTAGATAAGTCGATTAAGACCGAGTCGAAACGCCGGGTGAAAGCAGATTCTGCTGATAAAACGCAAGTGGGTGCACCGATTCCGGGCATGGTGACCGCGGTAACGACGAGCGTTGGACAGAAGGTCTCTAAGGGTGATAAACTCGTTATTCTCGAAGCGATGAAGATGCAGACGACTGTCTATGCGCTCACTGACGGCGTTGTGGATCAGCTCGAAGTGGGAGTCGGTGATCAAGTGGACAGCAAGGATCTACTGGTGAAACTACGTTGAGGTTTGTTTCATTCGAGTCTGGTAGAAAAGTTAGGCGGGACGCTGACCCTCCAGATTGAGTGATTTAATTGGAGAGACAGTCGCTGGTTTGTCCGCTGCGGTGAAGTTTGTGGCGTTCGCTTTCTCGCAGGTATTCGATGAGTGTGGCGCGCTCGGTCTTCCTTACTACTTCGCTGCAGCACGGTGCAGTCGATCATTGATCGCTTTGCCGATGCCCTTGTTTTCAGCCAATTCAATATACAATTCTTTGAAGTTGAGCTGATCCAATCGTTGAATGAGTTCAAAGAGATTGTGTGCGACCGTTTCAGCTTTTCCGTCTTCCGATAGCCAGAAGGTGTGGCTTGAGGTCGGGCCAAAAGCTGGCTTGCGGTTGAACACTACTGCCTCGTTTGTGTGATGTGTAATTTCCGAGAGTCGTGTCGGGCAGGTGTTATGTTCAAATAAGTGAACGTTTGCAGTCGGGCTGTAGTGTTTCGTCAGCAAGCCAGGTGCGGCTTGTGCTTTATTGTCGGCTTTACCTGCGGTGTGATCGTCGATATCGATGCCACCCAATGCCTCAGAAAGTGCACATTGGCTAATTGGGCCATGGCGAAAGATCGCGGGGCGGTCAGGATCGCGAAGGTCGATAATGGTTGATTCGATGCCGAGTTCGCAGGGTCCACCATCGAGGATTGCTGGGATTCGTTTGCCCAGAGTGCTCGCCACATGGCTGGCGAGGGTGGGGCTGACGTAGCCAAAAGGGTTGGCACTGGGCGCAGCGAGTGGGAAATCGAGGCGCCTGAGGAGGCTGCGAAAGACCGGATGGCGGGGCACGCGAATCGCCACACTGGGGAGTCCTGCCGTAACGATGTCGGGAATGCTTTTCTTTTTATTGACCACCATGGTCAGTGGTCCCGGCCAGCATTTTTCGGCGAGGATTTCCACCGCAGCGTTGAGCTCAATATGTTGTTTCGCTGCTGCCACTTCTGGGAAGTGCACAATCAAGGGGTCGAGTAGCGGGCGGCCCTTAACATTAAAGATCCTGCGAGCGCTTTCTTCACGTAGCGGATTCCCCGCAAGTCCATAAACGGTCTCGGTAGGCACGCTCACCACATCCCCATCGCGCAGCAGTTGTGCGCAAATATCGAGGTTTTCCTCGGTTGGTTCATAGATGGTGCAATGCTTAGACATTTAGAGCTTGGTAGATGCCTATAAAAAATCCTTCCCCGAAAAAGGGAAGGATTGAAAATACCTAATCAGCAAGGTGGGGCTTACTGCATTGTCAGCATGTTACGACCTTGTTTAACAAGTTTCGTGATGCGACGCTGATGTTTTGCGGAAAGTCCTGTGTCCTTACGTGGAAGGATCTTGCCTGTTTCAGTTATGAAACGCGCAAGTAGCTCCGTATCGTTGAACGTGTAGTCCATCGGGTTACGGGAGCGATTAAGTGGTTTGTTCTCTGTGCTCATGAAGGGCGGGAAAGTAGGACTTTCGGCAAGGTGTGCAAGTATAAATTCTCTGTTTTTTAAGGCCTAGATGGCTGATACTCGGTGTTATTTAAATAAGAAAAGCAGGAAAGCAGGAAACGGATGCTGATAATAAAGGATTCAGGCGGTTTTACGTAGCTTTCGGTTGTCCTGCTCTCCTTATTCAAAATCGCGCATGAAACGTCAGGAATGCGCTTGAATTGCTTCTAGAAATACCGGCAGCACGGTTTTCGCCTTTGCGGGGCCGATTCCGCGAATCTTGATGGCTTCCGAGACGGTGGTCGGTTGCTGATTCGCTAGCTCGACCAGCACCGTGTTTGGGAAAATGGTATAGGCAGGCTTACCGTTTTGTGCCGCCATCTGCGCCCGCAGCGCGGTCAGTTTTTGATAGAGCTCGGGCGAAGCGGAGCTCGCCGCAAGGTTGTCTTTGCCTGATTTTGAGTTCGAGCCAGTCGAAATCGCTCCCGCTGTGCGGTCGGGCAGCTCCAGTTCCACTTTCGCGCGCCCAGCCATGACCTCGCCACCAAGCTCGGTCAAGGTTAGTAGCGGGTAGTTGCCCTCCATCGCAGTTTGCACCAGGCCGCCGTTCTCCAGCGCGGTAAACAAGGCATCCACATACACACTGCCTTCGCATTTGAGTAGTCCGTAGGTGGTGAGGCGGTCCAGCCCTGCGTCAAGAATCGGGGCGGCTTGGCTGCCGAGTAGGCATTGTATGATCTTTCGTTTGCCGAAACGCGCTGCCCATGGCGCATCGGGGCGCTTGGTCGACATGCGAGCCACGCCGCTCAATGCCTTGCGCACGATGGTGTTTTCGTCGTTGCTCAGTGCGCGAGCGCTCTGTTGCTTGCGATTCTTGCAACCATCACAACGGCCACAGTTCTTAGAGTTGCGCTCGCCAAAATAATCGAGAATCCACTTCTGGCGGCAGCTTTTTGCATACGCAAAATGGATCACCGACTTTAAGCGCGATTCGTCGCGGTCGGCTTTTTCGGCCAGCGCTGCGCCATCGAGTGGGATGTCGCGGCCCGATTTGCCGAGTTGTAAGATGCGGGTGCCCTTCATGCGTTTACCTGGAATGTCGTAGCGCTCGATCCATTTATGCCGTCCCAGCACGCTCAATGCGGTGCTCACTGCCATCGGATTCACTTTATCCACCATGCGTTCGCAGAGCTCATCGACTGGTATTTGCACCTCGTGGTTGGCGTCACTCTCCGCGCAGAGCGTATCAAACACCGCCGCGATCAAGGCTTTGCCTGGGTTGGCACCTTCGATGAAAAAGTCCTGCACCCGTTTGTCCGCGTAAGAGAAGAGCATTTCGCACACCGAGTCCTTGCCATCACGACCCGCACGGCCGCCTTCTTGATAATAGGCTTCCACGCTGCCGGGCATTTCATAGTGACATACAAAGCGGATGTCTGCTCGGTCGATGCCCATGCCAAAGGCATTGGTGGCTACAACAATGTTGGCCTTGCGCGACATGAAAACATCCTGCGCCATACTGCGCTCGTTATCGGAGAGTCCGCCATGGTAGCGAATGGTCGATCCGGCAAAATCTTCGATCTTGTCCGCGACATTATCCACGGACTTGCGTGTCGCGCAGTAAATGATGCCTGTCTTGTGCTGCTTCACCAGCTTCTCGATTGCGTCGAGCTTATCGCTCTCGGTTGCGGCTTGGCGCACTCGAAAACTCAGGTTTTCACGGGCAAACCCAGCCACAAACTCCACTGGCTCGCGCATTTCGAGCGTGCGCATGATGTCGCCCTGCACATCCGGCGTCGCCGTCGCGGTCAGTGCCACGCAGGGTGGGTTGCCGATCGCTTTACGGGCTTCACCGAGCCGCATATAATCAGGCCGGAAGTCGTGCCCCCACTGCGACAGGCAGTGCGCCTCGTCGATCGCCATCAAGCTGATCGCATCCTTTGGCAGCGCATTCAAAAACGACTGCGAACGAAAGCGCTCCGGCGCGACATAGACCAGTTTCAGTTTGTGCGTGCGAATGTCGTCCAGCACCGACCGCTGTTCCTCCAGTGATAGGGAACTGTTCAGCAGACCCGCAGGCAAACCTCGCGCTTGCAGCGCATCGACCTGATCCTTCATCAAAGCAATTAGCGGCGAAACCACCAGCGTCACTCCTGGCAGGAGTAGGGCGGGGAGTTGGAAGCAAAGACTCTTACCACCCCCGGTAGGCATCACCACCAAAGTGTCCTTCTTCTCCAGAACCGACTGTATGATCGAGCGCTGCGGCTCTCGAAAGGAGGGCATACCGAAATACTTCTGCAGTGCATCTTCTGGTGTCATTACAGCTAAATGTGCAAATGTTCACCATATTGCCAAGCCCTCTTTTGCGTCTAACTCATAATCCTAATCCAACAGAGAAGGGGACTTCTCAAGACCAGTTCATAAAACTGGGACGCTGCATATATACCGCATACCCGACCTCTGCGTTTAAACGCACGCCAGCAGTATCCACATCAGTTTCGCCAGTTCCCGCCTTCCTTACCCAAATTAAGGTGTGAACAGCCCATTTCACCTCCAAAGCTCAGAAGATTACGATTACGAGTAAGATTAAGCGTAAGACTTTAAAAAAACCGTCTCGACAAACCGCCTGCAACTGAAACCCTTCTCGCTTCACTGAATTTACAGGACGATCATGCAAGAACAATTAACAGCCATCGTAGCCGGCGTGCGGGAAAATGCACCCAAGGTCCAAACACGTGCCGAGTTTGAAGCTTACAAAGCCACCATCTCTGGCCCTAAGGGCGCACTCACAGATGTGATGAAGGGCATGGGCAAAGTGCCTAAAGAAGAGAAGCCAGCCATGGGCAAAGCCATCAACGAAGCCAAGACCGCCGTCACTGCAGAGTTTGACGCCGTTCTCGAGCGCATCGAAGCCGCCGAGCTTGCTGCCAAGCTGGGTCCCGCTATCGACCCAAGCCTACCGAGCCCCGATTCCGCACGTGGCACGCTGCACCCGATCTCCCAAGTCCGCGAGGAAATGGTCGAGCTCTTTCGTCGTATCGGATTCTCCGTCGCCGAAGCCACCGAGGTCGAAACCGAGCACTATTGCTTCGACGCACTCAATATCCCAAGCGATCACCCAGCTCGCGACATGCAAGACTCTTACTACCTGCCAGACGACCTGCAGGTAAACAACGTCAGCAAAGAAGGCGACGAGAAGTATCTCCTCCGCACCCACACATCGACCGTGCAGATCCGCACCATGCTCAAGGAGAAACCTCCGATCCGCATCGTAGCGCCCGGTCGTTGCTTCCGCCGCGATACGCCCGACGCCACCCACAGCGCCAACTTCCACCAGATCGAAGGCCTCTACGTCGACAAAGACGTCACGCTCCTCGACCTCAAAGCCACCCTCGATCACTTCGTAAAGACGATCTTCGGCCCCAAGGCCAAGACACGCCTCCGCCCCAGCTTCTTCCCATTCACTGAGCCCAGCTTCGAGATGGACTTCTTCTCACCCGATCTCGGCAAGCTCAGCAACAAGTGGCTCGAAATTATGGGTTGTGGCATGGTCGACCCCGAAGTCTTCAAAGCCGTCGGCATCGACCCCGAAGTTTACACCGGCTACGCCTTCGGAATGGGCATCGAGCGCATCGCCATGATCCTCCAAGGCGTCGACGACATCCGCTACTATTACCAAAACGACGTCCGCTTCCTAAAGCAGTTCGCGTAAACCACTTTAATTAGACAGAATAATTATCCGACAGAATGATTATTTAAAAATGACATCCGCATAGTTTCTCCTCACTGGAAAATCATTCTGTCTAAAAAACTTTTCATTACATCAGAATCACGCCGTTTAAGCTTCCAAAATATCTGCGTCCATCTGTGGTTAAAATCCACGTTAGCATAGCCCACGACAGAGAAGCCCACGCATTCAAAAGTCTTTCCCATGAAAATTTCCTATAACTGGCTTAAAAACTACATCGATCTCGATCTCGTCGAGCACTCACCCGAAGTGCTGCAAGAAGTGCTCCCGCTGCTCGGCTTCGACATCGAAGAAATCGAAAAACTCGGTCCACCGCAGCTCAGCAACGTCGTGGTCGGTCAAGTCCTCGAGTATGGTCAACACCCCGACGCCGACCGCCTCCGCTGCTGCAAGGTCAGCACAGGCAACGAAGGCGAAGTCCACGACATCGTCTGCGGCGCTAAGAACTTCAACCAAGGCGACAAAGTCATGGTCGCGCTCCCAGGCGCCGTCCTCCCAGGCGACTTCAAGATCAAGGCCTCCAAGCTCCGTGGTCAGCCCTCCGCTGGGATGATGTGTTCCGCAAAGGAACTACAAATCGGTCAAGACCACGACGGTATCATGATCCTCGATCAAGACACCGCCCTCGGCACACCCGTCAACGACCTCTACACCGACGGCGACACCGTTCTCAACCTTGAGATTACACCCAACCGCGTCGACGTGCTCAGCCACATCGGCGTCGCTCGCGAGCTTGCCGCCAAATTCGGCCTCGAAGTGAACTACCCCGAGGTTAAAGCCAGCACTGAAAACCCCGCCATCGGCGATCCACTCATTTCCGTCGTCGAAGTCAGCGCCCCCGAAGTCTGCCCGCACTATACCGCGGTCAGTATCAAAGGCGTCAAAGTCGGCCCAAGCCCCAAGTGGCTCAAGGATGCCATCGAGGCCACCGGTCAACGCTCGATCAACAACGTGGTCGACGTCACCAACTACGTGTTGCACGAAACCTGCCAGCCACTTCACGCATTTGACGCAGCCAAGATCCAAGGGAAAAAACTTGTCGTCCGTATGGCGACCGAAGGCGAGCCGATCACCACTCTTGATGATGTCGAGCGCAAGCTCACCGCCAACATGGCCGTCATCGCCGATGCCGAGCGTCCGCTCGTCGTTGCCGGCGTCATGGGCTCCGTCGATGCCGAAGTCGACGAGTCGACAACCGACATCGTCCTCGAAGCCGCATACTTTGCACCCACCTCAGTCCGTGCCACCGCGCGTAAGCTCGGTCTGTCCTCCGACAGTTCCTACCGCTTCGAACGCGGCGTCGACCCAAAGGGCGTCACCTACGCATCCCTCCGCGCAGTCGACCTCATTCTCGAAGTCGCCGGCGGGACCGTCGATGGCAACCTGATCGAAGAAGGTGCAGAGCCACCCACAATTTCCGAGGTCAACCTCTACCCAGAGCGCGTCCGCACCTTCATCGGTTTTGATATCAGCGATGCAGAGATGCAGTCCGTCCTCGAATCTCTCGGACTCGGCGTTTCCATCCACGACGAAGCCGACGGCACCACACGTTGGGAAGTCGCCATCCCATCCTACCGTCAAGACCTCCAGCGCGACGTCGACCTGATCGAAGAAATAATCCGCGTCTACGGCACCGATAAGATTCCCGAGTCCGAAGTCGTCGCACGCGGCATTGGCACCGAGGATCACCGCATCTACACCGTTAACGAAGCCGTGGCCAATTACTTGACCGGGCAAAACTTCAACGAAGCCTTCCTCTATTCGCTCCGCGATCCGGAAGAGACTCAGTTCTTCTTCGGCGAGGAGAGCCACAAAGTGCTCGCATTGGACAACCCACTGCAAAGCGACCAAAGCCACCTCCGCCCATCCCTCATTCCAGGGCTGCTCGATGTGCTTAAGCTCAATGCCGCACGCGGCACAGGCGCGACACGCTTCTTCGAGCGCGGACACGTCTACCGCGAAGTCAAAGGCCAGATGGTCGAGCTCGTCTCCGTCAGCTTCGTCATCGTCGCCGATCAAATCACCCGCGAATGGCGCCAGCGCGAAGTCGCCGATTTCTTTACTGCGAAGACCATCTCTGGCGAGATCCTCGACATCGCAGGCACCGCCGCCAGCAAGCTCACCTTCAAGCCGATTGAAGACTGCAAGCTCTGGCAAGCCGGACACTCCGCCGAAGCAGGGGAGTTTGCCAAGATGGGCTTCCAAGCTACTTGCGGCCTCCTCAACATCGCTACTTTGAAAGAGCGTTGGGACATCACCACACCCGTCATTGCCGGTTCGATTCTGATGACACCAAAGTTCTTCGAGCGCAAAGCCAAGCGCGGTCGCCACACCGGCGTCAGCAATCAGCCCGCCTCCGCAAAAGACCTCGCACTCATCGTCGATCAATCCGTCCACGCAGGCGATGTCGAAAAAGACGTCGCCAAATTCGCCAAGAAAGCCACCCAAGGCTTCAATTGCGAAAGCGTCCGCATCTTCGATGTTTACGAAGGCGAAGGCCTCCCCGAAGGCAAAAAGAGCCTAGCCGTCACCATGAGTTTCCGCGCTGCAGACCGCACTTTGAAAGACAAAGAAGTGAACTCCGCTTTCGATGGTATTCAAAAACTCATCGCGGATAAGACGGATTATCAAATCCGAAAGTAGCGGCTTGTCTGCATTTGGCAGTGTTGTGCGGTCTAGGGCGTCGTCCCGTTGCTTGGCTGTTTATTGGATGTAAGCCATTGCGATTAATCATCAGTCAAAACGACAGACTATTGAAGTCATTTTCTAGCCTCTTAGCCTGAAGTGACCAAGAGCTCACAGCCATCGCGTGAGAGAAAACTCGCCCATTGCGTTTGCACTTTGAGTGATGTAATGCATGATCTAAAATATGTCAAAGTTTCTGGTTTCCCTTTTCGCTTCACTCTTCCTCCTTGGCTGCGCAAACACTCAGTATGTAGGGCAAAGCTACCCACCGACCTCACACGTGGATGTTTATATGACTGGGGCTGAGGTCACACGTCCTCATACAGTCATGGGCCGCGCTGAGACTGAGGCTACCGAATACATGAGTTTCCAAGACATGCAGACCCAGCTCATGCAAGACGCAATGGCGAAAGGCGCTGACGGCATAATCATCACTGGCATGAAGACGATCAACGTCGGCAGTTCGAGTTACACCAGTGGTCAGAAAGAAGGCGAACCGGAGTATTATGTAACCAAAGATGGGAAGCTCAAAACCCGTAACAAGCACAGTAGCAGCTCAAGTTATAGCGAAGTCAGTTCGACCTCTCAGATCCGCGACCACGTGCTGAGTGCTCAGTTAATCAAATACATCCACTAATACTTATAGTCTTTTAAACCAGATGAATCATAAACTACCGCTTCGTTCAGTTCTACTCGCCTTTACCGTATTTGTTAGCCACACATTTGCAGAGATAGTCTCTTACGAAGCGGTCTTTCAGATAGATTCAAAAACCGATCTACTCGTAGGAGAAACCCCCATTTTCGACTCGGATGGCTGGAGTAACGTATCGATTGGAGATCGTTACATCGTCAATTTTTCAGTTGATACGAGCATAGAGGACACCAACGATACTGTTGAGTTAGTTGATAATACGATTATCGAAGGAAGTCGCCGCAATGGCAGTTATCAAGGCTTGCTGACGGCCTTATCAATTCAGGCAGTTCCAGCCAACACAGGCACCTATGATCCTGATGGGACTTCTTTTAACTTAGATACAGCAACGACGACTGTCGATGAAGTGGGCGAATATAAATCGAATGGCAATCTCGCCCACATCGAACGAATTTTTATGCTAAACAGCGCCATGTCAGAAGGTCCACCTATTTTAGGGGGTGATCTATCTGACTTGGGAATGAACTTTAGAAGCATCCAATCACTAGGCGGGCAAAATCAATTAGATGTTTTGGATGATCGAAGCTTTACGACAGACCCATTTGCTTATGGGGATATATTTGGAGGAGTATCTTCTGTTCAGGGCAATGCGGAAGATCTCACACTCCTGACCGATGACATCTTGGGAACAGGTTTTGCTGAAACAGACCTTGGCCGTCCCTTATCGCTCCGATTTGGAGAAGTCACTTACTTTGAGAATCTCAGCGGCACCCATGATCTCTACGCTTGGGGCACTTTCGAGAGTATTGCAGTGGTTCCTGAGCCTGCTAACAGTGCTTTAATCATAGGTATGTCGCTCGGCTTCCTTAGCCTCCGGAGGAGACGTCGTTTGTAATCTGGAAAGGACGGTGCCTAGCTTAGGCTCATATTGAGATCATCGAAATCGCCTAGGGCTCAGGAAGGGAAATCTAAAAGGAAAACTAAAAGAAAAAGGGACAGGAAAAGAAAAAGGGACAAGCTAATAATAGTTGACGCGCGAGTGGGCGTAAGTCAGCTTGTTGATTGAATTATGAGAACAAAACGACTGAAAGTGAGTGGGGCAGCGGCTACTTACCACTGTATGACGCGCACGGTGAACGGAGAGATGTTGTTTGGTAATCGCGAGAAGGAAGTTCTCAGGAAGATGATCCGCCAAATCTCTGATTTTTGTGGGGTTGAAATTCTTACTTACTGCATCATGTCAAATCACTTCCATGTCTTGGTGCGTGTTCCAGATGTGCAGTCTGTTTCGGATGCGGAGCTAAAACGCCGCTACAAGACCCTGTATCCAAAGCCTACTAAGTATCAGGAGGCGACGGCGGAGGAGATGTTTAAAGCGCTGCAAGCTGGAGGTGAAGACGCTGAGGTGATTCGCCGTAAGTTGTTGGTTCGGATGGGGGATGTGTCTCAGTTTATGAAGGCTGTGAAGCAGAGGTTCTCTGTTTGGTATAATCGCTCGCATCAGCGCTACGGCACGCTTTGGGCAGAACGCTTCAAGTCCGTGCTTGTTGAAGGGCAGGGTAACCCTCTGCAAACGATGGCTGCTTACATCGATCTAAACCCAGTGCGTGCGGGCTTGGTCGACGATCCTAAAGATTATCGCTTTTGTGGTTATGCAGAAGCCGTTTCTGGTGTTAAAGAGGCGAAGGCTGGCTTGTGTCATATTTGGTCGGATCATGGTGCGAAGTTCATTGATTCAGCTCTGAAAGCGCATCGACTCTTAATTTTTGGAAAACGTGCTTCGGAGGCGCATCTCACTGAGGCAAAGCGCGCGGCTGCTTTGAAAGTTTTGGATAAGGAAGACGGCTGCTTGCCGAAGTCCACGATACTGCGCTGCCGTGTTCGGTATTTCACTGATGGAGCCATCTTGGGCTCGACGGAGTTTGTTAGAGGTTTCACCGGAGCCTGGCAAATGGAACGTCGACGAAAGTATCCGCCGAAAGTTAATCTACTCAGAGGTGCCGACTGGGGTGATCTTGCCGTAATCCAAGGTCTAAGGAAGCAGATCTTTGGTTAAGCTTCGATGGGATCGAAGCGCAAAGGGGCAATACGACCTGCTTATTCTGACGCGAAGGCGCTCGCTTTGGCGGCTTTTATACATGGCATTCTTTGACTATATTACTAATTGTCATTTGCATGCAGACTCTTGAAAAGCTTGGGCAGGTTTTAGTGTTTAGCTACGCGCCGTGTGATAACTGCAGGTGAATTGCAGTTCTGTTGACGGGAATTTATTTAGACGGTCGCCTGTGCGTTACCACCAGTGCGAGCTTTGGGTTGTTTGCGTATCTTGCGTTTCGTTCCTGTGACCTCTCCAGTGCTTTTTCTTGCGGTGAGATCGACTGATAGCACAGTATCCGCAAAGCGTTTTTTCTCATTTTGGCTGCTTTCAAGCAAAAGTTCGGCAGCAACACGTCCCATTAACTCAGGCGAAGTCGCGGCGCCAGTTAGGGTTGGATATTCCTCCTCGCAAATGCGCGTATTATCGAAGGCTGCTATGCTTATGTCTTCAGGTATTTTGAATCCATTGCTGAGTAGGTAGGTCGAGGCACCACGAGCCATTGCGCCATTGAAGCTGAGCCAAGCGGTTGGTATATTTTTACCAGATGTTTTTAGGAGTGCTTCAGCGGCTTCAGTGCCTTCGCGGCGGTCGCCAGATTTGACTTCAATGCAAAATTTAGGATCCAACTCTAGGCCACGAATATGAAGTGCGCTCTGAACCGCTCTGAGGCGTGCCTTTGCGCGCTGGGTGTCGCGATTGCCGCCTAGCCAAGCAAACTTTGTGTGCCCCAAGTCCATTAGGTGCTGCACGAGTAGGTCGGCGGCCTGCTCCTCATTGGATACAACTGAATCACAAAGTCCTGAATATTGGCTAGATACGGTGACTATTCGCGAGTCGAGCTTTAGCATTGCTTGCATAAACTGCCTAGAAACTTCTCCTAAAATCACTAGCCCAAGAAACGAGTCTGGGTTTTGGAGTTGCTTGAGGTGTTCGACTTGCAGATCGTTTTCCACTCCAAGGAAGAGTAGTGAGATGCCCTGTTCAGCAAGGTAATCATGAATGCCATGTTGGACGTGCCCGAAGAAAGGGCTTTGATTATAGAGTTTAACTCCTTCGCGGAGAAGAAAGCCCACGGTCTTGTGCCCATTGTTTGGTGCCAATAGTTCAGTAGCAATACCTTTTGGGCGGTAGCCGCTCTTGCGGGCGTGATCCCAGATCTTGTTATAAGCAGTTTCGGAGACGCCTTTGCGCCTACCGTTTAGCACCATAGAGACCAGAGTTTGCGAGACCCCAAGGTCTTTGGCAATTTGCTGTTGAGAAATTCTTGTTTTTTTCACTTAGAAATAAAAAAACGTTTTATTTCTAAACAGGCAAGTATTAGTTAATTTTATTAGTATATTGTTAATGCTAACGGCTGCAGGTGCCATGCGTTTTAAGTTGGCCAATCGGGACGGTAATTTTTTTACTCGTTAGGCAATTGAATACGAACTTGGATGTTTGGTATTTTAAGTATTTTAACTATTTGTTTAATAATGACTTGCGGATTAAGGGTGCGGTAGGAGTGTTCGCGTTCGTAGATAAGTTCTGTGAAGCTATACTGGTGATTCGCTGGCAGTGAATACTTTCATGCTGATGACTGTAAATTCGCTTTTGAATGCTCAAGTGACACTTAATTCAAGATTTGATGGCACAAATCGATACCCCGATTACAAGTCTGCCGGTTCGTATCATGCTCAAAACGACTCACTGATTGTGCCTTTGAATTAATCAGTGAATGTTTTGAGCGTCTTAGTCTGAGCAGTTGCACCTGAAAAACAATGGGACTTCACGATCTGTTGACTTGGTTCAATAGTATGCATACGGTCAATATAATTATTATTAATTGATCCGGTCTTAGTCTGAACACTTTACGCGTGCTGGGCTTGAGTGTTCTACAAATTCTAATAGACAATGTGTAAATTTCTTAGTTTACGGCTTATCATTGCCGCTTCCCTTTGTATCCTTCACGCGTTGGGCGCATCTATATACGTCGGAGGCGCGGGCGAGTCAATTTCTGTCGCGGAAAATTGGGATCCAGTCGGGCTTCCTCTCAGATCTGGCAATGTTGGGATCATTGAAAGTGATGCTGGATGGAATGTGGCGAGTGCGCCCAGGCTTGTGAACTATCATTTGCAGATTACTTCTGGTGTATTATCTAGATTTAATTTTTCCAACAAGCAGACCATCGATGGTGGAGTCTGGGAATTTGATGGTGGTTTCTATATTGGTAGGGCCTTGAGCCTTGTAAATGGAGCCGAAGTAATCGTGAACTCCGGCGGCATTCGTGCACTTGAGAACAAAAATGACGATATTACCTTATCTGCGGGCTCTTCGCTAACGATCCATGGAGGCGAGACAATTGCAAGCGATACCATTGGAATCGATGCTACAGGCGGGACGATTACCATTAACGGAGGCACGTTGAGCTCTCGCAAATTTGCCAGTAACTTCAATGCAGCGGGAACTTATAATCTAAATGGTGGAATAATCAGAGGGGGCGATTTTGGCTCTATCAATGCCAAGGGTGTAGTCTTGAATTTTGGTGTTGGAAGTGTTGGTTCGGTCTTATTTGAAAGCTTTAACTCGACCAATGTGACAATCGATTGGTCCCCGAAGTCGTTGATGTCTCTAACTATTACCGATTCTGACCAATCATTTTATGAAGCCTTGTATCGACAAGGATCCCTGTTGTTTGCAGGTTCAAACAAATTCCCTTTTAGCGATAACTTTGAGGTTTCTGGATCAACTCTGAAAAAAGTCGATATTCCTGAACTATCGAATTGTTCGTTGCTTTTTGGACTGCTAACTTTCGCGTGGAGTCTTAGCAGGGCCAACGGTGGCAAGCAGGTAAGTTCCTGTGTGAATGTATAAGTTTCATTTTACCTAACTGGTGCGCAATGCTCGTCATGGGTTTTGGCCTTTAGAACCACTGGTTTCTATACTAGGCTTAGCAGGTGTATTTTAAAGTGTGACAAATTATATTTAATTTATATTACTTGGTTGTCGGTGTTTCAATTTTAGCTGTTTAATTAACTCGTAATCATTCCCTTCCTTAAAATGAAAAAATCTTTTTTGTTCCTAACTTTCTTGTCTGCTCTTTTTTTCATGCGAGCAAATGCTGCGGAACCGCTTTTTGCGCCCGAGCAATTGATTTCTACGGGTGCTTTTTATTACCCAGAGCATTGGGATGAAAGTCAATGGGAACGAGACATTAAAAAAATGTCCGAGCTTGGTTTGGAGATCATTCATATGGGTGAATTCTCATGGGCGGCCCTAGAGCCAGAAGAGGGCGTTTACACTTTTGACTGGTTGGATACTGCTGTTGCATTGGCTGAGAAGTATGGGCTCAAAGTAATCCTCTGCTCGACGACGGCGACACCGCCAGCTTGGCTTTCGACACAACACCCAGAGATCCTTCGTGTGGATGAGGACGGCAAGCGGCTGGCTCACGGTCGCCGTCAACAGGCGTCTTTCTCCAGTGATTTTTACCGCGAATATAGTTTGGGGATCATTGAGAAGCTGGCGAAGAGGTATGGCGGCAATGCCACAGTGATTGGGTGGCAGTTAGATAATGAGCCAAAAGGCACAGTCGATTACAGTGAGAATGCGACGAAGCGCTTTCGCGGTTGGTTGGAGCGAAAATATGGAAGCATCGCCGCGCTAAACAAAGCTTGGGGAGCGGCCTTTTGGAGTATGACTTATAATAATTTCGAGCAGATCACTTTGCCTCGTCTCAGTATCGGCATGAATAATCCGCATCAACATCTGGACCATGATCGATTCATGGCCCACGAGACTGCTAGCCATCTGAGCCTACAAGCGGAGACGATTCGTAAACAGACCACTGTAAAACAATGGGTGACGACTAACTTTGAGAACGATCGCGACAATGCTGACCCTTGGCTGAATAAGGATCTCGATTTTGTGTCTTACACCACCTACATGGCGCACGCATATAACAAAGGTGTCGGGCAGGAAGGCTATCGGCGTGGGATGCCACACCACATCGTCCGTGCCGCCGATTACTATCGTCCTATAGGCGGCATTACCGGCATCATGGAGTTACAACCTGGGCAGATAAACTGGAGCCGCGTCGCGAACCCGCTGTTAGAACCCGGAGTGGTCCGCATGTGGCTATGGCACGCCTACGCAGCGGGCAATCAGTTTGCGACCACCTACCGTTTTCGGCAGCCCACATATGGTTCGGAAATGTATCACTACGGTATCATGGACCCAGACGGTGTTACACCTAGCTATAGTGGTATCGACTTTTCTACCTTTGCTCACGAAATCCAAAAGCTTCGGAAGGAATATAACCCCAAATACAAGCCAAACAAAGCGTATGAGGACCGCAAGACAGGTATCTTGTTTGCTCGTGACAATCGCTGGAGGCAAGAGCGGAGACCTCTCACAAAAGAGTGGGATCACTTCGAGTTTGTGGTAGACCACTATTACCCCGTTGTGAAGTCTTTTGCCGCGCCTGTGGATTTTATTGATGAAGAAAAAGATTTTTTAGAGTATCCTGTTATTATTGCGCCAGCGTATCAGCTTCTTGACGACGAACTGGTCAATAAATGGGAGTGTTACGTAAAGCAGGGTGGGCACCTTGTGCTAGGCGCGCGCACTGGGCAGATGGATCGAGATGGGCAGCTCTGGCAGGCGCGCCGAGCTGAACCGATACTCGATTTGATCGGAGCCGAAGTATTCGGGTTTGACATCATTCCAAGTCCTGAAAAAGGCACTGTGGATTATCTGGGTGATTCTTACGATTGGAATATTTGGGGCGATATTCTTGAGCCGATGGCCGGCACTGAGATCTGGGCGACTTATGAAAACAGCTTTTACCAAGGCAAGGCTGCGGTGACGCACCGCAAATTAGGCGAAGGCACAGTGACATACATTGGAGCCTACAGCCACGATGCGGGATTGGAAGAGGTTGTATTGCGTCGTGTGTACGAACAGGCCGGCATCCACACCGAAGCCTTGCCCGAAGGCATGATGATGGAATACAGAGATGGCTTTGGCATCGCCGTGAATTATTCAGACCAGACCCTCACCGTTCCTGCACCTGCGGGTGCGGAGTTCATTTTCGGTAGCCGCGAGATCGGCCTCTGTGGTGTTGCCGTTTGGAAGTAGGGCGTCCAATCGATTATAGTTATAGCACTTTCGTAGGGATTATTTAGGATTTATCGCAACCCAGCTTGTGATCTGATTCACGCTTTTATCTGCTCTGTAATGTTGAGCTTTGGAAACTAGTTTTGAGTAATCGAAATAATGCAGTTCAAGGTAAAGTTACCTTAAAGTTGTAGAAGTCTAGCACCCATCCGCTGCGTAATCGTGCAGATAAACCAAATTGAGTATCGGTGTGGTAGGTGCTCTCTATCACTGAGGAGACTGTTTGTGTGTTGGTTCCATCGCTAACTGTTAGGCTCAGCTTTAAGTCTGTTTCGTTTAAAAACTCACCAACTACTTTGAATGAATATTCTTGGCCATCTTTAAAGCTGCCGGGGCCTAGAATAGCTGTGGTTATGAGTTTGCCGTCCAATCCGTAGCGCAATGCTATTTCCCGATGCTTCCTGCTTTTGGCTCCCATTACTTGAGCAGAAATACCTCTGTAGCGTGTATCACCACTATTAAAGAGATGAATGCCCCAACGACGATTGAGGCTCGATTCCGAAGTGTAGACACGCGTGTCCGCCTCGATTATGAAGTCATAAGTTGCTCCATTGCCTAATCCTAGAAATGTGCGTAACAGTGATGCGTTCTGAAAACCATCAACTTCGCCATAGGCAATTCGTGCCGCGTTTGTGAGGAGTTGATACTCCCCTCCAGGCGGGAGTTCAGCCTTAAAGTCAGTTGCCTCTGGAGACGTGCGACCCTCAGCAGAGCCAAAATCGAGAATT
Organism: Opitutales bacterium; assembly: GCA_018607135.1. Taxonomy (GTDB): domain Bacteria; phylum Verrucomicrobiota; class Verrucomicrobiia; order Opitutales; family Coraliomargaritaceae; genus JBPOFY01. The sequence continues at coordinate 84,239 of JABBCA010000098.1, forward strand.
AGCTGAGCCTGATTGGCCGATGCGGCGGATCCTAGGAGTAAGCATACGCCACAGATTAAGGGTGCATACAATGTTAGTGTGACTCTGGGGATGTAATGCCGTAATTTCATAAAGGAGGAGGTATAAGTGTTAATAGTTATTAATTTCTATTGTTTTTTTGCTCGTAGTCAAGTTTGTGTAATACATTGGCTTGATGATTGAATTGAGCTTATACTGAGTGATAAAGTTTGCGTTAAAGAAATGCATAATATTTATAAATTTTCGTGCGTTACTATTTTAATCCTGCTCACAGTAAGTCTTTGAACTAAAAATTTCCTCTAATGCGTTTGTTGACCCTCTTCCTTGCCGGTTCGGTTGTTTATCTGAACGGCTGCGTCAGCCCCGAGGCTCAGCAGGCGCATCAGTCAGCCAAACCAAATATCGTTTTTATCACGGTGGATGATCTCGGTATCATGGATGTTGGGGCTTACAACCCAGACTGCTTTTATGAGACTCCGAACATCGATCGTTTTGCAGCTTCGGCGATGCGCTTTAATCGAGCTTATGTGTCCAGTCCGGTTTGCTCTCCCTCGCGATATACCTTGATGACTGGCAAATATCCTAGCCGAGTGCATGCGACGGATTGGTTTGTTGGGACGCGTAGCGGACATTTCTTGCCAGCTGAGATCATTGATCGCATGCCACTTGAGGAGATTACCATTGCCGAACTCTTAAAAGGCGCGGGCTACGCGACGGGCTTTATTGGTAAATGGCACCTCGGGCCAAGCCAAGAATTCTATCCGCAGAACCAAGGATTCGATCTAAACCAGGGCGGGCATCATCGTGGCGGTCCTTACACAGGGGGAGAGTATTTTTCACCGTTTGAAATGCCAGAGCTGAAGCCCGATAGCCCCCCGGGCGAGCACTTGCCAGATCGCTTAGCCCGAGAAACAGCCGCCTTTATTGAGGCCAACAAAGATCGACCCTTTCTCGCTTGTTTGAACTTTTATTCAGTGCATACGCCGCTGATGGGGCGGCCAGACTTGGTCGAGAGATACGGCGAAAAAGCAAAAGCGGTAGAGGGTGTGGAATTCGGCAAAGAGGAGTATGTCACCTTCTACCATAAGGGGAAAAAGAAACTCCACTCCGAACCCTATCGTCCAGTTCGTATTCTGCAAAAGCATGCTATTTATGCGGCCATGGTCGAAGCAATGGACGAAGCGGTGGGGCTTGTCTTGCAGCAGTTGGAGACCTTAGGTCTGGCCGAGAATACGATCGTGATCGTTACATCCGACCATGGCGGACTCTCGACCAAGGAGGGCACTCCGACCAGTAACGTGCCATTTCGCGGGGGCAAGGGCTGGCTTTATGAAGGAGGGATACGGGTGCCCTTTATCATCCGATATCCTGGCGTGACCTCGCTAGAGCAGGTTTATGAAGAGCCTGTTTCGACTCTGGATCTCTATTCTACATTAGCAGCGGCGGCCGATGCGCCGATACATCATGAAATTGACGGGGTAGATCTGGCCCCAGCCCTAGCGGGGGGAGCCATCGAGCGAGGTCCGCTTTACTGGCATTACCCGCACTATTCGAATCAAGGCGGTTTCCCCTCGGGTGCCGCTTTGATTGGTGACAAGAAACTAATCCAGCGCTACGAGGACGGGGGGGTGCATCTGTATGATCTCAGCGAGGACATTTCGGAGCAGAACGACATCGCCGCCGAGCATCCCAAGTTGGTGGAGCAAATGACTGCCCACTTACATGGTTGGCTTCATAGCCAAGATGCGCGATTCCTCCGCCAGCGCCCCGAGGCAGGCTCTCCGAAGCCTTGGCGCCCCAGTTATTTCAAGCCTTAAACTACCGGCGCTACATCCTTTCTCCTAGATGTATGAGGCTTCGATCTTTACGGATGGCGTTCGCATATTGAGCGTAGAGTGTCGCTAGCCTTTTGTCATATTCGCTGTTTGCTGCTGCTTTCTCTTCGCTACTTAGCGGGTCGCAAAGACCGTCAATCATGCCCTCCTTAAAAGCTTCTAGCACATAAAAACGTTCTCTTGCAGGGCTGTATTGATGGCCGCCACGTTTGCTTCCGTAGGGATCTACTTGAGACATGGTGGGGCACTCGATGTGTCCAGATAACACGGCTTCACCGTGCCTTTGTATTTTGGTTGTCGAGTTATGATAAATTGCACTGGCGACAGCGGTCATGAGTTGGTCATTCGCTCCCAACTCTGGTGCTGATTCATACAAAAACACCACGCCTTGCATGGTATGCGAATAGTGACCTGCGTCCTCTGGTCTTTTAAAGATGGGGCAGCCGTCGACCTTTTCATACGCCTTATCCTCGGGTTTATAAGAATAGTAAAAACCGCCGTTCTTATCACAGAAGTGACTCTTGCTGAACCAGTGTTTGATGTATTCCCCGGCTACGTGTTGATATTGCTGAATCGCTTTTTGAAATTGATTGGTGTTCTTAAGCGTCTGCAGGTCTTCCATCGCCGCTGCAAAGATTCCAAGTGTGCCAATTCCGTTCATGGAGCGGTTGAAGGCGCGAGTTCTGAAGTCGTCAGCTAACTCTTGAGGGATGCGCATTTCTTGATCGAGCTTGGAACGCGTGCCTTCGCAGGTCGGGTGTAATACGAGATACATCGTCTTGAGAAAGTCCTCAGCCTCCGCCAACTGCTCAGGGCTCACCGAATCGGGCTTTTTTAGTGCAAGCTGTAGGGTGATGCGCGCTGAAGCGGCCATGGTAAGCATGAACGGTATTCCTTCGGGAGTGCTTGCCTTGGCTTGAGCAACCGAGGGGAACGTCTTGGCAAGTTGGTTATAGTGCCGCGCCGATTCTAATAGCTTTTCACGAAGACGCTCATCGCCCGTTGCGCGGTAGGCCATGTAGAAATCAAGCCAGTTGTGCACGGGAAAGAAAAACCGCATTACCATGAAGTTTTCCATGGAGGCTAGTGGGTCCGTAAACTGTAATTCTTGAATGCCATTCGATTTGGCTAGGGTCTCTTGAATCAAGAGTTCCAGTTCTTCCTGAGAGGGTCGGCGATCTGGAAAAAAGGCCGTCGGGGACCATCCAGAGGGAGCGACAAACTCAAAGGGCGTGCCTAACTTTGCCCATTCTTCGTCGGTGATGGAGGCGACACTTGGCCCTCTCTCGATGCAGTGATCACAAACTTTGAAGCCATCTGCCACCCAATCCTTGAGGGGGCGTCGCATGTCAGTGCGGTCTGGCCAGTAACGATGGCAGCCAGCAATATGTTTTACATTGCGCTTGTTGTCATTGCCGCAGAGCAGGGTCTCGTCGGTCAGTTTTTTCTGCGGGTGTTGTCTTTGGTAGCCAAAGAAGCAACAATTCGTGCGTCCAGACTGACCCGATTCGCCGATACGCGCTCCAGCCAGATCAGCTTCAGCTAAGGTCATGGTTTTTTTGTGCTCTTTCAGGATCAGCTCAGGGCAGTTCTCTGCATGAACACGGAACCATAGTGCATCACGATAAACCTTCATCTTGGGATCGTAATTGAACAGCTTAGCCATGATGTCGGGACACTTGGAGCAAAGTTCAATGCGTTCAGACATCATATCTTTCGGAGTGATCTGACTCATTTTTGCTTTTATCTGTGGGTCCGCCAGCATCGTTTCAAGACGTGGGCAACCTTCAGCGTGAGCTTTCTTGCCCTCGCCTTTCCAGATTTCCTGAGCCTGTGTTGCACTCGCGAGTAGGGATGCGCAGAGCGCTAGTGACGCAACTTTCAACAAGAGGAAAAATCTTTTTGTAGACATATAATAACTTTTTTGGAAACGATGGAGCTCTTGGGACATGCCAGGATAATAGTTATTAAAATGCTTGTGTAAAACTTGCAAGCCAAGACTCAGGCTTCGAGTCACTCTTGAGAGTCGGTGACTCAGCCAATGTTGAGTGTGCGATAAGTGGTGGGTGGCATGCCGGTATGCTTGCGGAACAGTCTTGAAAAGTAGAGTGTATCTTCATAGCCAAGCCGATGGGCGATTTCGGCAACTTGCATGTCGGACTCGTCGAGAAGCCGACATGCTTTTTGGATGCGCAATTCTGTGAGGTAAGTCATGGGGCTGACGCCGCAATGCTCACGAAAGATTTCGCTGAAGCGGGATACCGAGAGGCCTGCGTGTTGAGCATATTTAGTGAGCGCCTCAGGCTGTTGGAGTGTTTCACGCATATAGTCCATTGTCTTTTCGATGCGTCCTAGTTGTTTATTCTGAATACTACCGTGAGTTCGAGCGTGTAGGAGTGTAAGAATATTGACCAATATTCTGGATAGTTCCAAGAGTGAGTCGTCTGCATAGCCGCGCTCTAACGTTGCGATGACGCTACGGAAGTGCCGACGCAAACTCTCCATAGCGGGGCATGGTATGATTGGAGATTTTTTTGAAAAGGGTGCCCAGTTGAGAAGTTCGGTTGCTCCGTTTCCATTGAAGTGAATCCAGTAAATTCTCCATGGATCGTTACTTGTTGAACCATAGGAATGCGGGCAGTTGGGCGGAATCAAGAGCACGTTGCCCCGGCTTAAAGTATAATTGCGCCCCTGTAGCTTGAGCCACCCGCTGCCTGCTTCGACGAGGATTAGCACGTAGCTATCCACACCTTGTGGGCGCTCGACTCGATGGCCGCTGGTGACGGGGAAATACCCGAGGTCAGTGACGAGGAAGTCCTTGATGTGGGGTCTCTGGCGCATTCGCTTAAGGACAGTCGAGGGCACTCGATAGAGCCGTTGACCTTCAAATCCCTCTGGCTTTATTTCCGTAAGATTGTCCATGTAAAAGCGAAAGCTATCCATTTACCAAGTGGCAGAGCAAGTATATACTGTATGCCCCTACTTGGTCTTTTCCCCTTAAATTTTTATGGCTCTAAATCTTGCTGACTGGTTGTTGTTTCTCGGATTCTTCGTCGTTGTGATCGGCTTCAGTCTCTGGAAGAGCCGTGGCTCATCTGGTGATGGTGAAGACTACTTCCTGGCTGGGCGGGGCTTGTCATGGTGGCTGATTGGTATCTCGATTGTGGCTGCAAATATTTCTACGGAGCAATTTGTCGGGATGGCAGGGCAGGGCGCGAGTTCTGTTGGTTTGGCAGTGAGTTGGTGGCAATTGATCGGTTCGGTCGGTATCGTCTTGATCGCGTTCACGCTTCTGCCGAGATTTTTACAGGCGGGTATTTACACGATGCCCGAGTATTTGGAATATCGATACAATGTGGTGGCACGGTCGATCTTCGCCTTGTTGACCGTCTTTATCTACGTGCTGGTTTTGGTCACTGCGGTCTTGTTTTCGGGCGCACTGACCTTGCATACGATCTTCGGGATTGATCTTTCGGTGGCAGCATGGGTGATCGGTGCGGCGGCTGCGCTTTATACTTCTTGGGGTGGGCTCAAAGCGGTTGCTTGGGCAGATTTGATTCAAGGTATCGCGCTCTTAGCGGGTGGTTTGGTCGTCTTCTTTCTCGGGCTGCAAGCCTGCGGTGGCTGGGAAGCGTTCAGCACGACCAATGCGGATAAGCTGCACATGATATTACCAGCTGAGGATGCCAGTCTGCCTTGGACAGGAGTGGCGGGTGGTATGTGGATCGTCTTGATTTATTACTGCGGCTTGAATCAATTCATCGTGCAAAGAAATCTCGCGGCTAAAACCCTGCGCGATGGCCAGCTAGGCATGGTCTTTGCGGGAGCGCTTTGGTTGCTGGTTCCCTTCGCAATTGTGATGCCCGGTATTATGGCCTTTCAACTTTATCCAGAAGAGCTGGCGCTCAATCCGGATAAGGCTTACCCGACTCTAATTGCCAGTTTGTTACCGGGTGGAATGCGCGGCTTCCTGCTGGCGGCATTAGCCGGAGCGATAACGAGTTCGCTGGCTTCGATGTTGAATTCGGCCTCAACGATTTTCTCGTTAGATGTGTTTAAGCGGCTGATTAAGCCGGATGCCGAGGAGAAGAACATGGTGCGACTCGGGCGGGTCATGGTGATCATCTTTGTCATCATTGGCTGCTTGCTGGCTCCGATGTTGGCCGATCCAAAATTTGGCGGCGTCTTCCAATACATCCAACAATTCCAGGGCTATATATGGCCGGGTGTGGTCGCGGCTTTTATCTTCGGCATGGTGGTGCCTCGCGCACCTGCGGCTGCGGGTGTATCCGCACTGATTACAGGGCCAGTGCTCTATGGTTTGATGCAGGCCTACGCGACGCAGATCCACTTCTTATTACAGGTGCTGATTACGTTCGTTCTCGTATGCCTCATCATGGGAGTTATCACGCTCATTCGACCCATGTCCGAGCCTAAGTCGTTGCCCGTCCGCGACGATATTGATCTTCAGTCGGATCCTAAGGTCAAGGCACTTGGTGGCATCGTGATCGCTGCAGTGGTCTGTTTTGTAGTTATTTTTTGGTAAGATTATGTGTTCAGTTAAAGCCACACAAACGATACGACAGATCCCGACCTACCGCCTGGGGCAGCCCGAGAAAAACCCACTCTTTTTTGAGAAGCGTGTTTACCAAGGCTCATGCGGCAAAGTGTATCCCGTGCCGTTCATCGACAAGGTGTTCGATACGCCGGAGATGGTGTCTTACCAATCGGTGGAGATCGAAAACGACTACCTACGTTTGTCCATGTTGCCAGAAATCGGAGGGCGCATTTTTACGGGGCAGGATAAGGCCAATCAAAATTATGATTTTTTCTATCGTCAAGATGTGATCAAGCCCGCGCTCGTTGGGTTGGCAGGGCCGTGGATCTCGGGGGGAGTCGAATTTAACTGGCCGCAACATCATCGCCCCGGCACCTATATGCCCACAGATGTGGAAATCGAAGCGGGTAGCGATGGTTCTAAGACCGTCTGGATGTCGGAGCACGACCCCATCAATCGCTTAAAAGGAATGCACGGTATTTGTGTGCAGCCCGGCAGTGCGCTGATCGAGTTGAAGGCTCGCCTCTACAATCGCACGGCAATCACGCAAACCTTTCTCTGGTGGGCGAATGTCGCGGCACGGGTCCACGATAATTACCAAAGTTTTTTTCCGCCAGACGTGCACTACGTCGCCGATCACGCGGTGCGGGCGATGTCATCCTTTCCGACCGCAAACAATAATTACTATGGTGTCGACTATGCCCAGCGCCCCGGAGCGAATGATCTCGCATGGTATAAAAATATCGAGGTGCCGACCAGCTATATGGTCTGCCAGACTCGCTACGATTTTTTCGGTGGTTACGATTTCGATGCGCAGGGCGGATTCATCCATGTGGCCAATCGACACATCGCCCCAGGGAAGAAGCAATGGACATGGGGTAATCATGATTTTGGCTGGGCTTGGGATCGTGAATTAACGGATCACAATGGTCCCTATGTCGAGCTTATGGCGGGCGTTTATACGGACAATCAGCCAGACTTCTCTTACCTTGCTCCGTATGAGACGAAGACGTTTTCTCAGTATTGGTGGCCGTATCAAAAGATCGGCCCGGTTCAAGAAGCCAATATTTTGGCGGCGATACGTTGCGTCGTTTGTGATGACCAGTCGATTGACCTCGGTCTAGTCGTCGTGCGCCCGATGGATAGGGTCAGAGTGTTGGTGAAACAAGGCGAGGCGATCTTGTTGGAAGAAACGATCACGGTATCGCCCGATCAGCCATGGCAAAACAAAGCATTACAGTTTGATGGAGACGATTTGGAGGAGCTTTGTGTATGGGTCTTCAATGATCAAGGGGAGGCTTTGATCGGTTATCGTCCAGTTAATACATCTAAGCTTCGCCGCGAGCGAGAACTGGCCACGGAGCCGCCGTTGCCCGATGGGATTGAATCGGTTGAAGAATTGTATCTGACTGGGGAACACCTCGAACTTTATCGACATCCGACGCGCTATCCTGAGCTTTATTGGGAGGAAGCGCTTCGCCGTGAACCTTTAGATGCGCGTTGTAATATCGGACTAGGGCGTCAAAAAATGGCGCGAGGTCAGTTCGTAGAAGCAGCGCAGCACTTTGAAAATGCCATTGCGCGTCTAACCTTCCGCCATCCGAATCCAGAGACTGGGGAAGCGCACTACTATCTCGGCTTGTGTCACCGCTACCTTGAGGATTTTGAGGCAGCCTATTCACTCTTTTATAAAGCGACATGGAATTATGCTTGGCGCGCAGCGGCCTACTATGAATTGGCCTGCATCGATCTGATGCATGGAAAAACCAGTGATGCCCTCAAGCATTATAGCGAATCTTTGGAGACCAACGCGACCAACAACAAAGCACTGGTGGGCCAGAGTATCTGCCTGCGAAAACTTGGCCAAACCAAGGCGGCTCAAGCGACCCTGGAATCTTTGCTCAGTATCGACCGTTTGGATCATTGGGCGCTCGCTGAAAAAGCAAAGCTTGAGAACGGAACGGCACAACTTGCGCAAAGCAGCCGCTGCGACGCACAGACCGCGCTAGACGTCGCTTTTGACTATGCAGACTGTGGCTGTTGGGGCGAAGCGATTGAATTACTCGAAGCCCACCTAAATACAGAGGTCGCGCCCGTCAATGTGCCCAACCCGCTGGAGCGAACGCTTTTGACCACCTATGCTTTGGCATGGTTCGCCGAAAAATCAGGCGATACCAAACGCGCACTATCGATGCTTGAAAACGCACGTGCGCAGGCACCCGACTATTGTTTCCCCTCTCGCCTTCACGAAATGAAAGTGCTCGAATGGGCTTCCATGCAGGCAGATCGAAATGCTGCTTACGGATTGGGTAATTTTTACTTTGATAAGAAACGGCACGAAGATGCGATCCATGCCTGGGAGCAAGCTAGAGAAGCAGATCCAGAATTTGCGACCGTGCATCGCAATCTTGGTATCGCCTACTGGAATGCACGTCGCGATGGGGTCGCTGCGCGGAACAGCTACCAACGAGCACTGGCGAGCGATTCAGCCGACTCACGCCTAGTCGTTGAGTTTGCTCAACTTTGCGAAAAGCTTTGTGACGACGCCGAATCGCGGCTGGCCTTCTTCGAAGCGCATATTGATCTTGTGCTCGATCGTGATGATGCCACCGTTGAGCTGGCTCAACTTTACAACGAAACGGTGCAGCCTAAAAAAGCGCTCCAGCTACTGACATCGCGACGCTTTCACCCTTGGGAGGGAGGGGAAGGTAAAGTGCTCCGGCAATACACAGATGCACGATTGAAACTCGGAGAAATCGCGCTAGGCGAGGGCGACCCCGCCGAAGCATTGAACCACTTCCAGCTCGCCTATGAGCCACCCAATGACTTGGGTGAGAAATACCATTTACTTCAAGCAAAGGCGGACCTGCGTTACTGGCAGGGTAAGGCTTTACGGGCACTTGAACAAGAGCCTGAAGCTATACTGGCTTTTGAAGAAGCCGCCAATGAGTCGGGCGACTTTCAAGGAATGGAGCAAATTGAGTTCTCAGAGCTGACTCTGTTCAAAGCGCTCTCATTGCGGGAACTAGGTCGAGAGTCCGAGGCCGCAGAAGTGCTCGAAGCCATGGCGACCTATGCGAAAGCGGAGATGCAGGTGCCTGCAAAGATCGATTACTTTGCCACCTCGCTACCAGACCTGTTGGTCTTTGAGGAAGATCTCGATATTGCAAAAAGTAAGAGGTTGCATAAACTGCTCAACTTATCCCAAAGCAAAAATAGCTAACAGCTACATAAATTGGTTCGTTTGCAGATGGAAATTATGCCTATTGGGATACCGCGTCGAAGAGGTTATATACCCGAATTTTTCCGGCTTGTTCGACGAAGATGACCATGCTTCGTTGATTCTCATAAATTGGCCAAAAGCGTGAGTAGATACGCTTCCATCCACTTTCTTCGTAAACAGCGACTCGAATCGCCGCACCGCTGCCTTCTTGGACTTCAGCCTTATGAGCGACTGACTGTCCAGGGGGCAGTGCAACGGGCTTGTTGGCCTCGCCTAGTTGGACTGCTATGGGTGTTTGCGTCGTATTAATGTAAAGCCAATCTCTGGCATTTGAACTTAGGTTGTCGGCGACTGCTCTGAACCCCACTTGTTCGCCATTGCTGCTGGCAAATACAATAATTTGGCGACTGTCCGCAGGAAATGAAACGCTACTATGCACATTATAGAGATATCCGCCTTCAGAGTCGATGTCTCTCGTGAAAAGCGGCAGCGCGCCATCCTCGCTGATGGATGCAGTAAAGCTAGCAGAGGGTCTAAAATAGGTTATTGGTAATACCTCGAAGCTGCCTCCCGTTTGATAGTAAATTTTGGTTTCCGCCATGTTGCTAAGCCCTAGCGTGCGAAGACGGATTTCGCCGCTGGCACCTCCGCTAGGCTCAGCTGACTGGGAATGTGCCGCTAGCGTTAATGCCGTTGAAGAGAGTAGACAAAAAAGATATTTTTTTAATTTCATGGAGTGATTGATTAAACTTCATCCTCATCTAACCAGCGAAATGACACGATGCGGAATTGACGACCAAAGGAGCTGGGAGAGGACTCGAGATCTTTCAAACGGTCAGCGGTAGTTGTTCCACTTAATGTGTCGGCGACGGGGTCGGGGAGGCGCTGCACGACGGCTTCGCACCAAACTTTGCTAATAACTTCACCATTGATTGGATCGAGGGTCTCACCGTAACTGCGGATTTTAAAAGTGTCCGAACGTGTTTGCATGTAAGGGGCGAGCGCTTGCAAAACATCTCCTTGCAGCAGTTGTGTCGGGAAGCCAGCCCCTTGCGTACTGCCTGGCGATAGTTGCGTGTAGAGCGAGGTGTCGAGGTCGCTTTCCATCGAAGGTGGCAACGTGGAATTAATGACGTTATCAAGCGCTGCTTGCAGCACGCCTGATTTGCCCGAGTCATCGTTCAATAGTTGGCGATTTACAAACTCTGATAAGTTGTGAAATGGCCCCTGTGCTTGGACTAGACGAACGATCTCAACTGCAAGGTCTCTAATCTCTTGAGTCGTCAAACTACGGAATCCAAACCAGGCTGCGTCTTCATCAGCAGGAGTATTTTCCCATGGCACTCCCAATACCGTCTGAACCCGTGGGAAGCGAACCCCATCGACTGAATCGTAAGTGGTGCTGGCAGAGCCATCTGCATTCAGCTTGAGGTAGGGCAAACCTTTAGTGCCCGACAGGAACACCTCCCAAGCTTCAACAGAGGTCGAGTTAACATTGAAAGCGCCGTCGACAAGCAGGAAGCCTGCATTGGTGCGACCTGCCGTTGATGCCTTGATGTTGCTTTCAGCAAAACTCAAATTATATGGTTCGTATGCTAAATAACGGGGATTTGGGAGTAATTCGGTTTGATCGAGGAAACCAGTGTAGGATCCTCTGTCTTGGGGGATAGTTGTAAAGATGTAAGCGTCAAAGAGTGCCTCATTGACTAGGTATGAGGCATCATAGAGGCTAAAAGGATTATCAATATCAACGTCATCGCTGAAATTTCCAGCGAAGTTGTCACTGTAGAGATCATTCCCGTTAGTTTGCACCCAATTGCCGAGCGGAATGCGAATGTTTGCATAGGAGTTTCCCACAATGTAGCTGGGTTCATAGCTGAAGCGTCCAGCGGCGGCATGCTGTAGTTGCCCGACGGATACCAAAGGTTCGCGAGGAATGTCGAAAAGAATAACCTGTTTGGGGCCTGCGCCATCATCTGTTGCATTTCCATAGGGTAGAAAGCCTGCAGTTCCTTCGCTGGTGTAGGGGGGCGTCGGGTCTAATAGTGTGTTCGCAGGCTTGTTATGCGTGATTTTGTAAGTAGCGAGCGTGTTTAGGTTAGCGATACTGTCCCACTTCGGGTTGTTCCAAATAGCGCGAATATTACTATCAATTAATGGGCGAATCCGTTGCACATCCGATTCAATTGTTTTCCTGAGTTCGAATCGGTAGGTGGCTTCTTCACTTGGATTCATCCTACTGGGTGCGAACGTGGCATTTTCGCGCAGAAACTGAATGCCTGGTGAGTTGTTTAGTAGTTTGAATCGAGGAACGGATACGCGAAACCGCTTATCGATACTCTTACCCTCAATGATGTCGGGCCCATCGGAAATATTATCTACAGAAAAAGGAACATAAAAAATTTGTGCAATTTCGTGACCTCCGTCTGTTTCAGGATCCGTTGAATCTTGATTCGAGGGTAGACCCCATGCGACATTGGGCCCGTTCCAATTAGGATCTGTCCATTGACCTGGTAGAAATGGCATTTCGACGACCATATCTAGCGGAGGAATACCATCGCTGGCAGGTATATTGATTATCTGATTGCGGAAAGCAGAATTTTGAGCTGCAGTTTGTAAGTTGCTGGAAAAAGTGTTATCTCTGGCTCCTTCGGTCTGTGAGACGGGAACGTCATCGCCAAAGCCAAACACCTGCGTCTTTCCTGGTTCGATCACGATCGCTTCTTCAGCATACATCCATCTCACTCCGCGTACCATGAAGCCATCAAACCTAGTGGTCGGTCCGCCGCTTTGTGCATCGTTGCTCAGTAAATCGCCAGTTACGTTATCCAGTAGATATATCCGAGCCTCGGGGTAACCGCGAAACATCGGGCCTTTATTGGCATCACCAGCTAGCTGCAGTGAAATATTGTATGGGTTGTAGAGACCTGTCCACAATTGCAAATGACTCTGGAACTCCGGGTATTGTTCGCCGCCGGCAGTTACATTTGCTCCAGTAGATTCAAACCAAGCGTTCTGTTGCATGAATGCTAATACTGGCGATATTGGATTATGTGCACCGTCAGTGTCAGGGGAACCGCTGCCCGTCCACATGTCAAAGTTACCGTAAGGGTGGTTTAAGCTGCTAAACTCATGAGGGCCGACGTTCCCTAGTCTCGTGGCATCATTGCTATTATTATCGATGAGTTGCTTATCAAAAACGTTGATCGGTAGTTGGTTTCCAATGACTCGATCCTTTAGAGTGTAGTAGTCGCGAAAAATCCCGTGGTGTATGTATCCGTTCGCGCGTAGCTCGCTGGCATCGGAATCGCGGAATTTCTGAGGATCTATCGCGATGTAGGAATTATCCGCCGTGGAATTATATGGAGCGCTTTTGTTCGGGAATAAATTGTTAAAGATTGAATCTCGCTCATATGCTGCCGTTAGATCCTTTTTTAAGCCGCCCTCTCTGGTGTTTGAAAGTATGCCGTAGCCAGCTAGTGTGTAGTCGTAGTAATGCTCACTCGCCAACAGCGCGTTGTTTGCGTCGTCGATTGCTAGATCGTTCAAGCTGTCTGTGCGTGCAAGAGAAGCCAGAGACGTGCTGAGCCCAGTAGTCCCAAATAGGTCAAAATAGCCTGGTAGGACGTGGCGTTGGTTGCTGAGTAGTGTCGATGGATTCTCATTGTTGACCTCATCATTCGCTGGAGCCAGTTTGGCCTTTTGTGTCTCGTCGTCGACAATCCAAGCGAAAGCACCAGCTTCCGCTGGATTGCCTTCGATCATAACTTTGCCAGCACTTAACTCATTATTGATTTCCACTGAATTCGTATCAACGAGGACTACTGAGTCATTAAAGGGCTGAATGAGCTGGTCAGCAGGCGTTGCGTTGGAGGTGTCGATACCCGAAACAAGCCAGCGTACGGGTTGATTGGTTGGTTCTATGTTAGAGCTGCCGTCGCTATGACTAATGCCCACCCAGTATTTGCGCGTGTCCTTGGGAGTGTTCGTCGGAGCGGTTCCCACGCTGGGGTGCTGGCTCATTAAATCGGCACGAGCCACGCTGCGTTGATCGGGGCCAGCGGCGGCCTGCAGCTCGCCCAGCGCTATTTGAATGCCCAGCAAAGCATTCTGACGAGACTCTAGTTGTTGGAGTGCAATGGTGCTGGATCGGGTCTCTACTTGAACCAAAGCGGTAAAGCCCAGCAAGATGGTTAAGATAAAGGCCATTAAACCCAATGCAATTACCAGGGAAAAACCAGCGGTTTGACGTATCGCTAAGCGGTTGCTCGACTTCATAAACAAATAGGGGATAGGATTTTTTGGGTGATGAACTTTCGAGGTTTCCACGAAAGCGGTGTAACTTTTCGATATAATAATTATAAACTAGCTGTGAGAGTCGTTTAAGCAAGTGAATAAATGAAATTTACCTTTTGATAACAGCATGATGGGGAGTCTAATAAAACTCTAAAGATTCATACGTGTAGCCTCTTGTAATAGGCTTAGATTTCGACATGCATTGATCATGCATAAGCGGTCTGAATGAATGCGCATAGTGTTCGCGGTGTTGCCTGTGGCGGTGCAGGGCAAAGCGCTCTGCACCACTAGAAAATTTATCAAAGTCCAACTCCACAGATGGCTGGCGTGGGTCCGCTGCCGTCCAGATCTGGTGAATTCTGATTGCTGACCACCCACGCTGCATTCGCAGAGTGCTTTTAAGGGTTTGACTGGAGTAGCGATAGCCTAAGGAAAGAAAGCAATGTTACCTTTGCTTGAAGACTGTCGCGCAAATGATCATATCATAACCGATGTGGCTATAGACCTATGTAAATGTAGCCGATAGCGTGCGCGCTTGGTCAGTTTGTATGGTAAATTCACTGTAGTTTCTAATTTTGAGACAGTTTCCTCGCAAGGCGCTGCCGTAGCCAAGTTCATGTGAGGCTAGGTTCTAAAGGGCGTCTTGCAAGCAAGGGCCCTGCGCTTAGCCACGAGTGGAATGGACGCAATTTTTCGATGTATGCCCTCAGGTTAGCGCCATTGGGTTTGACTGCTTTCTGAGTTTCAGTGTTTGGGTATATCTACGGTTACGCTAAAATGGGTCGTCGCGGTAACGAGAGTCAGGTATGAGTCAGTGGAGTAAGGTGATAAATTTTCATAGAATTGACGAGTTAGCTTGCAGCTATTTTAATAAAAATTAATTTAATCACTCCCATTATGTTATCATTCAAATCTGCTTTACCTAAGTATTTCCTCGTTGCCCTGCTAGCGCCTCTTTGTGCTTGTGCTGAGCAGCTGCCTAACGTTTTACACATTGTGATCGACGATCTTGGTGTGGCGGACGTAGGCTTCATGGGCGATGAGCGTTATGAAACTCCAAACATCGATCGACTTGCGGCTCAAGGTATGACCTTTACGCAAGGATATGCGCCCGCATCCAATTGTGCGCCTAGCCGAGCGTGTGTGCTGACGGGACTGCAATCGACACGCCACGGCGTGTATACCGTAGGTAGCGCGGCACGTGGCGAGGCGAGCACTCGTAAGCTCATACCTACGACCAATACGCAGTATGTGGATGATGCGTTTGTGTTGCTGCCCGAGGTCTTTAAACAGGCGGGCTATGCAACTATCCAAATCGGCAAATGGCATGTTGGTAAGGACCCTGCTACACAAGGGGTGGATATCAATATTGCAGGCAATCATCGGGGCAGCCCTGACACTTACTTCAGTCCCTATGGGAACCCCTATCTAGCTGATGGGGAGGCGGGCGAATATCTAACCGATCGTTTGACGGATGAGGCGATTCGTCAGCTAGAGGCGCATCGCGACCAAGCATTTTTTCTCTATTTCCCTTACTTCACGGTGCACACCCCGCTAGAGGGTAAAGCGCATTTAATAGAAAAATACGAGGGCAGAGAGGGGGTCAATCCTACCTACGCAGCGATGGTGGAGTGCCTCGACGACAATATTGGTCGACTCATGGATGCGTTGGATGATTTAGGTCTGTCGCAAAATACCATTGTGGTTTTCACCTCTGACAACGGAGGTATCCGCAAATTCTCGCCGCAGGATCCGTACCGAGCAGGTAAAGGCTCTTACTACGAGGGTGGCGTCCGAGTTCCCTTTAGCATTCGCTGGCCGCAAGTCGTCGAACCAGGCACCAGTAGTGACGTGCCAGTGACAGGTTTGGACTTTTATCCGACCTACCTTGATGTGCTGGGCATGGCCTCCCAAGATGAACTCGATGGTGCGAGTCTCTTGCCTTTACTCACTGGTCAGGGCACCTTTGATGATCGCGCGCTCTATTGGCATTTCCCAGTTTACTTACAGGCTTACGATCCTGCTAGCGATGATGGACGCGATCCGCTCTTTCGCACCCGCCCAGGTTCGACGATACGTTACGGCCAGTGGAAGCTGCATGAGTATTACGAAGACGGCGGTTATGAACTCTATGATTTGCATCAAGACATTGGTGAACTGCGTAATTTAGCCGCGCTTATGCCAGAGAAGGTCGAGGAGCTGGCCACAATGCTCAATGCATGGAAGGTCGATCAGCACGCTCCAGTGCCAACCGAGCGTAATCCACTGTATAAGCAGAACGCATCGACGCGTTATGTTCTCAGCGATTTATTACGGTCTGATGATCCTAGTGTGCAGATTTGCGGAACTCCTGAGCTGGTCGATTCGCCACATGGTTCAGCGGTGCATTTCAATGGCCTCAATGACGCGATTGTTTTGGAAGAGAACCCGCTCTTGGGACTCTCTAGTTTCACTATCGAACTATTGATGCGACCTGATACGGGGGGCAGCTTGGAACCACGCTTCCTCCACATTGGTGAGGTCAGTGGTGATCGAATGATGCTTGAGCTGCGCCTGACAGATGACGGGCAATGGGCTTTGGATAGCTTTCTGCGGGCGGGCGAGGACTATCTTGTGCTGCTGGATCGGGGGCGTCTGCATCCCGCTGAAGCGTGGGCGCACGTTGCACTTGTTGTAGAGGAGGGCCGGGCTCAAAACTATGTCAACGGCGAGTTGGAGTTGAGTGGCGAGCTAGACTTTCATCCCATCAGTTCAGGCGGGATGTCGATCGGCGTGCGCATGAATCGAGTTCATTGGTACAAGGGGGCAATTCATTCAATTCGCATCACTCCGTGCGCCTTAAGCCCAGACGCCTTTGGTCTACGCTAGGAGCTATTTTAATTAATAATTATCAGTTATAGGGTTTACTTTAGCCCTTTTTTAGGCACAGTCCTAAAGTTGATGAAGTGGCACCCCTATACCCCTTTCGTTGGTTTGCTAGCACTCACTGCTTTGGCGGTGCTGTTCTTTTTTGCTGACCAACCCTCAATCGAGACGACTGACTCAGCTGAGGCTGAGCATTTGGCGAGTTCGGAAAAGCAGACTGCTCAGGCGATACAGACTGGCTCACCAGCTTCCGAACTCGACCAGATTCAAGAAGAGCCGATTGTCCAAGCGCCGCAAGTCGGAGAGTTTAGCCCTGAGATGCAGCGTTTGGTTGATGGTATCTATGCGGGGCTGCGGGTCCGTGTTCAAGTCGCAGGAGTCGAAGCCCACTACGTTTTCCGGCCTAAGAACATCACCAGTGAGAATTTTAAGATATCCTCTGGCCCGAGCACTGAGTTGCCGCTTGCCTACAAAGTGTTTGAAGGGCGTCAGCTCTTGGAGGATGGAAGTCTTGCGCGAAAGGCGAAATTAGCGGTGGTGAATGATACGGTGTCGATCGCTATGGATACAGATCAAGGTTCTGTTCTGATCGAGCGGAATGAGCAAGGGGAGCAGGTTGCCCGTTTAGTATACAGTGCAGACCCAGAATTGGGGATCGGTCATACAAGGTGCGTCACGGATGGGGATATCGCCGGCATTCAAGCGCTCAACGATCGTCCCCCTTTGGAAATGACTGCAAAAATCGCCTTGGGCGGTGAATCGGAACCAGAACCAGAGGTCGCGGGCGCATGGGCCGATCACAATTATTATCGTAACGGGTCACAATATGATGCTTCGCTGAAAGACATCATCATTTTGATGGTTTCTGGAAGTACGCAGACAGGAAACTCCACTCCCTCGAATCTGAGTAGCCGAGCCGCTACCTATTTTACATATGCTGCCAAAACAGCTGACACTTACGAGAATCAGTTAGGCTTGCGCTACCTACTGCAAGAATTGGTGCTCATTCCTAATGATATTGTGGGCGATGATATTGAAGTGAACACCCAAGACTCCACGACCCAGTTGAATGCGGTCAGAGACTGGGCGGCGGCTCACCGTCCGCAATCCACCTACAAATGGGGGCATGTGGCAGGTTGGACGAATGTAAGCAGCGCTGGGGGCTCAACCAAAGGTTGGGCATGGATTGGAAGCTATGGGAGTAGTAGTTTTGGCACATCCGTTCAGCAGCGGAGTTTGGACTGGAGACTGCATACCCACGAGCTGGGGCACAATGTTGGGGCGAACCATACCAATGGCGGCAATATGAATTCCAATGTATCGAATGCTGGGCAGGACTTCTTCACCGAGAACAATACTGCTGGTGGTGGATTTACTGCTGCCAAAGAAATCTATGACTACATGTCCAGCCCCAGTCGGAGTTATGTCTATGGGCCAGCAGATCTACGTAACGCCGAGGAAGTGGCGCTGGGTGTGGATGACAATCTCTCTACGGCCGTCAATACCCCCGTAACTTTTAACCCTCTTACAAATGATCAAACTTCAGTGCTGTTTGGTGCTGTCAACAATTTACGATTGATCGAAGTGGGGCAGGTCTTCCCTAAAACGGCTGGATCTGCGAGCGTATCCAACAATGAAATCACCTTTACACCTGCAGCAGGATTTGCCGGTAATGTATGGTTTCGCTATACTTTAAGCGGAGATGTCGGTAACAATGGGCAAGGCTGGCTGCATGCCGCTGACGTTGTTGTAACGGTCGGCGGTAATAGTTCGGATCCTGGGCAGAACCCGACCATCAGCACGACCGATGATTCGATTGCTACCGATTTTTCGGGTGCGATTCGACTGAACCCCTTGCTCAACGATGAAGGCACAGGCCGGCTCTGGACGGGTGATGTGGAGGCGCGTAATTTTAACGATGGCAGCCTTGTAACCAGTGATGGGGCGTTTCGCTTAGTCGGTGCGCAGTTGTTGGCGGGCAGCGGAACGATCAGTTTGGAAACTTCAGAAATGACGCGTAACAACGCGAATGCTCAAGATAATACGGGCTATCTGGTTTACACACCTGGAATGAACGAACCTGCCCAAGTTGAGATTCAATACACCGTCGAAGATGCGGATGGCAACCAAAGCACTGGCACCATTTTTCTCAACGAGACTGAGACAGTTTCCATTGTATCGGATCTGTCCCTGCTAGTTGAAACGGAAGGACGCCTGGCGACGATCACGATCACACGGACTGGCTCTACGGTCGCCTCCGAATGGGTCGATTTTTCTGTCAATGGATCAGTTGCGCTAACAGGAGTAAATAGCGATGTGGCGATCGCTGGCTTTGATGATTTTGATGCAAGTATGGGCATGGGTCGCATTACGATACCTGCGGGACAATCGTCCGTCTCTCTGGAAGTCTCTGCGATGGCGGATGCGATCAATGAGGTTGATGAAAACGTCACTTTTACTCTGGGTTCTTTAGAGAGCCTGTTAGTCGATGCAAGCGCTGCGACCGCTCAGATAGAAATTACGGATTTGGCTGGAATCGGCGTGGCCACGGTTAGCGAGGACTTCGACGGATTTTCGACAGGCACAACACTTACCAACGGATGGACAAACGAAAACACTTCGCCCGGAGTATGGACGGCCAATAGCGGCACGACCTCTAGCTCCAGCACGGGACCCGACAACGACCATACGCAAGGCGATGCGAGCGGCACCTATCTTTATAGAGAAGCCAGTGGTTCTAACAATAACCAACAGGCAGATTTGACCAGCCCGACCATCGATCTTTCTGGACTCAGTGATGCCCTAGTCGAGTTTCGCTACCATATGTATGGTGCGGACATGGGCGAACTACGGGTCGATGTCTTTTCTGCTGGGGCGTGGAATCTCGATGTCATGCCAGCTTTGATCGGAGAGCAGCAGGATTCCTCGGAAGCGGACTGGGGCTTCGCCCGCTTCAACGTTTCGGTCTACACGACCGCTGATTTTAAAGTGCGCTTCCGTGGGCTGACAGGCAGCACCTTTTTGAGTGATATGGCGATCGACGATTTCAAAGTCGGGGAGCCTGCGACGCTAACGACCGAGAGCCCGACGATCTCTGGCCAACCTCAGTCTCTGAATCTAGATGATGGTGAGACTGCCTATCTTTCTGTAGTGGCGCAGGCCTATCCAGCTCCGACCTATCAGTGGAAAAAAGATGGATTCAACATCTCAGGTGCGACACAGTCAGTGCTTTATTTTAATGCTGTTTCTGTCGGCGATGCGGGCGATTACAGTTGCGAAGTAACCAGTGGTAGCATAGTGGCCAGCGCGACAGCAACGCTATCCGTTTACGATGAGTCGGACACAGATGCCGATGGTTTAGAAGATGGTTGGGAACAAGATAATTTCGGAGACCTCGACGAGACTGCGAGTGGGGATCCAGATGGGGACGGCTCCACCAACCTCGAGGAATTCACAAACGGAACCGATCCCAATTTGGATGAGGCGCCTAATGCGCCGACTGGATTGGTCGCTTCCTTTGGCGATGCTGAGATCTCCTTGAATTGGAACGACAACATCGACAACGACTTTGCCAGCTACACCGTGTATCGTTCCACCACCTCTGGTGCTGGTTTTTCTGCAATCCAGAGCGGAGTCTTCACTAGTGAGTATCTAGACGATACCGTGATGAATGGCACAGAGTATTTCTATGTGGTCACTGCAGTAGATGTAAACAGCACTGAGTCTGCGCAGAGTAATGAGGACTCCGCTACGCCAATTGCTGGGACTATCTTCGTTGGAAACGTGGTTTCGGGAGAAGCCGATAACTTTATAAGTAACGCAAACAACTGGAGTAATGGGTTGCCGCTCGGAAATCAGGGCACGCTCTTTATAGATGCTAGATTTGATAGCAACGTCACCCACGACAATTACTGGATCCATCTCACGGGAGGTAATTTAAGTCTAGGCAACGCATTTTCTGGGCTTAAACTAGGTTCAAATTCTGTCTGGGTGATGGACGGCGCGAGTGCTTCATTTTCCAACGTGCGAGGGATTGCCGTTGGAGCGGATGCTTCATTTACGCTTAACATTGGAAATGCCGATGTATCTGCGAACAATAGTAACACTACAGTTTCTGGAGCCAATGCTGAGATCACTATCAATGGAGGAAGCATGACAGTAGGCCGCGATTTAATTGTGAATAACGGGGGTATACTGACAGTGAATGGTGGCACTTTGGCAGGCGTTGATCGATTCTTCACGCAGAGTTTTGCTTCCGCATCCAACGGATTCTTCTTCAATGGAGGAACGATTTCGGCAGATACCTTTGAGTTGATTAAGGCCGCGACGGTTACCTTCGGCGGCTCGAACGCAGGTTCTTTGACCTTGGCTACGGGAATCGGCACAGGTGCCAGCTTCGATTGGTTGACTGGGACGCAAATGACAATGGCGATACCGTCCGCAGATGAATGGGCGGCGACGGAGTGGGCGGCGGATCGCTTGCTCTACAATGGCCAAAACGGCACGCAGCTTGGCAAGAGCTGGGCGCAGGTCACGACCGCCGATGGTCTGGCAACTGGCACCCGCTTTGTCTATGACAGCACGACGGAAACATTGAGTCTAGAATCCGTCGCAGACCCGGACGCGGACAACGACGGAATCGCAGACAGTTGGGAAACTACTTACTTCCCCGGGCAGGAAGCAACGATTGATGGCACTGACGATTCCGATGGTGACGGCGTGTTCGATTTCTTTGAGTATCTTTTCGATTCGAATCCAACCGATCCTACCAGTAAGGGTTCAAGTTTACTCATTGCGCCAGATCAGACCGGAACTGATATGGTCTTCGAGTGGGATATTAAAGAAGGCTTTGTTAATGGAGAGGACTACCTTCTGGAGCTATCGACTTCACTCAGCCCTTGGGTTCCGATTTCAGAAGTGGACTACACCCTGACTACAAGTACGGCGAATGGCATGACGCACGTAGAGCTCACGATACCTTTGAGCTTTAGTGACAATGTGTTCCTGAAGTTGATTCAGCCCTAGGAGATCCTTTTGAGCGCATATTTCCATAACAATACTTTTAGGCATAGAAAGCTTAGACCAATTCGTCGTAGGGATCTACTAGGTCGGCTCGGTCTTGCGCAGACATTACTCACTCTATCTTTAAGCGCTGCAATTGTAAGCGAAGGCCCTTCCGGTCTCGTGTATCAACCCTACGCGAATGAGGGGCAGACCAATGCAGTCAATACTGTCCCTGACTATTCGCGCGCAGGTTACAAGGGAGGGGGGGAGGAAATTCCTTTTGTCTCGACCGCAGTTACTGTGAACCCTTCGGGTGGCAATGACACCTCAGCGATACAAAATGCAATCAATACAGTTTCGGCCTTGCCTTTGGTGAATGGTTTCCGTGGTGCTGTTTACTTGAGTGCGGGTGACTACACTGTTTCTAGCACACTAAACATTAGTTCGAGCGGCGTAGTCATTCGAGGAGCGGGGCAACAGCAATCTGGCGGCACGCGAATTACCTACACTGCGGCCACTCAGTCGGACCTTTTTCTTTTTAATGGCAGTAGTAATCCGAATTATGTCGGAAGTAGTGCGCGGGCGATTACAGATGCCTACGTGCCTGTTGGCTCGAAGACAGTCAACATCACTGATGCTTCTATCTACACGGTGGGTGATCTTATTCGTATCACCAATTTAGTGAACCAAGCATGGGTGGACGATATCGGCATGACGGTCGCGGGTGGATTGGCGGGAGAGCCTAATGATCCTGCTTGGAATCCTGCAGATTTTCAGCTGACGCATTATCGCTACGTGACAGAGATCAATGGCAATGAATTAACTCTGGATGCGCCCATTGTTCAGGCCATTGAAGATCAGTATGGTGGTGGCGAAGTTCGGCGCTATACTTTTGGAGGTGCGATTGAAAATGTTGGAATCGAAGCGATGCGCCTAGAGTCAAGTTTCACCAGCGACAATGACGAAGACCACGGCTGGCAAGCGATTGAGATGCGGCGAGTGGTCAACGGATGGGTGCGGCAAGTCACTGCTCGATATTTTGGTATGAGTTTAATACTCATCGAAGACTTTAGCCAATTTATAACGGTTGAAGATTCGGCTTTTTTAGACCCGAAATCACAGACGACCGGTGGGCGCAAGTATTCCTTCTACATCGACGATTCGTCGTACGCGCTCTTTCAGCGCTGTCTCACGCGTGGGGGTCGCCACGATTATGTGAGCGGCTCTAAAACGCCGGGGCCTAATGTTTTTGTTGATAGCTTGGCGACTCAAGCCAACAGCGATATCGGGCCGCACTTCCGCTACGCGACAGGTGAACTTTACGATAACATTAAGAGCAATAATTCTATAAATGTTCAGAATCGATTAAATTCAGGAACCAGCCACGGCTGGTCTGGAGCGCAGGTCATGTTTTGGAATGTCGAGGCAGGTGGTATCATTTCCGATGCGCCTACTGGTGCGATGAATTGGAGTATTGGAACAGTCGGCCCAAAGAGAGAGGGAGCTTGGGTAGCTAGTGAGCCCTTTGGTATTTGGGAATCTGAGAACGTGCCAGTCACGCCGCGTTCTTTGTATTATGCGCAGCTAGAGGAACGTCTCGGGTCTGGTGCATTGAATGAGGTCATATTACCTCAACAAATTCACGGTACTATTTGGACTGAGCTAGAAAGCTGGGATGGCAACGGCCTGATCCTAGATGCAGTCGTCTGTTGGCTCGATGACTCATCGATGCCAGCGATCAATACTCCGATCTCAATCAATGCCAGAATACGTGATTTAGCGATATTGGACGGATTATCCTCGACGACTTGGAGTCAGGTCTCGGGTCCGGGTGCGGTCAGTTTTGGTGACAGCTCACTACTCGAAACGACGGCTTCATTCTCTGCTACAGGCCAGTATACTTTACAGCTTTTAGCGGATAATGGAAGTGAACAAGCGACTGGGAACCTAGTGGTTAATGTTCTGGATCTTAGCGATCTCACGCCGCCCGCGATGCCACTATCATTGGTCGCGACTCCAGGCTTCAACTCCGTGAGTTTGGATTGGGGTGATAATGTTGAGACCGATCTCGCAGGCTATTCTATCTATCGGACTCAGACCTCACTTAATTACGAAACGCCGCTAGATACTAACATCAGCAGTAGCGAGTATGTGGATACGTCTGCCCTCAATGGGGAAACTTACTTCTACAGGGTAGTCGCCTCCGACGTGAATGGTAATGACTCTGCGCCCAGTAGCGAAGTGTCAGCTAGTCCTGTCGATACAGATCAGCCTCCGCATGTGAATTTTAACTTCCCAGTAGACGGAGCATCCATCGCGGCAGGGAGTGATTTGCAAGTGCAAGTCGAGGCGTCCGATCCGGACGGCACGATTGTTCATGTGCAGCTTTTTCTTGATGGTCAACTGATACGTCAGGAGACTACCGCGCCTTATGATTGGGGGGGCTCGAATCAGAACGACTCGCCGCTGCAGAATATGGCCGCGGGGACTTACGAGCTAGAGGCTCTTGCACTCGATGATGAGGGCGACTCTACGAGTGTGAGTATTACAATTACGGTCGTGGCTGATGTCGTGCCACCAGTCAGTCCTACTGGCCTGCTTTCTGTAAAAGGAGATACGGTGATCTATCTGGATTGGGCTGATAATAACGAAGGCGATTTTTCGACTTATTCGGTCTACCGTAGGACTGGCGCAGGTAGCTATGGTGCTCCGCTTGCATCAGGGTTAACTGCTAGCACGTATACAGATACAGACGTGACTGACGGTGTGATATATTTCTATATGGTCACTGCGCTCGACGATGCTGGAAACGAATCGAATCAAAGCGAAGAACGTTCATCGATGCCGCAAGACGTGATCGATTTTGGAACGGATTCGGGTGAGAAGACAGTGAGCGCCGCAGGTTTTACTGCTACGGTTCCTCTTGCCGATAGCTCTAATCATGTGAGCGACGCTTACCAGATCGAGTCGAATCCAAATTCAGGTTTGGGCAACTTTGCTTTCTTAAAAAATTTTACTGATATGGGCGGTAGCAAGCGCAGCGATTTTTCGATGACACTGGAAGCGCGCTTGGTTTCGAAAGGCTCAGCCTTGAACAACAACTACCGTTATGGAGTGACTCTCTTTAGTGACGGTTCGGATCTTTCAAATTCCGGGATTCAAGCGCAGATTCGTTACGTTAATAGTGACCTAGTGATGGAGTTTAGGGAAGGTCTCAACGGATCAATACCTATCAGCCAAGTTTTTAAAACGGTCAGCGGGAGCGCACGGCCTTATGATTATCCTGAAGGCGAAACCTACACTATGGAAGTTACTGGGACGTACACGGATGATCATTTAGACCTATCGTTCACACTCGGAGACGGGGCGCAGATCAAGACGATGAGCATGAGCGTGGATGCGACTCAGTATACTGGCACCTACTTTGGAGGCGCGGCTCGGATTCGAAGTGGTTTTACAGTCGATTTTGATAATTTCTCTATGCTCACGGATGGCGTTGATACCGCTCCTTCTGCACCCTCGGGTCTTAATGCGACTGCGGGCAATGCGTTCGTTGCTCTTAGTTGGAATGACAATGGGGAGTCAGACTTCGTTGGCTACAATATATACCGAAGCACGACTGCAAATACCTTCGGAGCGCCGTATGTTTCAGGAATTGTTTCCAGCGAATATACGGACAGCATGGCAGTTAATGGGACTACTTTCTTCTATCGGATCACCGCTGTAGACCAAGCGGCAAACGAGTCCGAAGTAAGCATGGAGGTTTCCGCATTACCTGCAGCATACCTTGATGTCGCACTTGCTGCCATCGACAGTTCTTTCGTGCGGAAAGACAATGGTGTGCAGGATGCAAGCGAAACGCTTCAGATAAAAAGAAACGATTGGGGCAATGCCTTTGCCCGGATCGCGTATCTACGTTTCCAAGTGGGGGCAGGCAATCTGCTCGGTGGTATCGCGGCAAGCGATATTGATACGGCATCCTTGGATGTATTTGTTACGAGTAACGAGCCAGGAGATACGCTGCTACTCTATGGTCTGAAAAATGATGCGCAGTTCCCTGGGGCAGCTCTGTCAGAATCTACATGGACAGGTGGCTTGGACGGCACTTTAGCAGGCGGGCATAATTTACAGGGCGATTCTCGGCCCGATGGAGAGTTTGCAGTCCCGAATCCAAACACGACCACTCTATTGGGTAGTCTAACGTTTGCTGCTGGTGTGGATACTGGAGTGAAGACAGTTATGATTTCCGATTTGGCCGCTTTTCAAGATTTCATAGCCAGCGATACTAACGGAGAAATTACCTTGGTCATACGAGGCACCTTAGATGGTAGTCCCAATCAAATTGCCTCTTCATTTAATACGAGTGGCAATCCTATGCCGACTCTGTTTGCCTCTGGAGATGCTCAAAGCATGCCGCAACCTCCAGATGAAGATGGCGATGGCATGAGCGATGTATGGGAGGAACAGTATTTCACAAGTGCACAGGTTATCGACGGCAGGGCTGACTCGGATGGTGATGGTGTCCTCGATTTTTTCGAGTATCTTTTCGACTCCAGTCCAACCGACCCTGCCAGCAAGGGTTCAAGTTTACTCATTGCGCCAGATCAGACCGGAACTGACATGGTCTTCGGATGGGAGATCAAAGAGGGCTTCGTTGTCGGGGAACATTACTTTGTTGAGGTTTCTACGGCTCTCAGCCCTTGGCTTCCAATTGCCGAAGCACACTACTCCTTGAGCGGCACCCACTCTGATGGAATCACTCGAATGGAATTGATGATTTCATTAAGCTATAGCGACTCCGTCTTTCTCAAGTTGAGAGGGCCATAGAATAAACTTCAGTTTATACAATCACCCGAATTGTCAGAAACTCTAAATTTTCATTTTGAGCGCGCTCGAAACTGGTAGTCATCTCTGGTGGCTTCATCTGTCGGACCTAGGCCAGTCAAATGCTTCGATATACACTTTGATATTCATTTAAAGGGCTAAGAGGTGCAGATCATCGTGCCGACCCTGTGATAGAAATTAGATGACTGTCAGGCCTTGATCAGCTCAAACATGGGACACCGTCAATACACCTGAAATAAGCATAGGGCCTTTCGAGAAATAATTTGGGCCTACAGGAGAGTTTTCAATCGCACGATTTCGAATGGATCGGTTGCGCGTTTTCAAAACGTTCGAGTATGAAAGTGTCCAAGACAGCCTGCCTAGTTTCCTTACCTGCAAATGCAATTGTGCAATTTAAGCCCAGTGGCGCACACTGTTCTTTTAGAATACGCCCAAATTCGACGTGATGGATGCCGTCCTTTTCTGGCGGTGCGGGAGTGTCGGCCTCGTAAACAATCAAGACTGGTGGATCATCAGCACTGAGATGTGTGATCGGGGAGGCTTCTGTCGAAATGGCCTCGTATTCATCCCAATTTTCAAACAAATCTTTCAAACTATCGGCGCCGACGGTTTCCCAAATCATTGCGTGTCCCGACCCGCTAGGGCCGAGACGCTTATCGACCACCCATGGGTTGATCGTGCTCTGGGCTTTGATCGCGGCTACGCCAAGGACACGGGTTGAAAGACGAGCGATAGGGTCAGTGCTGTCGGGATCAGCGAGATCGTCGTGATAGGCCAGCCATAGGCTGGAGCAGCCGCCCGCCGAGCCACCCGAGGCGACAATCTGCTCTGGGTCGATATTCCACTCCGCTGCTTTAGAGCGGACAAACTGCAGGGCGCGGGCAGCGTCGTGTAGGCTGCAAGGTAGGGTATTTTCATCACGTGCGAGTCTATAGTTAATGCTGACGTAGGATACGCCTTGGTTGAGCAAAGTCAGTGAGGGGCCGGAGTTGGATTCCTTGCTGCCGGAGCGCCAGCCGCCACCATGGATGTAGAATACCAAAGGAGTCGGCTCGGCAGATTCCGCCTGCCAGAAGTCCAGCTTGTGCCGAGCGTGAGAGCCGTAGGCGACATCGCGCAGGGTGGGTGGAACTGCTTTCGGACTGACTTTGATGACTTTTCCTTCGATTGTGACTGTCTCCAGGGAGTCCTTGATCGCGAAATCGTCAGATAATTCCGAATTTTCTAAAGTGTGTGATTGAACTTGCGGTTCTGTAGGCTGAGCCAATGGTGCTGGTTTGGCCATGGCAGGTAGCGAAGCGGAGCTCAATGAGAGGCTCAGCGATGCTACCAGCATGGGGATCGTTCGTTGGCGGGAAAAAGCGCGGGCACAAAGCATGTATGTAATTATTATTGCCACGCTTTGGGGTAAAGACTTTATTTTGGTTGGACGAGATTTGCAGGTCATTAAACTGTTACCCACAAAGGTCATCCCCAGGCACGACTGTATCCCACGGCACGCTGAGCCGACTTTACTTACTCCCCAAAGCTTCAATTATGTTTATATCGAAACATCGAACTATCGCCTGCTTAATCACACTGCCGCTGTTGTTCGCGGCGCAAGCGTGCGCATCGGCAAAACCCGAAAGTAAGACCCCACCCAATATTATTTTTATCTTTGCCGACGATTGGGGATATGGCGATCTAGGGATTCATGGGAGTGGATTTTGTGAGACACCACGGCTTGATGGTCTGGCAGCGGAGGGAACCGATTTTCAAAATTTTTGGGTCAACGATCCGGTTTGCTCTCCCAGTAGAGCGGCAATCATGACGGGGCATTTCCCCTCGCGGCACCGTGTGCACGGTCATTTCTCTACTGTAGAAGCCCACGTCAAACGCGAGATGCCTGACTGGTTGGATCCAGATCTGACGATGCTACCGAGCGTTCTTAAAAGCGCGGGTTATAAAACCGCACACTTTGGTAAATGGCACCTTACCAATACCAAGGTGCCCGATGCCCCGGCGTTGACCGCCTATGGCTACGATGAGTTTGGTGCGTTCAACCATTCGGGTGAGCAAATGCCCGTAGGGGAGACCTGCTCACGCACGATCGATTTCATCCAGCGTAATCAAGAAGAGTCTTTTTTTGTGAACGTGTGGATTCACGAAACACATACGCCTCACTACCCGAAAGAGTCGTATCTTAAGCAATTCGCGCACTTAGATGAAAAGCAACAGGTGTATGCAGCTGTCGTCGCGGAGGCTGATGCCGAAATCGGTCGGATTTTGGATGCTTTAGAGGAGCTGGGTTTGGCGGAGAACACACTCGTCATCTTTAGTTCGGATAATGGCCCTGAGTTGGAGGGCGAGGATGCGCAACGAACACATAGTGATGCCTCTACGGGTCCCGGTTTAGGTCGTTACTATTCGGTGGGCGAGACTGCTGGTTTGTCTGGACGTAAACGTTCACTCATGGCAGGCGGTGTGCGTGTTCCCTTTATTGTTCGATGGCCAGGGAAGGTGCCTGCAGGGCAGATCAATCGTTCTGCGGTCTTGGCTGGCGTGGATTTGTTACCGACCTTTGCAGCTTTGGCGAACGCATCGCTGCCCGATGCGTATCGGCCAGATGGAGAGGATGTATCGGCCGCTCTTTGGGCACAGGATTTTCAGCGTGAGACACCGCTCTTTTGGGAGTGGCGCAATAGTAACGAAGATCGCGAGTGGTGGCCACATTATGGTGTGCAGTCTGCGCAATGGCGCTTGATCATGAATGAGACCGGTAAGCGCGTGGAACTCTATAATATGGAAACGGACTGGGCAGAACGGCAAAATATAGCTGCGGCACATCCCGAAGCTGTGGCAGCCCTCCGTGCGCAGCTAGATGCTTGGGTGGCGGCGCTGCCGAAGGGACCAGCGGAGTCTGGGCTTTCCTCTCTTCGAAAGTAACTATGAGAACGCTCTACAAAACACTACTTTACTGCACGGCGAGCAGTTTGCTCTACCTTCCCTTATCAGCAGTCGACGAGAGAGAGAAAGGTATGGATGAACTGTGGGGCGATGCCAAGGTGTCCAGCGAATCCACACATCCGGGGCTGCAATGGTTTACCGAAGACAAATACGCGATGTTTATCCACTGGGGGCTCTACTCGGAAATGGCGGGCGTGTGGAAAGGAAAAACATATTATGGTATAGGCGAGTGGCTCATGCACATGGCGGAGATTCCTGTTGAGGAATATAAGGCCTACGCGCGCAACTTTAACCCTGATCAATTTGACGCAACCCAGCTAGTTAGGCTTGCGAAGGCGGCTGGCATGAAGACCATCGTGGTGACTTCAAAACATCACGATGGGTTTGCAATGTTTGATTCGAAGGCGAGTGAGTTTACGGTTACCAAAGCAACTCCTTACCAAGGCGATTTGATGCGAGAACTTGCTGATGCGTGCCAAGAGGAGGGACTACGATTTGGCTTTTATTATTCGCAAAACAAGGATTGGACCGAGCCCTACGCCACTAGCTATAAAGGGGAGCGCCCAGTGGGCTATACACCTGCCGACTTTGAGAGATACTTTAATCAGAAAGTCGTTCCACAAGTAACGGAACTACTCACCAATTACGGTCCAATTGCTATGATCTGGTTTGATACTCCAGGTGGTATGGATAAAGCCTACAG
Source organism: Opitutales bacterium (assembly GCA_018607135.1). Classification (GTDB taxonomy): domain Bacteria; phylum Verrucomicrobiota; class Verrucomicrobiia; order Opitutales; family Coraliomargaritaceae; genus JBPOFY01. The sequence continues at coordinate 114,532 of JABBCA010000098.1, forward strand.
TGCCAAGCTCGTCGAGCTTGTTCAGAGTTACCAACCGAATTGTTTAGTCAATAGTCGCATCGGTGGTGGTTATGGACATTATGTTTCTCTTGGGGATATGCACATACCACCGGTTCGTCCTGATTACGAGGTGTGGGAGACCGTTGATACGACAAACGACTCTTGGTCCTATGCGTGGTATGATCAAAACTGGAAGTCCCCTAAAACGATTTGTGAACACCTCGTTCGGGTGCTCGCTCGCGGCGGTTCTTACATGCTCAATGTCGGGCCGAAGGGAGATGGAAGTCTACCTGCTAAAGTGGTTGAAACGCTCACTGTCTCGGGCGATTGGGTGCGCAGTCATAGCGAAGCGATTTATGGCACGGAGGCTTCGCCGTTCGATCAGGGGTTCAGTTGGGGTGATATTACCCAGAAAGGAAACCATTTGTATCTGCACATTTTTGATTGGCCTGAAAGCGGACTCTTACGTCTTGCTGACTTAGGAACGCAAGTGACTGCGGCCTCGCTTTTGCATGATTCGTCTACGGTAGTTTTTTCGCAGGAGGGTTCGATCCTCGAAGTCATGCTTGGCGAAGTCAGCGGACGGGATTTACCCATCGTTCCTGTGGTCAAGCTTCAGTTGAAGGCCCCAGCGAAAGTGGAAAATCATGCGACACAAGTGGATGGTTTCAGCACTGTTAAACTACTTGCGGAAATGGCCGATGTGGAGGCTTGTGAAATTACTGAGCGTCGATGGATGGAAAAATTTGGAGAGTGGAAACACGATTATTTCGTAGACCAGTGGAACTCGCTTGAATCCTTAGCGAGTTGGGATTTGAACGTGCTCGAAGCGGGCGACTATTCAATCAGTCTTGAATATTCATGTGAGCCAGAGGCTGCCAATTCCGAATGGGTGTTGTCGCTAGGGGATAATAGCCTTACGTTTATCACTTACGAATCAGGCTTCGACTCGAACAATAGTTTTCACCGCGGCCCCCCTCGCCAACGCAATCATAGCATGAGCTTGGGAGTGCTGACGATACCTGAATCTGGCTTGCAAACTCTAAAGCTGATTCCCCGCAATCTACTGGGAGCAGGCATTGGAGTGAAAGCGATTACCTTAACGCCTTTTCATTAAAAGTATGGTGCGCCTTAAGTTCGTTCCTGCGTCGAGCAGTGGAACGAACTAAAGCGCTTGGAATCGTGATTATTTTGTCTTGCTGGGTTCTTTGTGGTGCACGGTATATCGCTCACCTTTTTGCGTTGGAAAGGAAATTAGATCAGCTCCCTCTGAGGTGAAGGCTACTGAGTTGCCATTCGAGTCGACTACGCTCGCGCTGGTGAGGCCAGAGTATTTTAATTGGCAGTCTTTGCCACTGCGCGAATGTAGGCTGAGCTCGTTGAGCGCACGGTCTTTCCAAGTTACGGAGATTTCGAAATTACCACGTGCGACGAGGCCGCTGTAGCTGCCATTTTGCCAAGCTTCGGGAAGCGCGGGTAGTGGTTCGATGTATCCTTGATGGCTTTGCAGAAGCATTTCGACCACGCCTGCCATCATGCCGAAGTTGCCGTCGATCTGAAATGGAGGATGCAGTGACCAGAGATTTTCACCGATCTTGTTTGCTAAGAATTTTTGATAGAGCTCCAATGACCGCTTTCCGCTGTTCAGTCTCGCCCAGCAGATCATGCGGTGTGCCATTGCCCAGCCAGTAGTTAAATCGCCGCGTAGATTGAGCGTTGTCGCGGCCGCCGCCATCCAGTCTGGATGCGACGAATTAATGAGTGTTCCAGGGTAAAGCGTGCAGAGGTGAGAAATGTGGCGGTGGAGTGGATCGCCAATCTCGCCATAGGCGTCTTCCTCACGATATTCTTTGATCTGACCCGAACTTCCGATTAAGATGGGATCGAGTAAAGGGATCTGTTCGCGAACGATATCTAGAAAAGGATCCTCTTTTCTAAGTGCTTCTGCGGCGCGAAGCACATTGTTGTGGTTCTCCCACACGAAGCCTTGGTCGAATGTGCAGCCTTCGGTCACATAATAGTTACCGTTGTGTTTTATTTCTGGTGAGGCTGAGGGCCTAATCAATAGGAGGCCTGCTTCGGTTTCGTGCAGTGCACTGGCAAAGAATTTGCTCATTTCGAGCAGTGAAGGGTAGCCCGTTTCACGGAGAAAGACCTCGTCCTGCGTAAAGTCGTAATAATCCATCAGCAGTTGAGAGGTGAAGGCGCCAGTGCCTGGTCCAGAATGAGTAGAGCGGCCCGAAATTTGATAGGCATTGGCACCTGTTCCGAGTATCCATCCGTTCTCTGCCAAATCGTCCGACAAAGCATCTGGGTTAATTTCTTGTAGGGAGTCGCGAGCGAAACGACGCGCTTGTGGTTTGTAAGCTTCGAAGTAGTCTAGATAGGCCTCAAATGTCTCGGCCAGATTCCCACTGAATGCACCCCAGTAGTTCATCTGCACGTTGATATTGTGCCAGTAGCCAGAACACCAAGGGCTGACTTCAAACTGTGACCATGCGCCTTGTAAGTGTGCGGGCAGCGTATTTTCTCTGGAGCTTGCAATCAAGAGGTAGCGACCATATTGAAAAAAGAGTTCTTCTAAATAGGGGTCATGCTCACCTGCTTGGTAGTCTTCCAGCAATTGATGTGTTGGAAGGTCGGATACTTCGGAATTCAGATTCACTGCAACTCGTCCAAAAAGACTGCGGTGATCCTCAAGGTGACGGGACTTAAGAGTCTCATAGCTCAGTTGTGACGCATGTTCAATTTTGGCAGTCACTAGATCGTGCGGATAAAAATCAGGGTTGAGTTTTTCCTTTGGTTCATTGAGGAAAATGTGTGGTCCGAGCTCGTAATTAGTATGCGCAGCCACGATGAGGGTAACGGCATCCGCGTCGTTGATTTGTATGCTCGATTCGTCGGTCACTAGTTGGCCGCCCACGGGTAGAACTTTGACCTGTATTTCGTAATTGACTTGATAGTAATCAATCGTGCCCGCGAGTGTGATCGTATCGTCTGCCGCGGTAGTGGTTCCGGACTTGGTGTCGAGTTCGTGTCGGCTCTCAAGATAGGGGATCTCGGGGCGCACTGTAAATGAAAGCGCACCAGGTTGGTCGGCTGTTAGATGTATCACCATTACGTCATCGGGATAACTGGTAAAATACTCTCGTTGGTAGGTCACCTCACCCGATTGGTAAGTCACCGATTTGATCGCATCATTCAGGTTGAGTGCGCGGCGGTAATTGGTGATTTGTTTATGGCCAATATCCAGATAGAGTTCTGCGGCGTTGGTAACACCGCCACGTCCGTAGGCGCTGCCGTTGGCAAAGGTTTTTTCCGATAGTTGAATGCGCTCCACATCGGTGCCGCCGAATACGCTTGCGCCGAGCATGCCATTTCCGAGTGGATAGGACCAACGCTCCCAATCTTCATCGTAGGGATAGCCGCGGCCTGGTTTCTCGATGTCAAAATCGTGTCCGCGATTGGGTGCAGGTGCGGGTTCCCAAAGTTCGTAAGTGCGAGTCGTCAGGGACGGTTCGGCAACGACCTCAGTGTCGTGATTGACACACGCTTGCGTGAATAAGGTCGATGCGATCAGCGCAAGGCCTGCACGGGTTTTTGCAAAATTAGAATGAGTCATGTTGTGTGTATGAGGTGAGGTAATAGAGTTAAATGCTTTCAACTAAGAAGTCGCGGTAGATATATTGTTTCGTGGACATGTGCCGTAGGCCAATTCGCCCCTTTTGAATTAATTTAGGTTCTCGGTTTTCCGAGACCTGTGATGTGTTCCATGTATGGTCGGCGTAAATCTTGCCTGACTTCGTGCCTGACAACACGAGGCGAACCGACTCAGCCGTTTTTTCAATCATTACTGTGTAAGATTTACCTGGAACCATGGGCTCATAATCTACCATGGGTTCAATGATTCCGCGCCCTGGATACCAATTGCCTTCAGGGTCCTTCCAAGGGTAGCGCCGACAGCGGAGGTTTTCTCGAAAACTAAGGCTGATGAGATCCATGTTGAGAAAATACTTATCCATGCCTGGAATCTCTCGCAGTTCATTCCATTCGGTGATGTCTTCAGTGAATGGATGCGTGCCGATACCTTGGGCTTGTATGTAAAGTAATATATTGCCGAAACCGTCTGTGTCCACCGGCATGATTTCATAGCTAATGCGAATGTCTCCCTCAAAGACTTGCTTTGTCCAAAGCACCGCGTGGTGAGCATGGTATTCCTCGGGGTCCATTCGTTTCGTGACCGTGCCCGCGGAGAAATACAGGCCACCTTCACGATGCTCTAAGGTCGCTTTATGGCCGTCGAGGAACCAGTTCTCCTGCCAATTTTCGCTCATGGAGTCGCGTAGTAGTTGAGTTTCGTTCGGCTTCGTATGGGCTGTTTTGCTTTCTTGATCGACGGTGACGCAGGCGGTCATTGAAAGCGAGAAAAGCAGGAGGCTGAGTGTGGTTACTGGCTTCATTTTGGTAGAAAATAGTTTTAAATCTGAGGGCTGGTATTCAAGGGGGTTGGCGCGAAATTAAGGAGATGGGTCTGTTCGATTTTTTTGGGTTTAATGGATGATCTTTTTGGCGCGGGTCTCACCAATACGATCAATCAATTGCTGTTTAAATAGACTGCGAGGTTCTACCGCGGCGAGGGGGCTTTCGATGTGGCCGTTACCTACAATAGCGAAACCGTAATATTTGCCCTCATTGGGTGTGCCCCAGTATCCAGCTCGGGTATTCGCATAGTAGAGGCTATTGGTATCGTAGCTCTCCTTGACTTGTCCTGTAAAACCGATGGCAAAATTATTCTCACCTTCAGTTTCAGGATCGAACACGGTAATGCTATCTGCATTGCAGTTCCAAAAGACTGTATTGGCGCCTGCCCAGCCGTGTCCTGAGCCGGAGTCGCCACGGTTGAAGGCTCCCAGTTTTCCACCTTCGAGTTTGGTCACGTTGTCGTAGAGCGTGCCGACGCCCCATCGTGCATGGGGCTCTGAAGTTCCACCACGGCGGGCCGTGCAGTCGACGAATGCATTCGGGCCAGGTGTGCGCGCATTAACCACGAAGTCGTGGCGCCCTTCCTCGGAAGTGCATTTGTAAAATAAGACGCCCATGCTGCCACCTATGGAATAGGTGTAATAGCGGCCGCCCCGTTTAGGACCTACTGGCTCGAGTGATTGGCAGTCGCGAACTGTAATAAATTGAGAACCTTCGACTTTGACTGCAGACAGCCAGACATGCTTGACCAGGACGTCGCGCACCCAGCTGTGGCGACCGTTGACTTGCACGCCATTTTTCAAATTTCCGAAATCGGCCTCTTTGCCAGTGTCCACCACTTGAGTGTCGTAGTTTGAAATGACTCGCAGCGATTCCACCCCAGATTGCATGCTAGTAGTTTTCGGCTTCCATAGGCTGACATTGCCTCCTCCGTGTGCTGGATCAAAAGACTGGGGTAGAGGAACATCCAGAGTGATGGTGTTACCGCTGATTGCGGTGATCTGGCGGGGGTGGCTGTAGTTTTGCAAGCCCCATGGTTTTTTAAATGCACCTTCTTTACCTCCACGAATGTGGCGTAAGCGCTCACCGACACCGAGTCGTTCGATCCATGCCTCGTTGGTCGTTTTAGCCACGTTAATGTGGTCGCCAACTTTAAAGCCAGTCGTATTTTCTAAGGTGAGCAATCGACTCCCCGAGGGTGTGTAAGTATCGGCGATTGCGCTGCTGGCTGTGGCATTGGTTTCTTGTTCTACAGGCAGTATGAGGTCGCTGGGTAGTGTAGCCGCTGCTTGGTCGGATGGACTGTGTTTGAAAGACTCGGGGTATGTTTTGTGCAATTGAGTGTGAGTCTCTCCGCCTAGGCTCGTAATTTGGGTTGAAAAGGTCAGTGTGACACGCTCATTGAGAATCTCGTCGTAGCTGAAACCCGCTTGTGCACGTGGCGTGTGAACTCGAAAAGTATTTCCATCATCCATCGTGAACAAGTAGCCCGGCTTGCCGTTTTCCAGCACGATCTCAGAGACGATTCCAGTAATCTCCGCAGTGCCATTGATTGTGGAGCCACCACCCGCTTCACCGATTTGGATGCCCACGCTACCCGTATTTGAGGGTGTGAAGATCAGTGTGGTGCCATTTTCGCCGCTACCTTCACCGCGGAGCACAACGCCGGAGCGAATGAGGAGCGCACCACTGAGATACCAATGCCCTTGTTGTAATAATACCGCGCCACGGTGGCCGTTTGCATCTGGCTCCATTGCTGCCACCTCGTTGAGCGCTGCTTGGATCGTGGCAAAGCTGTCGTGGCCGACTGGATATTTCATGTTACCTGAAGCGGCTACTTCACTGTTAGGTGCTTCAAGTGTAACTGTGACTGGGACATTCGGTAGTGGTAGTTCGCTTTTTTGGTAGCCACAGAAGGAAAAATCGATGATTTGATCACCGCGATCGCTATATGGTTTGTAGATCAATTGCCCCTCTTCATTTTTCGAAACTAGAGGCGCCCGTTGGCTTTCTATAAACTGAGCAACTGGAGGGTTCCAAGCATCGGCACTGTTAGTTGGAGGTTGCTGGACCCAGGATTCAGGCAGTCCGCTTTTTTTTTATTCACCTCTGATGACGATTGGGCACTTTTGGAGCTTCCGCTATTTGGGCAGCGTGAGCAGGTCTCGAGTCCTTGCGCGAGCGCCTCCGCATAAGTCATTTGCTTCATGGCTGCGATTTCCTCAGGGTCCGTAGGCATGCGTCGGCAGTCTTTGAAATGGACTCGTTTTTTGCCAGTCCAGTAAACCAGCGTGTCGCTAGAGATTCCAGCATTGGCACCAGCGCTTACACTAGCGGTCGCGCTCTTGGGAGCGGTAGCAGTAGTCCCAGCGCCTGCGGCGCTTAGGGCACCTGGGCAGCGTGAGCAAGTTTCGAGTCCCTGCGCGAGCGCTTGAGCATGAGTCATTTGAGTCATGCCTGCGATCTCGGCAGGATCCGTAGGCATGCGTCGACAGTCTTTGAAGTGGACTCGTTTTTTGCCTGACCAGTAGACTTGAGTGTCGTCAGAGATTTCGGTATTAGCATCAGCACTTGCTGCAGCTGCGGCAGAGTTTGGAGTGGCAGTGGCAGTCGTTCCTGCGTCGGTGGCACTCGTTGTGCCAGGGCAACGTGAGCAAAGAGGTAAATTCTGTGCGGTCGCCTCTGCGTATGTGATTGCACTATGGTTGGCTTTTTCTTCTGCCGACAGCTTGTAGTAGCGTGGGCAATCTGCTTGGTGCACGCGTTTCTTGCCCGCGTGGTAGACTGTGGTGTCACCTGAAATGCTCGTTGCAGATGCAGGGGATAAAGCGAATAAGAGCACAATCAGCGCAAGAAAGGAGGGGGCAGTGTAACGTTTCATTACACTAATCTTGCACGAAGCTGAAACTATGCAAGATTTCAATTAATAAATATTGCGCATATGACTTAGCTTTGGTGTTAGTTGGCTTGAGTTGGGTATTAATCAATGATTTCAGTGTTTTGCCCAACGCATTGGTTATTCAGCTCCTTGGATCTCTCTTGCACGGGGTTGGTCACTGGTAAACCCACGGCGATCTCAGTCGCACTCTGACACTGTCCCAGCTGTCTTAGGCGAAATCATCTGGCTGTTGAATTCTGTGTTCTTTATAGGAGTGGAAGGTGCTACTTTAAGGCTATGAAACGATTGGAAGTAGAGCCTCTGCTTGCAGAGTGCCGACTGTAGAACTGTCTCAAATAGAAAACTACAGTGAATTTACTATTGAAACTGACCGAAAGCTCACACTTTGGCTACGGATCATGTTTTGTAGCCAAGTCAGTAACGATTTGGTCATTTTTTGGACAGTTGCTTAGGCCGAGCCCTACCTTGACGCGTATCTGCTTGGCATCGTGCAAGCACAGCCCTCCGTTCAGTCGTCAATAAATAAGGGTATTTACAGACTAAAACAGGTTCAATTTCTGCCATTCGGAGCAAGGGCTGTTGCGCCTATTGAAGCATGAACACTACTTAAATTCTCGGGTGCCCTTAACTGGGTCTGATTCGCGAGCCTGCGACGAGTTCCCCTCTGACGCTTCTATACGCCCTGTTGTGAAGATGAGCGTTTAAACTCCTTGGGAATGGCAGTGCATGTAGTCGTTTTTCACGCGATGCCTATAGTTCTTTTCAAGCAATAAACCTCTGTTGAGACAGTATTCGAGGGTTGCTATTACCATAGAAAACGTAGCTCTGCATACTTAATTTGAATTTTTGCGAACTAATATAACTAATAAAAGCGATAAATATTAAAAAAACCTTGCGCCGTCATCTGGTTGAGGACATATTAAATGGTCCAGTATCGATTTATTAACCCAAACATACACTCCTACATGAATAAATTAAGCATTTTATTTTCTTCGCTCACTGCTTTAGCGCTAAGTGCCACCGCTCAAACCGCTTGGGATGGTGGTGGAGCTAATACGAACATCGATGATGTTAACAATTGGGATAATGGACTTCCTAGTTCAACCAATGCAGGAACAATTGGTACAGGTTTCACGGCTCGCGTCGTTGGTGGCACAACCTACACAGGTTATCATTTCACCCTTGGGTCTGGTGCCGACATTACTGGCACTGGCGTGTCACAAGCAATCCTTGATGGAGGTGAATTTACCATCGATGGTGGGTCGGTGGCTGCACTGCGCGGAATTAACCTGAGTGGAGGCCAACTTGTAACGGTTGACAATGGCTCTTGGGATCTTAGAGACAGAAATACCAGCATGACTGGCGCAGGCACTGCCGTTGTCATGAATGGTGGCACAGTTACCTCCAGTAACAATCGGCGCTTCGTCCTTGCCCTCGGCACAACTTTTACCATCAATGCTGGTACACTAGGCACTGGAGGCACTTTTGCTGGTTTTGACGGAACTATTGGTGACGGCGGAACTGTTAATTTCTTAGGAGGCGTTTCTAATTTCACCGAGTTTGGCTACACTCAAAATGCTGGTCCCAACGGTATTGTTTACAATTTTGGTGGAACTTCTGGCTCTGTAACCGCTGCTGGCTTTGATGCCAATACAAACGGCCAACTCAATTGGCTCGCCGGAGCAGGCATCAGCTTAACGATCTCTGGTTCGACCACATGGGCTGAGGCCGAGTATAATGCAGGCCGTCTGACGTATCTTGGCGATGATTCAACTGATCTCGGTCTTACATGGGCACAAGCGACTTCAGGTGGCACTCAGATTTGGGACTTCACTGGCGACACACTCACACTTGCGGTTCCTGAACCCTCTTCTTACGCTCTACTTGCTGGCTGCTTTGGTCTGGCATGGGTGATGCTTCGTCGTCGTAAAGCATAACTATTTTTTAACGCATTTATCTAATCAAGCCTCCGTGTAAGCGGGGGCTTTTTTTTGTATTTAATGCGGTTACGTCGGATATGGGTTTAAAGCGCTTGAGTTCTGTATGGGCACTTGAAAAAGCGCTGTGGTAGTGTGTGTGGAGATACGCGTTCTTTCTTCGATACTTTGCCGCAGGTCAAAAAAGTCTTTAACAGTCAAAATCAGTGTTGTTTGCAGTAAATTGTGATAACTATTATAAAGTTCTCGTGTTCAGTAAAAAAACAGCTTTTAATTGATAATGGCACTAAACTACGCAACTGCTTTTAATGTGGAGAACTGTATTAACTCATCGTTCGTTCGCTTAGTATTTAAGTTCTACTGTGAGCGTAGAAAGCTGATTTAACAAATTTCATGAGACTTAAGGACAAGGTGATCTTTTTAAGCGGAGGCTCCACGGGCATTGGGCTGGATTGTGCGAAGGCTTACGCGGCGGAGGGAGCCAAGGTCGTCATCGTTGCGCGTCATGCAGCAGCTTCGGCTGATGCAGCGAAAAGCTTAGGTGAGGGGCATCTTGGCTTTGCTTGCGACGTCTCCGTTGGCGAGCAGGTCGAGGCAGCTATCGCGAAGACCTTGGAGCATTTTGGACGCCTGGATGTGATCCACAACAATGCGGGCATTGCCACGCCTTCCAAGCCACTCCACGAAACCAGCGAGGACGAGTGGGACAGTCTCTTTAATATCAATTTGAAAAGTGTTTTCCATACCACTCGCTTTGGCTTAGAGGCCTTGAAAGCTTCGAAGGGTTGCATCCTGAATACCTCCAGTCTCGTCGGGGTGATGGGGCAAGCGATTCACGCTGCTTATACCGCTACGAAGGGGGGGATGAATACGTTGACCAAGTCGATGGCACTCGACTACGCGCCCCTAGGCATCCGTGTGAATGCAGTCTGCCCCGCAGGCACCTGGACGCCGATGCTCCGCACTTGGTGCGCTGAGCAACCGGACCCCTCGAGTATTGAACGCTATCTAGATGAAATACACCCTCTCGGTTATTGCCCTGAGGGCGACGTGATTGCCGATGCATCGGTGTTTCTGGTTTCCAATGAGGCTCGCTTTGTCACGGGGCACATTATGCATGTGAGTGGCGGCGCGGAGCTTGGCTACCGTCGCCCTAATGATTAGTCCGAGCGAAAAAAAGAAGCACATCAACAATGATTACCAAAGTTTCGACTACCGATAAGCGCTTTCCACTTGGTCCTGGCGCGGGAAGTGATGCGATCCACCGAGATCCTGTGTATTCGTATGCGGTGACTGAACTTCATGACGATTGCGGGCAGACTGGCTATGGCCTCGCCTTTACACTGGGCGAGGGAAACGAGCTCGTCTGTAAAGCCGCCGCCTTTCTAGCGCGCAGCTTACAAGGCTACGACATCGAGGAACTAATGGCCGACTTTGGCAACTGGCAGCGCACGGTCTCCAATGAGCAACAGCTCCGCTGGCTGGGGCCGCATAAAGGCGTGGTGCAACTGGCGCTGGCTTCGGTAACGAATGCCTGCTGGGATCTTTGGGCGAAAACGCGCGGATTGCCTGTATGGAAACTCTTATTGGAACTCACCCCTGAGGTGTTGGTGGCTACTCTGGATCTTTCTTACTTGGAGGATGCGCTCACTATGGACGATGCGATCGGCATCCTGCGAGCTGCGCTGCCAACTCGTGGCGAGCGCGAAGCGATTACAAACTTGGGCTACCCTGGCTACGATACATCCATCGGTTGGTTCAACTACAGTGATGAGCAAGTAAAAGAAAATGTTCGCAAATCGGTGGCCAATGGATTCACCGCAATGAAGCTGAAGGTCGGTGCTCCTGATATGGATAAAGATCTTCGTCGTGCGGCCATCGTTCGCGAGGGTGCGGGAGACGCCGCGACAGTCATGGTCGATTGTAATCAGCAGTGGAGCATGCCTCGTGCGTTGGAATTTGGACAGCGGGCGGATGCGCTTGGACTGAACCTTTACTGGATCGAGGAGCCCACTCATCCCGACGACATCCTCGGGCACGCGACCTTGGCCAAAGCCTACGGAAAGACGCGGGTCGCGGCGGGCGAGCACGTGCCGAATCGAATCATTTTTAAGAACTATTTTCAGTCGGAGGCACTGGGCATCTGTCAGGTCGATGCTGTGCGCGTCGCTGGCGTCAGCGAATTTCTCGCGATCAGCCTCATGGCAAAAAAGTATTCGATTCCCGTGGTGCCTCATGTTGGGGATATGGGGCAGATCCATCAACACCTGGTGTTGTTTAACCACATCGGCATGAATCACGAAGCGCTCATGCTTGAGCAGATTCCACACTTGCAAGGCAAGTTTACCCATCCCTGCCGGGTTGAAAACGGCCGCTATGCCATCCCTCAGCAAGCGGGGATGAGCAGTGATTTCCTCTAATTTTGTCTATTTTATGTTCACATACCCCATACTTGCTGTCACCGAGGCTAAAGTCACCAGCCTCGATATTGCGGTCACTATTATTTACATGGTTGCGATCGTAGGTGCCGGTTGCTGGGTAGGTATTCGCCACCGGCGCAAGGCAGGTGCCTCGGGTGCGAAAGACTACTTCCTAGCAGGTGGAAGCCTGCGCTGGCCGATGATTGGGATGGCTTTGTTTGCCACGAATATATCCTGCGTGCATCTCGTGAGTCTGGCTCAAGCAGGCTATGAGCAAGGGCTGTTGATGGGCAATTTTGAATGGATGGCAGCCTTTACGCTGGTGTTGTTGGCCCTGTTCTTTGCGCCCTTCTATATTCGCTCAAAAGTATCGACCTTGCCGGATTTCTTGGAGAAGCGCTATGGTCGGACTTGCCGAGATATTCTTGCGGGCTTTTCACTCGTTTCCGCTGTGATCGTCCATATTGGGTTTTCGCTGCTGACTGGAGCAATCGTCCTCAGTGGCTTATTTGGGGTGGACCCGTGGATATCGATCGTGGTCATCGCGGTGGCGACTGCAGCCTACGTTGTAGTCGGCGGTTTGATGGCAGTGGTTTTTACTGAAACGGTGGAGACGGTGGTGCTTCTCTTTGGGGCCATTCTCATCACTTTTTTCTCTTTTAAGTTTCTTGGGGGCGATGCGGGTCTCCTTGCTGGATGGGATAATTTGAAGGCGGCGCTTAATGGTCCCGGTGAGGAATCGATGATGTCGATGCTGCGGCCGCATGGGGATAGTTCCGGGCTGCCTTGGTATGCGATCCTATTGGGCTATCCAGTGCTGGGGATTTGGTATTGGTGTGCCGACCAGACGATCGTGCAGCGTGTGCTCGGAGCTAAGGATGAGAATCATGCTCGTGTCGGTCCGCTCTTCGCCGCACTGATTAAGATTCTACCTGTCTTCCTTTTCGTGCTTCCCGGACTCATGTTTTACGCAATGGTCAATCAAGGGATGTTTGCTGATCTCGCGGGAGCCATGAACTTGGAAACAGGCAAGGCGACGCTCTCTGCACTTGGCGACGATGGCACTTGGGAAGTGATGAAAACGTCTGAGGCCTACACCGAGATGATCGTGCGCTTGCTGCCTCCTGGTCTGACGGGAGTCATGGCAGCTGCTCTCATCGCTGCGCTCATGAGCACGGTGTCTGGTGCGCTGAACTCCATTTCTACGCTGGTCAGCTATGATATATGGAAGCGCCTCAAACCACGAACACCTGATGACAAGCTCGTCTTGATCGGTCGGATCTCCGCAGTCGTTGCCATGCTTGTAGCTATGGGCTTGGTTCCATTGCTCGGTAGATATGGCAGTATTTTTGCAGGTCTAAATACCATTATCGCTCACATAGCGCCACCGGTCACTGCGGTTTTCCTCTGGGGAGTCCTCTGGAAGCGCGCGTCCTATCGCGGTGCACTCGCCACAATGATTGGCGGTGCGATTCTCGGCGTGGCGGTCTTTACCATCAACAGTATCCATCCAGGCGGCTGGCTGGCGACGTTGCCAGGCGGTTTTATGATGATGGCCTTCTATCTTTTTGTGGCCTGTTCCGTGATCCTCTTTTCGGTCTCCTTACTCATGCCTAAATCAGCCGAGGAAGACCCAGAATCGCTCTACTTAAAGTCTATAGGGGAGTGCTTTGCCTTTGAGGGCTGGAAGGGCATTGGTAACTACAAATTCCTCGCTGCGCTGACTCTAGGAACGATGGCGGTGCTCTATTATTTCTTTCGATGATACCTGACTATGCAAAAAATTGATACGCATCAGCATTTGTTTTACCCAGATCAATTTGCTTACTCCTGGACCGAGGCTTATCCAGATTTACAAGGGGCATTTCCTGTGGAGGATTATCAAAAAGCGGCCGATGACTGTGAGATCGCTGGCACGCTCTTTATGGAGGTGGATGTCGATGCAGAGCAGCATGCGCAGGAGGCACAGTTTTTCAGTCGGCTCTCGGAACAGAAGACAAATTCAATACAGGGAGTCGTCGCGAAATGTCTCCCCGAGGCGGATGATTTTTCCCAGCAGTTGGAGGCAGTGCGCAGTCCTGCTTTAACGGGTATTCGAAGAGTGCTCCACACGCAGCCAAATGCGCTTTCGGAGTCGTCTTTGTTTCGCCGCAATGTCGCGGTGCTCGCAGAAGAAGACCTCTCGTTCGATCTCTGTGTCACACAGACGCAATTAAGCTTCGCGCTCGACTTGGTGCGTGCTTGTCCGAGCGTTCGCTTTATTCTGGATCACTGCGGTGTGCCCAGTATTGCCGAGCATGATTCCCTCAAGAGCGAAAGTTGGCAACAATGGCAGGCGGGGATCAGAGCCTTGGCAAAAGAGCCAAACGTCGCCTGTAAGTTTTCTGGCATCACCGTGTATGCCGGACCTGAACAACGAAATGTGGACGGCTTGCGTCCTTATTTAATGGAGATTCTTGAAGCTTTCGGAAGCGATCGGATCGTCTGGGGTGGGGATTGGCCGGTCTGCAATCTGGCCGATGGCCTGCGTGCTTGGTCGGTGCTTACCGATGCCCTGCTTGCGGAACTCTCAACTAACGAACAACAGGCAATTTGTATGTATAACGCGCAGCGTATTTACAAGTTGTCAGATAATTGATTTGATTTTGCCATGACACAAAAACTTCAAGGAATCTTTACGCCAAACATCGTCCCTTACGACGAGAAGGGGCGCATCAACGAAGAAGAGTTGCGCCGCATCATTCATTGGCTTGGTGAGAAAGGGGTCACTGGATTTTACCCCAACGGTAGTATGGGTGAGTTTATTCGTTTGAGCTATGAGGAGCGCAAGACAGTCGTTCGAATCGTTAGCGAAGAAGCGGGTGGGCGCCCGATTCTAGCGGGCGCGGCCGAGCCGAACGTCGATTTGGTCTTGGAGATGTGCCAATACTGCGCGGATCTCGGTTGCCGCGCGGTCTCCATTACAGGGCCTTATTATTACAAACTGACGCAGGAGAGCATTGAACAATACTTCCGCGACATCGCGGCTAAATCTCCGATCGATATTGTCATCTATAACATTCCTAACTTCGCCAATGAAATTACGATCCCAGTGCTCAAGCGTCTGGCTTTAGATTGCCCTCGCATCGTTGGCACGAAAGACACTTCGAATGACTTTTCACGCTTTCAGCGAATTCTTCATGAGATTAAATCCCAGCGTCCTGACTTTAGTGCGCTGATCGGTTGGGAAGAGTTGCTTTGCACCGCGATGTTTATGGGCGCTGATGGAGGCACGCTTTCTAGTTCTGGCGTCGTCCCCGAGGTCATCATGAAGATTTATCATGAGGCGAAAGCAGGGCATTGGGACGAGGCGAAACAGGCACAGTTCAAGCTCTTGGATTTGTTCTCACTGATGGTCAATGCTCCGAACTTTCCAGAAGGCTTTCGTCTGGGGTATCAGTTGCGAGGTTTCAAGACGGGCAACGCCCGCTTCCCACTTTCGGATCCAGAAAAAGTTTTGATGGGGGACATACGTGCGCGTATTGCCTGCGTTCTGGCAGAGTGCGGCTTCGGTGAAGCAGCGCAGGACTGCGTTAAGTTGAACAAAGGCCTCGCCCCTGATTCGGATCTCCGAGATCAGGTTGAATCGATTGTGCGCGGCGTGATGCAGACCCTTGATTAATACCAATGCCTACGCCCTGTCTAGCTGGTCTCGAAGTCTCGTTTATTTCCATTACTGTGATGGTCGCGGATGCGGTTGCCAAAGCGGGCGACGTCCGGATTCTGGGTTACGAACCGACTGGTGTGGAAACAATTCTGATTCGTATTGCTGCGGATTCTCCAGCGGCACTTGAAGCAGCTCTTTCCGCTGGGCAGGAGAGAGCCTTGCAGCTGGGTGTGCCCGCGCCCTCGGTTACTTTGCTCGCTCGACCAGACCCTTCAAGCTCTCAACTCAACACATACCCAAATACGATCAACGGTATCTACGGGGGCCGCGAGGAAATGCGCCCCGATGATTTTAACACGCGCACTACTATGAAAAACAAAGCACTGGGAATACTCGAAACACAAGGACTCACCGCATCGCTGAAAGCAACGGATGCGATGTTTAAAGCGGCGGATGTTCAACTCATCGGAAAAGAAAAAATAGGAGCGGCCTATGTCGCCATTATGGTCTCTGGGGATGTCGCTGCGGTCAACGCCGCTATCGAAGCAGGTAAAGCCGCGGTCGGTTCCGCAGGCAAGCTGATCGCAGGTGAGGTGATCGCCCGGCCGCATGCGGAATTGATACCGCTACTGCCTGGGAAATAAATGGCTGGCTTTGCAGCCGGTTGCTATGCCGCCGCTAGCTAGCAAAGGAAGCCCGGTGAGGGATTAGATAAGACGTATTGGCTCCGCTATCTCTTTGACTCCAAGCTTTGGGGCGCAACGAGGCCGAGCTCATCCTCGATTTGCTTAGCTGTTGCAATTACATGCTCTCGGATCATTTGCAAATTAGACTTTTTGGATCGACCCGCAATGTGTGCCACCGCGAGCGTCGCATGCACTGTATCGGGTGATCCCAGAGCTACGGCAATGTCGTAGATTCCTTCACGCAGAGAACTGCCTTCTTCCCAAATACGCTTGCTCGGCTTTGTCATGATCTCTGTCATGATGGCCTCTTTTTCCACCGCCTTTGCTTGTTGCCATATTCTGGATACAGCGAGTAAATTTTGCCTCCGTGCTTCGTCGTATTCACTTAATAGCAGTTTGCCTGAGCTGGTCTCGAGAGGGTCGAAGCGGGCGCCTAATTTAAATGCGATTCGGATACGTTCGGGGCCACTGACTTGTTCCACAACTGAAAGGTGACTACCGTCTAGCACACAGAGGTGGCAGGATTCATTGATCTTGAAGGATAATTCTTGTAGGGCCCGCCGCGCTGATAGGCGTAGATAGCGTATTGGGGGATGGTAGGTCGCCATCTGATACAGCTTGAGAGAAAGGCTGTAGCGTTTGTTGGCTTCATCTTTTACGATGTAACCCAGCGAGTCCAAGCAACACAACATTCGGTAGATTTCATTGCGTCCTTTTCCTTGCCGGTCACTCAAATCGGTAATCGATAAGGGCTCCTCCGATGCAGCAAGGTCTTCGAGAATCTGCATACCTTTTTCCAGCGCAGGAACACTATATTTGGGTGTCGTTGTCATTCAATAGGTCTTAAGTGATGTTTTCGTCCGTCCACAAGATCGATTAGCATTCGATTCGTTTAGAATCCAAAATAATCCTTGACTGGAGTCGAGACTTAT
>JABBCA010000069.1 GCA_018607135.1 Opitutales bacterium
AGAATAAGACACACTCCTAATTATATTGCCAGATAAAGTTCATTGATGGTATAATATAGCTTAGGCACTTTTAACGGACCCTTCCTGTTGGTAGGCATGGCATGACAGACATTTAGTATCAGACTGACATCGGATACGATGTGTGTTTATGATGAACGAAAATGTGCGTAATGAACGGTTCGACTCATAATCCCAGAGCAATCTATATGCGGACAGGTCAGAGGCGGTCCCTCCAATGAGGGGATTTCGGGACAGCAGGAATGCCTGCAATCCTTTACTGGCCTGCAGGCTGCAACTGGCTGGCTTTGATTTCTCGGTTCCAGAGTTCTTTGCCTTCCATGCTCATGACGCGGATGGTCAGTTGGCGATCTTCTTCAGGCCCAGATACGTCAATCAAGGCGAATTGTTGTTCAAAAGTGCTACTTCCAGGCATGCGAAAGAAGTTTAGTTCCTTGGAGTCTTGTTCGGGAGATGCTGTGAGTGGGCCGACAGTTAAGTCGTAAAGGTTATAGCTGTTTGCATGCACTAGGCGGGTGAGCTCTCCGTAGTATTTGCCGCCACTAATAAAGAATAGACCAGAAATGCGCTCCTCGCGCAGCATTTGTAGGAGCGCGGTGTGCTCACGGTCGGCGAAACTTAAGTTTTCAGGGCTGTCCGCTGGGTTTAAGATTGGATTACCCGCAACGATTATTTTGAACGTTGCCTTACTGCGGATGATTTCTTGGCGAAGCCAGTTGATTTGTTCTTTGCCTAAGATCTGTGGGCTTTCAGTCGAGTCAGGTGTATCGTTGCGATAACTGCGGACGTCGAGCATGAAGAAATCTACATCAGCACGGCGAAACCGAGTCGCAATGCCTTGTAATGTGGCTACTTCCGCAGGACGTGGCCAGAAGGCTTTAAAGCTGGCTTCAGTGTCTTGGCGAAAGGTGTAAAAGTGGCCTGCATTACTCGTGCTAAAGTCGCTATTACCCCAAGTTGCGTAATTTGGAATGTTACCCAGGAAATGACTGATCTCGGGAACTGCTCGCGCATGTGCATAGCGCTTTAGGATACCACTCTTGGATGCCCAGTCGCTTTCGCGTAAGTGAGCAGTGTTGCCGACCCATAACATGAGATCAGGTGAGGAGCTCGCAATTTCGGAAAAAACACCATATCCACCTCCAAGTGTTCGGTAAGGAGGTTCAAAGCCTTCTTCAACTGCATAGTGAGCGCCGCCAACCGCGATTCTAAAGTCGGGAGGCGGAGTGCGTTCATGGTAGTAGGTGGGGGTGGTGAACGTGCCAGATTTATTGGTCAGCTCTCCGTTTAACTCGACCTGATAACTGTAATTCTTTCCAGCTTCAACATTCTCTAGTGTGATGGTCGCAGTGTTGCCCAGTGTGTTGATCGTTTCGTAGGGAAGACTCCATTGTGTAGTGCCACTTGAACCGTCTTCGCTGTAAGCGATTCTGACTAGTGAAGGCCGGTCTGCTTGTATCCATACCGATGCTTCACGCATATCAATGTGCCCCAACATTGGTCCATTCACGATGGCTGCGTAAGCATTGGAAGTCGCAAGTAGGGTGATGGTTACTAGGGTGAGTCTGCGAAATAAGAAAAACATTACAAATGGGATTGTAGAAAAGAATGACACCATAGGAGCCAGCTTGTTCGATGGGTCAAGGCGTGATTGGTGCTAGACGTGCAATTCACTCAAGCTACGAGACATCGATTTTCCGGTGTCGTGAAAAGTGCACTGTGTTGACCATTCGATCCACGAAGGGCGGCGTTTCCATAGTCGACTCAAGAATCACGTTGAAAATATTTTTGAGTAGTTGGTCGCGTTCGTCTTGGGAAGGTATGTAGCGGTGGCGCACTTCAACGAGCTCGGGGCGTAATTCTAGCCAAAGAGACTTAATTTCGCTAACACGGGGATATAGGCTGACGCGATGACTCAGGGCTTTGTTAAACTTTAAATTGGGTGATTTTTCTAGGGAAACACTGACATCCACCAAGCAATCCCGCTCCTCATCAGAGAGTGATTCCCAACTCACCCCACAAAGTTCGCAGCGTGCTTCTGAGATGAGACGATGGAGCGCATTCAGTTTGGTGCGAAGCACTAGCGTGACCCAGCGAATCGGCCACTTTTCGAATTCATAAGCAATGAATGCAAACCGCGTGCGGGCATCGAGCAGGCGTAGTTTAGTTACAAGAGGTTCAGGTGATTGAATCGGCCCATCCTCTGGAGCGCTTTCAATCAGTGCACTGGCAAGCATGAACTCAAAGTCGGAAAGACGCTCCGCGTAACGAAGGTGTTGCCAAAGTCCAAGGAAGACTTGTTCGACACGCGCGATGCGAATTTCCGCAGGTTCACTGACGGTAGCTCCGTAGTAGGCCTGAGCGAGATCCGCGTAGTTGGCTGCAAGCGCGAGATATTGTTCGTGATCCTCGTTTTTAGCTGCTTTAAGCTGCGAACGACTCACCTTACGCTCAGTTGTGGAGTTGAAAAGCCGGAAACAATAGCGGCGAATGGAACCCATGATGATAACGAAAGTAGTGTTAGTCCTTGTCTCCAGGTCGGCGTTTGCACTCGTGACGGCAATCCCCCATGACGCGGATCCAGAGCTCACGCAGATCAAACAGGCGAATACGGATTTCTTGGCAGAAGCCATTTAGGAATTCCTGGTTCGGGTGTTTGAGCTGATCAAGCAGGGCTAAAGTTTGATTAAGCGCACTCAAGCTGTTCTTGAGATGGCAGATGGCCAAGCCGAAATCACCGAGATCGAGGGCTTGGATGGATAAAAGCACATTCATCTCAGCTTGGTGTAAGCTTTTAGCATATTGCCAGCAAACACTCGGTGAGAGGTGGTCATCACTGTGGGACATGTAGTGCTCCCAGCTTTGATGTAGATAGCGATAGAGCGCACGAGTGACTACGAATACTGGATGGCGGTGCAGTGTGTAAGGTGCGCCTTCATTCGGATTTTGGTTGTCCTCATCGATTTCCAGCAAAGAGAAGTCATCGGTCAAGGAAATGTCTTCTGCGTCCCAGCCCATCAGAGTTGCAACTTCATCGAGATGGTTGGGCTTATCCTTCACACTGTTGTAGTAGGATAGGAAGCGTGCGGTATCACGGTCTGAACCTTTAAGATAGTTGCGCCACTGAGACTCGCTCCAGTTTGGTTCACTGGTGAAATCTTCGTCCCAATCTCCGTCGGAATGATCAAAATTTGATTCGCTCATAGTGTTCGGATATCTCCGATTGGGATCAATGTGGAAGCATCACCTTGAAAAATCAACCCCCTTTTCATTCTCTTCTTAATTTGAATTTTTCGAGAGCGATTCTTATGTCTTGATTGCCTTTAACAAAGGGCATTTTGTTACATTTCAACTATTGAGATTCCCCAATTAAAAATAATGAGCGACAAGGTTTTCCGAATGAATTGCTGGTTTGAAGGGCATGTGCAAGGCGTGGGCTTTCGCTATCAAACGATGAGCGTGGCGAAAGGTTTTGAAGTATCAGGCTTTGTTGAAAACCTCACCGATGGCCGAGTCTATTTGTATGCAGAGGGTAATGAGTCGGAAGTGATTGCCTTTCAAAAAGAAGTGGACTCTGAATTGGGAGATTACATTCGTAAAACTGAACTCAAGTCCGATTTTGGGCCACGTGAAGCGCGTAGCTTTCGTATTAAACAGTAACTGATGACAACACCTGCAATACGAATTCAAGGACTGACTAAGGATTTCGCGGTGGGCATGCGCGGCGTGAAGCTGCGCGCTGTAGATGGCCTAGATCTAGAAATTGCCGACAATGAGATTTTCGGTCTCTTGGGGCCAAACGGCTCTGGTAAGAGCACGACGATTAAAATCATTCTTGGTCTTCTCGATGCTTCAAAGGGGCAATGTGGAATATATGGCAAGCCTAGTCACACCGTCGAGGCTCGGAAAAGTGTAGGCTTCCTACCAGAAGCCCCTTACTTTTATCGCTATTTATCTGGGCGAGAGCTTGTTCGCTTTTATGCACGTGTTTGCGGGGTTCCTCGGGTAAGTATCAATGAGCAAGTGGACTCGGTGATCGAACTTGTTGGCATGACCGAAGCGGCACACCGTCGTGTGGGCACTTATTCCAAAGGTATGCTGCAGCGTATTGGCTTGGCGCAGGCTTTGGTTCATGATCCGCAGTTGGTGATTCTCGATGAGCCTACAGCTGGTGTGGATCCGCTCGGGGCTGCTGCGATTGCTGATATTGTCCGCGAACTCAAACTTCGTGGGAAGACGATTCTGCTGTCGTCGCACTTGCTGGCACAGATCGAGGGTCTTTGTGATCGCGTGGCTATTTTACATCGCGGCAAACTGGTCCGTGAGGGACGAGTCGATGAACTCGTCGAGGATGGACAGGCCGAGTCACTGGTAGTCGAAGGGCTGACTGCAGAAGGTATGGTAGCGGTTGAAAAAGCGATCTGTGAGCAGGGGGGCACGTTGCGCCGCGTCGAAAAGCCGCGGCTGAGTTTGGATACTTTATTTCTCAATGAAGTGAAGCAACGTGAAGCGTCTCGCCAATCTATAGACGCTGAAGAGGGAGGGGCTTCGTGAGCTCGGCAGTGGAGTCATTCAACCGCATTCGTTTGATCGCGGGTAATACTTTCCTAGAAGCGGTGCGACAGAAGTTCTTTAACTCTCTGTTGCTCATTTCCATTGCTTTATTGGCTAGTTCGACCTTCTTCCAGCAATTCGATTTTGGAACAAGCGAGCTAAAATTTATTACCGATTTTGGTTTTGGGGCCTTATTCTTCTTCGGGTCGATCTTATCGATCACTGCGACGACTCAGTTGTTTTTCAACGAGATTGAAAATCGCACCGCGTTGACGATGCTAGCCAAGCCGATCTATAAGTTAGAGTTTCTTGCAGGGAAATTTCTAGGGGCTCACTTACTGATGCTCTGTTTCACCGTAGTGATATCGGTGGTGCTGGCTGGAATGCTTTTTTGGAGAGAAACTGAGTTGATGGCGCATCTTGGGGACGAGTTCACTGGTGGGCGTCTGATTCGCTATGGAGACGTCTTTTTGTTTGGATTTCTGCAATGGATGAAGTTTGGCATTTTGGCCGCGATCACGCTTTTTGTTGCGAGCTTTTCTAATACGAATCTCTACACGATCGTAGTGTCCTTCTTCATGTTAATTATCTGTCAGTTGCAGTATATCGCACGCGATGCTTATTCCAGTCTTGAGGTGGGTATCGGCAGTTGGTTGGTTCAGGTCTTGGGATTGGTCTTTCCTAATTTTCAGCTTTTTAATGTGGGTGAGCAATTGGTCTTTGGTGTAGAGAGCGGTTTGCCAGTGGTCACTACCTTACAGATCACTGGCTACGGTTTAGTGTATACGGTGGCGTTTATCCTATTGGCACAGTTGAATTTTGGTCGTCGAGAGATTTAGAGTATGTCAGTTGAGATCTTAGAACATCCAGTCGTAATACGAGCTCGGCGCATTGTAGTGACACTGGTGCTATTAGTGTTGCTGGGTCTAGTGATGCGTCCCGTGGAAGCGCCAGCATGGCAAGTCGTTAAAGAGGGACAGGCAGAGCTGAATCTGGACGAATTGGAAGGCGCTTTAGGACAGGGTCTAGTCGTGGGTGTGCTGGGAGGTTTTCGCACGATTATGGCAGATTTTTTATGGATTCGAATGAATACGATCTGGCAGCGTCGCGACCGAGTGAAGCTGGATGCGATGATTCGTTTAGTCACGACGCTAGACCCACGTCCTGAATTTTTTTGGATCAACAGTTCCCGAATGGTGGCGTATGATGTGCCGAATTGGCGTATTCAAGAAGAGGGCGGTTATGATGCCGTTTCGGACGCTCGTCAGATGGAACTGAACGTTGAGCAGGCGGAACAAGCGTTTCATCTGCTAGATAGGGCGCGTGAGTTTCATCCTGACAACCCAAAGTTGGTGCTCGAAACCGGACAAATCTACCTCAACCGTCTGAAAGATTATTCGAATGCTGCGGACTGGTTTTTGAAAGCGTCCGAGATGCCGAATGCTCCCTATTATGCAGCACGTATACATGCTCAGCTGTTGCGCCAACAAGGAAAAGACCGTGAGGCCTACGCGTTTTTAAAACAGCTCTATTTGGACCTTCCTGATGATCCGTATGCGCAAAAAGGGACTGTAATGGAGCGTATACGAAACCTAGAGGATGAACTAAAGGTTCCGTATCTCATGCGTTTTCAAGCCAATCCGCTGGCCCCGGGCGTTATTCCTCAGCCTTCGGCATTTCAAATTGAGTAATTTCACACTTTTGGCGACTCATGATCGCCTCCTGGGTAAATTTCCTTGCTGCAGTATTCCTCATCTTGGCCATCTGTATCGAGAATGGTTGTCGCCCTTAAATTGCAACATTCATCAGTTCATGATGGCACGGAAAAAAGTAGCTGATCAAAGAAGCATGTCTTTAAAAGTTGAGCTATTGAACCTGTAATGCCTATTTCAAGTTGGATCCCAATACTTTTGTATTCGGTAGCGCGGTGTGGCCCACACCGCATTTGTC
>JABBCA010000017.1 GCA_018607135.1 Opitutales bacterium
CTGCAGTGAGCACATTCTTGCCCTTGGCTTTTTTGATGCCCGTAACCTTAGTCTTGAGATGAAAATTAAGACCTTGTTTTTTGAAGAGACGTTCCGCCATCTTGGAAACATCTTTATCGAAGGTCGGGGCGATGGTAGGCAAAAATTCGATAACATCGACTTGTGCCCCTAAGCGTGCCCATACAGAACCAAGCTCGAGACCAATAGCGCCCGCGCCCACGACCGCCATTTTTTCGGGGACTTTGTCGAAAGCGATTGCTTGATCACTGCTGACAACGGTTTCGCCATCAAATTTCAAGAAGGGCAGTTCGATCGTTGAAGAACCGGTCGCGAGGATGATGTGCTTACCTTCAATATCAATATTCTGTCCCGTTGCTCGAACGCTGACTTTGTTGCCACCTGCTAATGAACCGAGGCCATTGAAGACCTTGATCTTGTTGGCTTTCATCAAATGCTTTACGCCATTGCGAAGCTGATCGACTGTTTTGCTCTTTTTCTCCATGAGCTTTTCAATGCTGATGGAGAGGTTCGTCAAATCGATGCCGTGTTGTGCTGCACCATGACCGGCGAAGTGATACATCTCAGTCGAGTGGAGGAGTGCTTTGCTGGGAATACAGCCGACGTTTAAGCAAGTGCCGCCAAGGTTGTCATCTTTTTCAATGATGGCGGTTTTTAAACCGAGTTGTGCACCGCGTATGGCGGCGACATAGCCGCCAGGGCCAGAACCGATGACAACGAGATCGAAATGATTTTCTTCAGACATATTAGAAATGGCTAATGAGTAGTGACTAATGAGTAATGGCTAATGGGTAATAGCTAATTGGTGATGGTTTATTGCTAAGATTAAATGCCGAAGAGTAGGCGGCTTGGGTCTTCGATGGCTTCCTTAATTTTGACTAGGAAGGTTACGGCTTCTTTGCCATCGATGAGACGGTGGTCGTAGCTGAGCGCTAGATACATCATCGGGCGAATCACAATTTCACCGTTCACTACAACCGCACGTTCAGTGATGTTGTGAAGGCCGAGGATTGCAGGTTGCGGGTAGTTGATAATCGGAGTGCTCAACATGGAGCCGTAGATACCGCCATTAGAAATAGTGAAGACACCGCCTTCGAGGTCGCTCATTTGAATCTTACCCTCACGTGCGAGCTTAGCGTAGGCAATGATGTCACCCTCAATTTCAGCAAATCCTTTTTGATCACAATCGCGCAGCACTGGAACCATGAGCCCCTTGTCCGTGCCCACTGCGACACCAATATCGAAGAAGTTTTGAGAAACAATTTCGTTGCCCTCGATACGAGCATTCACTTCTGGGACTGCTTGCAATGCGTGGGTGACTGCTTTGGTAAAGAATGACATGAATCCAAGCTTTAGACCATGGCGTTCAACAAACTTTTCTTGGTGTTGCTTGCGCAGCTTCATGACTGAACTCATGTCTACCTCATTGAAAGTGGTCAGCATCGCTGCTTCTTGAGTCGCAGTTACCAGGCGCTCTGCAATCTTGCGGCGCAGTGGACTCATTTTCTTACGAGTCTCGCGTTCGCCATTGTTAGCTGAAGTCGCTTTTACTGGTGCTGGAGCTGCCTTTGCGGGCGCCGCGGGTGCTGGTTTAGCTGGGGTAGGTGCTTTGGCAGCTTCGAGAATGTCATTTTTAGTGACGCGGCCATCTTTGCCGCTGCCAGCGACAGCGGCTGGATTTACGCCCGTTTCTTCTGCGGCTTTGCGAGCAGCGGGTGAGAGTGTTGCCACGGGATCTACTTTTGATTCAGCACTTGCAGCAGCAGGAGCCTGTGCAGGTGCTGCTTCATTTTGAGTAGCGGTTTCTGCAGGTGCTGCTGCTTTGTCTGAAGCGGTGCCTTGTGCGCTCTCGTCAATGGTGGCCACCACTTGACCGATGTCGACTTCCTCGTCGGCTTCGACTTTGATTGAGATCACGCCCGAGACTTCTGCAGCAGCCTCTGAGGTAATCTTATCGGTTTCAAGTTCGTAGATCGGTTGATCTTTCTCGACGTAGTCACCGTCATTTACGTGCCATGCGGCGAGGATGCCGCTGCTGATGGATTCGCCCATCGCGGGAATTTTAACTTCTGTAGCCATTTTAATTTTGAAAAGTGGTAATGTTAGGAAAGTAAGAGAGTTTAGAGTTCAAAAGCAGACTTCACTAGGCGGGCTTGCTCATGTTTGTGCATCGCTAAGGAACCCACTGCGGGACTTGCGGAGGATTTACGACCTGCGTATAGGGGCATCTTTTCGACTGCTTCCATGATCCTTGGCGCGATGAAAGACCAGCCACCCATGTTCTTAGGCTCTTCTTGGCACCATACCAACTTCTGAGCTTTTGGATAATTGGCGACGATACGCTGCAAGAGGTCAACGTTGAGAGGATAGAATTGCTCAATGCGAACCACAGCGGTATCTTTTATCTTGTTTTCGACGCGATAGGCTTCGAGGTCGTAGTAAACTTTACCAGAGCAGAAAACAACACGCTTTGCGGTCTTCTTTGTCACAGTCTCATCGTCGAGGATTGACCAGAATTCGTTTTCAGTGAAATTCTCTACTTTGGATACGCAGTCCTTGTTGCGAAGCAGGCTCTTTGGCGACATAATGATCAAAGGCTTTTTAAATTCGCGCTTCATTTGTCTGCGCAGCACGTGGAATAACTGAGCAGGTGTGGTAAGGTTACATACTTGAATGTTGTTTTCGGCACAGCTCTGAAGGAAGCGCTCTAGGCGTGCTGAGGAGTGCTCAGGGCCCTGGCCTTCGTAGCCGTGAGGTAGCAGCATGACCAGCCCGCTGAGGCGACCCCATTTCGACTCACTGCTAGTTATGAACTGGTCGATGATTACCTGCGCACCGTTTACAAAGTCGCCGAATTGAGCTTCCCAGATACAGAGCATTTGTGGGTAGTCGAGCGAGTAGCCATAGTCGAAGCCAAGCACTGCAGCTTCGGATAGCAAGGAGTTGTGAACACAGAATTGCCCCTGATCCTCGCTGAGGTTAAGTAGAGGGATGTAGCTTTCGCGCGTCTTATCGTCGTAGAGCACTGCGTGACGGTGACTGAATGTGCCGCGTTCGCAATCTTGCCCTGATAGGCGCACCGGATTTTTATCCATTAACAGGCTGCCAAATGCGAGTGCTTCGCCCATGCCCCAATCAATTCCAGTGTCTTCATTGAAGGCTTTAGCTTTGGCTTTGAGCTGACGAACGATCTTTTTATTCGCGCTAAAGTCGTCTGGGATGTGAGTGATCCGATCCGCGATATGCTGCAGCTCTTTTTTGGAAATGCGAGTATTGTAGCCCTTAAAATTGTAGGGTGGTTGTTTTTTTGCGTTGGAACCTGCAAATGGATCGACCTTCTCGTTTTCTTTTTGCTTCGCAGTTTCGAAAGACGCTTCGAGGCGCTTCAGGTAGTCGCCTTCAATCTCGTCAATTTCTGCTTGTGTAAACTCGCCGCTATTGACCAATCGCTCGGCAAGTGAACGGCCAATGGGCTTCATACTTTTGATGGTTTTATACAGCAAAGGTTGAGTAAAGGCGGGTTCGTCAGACTCGTTGTGTCCATGCTTTCGCCAGCAATACATATCAATCACCACGTCGCAACCAAAGGTTTGACGATAGTCAAATGCAGCTTCACAAGCAGCGATGACTGCGAGTGGATCATTGCCATTCACGTGAAAAATGGGTGCTTCTACAATCTTCGCAACATCGGTGCAATAGCGACTCGAACGTGCTTCTGAAGGATCGGTGGTGAAGCCAATTTGATTATTGATTACTAAGTGAATGGTTCCACCAGTGCGATAGCCCTTGAGTTGCGAGAAGTTGAACACTTCGGCGACCACGCCTTGACCCGCAATCGCAGCATCACCGTGGATCAAAACGGGTAGCACTGCCTTACGTTCAAGGTCGCCACGAATGCGCTGACGAGCGCGTGCCTTGCCTTCTACGACTGGATTGACCGCTTCTAGGTGACTCGGGTTTGCTGCCAGTCGGAGCTCAACTTCATGGCCATCAGCAGCTTTACGCTTGGTTTCAAATCCTAGGTGATACTTTACATCACCGTCTCCATGTATGGTGTCTGGAATGTAGTTTTCAGAGAACTCTTGAAAAATATAATCGAATGATTTGCCGAGGAAATTTGCTAGAACATTGAGGCGTCCGCGGTGAGCCATGCCCATTACAATTTCATCCACACCATTTTTACCACAACGATCCAGGATGCTCTCTAGGCATGCGATCATCGTTTCGCCACCTTCGAGTGAGAAACGTTTTTGCCCAACAAAGCGCGTCTGCAAAAAGCTCTCAAAGTCTTCCGCTTCCATGATAGTGCGGACGATGCGATGCTTTTCTTCTTTCGTGAAGCGGGGAATAAAACATTCAGGTTCAATGCGGGCCTGAATCCAGCGGCGCTTCGGCGTCTCTTGTATATGGATGTATTCCGCACCGATGGTGTGGCAATAGGTTTTCTCCAAACGCTCAATCAGCTCGCGCAAGGTCATTTCGACACCGCCCAGATAATTTCCAGTGTGGAAAACGAGCTCTAGGTCCGCCTCGGTAAATCCGAGACGCTCCAAGGTGAGCCGCGGATTGGCAGGTGCATCCGCTTGTAATGGGTTGAAACGAGCAATGGTGTGTCCGATCGAACGGTAGGCGTAGATTAAGCCAATCGCTCGTGCTTGCTTCGTTGCGTCACTGTCGGCCTCGGATGGAGTGACGCCAGCGATGTCAGGTTTTCCAGATTCTTGGGCGAGCTCAAAGCCTTCGAAGAAAGCGCGCCATTCGGGGTCGACAGATTGAGAGTTGGAAATCCAAGCCTCATAATTTTGGTCAATCAAGTCTGCGTTCCAGCGACTTGTGATTGTGGAGTGCTTCATGCTATTCAATTGGGTAAATAAAGGTCGCTAAGATGCACCGATGTATTAGTGATACAAATCTTAAAGAAAGATATTGATGGTTATTCGAAATGCTAATGGTAGGATCTTTAAGTTAAGGCTTTGCGACTTATTTTTAGTCTGATTTACTCGCTAGATGGATCGTGAACAAGTCAAAGCAGACCTAGAGTGTATCAGCCAAAAAAGGCCTCTTTGCCCTGGTGAAACCTTAGCGACGGTGTTACATCGTTTGGATGCTGTAACCTCAGAAGCTGGTCTACCCGAGCGTTTGAAGCACTACCTTTCGCGACGGAGTTACTTAAAAGCTCTTGAGTGGCTGGAAAATCCAGATACCCCTCATCGAGTATGAGTTCACGCAAGACTTCTAAAATATCGATCGACGGTGATTCAGAATCATTGGACAACAACCCATTTGGTGGTTTAAATTTGGGCGAATTGCCAGAAGCGCCGCCGCTCGCTAGCACAATTCATAAGCCTAAACAGAAAAAAACGGTTTCAAAAGGGCGAGTGGAAGTGCGAAGAGAAAAAGCAGGCCGAGGTGGAAAGACGGTGACGACTCTTCGCGAGTTTGCGACGCATATACCGCTTACTGAGCTGGATAAGCTAACTTTTGATTTAAAGAAAACATGCGCATGTGGAGGAACACTCAAAGGCAGAGTGGTTGAACTGCAAGGCGATGTATGTGTGCGTGTTTTATCTGAATTGGAAAATCGCGGTTATCGGCCAGTTCGAGCAGGTGGCTAATTCGCAAAGCAGGACGAGCCTATTGGTGGCTAATTCGCAAAGCAGGACGAGCCTATTGGTGGCTCGCCCTGAGCTGGCATTGTTATGCCAGAAGAGGATATCATAATGGCGACCCGGCTGGCTAGGCCTGCACTAGATCTGATCCGGTTGACACCCTTATCTGAATGAGACTCGTTCGCTCTGAGTAGGTTCCCTTAGTTGTTACTGAGCCTTTCGCGGGGTCAGTATTAGCTTTAAGACTTTTGTGGCCATTATTAGGCCCAAAAAAAGATATTTTGAGCGATAAAAGTAGTTTGCAAGATACGTCCATGGATATAATCTTAAAGTATGCCCCTTAATAAAGTATCTGTTACCACTATTCTCGGAGACAAGACCTCTTCACTTTACACAATTCCTCTGGATTCTACAGTTGAGACTGCGGTTTCTGAAATGAATCGCCAACGTATTGGTTCACTCATGGTGAAAGATGGCGGCCAATGTGTCGGCATCTTTACTGAACGTGATGTTTTAACTCGTGTGGTTGCAGCTGCGCGGGACCCAAAGGAAACCCCACTGGGGGATGTGATGACTCGCGATTTTCAGTTTATTGAACCTGGCACCTCCGTTGAAGATGCGATGCAGATCATGACGGACAAGCGCGTGCGTCACTTGCCGATTTTGGAAGGAGAGGGGAAGAAACTTGTCGGGATGATTTCTATCGGTGATGTCACTCGTTGGCTTTTGAAAGTCAATGAGCTCGAAGCTGAGAATCTGCGCAGGTATGTGTTTTCCGAGTATCCCGGTTAACTATTTACAGCTGTGTCCTTCTTATTGAAGCAGCAGTCTCAGGACTGCTGCTTTTTTGTAGATCACTGTGATTTGCGAATTTACAAAAATGAAGTAACTATTTTTTAAAGTTCAATTTTTACTCAATGTGAGTTTGAGGCACGTAACATGCAGAATGGCGTTGGAATAGTGGAAAAACAAAACATACTTAGGCGTCTTCATCGGAAGCTCATTCGCGGTGAGGCCAATCCGCGAGTGGTAGCCAACTCAATTGTATTAGACCGAGGTGTCCGATCGCCGGAATCCGACGCAACAGAGTTGAATCAATCCTTAATCAGTGTGCGAATTGAGCCAGCATCTGACCAAACTCGTGCACAAAGCTTGTTGAGAGCATGTGCGATCGAAACTGAAGTATTTACAATTGGTAGGAAGGTCGGTTTCGTCGCACAAGCTCCAGTAGAGGTTGATTTCTGCATCCGCCAAGTTGAGCCATACACTCTCTCGCGTAGGCATTGTGTCATTGAGCGCGCAGAAGACCACATCACCATTAGCGATCTAGGTGGGAAATATGGTTTTTTAATTGATGACCAGCGGGTTGGAGGGAGGCCAACGGCTCCTAAGTCGATAGAGCTTAAGAGTGGCACCTATCACTTAGTGCTCGGTCCCAGAGGGAGTAGTGTTTGTTTTGATTTAATTGTTGGCTAGGGATCAAACTTCACTGCAATCAGCTTGACTCAGCGACCGCCATTCGTGGACACTTTGCGTTTTATTATTTAAACCCACAAATAAGGAATAACTATCATGGCAGGAGTCGGAAAACTACTTAAACAGGCCCAAAAGATGCAGAAGCAGATGGAGGCGATACAGGAACAGCTCGCGGAGCAAATAATCGAAGTGTCAAGCGGTGGTGGCGCGATTCAAATTAAAATCAACGGGCAAGGCGACTTTCAGTCGTTCAAGATGGATCCTGAGTTTTTGAAGGAAGATGCAGAGTTTATTGAAGAAACTTTGCTCGCTGCAGTTCAAGAAGCTGCCGCCAAAGCAAAAGAAACCAGTGAAGAGGCCATGGGGTCGGTAACTGGTGGCATGTCTGGTTTTCCTGGATTTTAAAAGTGTGCTCTCGTGACGCCTGCTTATGAGAATCTTCTAAACAAGCTCAAGCAACTCCCTGGCTTGGGCTATCGCTCAGCTGAGCGCATTGCGATGCATCTCTTGGTTGAAAAAACAGAGCATCTAGATGAGTTGCTCAAATCTTTAGAAGCGGCTCGTTCTGCTGTAGGGCGATGTAAAGCCTGTGGCAACATTGCAGAGGAAGAGGTTTGTTCAATCTGCGCGGATACACGTCGCGATTTCAGTAAAATCTGTGTAGTTGAGCATGTGCCCGATTTGATGGCAATTGAGCGATCTTCCGCATGGAAGGGGCACTACCATGTGCTACACGGTAAACTATCTCCAATTCATGGTGTTGGACCCGAGCAGTTAAATTTTGAAAGCCTGTGTGAGCGCATTAAGCAGGGTGAAGTTGAGGAGTTCGTTCTGGCATTATCCAATGATATCGAGGGGCAAGCGACCTGCCACTATATTCAAGAAGAACTCTTGGCGCATACGACGATTAAAGCCACGCGCATTGGTTTTGGCTTACCGAGTGGCGGGGGAGTCACTTATGCAGACTCTGTGACGCTTCGTAGTGCTTTAGATGCTCGCCGTGACTATCAATAGGAGAGCTAAGTTTTTCCTCGCTTGTCCAAACGAGCTTCCACGGGCCATGTTTTGCCGTCCACTTTGATTTACCGTCGTTGTGTTATTGAGGCGATTGATAACATTTTCACTGAGTCCTATATAGCGCTTGGCGCGGTCGTTCTGAAGAACATAGACTTGATAGTTTGTATCCATAGTGATGATTACAAAAAAAGCCCCTTAAATCGATTCTAAGGGGCTCAAATTGGGTGCAGGGCTAGGATTTGAACCTAGGACCTTCAGGTTATGAGCCTGAAATACTATTTCCGCCTAAAGCCCTTAAAATAAGGGATTGTAGGCATTTTGGGCACTTTTTATTGACTAACATGGGTCAAAACTTAGTCTTTGAATCATTGATTTAGTAATCTTGATTCTTATTGTTTCAGATTGCTACAACAGCCTGAATCTAGCTCATATTGGAAAGCAATCAAGCTTCCGCAGCCAGAAGTGAATAGGCCATCTGCACGGTGAATAAATACCGTGAAAAGGTAAGTCGCGAATGTGCGACATAAATTATTCATCTCTAATAGAAAGGTTGTTTATGGCATTACAAATGAATCCTGATTCGAAATGGTTTTATGGGCGTATTATGGTAAATGGAGCTAGGAAAAACGTCCGCTTAGGCGTCGAAATAAAGGGCAAGCGCCCACCAACTCTCAGAGAGAAGGGAAACGCTTTGTTCGAACGCTCAAGAGGGCAGGCTCAAGAAAAGCTTCAACAGCTACAGAAGGCAGCTAACCAGAAGAAAGCCTCGATTGAGATTTTACAAACTATCCATGAGGCACGCACTGGTGAGCGAGCTGGCTCAATTCCTTTGAGGGCAACAGAACAGCATCAGGGAATGTTTGAAGCATGGAAGACACTTCCTAAGAAGCGTAAGCCCTCGGAACGTTACGTTAAACAGATCAAATCATTGTTCGAACGATTCATCGTATTCTTGGAATCTGAATATCCTCAAAAAAAGATTCGAGAAATGTCAGATGTTCGCTGCCACTTTGCTACAGATTTCATGAACTCAGTGGAAAAGCGTGGTGTATCCGGCAAGACATACAACAATGAGCTAATTGCTCTTCGTTCAGCGTTTGATGCTCTGGCAAAAGAAGCGGCTCTTTTTGAAAACCCATTTCAAGGGATTCCGACCAAAGAAGAAAATACGGCATTCCGTAAGCCTTACGATATTGATGAGCTATCAAGAATTGTTGAGGTAGCTGGCTGTGCTAAGCATGCCTTCATTCGTCCTATCATATTGACCGGAATTTGCACGGCTATGCGACGAGGGGATTGCTGTCTCTTTTCTCCACAGTCGGTCGATTTTGAACGCAAGTATATTAGAGTTAAGACGGGCAAGACGGGAAAAATTGCTCAGATACCTCTGTTTCCGTTACTGGAAAATGAGTTACTCAAGCACACGTCCTCGAAAAATTCTGAGTATCTTTTTCCAAAGCAGGCTGAAATGTATTTGAAAAATCCAGACGGTATTACATGGCGCGTCAAAAAGGTACTAAAGGAAGCAGGGTATTATGATACAAAAAACGGTGGTTCTGCACCCGCTGACCATGTTGCAAATACGCACGCGGTGCGCGAGAAAGGGTTGAGAGCTGCCTCCATTCGAGACTTTCACTCTTTTCGCGTAAGTTGGGTAACGCTGGCTTTGACCTCGGGTGTCGATTTGGAATTAGTGAAAATGGTTACGGGGCATCAGACGGTCGATATCGTCCTCAAGCACTATTTCCAACCAGGTCGAGACTACTTTAAAGCGAACCTACAATCGAAAATGCCAGGCCTGTTGGTCGGCGTTGCCATTGAAACTGAATTAGAGCGGAAAATTCATAGTCTCATCGAGTTAACCAATAAACTGAAAGGTAAGGCTAATTTAGAAACCAAAGAACTAATCTTAGAAGGGCTGAGGGGGCTTCTGCATGAGCGTCCTGACCTTGGAAGTAAGGATGTAGCGCAACTATTGCGCCAAGCTTAAGTTAAGCACTTGCGGCTCTACCACGCGCTTTTGGGCGATACTGAGCACGCTGCTGTGCCAGATTGATTAAGTCGCAATAGCTGTAGCGGAAGACTCCTTCAAAAATCTCAATCGGTTTGATGGCTCCAGAGTTGACCAGCCGCCAAAAAGTTACGCGACTCACTCCCAGCTTTTTAGCTGCACCATTCATTTTCAGAAGTAGTGGCTCATCGCTACAGAAATCCTGAGAGTTACCAGACTGCGGAACATTGCCGCTCAAAGCCTTCGTTATGAATTCTGCGATCTGAGGATCAACTTGATCGTCATTATTCATCGCCAGCTCGATAATTGATTTGGTTGCGTCTTTCATAGCGTCTAAGTGACGCTTTCAGAATATGAAAAAATCTCTCGGTTTAATAGGGAATGCTGGTGCATATGATTTCCCCTATTTGCTCTAAGCTAAAATCTAAGCGAATGCTTCACCACAGCGCTAATTGCGGCGCGTGCGCCTCTCTCAAGGCCTTGAGCATCTGTATCGCCTCTTTCATTTCCGACTGACTATATCCGGCACTACTACTGAATGCCTCAAATCTTTTTATGAGTGCTTCGATGGCTGCTAGTCTTGAATCCTCGCGTGATTTATAAGCTTTGACCGTCCGGATTGAAGGCGCATACCCCATGCCACATGTGAGAGAAGACCAACTAAAGCTGTAGATCCATAAATGTATGGGAGTCTCGACTAATTTCACATGAATGTAAGATAGATTATTTTCATAGAGAATCAGCCTTTCAGGATTTAGTATTACGCCGCAGTCATTCACTGCGTCTGTATCATGCGAATACCCCCAAAGTGTGGCGAGATCATTGCGGTAAGCTTTATTTCTAATATCGCTGCTGTTATGTTTTCTTTTTATTGCGGCCAATTTTTGAGACATATCAACGGTTTCAATCGTCATTTTTATTTCCTTTGAAATTTATATTGCTGAAAAGCTCCCCGCCGAAACTGGGAGCTGGATTTTTAGTGATTCAAAAAAACGTGCACCTTGTCGTGATTCGTTTGAATGGTGAAAACGTCACCGCTGCTTTCCATATCCTTCCCCATACGCTCGTAATCTATGTAGAATTCTAGGTGCTTGGGGATGGTTGCAGTGCCTTCGGTGCTTTCCTCTGCATAGTCGGCTAGGCTGGTGTAACACCCCATGTAGTTTTCAAGGGTTGTCTCAGCGTCGTCGATTGCTCCGTCATGGTGGCTTAGTGCTAAAGCACCAATTTTGTCATGTTCTAGCAAAAAATCGGCGAGTTCATGCACCCGCTCGATAGTTTCATACTCGCTTAGCCTGATGCCTCCGAAGCCTTGAAAGTCATGGATTGCCCATTCTTCGGCCTGTGGTATCGGAGAAGAGGCAAGCACGTTGCGAATCGCTTTCCAAGTGTCGTCAATTTCATCCGAAATTTCGACCCATTCTCCGTGCAGGATTCCGTTATTGTAAGCAGCAAGACAAGCTACGTAGATAGATGGTTCATCATTTGCGGTGGGTTGTGCTGTATATGTCATTCTAATCTCCTGTTCTCGTGGGTTTGGTTTTTAAGAAGCGAAGCTCTGCTCGCTCTTGTGAAAACCTGCCCTCGGCGAGAGCGGGGGTAGCAAGGGTCAAGAAAAAGTTGCGGCGGGCGCACAAACGCAGTGCGGAGCCTCGGGAGACCGACACTTATTCTTGACGAGCGCGAGGGGTAGCACCCCTTAGTCAATGAGCCGTCACGTAATGGGAATGCAGCTTTAGCGGAATTCCGTTTGTGTGATGGCGTTCCACTAGATGCTAGCTATTGAGCCTTGAGCGAATGTCTGCCTGTAGCTGAACGAGGAGTTCGGGCGAAAGGCAGTCTGTCGCGTGCTCGACTCTTAGCTGACCACAGCTTTTGCCGAGTTGAATACCGGCGGATAATAATACTGCTCATATAAAATCCCCCAAGTCTCGCAACTCGGCGAGCTGGGGGACTATAGGGGGTTGGAAGTGGTGGGGAGCTTTGCTTGCCAAAGCGGGAACCAAAATCAGACAGATTTCATTATAGAGATTCTTTGCTAGCTCTCGGTTTTGCTGCGCTGCTTCTTTCCAATGTCGTCTTAATCACTCTCGCGACAAACTTCCTACTGACTACTTTTTGAATCGCTCTGTCTTCGGCTTTTTTAATCTCAGCATCCAAGAGCGGGATTGCAGCATCCACCACAGCTTTCAATAATGCAGGAGGCAATTTGTCCAAATCGTAACCGCGTCCCACATGCTTTAACTGCTCAGTGATTTTATTTTTCATGCGAGTAAATGTATCCTCACAGCACTTCAAAAAATAGGGAAATCCCAGGGGCACAAGCTCCTCTATTTTGGTCTGAAAATTCTTGGTATCTTCGGTGGCCTCACACCAAACCAAGGAAATAAAATGAGTAACAAGGAAGATCAAACAGAGCTGGAAATGGAAACACATCTCCAACCGAAAACGAAGCAACCTAACTATCTTGCGTATCAAGTGACTAAGCTTGAAAACCGTGAGCCGTCTTGGACAAAGATCGGAGTGGGTTTTCTCCACCGCGATGGTGGCGGGTTAAATCTCCTATTGGATTGTTTACCCACCAAGGGACGGATTACGTTACGGGCACGGCCTTATCGCGAAGACAGCGAATAGTTCAAACGAGTTGAGCTGTATCATAAAAGTGGGAAAGTCGATTTCGGCTTTCCCACTTTTTTATTTTACTAAGGTTTGATCCGCGTTCCGCGCTGGATACTCGACTTCTGTTCTAAGGTAGCTGCCGTCACCTCAATGTGAGGAACTTTGTCCGCTACAGCTTTTTGAAAACCGGAATTCTGTTGAACCCAATCTGATACCGGAGATCCGACTTTTTGTCCGGTTTTGAGCTTTTGTTTCAAGGTCTTCTTCTCGATGGAATCTGTCAGTCGTTTATTCATATTCAGTCGTTGTTCTGATCGTTCTGCATGTCGAGATATGTTTGTAACAGGTGCTCGTCTTGGTCGGGCGGTGTTTTACCGGAAACCTGCAAGACCTGCCTTTCAAGGTTAGCGACGATCTCGTGCGCTTCGACACCCGATAGATAAAAGATGACCAACTCTTCAGGGCTGGGAGCGACACCATCGTATTTACGTGCAAGAAAGGCATTCGAGCGTTCAAAGGTTGCCTGTATCTCCGGTGGCAAAAGTAGGGAAGGCATTTCCGTTTTTTGAGTTTCCATAATTTTTAAGCAACAAGCGGTTGACCGGGCTTAACTGCCCGCCCGGGCAACCTTGTTAGTTACATTTTCAGGGCAGTCCTAGTCGCTTCTCTGCGTCCGAGGTTCAAGCGTGCTTGTTGCTTCTGGTCCTCAGGCACTTTGGCAATCTTGTTCTCAATGGACTGAGCAATCTCAGGGTTCTCTTTGAGAAACGAATTGATCGCTTCGTTTTCTTTGACCTTCTGCGTGGTGTTTGCATCGTACTTGAGTGCATCTCGTAACACAGCGCGGCGAACCAATTGGTCTTTGGTTTCCGTCTTCAAGTAAGCGATCCGCTCGGGATGCTCCTTGATGTAGTTATCGATTTTGGCATCGATCTCAGGATTCCGTTTTGGACCTTTTGATTTTGCCGCTTCTGACTTTTGACTAACTCTATTTGTTAATGACATAGGATTTTCCTATTATAACCCCGCGATTTCTTTACCTGTCCGCGAGGCCGCTATTTGTTCAGCTGATGACAGGTTTGGCAG
Organism: Opitutales bacterium; assembly: GCA_018607135.1. GTDB lineage: Bacteria > Verrucomicrobiota > Verrucomicrobiia > Opitutales > Coraliomargaritaceae > JBPOFY01. The sequence continues at coordinate 13,837 of JABBCA010000017.1, forward strand.
TATGCCAAATTCAGAGGTTCGTGTATGCATGATTACTTATCCTCAATTTTTGAAATTCGGTTTGATAAAGATTGAATAGCTTTGTCCTTCTCCATGAGCTGCGACTGTAGCGTGTCGTTCTGTTCAATCAGTGCTGTGATCAGGCTATTTGCCTGAGCGATTTTATTTTCGAGCTCCGCTGAGAGCGGTGCCGTTTGCTTGGCTGGGTCAGCGACCGCGATGACCGGGCCAAGCGGCACCGCCGTAGGAGCGCTCGGCGAAAGGTTCCATTTCGCGGTGCGCTCCACCCGTGCAATACGGTGGCCGTCATGCCGGATTCCCGAGTCTTGAGGGTCGATGTAAGGGCCGAGGTAATACGCTTGAATTCCTTCGGGTGTGCGAATCTTAGCCATGTTGTAGGGGTTCAACTCTGTCCCCGAAACTTGGATCGGATTTGATGGCGGTGGAGGTGGCGGCACTTCCTTTTTCGTTTTACAGCCAGCGACAAACGTTGCGGCGAAGCAAAGCGCAACGAGCGTCAAGAGATGGGTCATTTTATCCGTCATTATTCGAGCCTTGGTTATTCCAGATGTTCAAGTTGCTGGTGTTTCCACGTGAGCCTTCCCGCGCATCGATCGTTTGAGTTATATAGACGTAGAACTGTTTGCCTGTGGGGATTCGTATGTAGAATCCATCTTGTAAAATCGCATCGCGTATTTGCTGCGCATACTCTTCGAGTATGGCCGTTGTGCCGTCTAGCGCCGCATTACTTGCGGTGCTTTTGGCAAGCTGAACGGTCGAACCTGTTTCCGTAATGAATTCATCATAATCTTTAATGCCTTGGGTTGCGGCTGCTAAAAAAGTGGCCGCGAATAATTTGATTTCATTCCAGTTATCGCTTTTGATGAGGTAGCCTTTAAGTCCAGCGGAGCCGTCACGTAATCCCCATAAACCAGTATTAAAATCAATTTCCCGATCCAGTGCGATACCCTCAAGGGCAAGCTCTGTTCCATTCAGGAAATTCTGCGTCCTCCATACAAAATTCCAAGTGCCTGAAGCGTCTATACGGTCGCGGGTGCGTCCTTCGCTGGCTCTGCCGTGAACTTCGGCTCCTGCGGGGATGATAACCTTTCCGGCATGAACCACATCTTCGGTCACAAGGCCGATGATGGGCGTATCGATAGAGTTACTTTCAACTGTGATGGTCAGTTCACATGGAACCAGACGGCCAAAAGGAGCGTAGTTGTTAGAAAGCTCAGTTTCCTTTGAACCCTGATTTGCGAACAGATTAAGAGGCAGGACGTTTTTGCTCTTTTTCTCACGCGCTAGGAGTGGACGGGAGACAACAGGTTCAGGAGTCTTTACCGGCACGGGCTGTGCAACAGGCTCAGCCTTGTTGCTTTCAACTTCCCTCGGCAATTTGAACCGAGGAATGTCTCGTTCGTAGACTTCTGGCTTATAATTATATTCTTCGTTGGCTTCAGTAAAGTCATCATCGCCACCCTGTGCCAGTGAGTTCAAGACCACGGACACCCCAATGAAGGCAACAACAGCCAACATAATCAGGGCATTACCCAGAGGTGATTTTATGAATGCAAACATCGTTTAATCGAGATTATGGAATGATGAGCTTAGCGGGGTCGTTAATTTTTGAGACGATGATCTGAAAGCGGTTTTTTATACTCAAATCAGCACGTTCGCCGTTTGGCTTCCCCGTTATGGCAACATAAGCAATGCTGTCGGAATTCGCGGGAATAATTCCTGAAGCATCCGCAACGGATGGAAAGTATAGGTTTTGGCCTATACGAACGGCTATACTCTGCGGCTGGTAGAAAATGTTTTCCGAAGAGTCATTTTGTAAGCTAATTTTGAATACTAAAGTGTCGTGGTCTTCGAAGCGGAAAATTTCATCAACCATGACAGCAAAGTCTTTGTATTCGGTCTTCAGATTTCTAGGAGCTATGTGCTCAATGTCCTGTAACTTGCCTGGGTACGCATTGTTGACCAAATGGTAGCTTTTGGAACGATCCAAGAGCGAAAGTAAGACTTTAGGGCTTATGTTATGAACTCTATGCTTCGGACTCCTCGCGTTGTAACCATAGCTTGCTGGTTCATCCGCACCGAGAAGGCGAACAGTCCGATAAGGAATGGAATCTTCCTGATGATAGAAATTGAAGACGTAGGTTTGGTTGCGGTGGACTACATTAACAGCCGCTTGAGCCTTTGGCTGAACCGCACGAATGGAGAAAAAATAGTGCCCATCGACATAGCTAATTAAAACGGGAGCATTGTCTGCGGGATTGGTGCTAATATTGGCTCCGTCAATTGAAGTCAGTTGGCTGGGAAAAGTAATTGTTGTCGGTGTGTTTCCGATAGGGATGTTGTAGACCGTATTGGCATCTAGTGAATACTCCTTGATGACTTTGGTGTTATATCTGTCTTCGCTTGCCAGCATGAGATTTGTAGCAATGAGCAAAGCAGTAGTGATGTATCTCAGTCGTATCATGATCCGCTAAAGTAAAATGCTTTCTTCAAAAGAGATGACCGCCAGTGGAAAGCGCTTGTTGTCTAGCATGTTCGGGTTGCGATGCATTACCAAAGTGAGCGTAAACTGAGGATCTTCGACGAAGACCTTCCCCTCGAATGATCCGGTTCGTATGAGCTGTCCGTTGACCTGAGCAAATATCTGATCGTCCCGTGTCTTGAGTATTTTTATTTCGAAGACTTCCACCTTCTGGTGGATGTTCTTTTCTCTGAATTCATGAGACGCTTCTGAATAAAGACTCCGCGCTTTTCGTAAGGGCTCGTCCAGATACATCTTGTCCAGCAACTCGGGCATATCGAAGCCATTCGGGTTTTGCGAAAAAAGCGCGTGGGTTGACCAAAGTGCCATTTCTTCATGCAGGCCAGTCGCGGTCTCAAAATCGAGCGTAGGTGCAATCGAATAGGTGCCCGCGCCATCGAGAATAATGACTCGCTCGCGGGTTCTGTAGGCGTTGATGATAAAGAACGGTTGGACGACAACCATACCTAGCAAGGCAATACAGAGAAGAAACCACAGTCGTGCTGCCCATGCATTATCTGTAAACAATTTCAGAGGATGAAATTTGTTTTGAGCCATACGGCTCTTTGTCCGTGACTGGACGTTATTCGGCTCGGGCGTTGAGCTATCAAGTGTCTCTGTCTCTTGGGAACTCATATAGTAATGACTGCTTGCGGTGCTGTATTGAGCGCAAAAATTCTTGCGGCATTTAGACTGCCTGACGGGTCGTTCGGGGCGTTGTCAGTCAAAAGAGGATTCCCACGGTCAGGAGATGCAGGTAATGCTTTCTGAGAACTTCCAGCGATTGCGCTAGCAGGGGAGTGGGGCGTAGGGTGGCTATAGCGGCTTACGGGGCCTGTTACACCACCGCCTCCATAGGGGGAAGTCGGTTCGTTAACATGGTATCCACCTCCTGAGCCGATGCCTTCATAACCTCCCGTTGGAGCTGGGCCACCGGAACTGCCTCCACCACTGGATGCTACCGATGAAGGTGCGGAGCCACCGCCACGGCCTGCCATGCCCATGCTGCTGCCCATGTAGGTCGCAAATGCAACGGCTCCAGTCACTGCATTGGTTGCGCCCTGTAGGATTGCGCCACTGGAAAACAGAAGAAACATGATGGTCGGTGTGGCGAGTGTCCCGATCACAAGAATCAAAGACGCAATAAGACTCATAATAAGGGAACCGAAGCTCATCATGTAGAGTGCCGATCCAGTGTCGTTCCCCGTGAAGGTGGATGCCGTAGCGAAGTCGTTGATGAAGCTGATTGCAGCTAGATTCGTAATGGCAAATCCAATCGGCCATGCCATTACCGCCATGATATTGGAAATGAGTTTGACGCCGATATTACCCATTGAAGGGAATATGAATAAGGCGAGTCCTATTGGTAGGAATAGAAAACCAAACCACTTCAGCGCGTATTGCAAAATGAGGAAAGGAATCTGGAAGACTGCCGCGATGGTGATGACGAACTTCGTCGCGCCAAAAACAAGAGCAAGATAGACCGAGTTTACGATTCGATCCACACCCCAGCCTTCAGCTTCGGGATCTTCTTCGATCGATTTTAGCAAAGCGTCAGATACTTCAAAAGGTTCGCTACCATAGTTGCTATTAATCGTTTCAGCGGCTTGATAGAATCCAGCATCTAGCTTTTCGAACCAGAAGGAAATCGTTGAGATTAGGGCTACGAGGAAGAAACAGGTAAAGACAGGCTTTATCATTGAAACCATGTCGGCGTTGCTTTCCGACACGCGCATCAAGCGAACGATCAAACCAGTAAGAAGTATGAAGTAAGGCACGAACATCAAAGCTCCTTGAAGCTCGGAAATCGAGTCTTCAAAGTCTTTGAGATAGATAGGGCCTAATAAATCCATAGCTAACTGAGAACCTAATGTAATTGCTTCGAGCTATTGAGCATTCTCGATCCCATCTAGATAAGTTCTGGTTTCACGAATAGCTTGATTTATATCTTCTCCTTCGGCGGTGAAACTGACGCCGTTATGTGCTTTCATCTGCTCACGGATAAAGTCTTTTCTCCTATCTTGAAGTTCGCGCACGTATTCGCCTGTTTCAGTGCTGTATACGCTGTAGGCTTTGCGCTCTTCTGGTGTCATAATCTTGCGGTTTTTTATGAAGTCATTGCGCCTTTCGATATACTCGGCGGATAACGTTTCAATTTCCTCAATGTAAGGGTCTTCGATGATCACATCTTTTTTGCCTTCAACGGTAATACGAATCGTTCGGCTTGGCTCACCCGCCTCTTCGATGATGACCTCGACTTCCTGCGATTCTTTGGAGCAAGCAACGAAAGCGAGTGAAACGAGAATGAGTGACATCCATAGTATTTTCATAATGGGTCTTTGGCTAATTGGTGGATTCATTATTTTGCGTAATGCCGTCTAGATATCCTCGCAAAGATCGGTAAGCATTGTTCTGATCCTTTAGCTGCGCCTTGATCGAAACTGCTTGCGATTTTTCCGTTTGATTTTCGTTCAGACTTTTTAAAGCCGTGTATTGCTGATGCTGCTTTTCGCGCTCTGAAATCAGTAGAGCGACTTGGCCGTTCTGAGCGTTGACGATAGCTGAAAGCTTTTGAACTTCGGCATCCGTCTCAGCTGCTTCGAGTTCGGCTAAGGTAAGTGCCTGATTCTCCTGTAGCTCTGCTAATCTTAAATCAATCTCTTTGCTGGAAGTTACGTAATTGGTGTATTGCTGGTCAACGACAGCATACTTTTTAAGTGCGGCATCATCGACGGTAACGACTTCACCCGTGACCGTAGTCGCTTCGACTGTTTCGAACAAACCGTTGTGGGTTTCTTCGAGACTGTCCGAACCATCGGCTTCGCTGATAATTGTGTCCCACGGAATGCCGTAATCCAAAGCGTCTAGAAAATCTTCGAAGGAGAGGACTTCAATCGAAGGCAATTCAACGAGTATCGGGTCGCCCATCCAATCTTTGATCGTTGTTTGAACCTCCAATTGTTCCGTCATTTTTTCATAATTCCGTGTCCATTCGGCTATGGTTTCCGCGTGTTGAGCAACGTCCTGTAGCTTCATGATTATGGTTTGAGCGGTATGGCCTGGGTCAGTAACCACCCATTGCCCATACATTTGAAGGGACAGTAATGGAATCGAGAGTATGATTTTTAGCTTCATTTTGCTTTCAGGTAGATGATGCGTGAGTTTCGGATTTCGCCGTTAATTTGCTGTTCCGGTATCTGGATCGGAACGAAGCTTTCTGTCTGCGTTTCGTAAGCGAAGGCGTCTTCTTTTTGTCGATTCTGAGTAATCCAGTATTGTTGCTTTACGCTCTGATTGAGCGCGGCTTCATAACCGCTTCGGTAAGCTTGTCGCTCGTTCTCTTCGGCAAGGGCATTTGCTCCAATAGCCGTCAATGCTCCTAATGCGGCACCTCCGGTTGTCCATGCGGCATCACCATCGGAGGCTTCGTGTGCAATGATTGCACCCAAAGCACTGCCACCAATAACGGTCGCGTTCTTACCAGCTTTGCTACTGGCGCAACCTGACAAAAGAACCGAGATCAAGAGCGTGCAGAAAGGCAAAATATACCTTTTTGTCGGGAACTGAAATGTTGAGTCAGTCAGAGCTTTCATTGTAGGACGGTTTCCCTTTTGGGTGTAGACGTTGTATCGTCTTCGTTTTCATAGTAGGTCTGAGCCTGTATGTTCAGTGCCGTGCCGCAAAGCGGTGGATGTGCACCAGGAGCGTAGTAGCAAACACTGGAAAATTTGTGGCCTTTGGATTGTTGCTCAACAAGAGGGTAATCCATAATCGCCTCTTGAACGGATGGCGGGAGTCCTGTGTCATTAGCGATTTCCTGAATGTCAGCTTTGTCCAACTGACGCATTAACAGGTGTTGCTTGGAGTTACCCATTACAACGGAGCGGATACGCGAACTTTTGAAGCGTTCGTACTGCTGGACAATCGAACAAGTCCAGCACGAGAATTTTCTGAGCTGCGCGTATGCCTCAGAAACCGTTTTTTCACCTCCAGGAACATCAAGGAACCGTGAAACCTCCTCAAAGATGATCCGCTTGCGAAGGTTTCGAGGCATTGAAATTATATGCTGACGAGCAAACGAGGTAATCAGCAAACCTGCGGCAGTTCTCAATTCGACAGCCTCGTCGCCAAGTTGCCCTAGCTCGAAGTGCGCGATCTTGTTTCTGAGATTGATGTTGGTCGTCCCGTCGAAAAGCTTTCCGTAACTGCCCGTTGCCGTCCATGCAGACATGAGCGTGGCAAGCTCGTCGATTTCGCGCTTCGGATGGTAAGAGCTACGCCCAAATCGCATTAGCTCGATCAATTGGGAGTGAATAGGGTAGTCTGTCGGTTCAAAGTAAGCGAATGCAGTATCCTTAACGTAATCGCTGGTGTCGGGGTTTTTAGCGAATTCGACGATGACATCGGATTGAATCGTATCGAAAAACTCAAGAGCTTCTTCATTCTCTTTTTTGAGTAATTCTTTGAAGATACTGAACGCTTCGACGAAGCTGGTTTTAGTGGCGATCTTCTGCTGTTTCCAAAGGTAGGTTGCACAGGCCATCTTCCGAACCTCGGGCATTTGATCACGGTGCTTCTTACTCCAGCTTTCAAATTGATCGCGGCATAGGAGATCGATGTAATGACCAATCTGCGCTTGCCTGACTTGCTGCCTTTCTTGGGAATCCGGTGCGCCGATCATACGCGAGACGAGCGTAACGCCAGAGGATACCTGTAGCCGCGTCAGCGGCATACCCGCCGTATCAAAGTAGTTGATGACAAGATCGCTGTCCGGCTCGATAATGATCGGTGTCCCTCCCAAATTATTGGTGAAGCGTTCGTATGAAAGGCCTTCTTCGATGATAACCGAGTAAGCGAACTTGTGAGCGGTTTGGGATAAGAGGTCTTCCATGAAGACCGATTTACCCGCGCCACTGATCCCGAAAAGAACAGTGTGCTGTGGCGTTTCGTCTACGAAAGTGCTCAGACCAACGAGGTTGTTCTGGTTGCCGTCGTAGATGGCCTCGGCGTTATTAAGGTATCCGGTAAACGTAGCTGAAAAAGGAAGTAGATCCGCAAGATAGCCATCTTCGGCATACTCATCGCGGTGGGTGTAGCTGGAACCTGTCCAGCCAGGCCATGAACTGAAGAAGAGCTTCTTGCTCGATGCGAAAAGTGTATTCTGGTAAACTTCAGCGCCGTTCATTTGACTGACGGCTTGTTTTAGTTCGGCGGTTTTAGCGCGTAAGGTATCAATGTCTTTCGACCACGTTCGGATGATGTAAGTGACGCTATAGGGGCGCGTATATCCTTGGGCAAGCGCATCAATCGTCGTTTCCTTTTTCTGAATTGCTGTGGCGTCGGATTGACGGCCTTTATGACGGTGCTCGTTTTTGAGGCGGTCGGCTGCTTTTTCCTCCTTGCGAATGACTTTCTTAACGTCGAGCGGCCTGATGTTGACCGTTATCTGATAATCCAAGGACGGCAAACTGGTGAGGTTATGAATGATTCCAGGATAGGTTTCACTCGGCCAGCGCATGACCGTAAATATGCTATGGTAGTAGCCGTCGAACTCTAACGCGGCCTTGTCTGCTGGACGCAAATCGCAGTGTAGGCAATTTTCTTGGATACTGTATCGTTCGTCGAAACTTCCCTCGTAATTGTAGTCGAAGGTTTCCGTGAGTGATGGATTAAGGAACTTCTTGAAATAGGTGTAGTGTGCCAAGTCGTCCATTGGGACGACGGTCGTATCAGCGCCTAAGATACTCCTGATCTGGTTGTAAAGCTCGTTGAAATGAGTCTGTAAACTATCGAGCTGGGCATCATAGAATTTGCGCAATCCCGATTTCGTTTTTACATTACCCGAGTATTTTTCCATCCGAGAAGAAACAAAAATAACCAAGTGCTCTCTTCGTAACTTGCGTTCGAGCATTCTCGACCAGTAGCGGGAAAAGCGCTCGTTGCGTATGGCTTTGATATACTCGTCTGTGCAATTGTTGCAGGTGTCTTCGTAATACTTCGTAAGTGGATTTCGGTAATCATTGTTACATGTCCATTGAACCTGCATCGATTGATTCGGGCCGAGTGAATTTATCAGATGCCGTATCTTCCGTTTGTATTCATTCTTTATTCCAACACTACCGCCCCGTAAATCGGGTGTTTCGACAACAAAACCCTTTGACGCAGTGCATCCTTTTTCAAGTGAGCCGAATATCAGCATTCCATCTGCAAACCAACCATTGGGGGCTTGGCTAGACATGGTCGCCTTTTTGTAAACGGGGGTTCATCGGCTGATTGGCCTTCACAAAGGAAAATCCTTGAGAGGAGACGTTGTCGAACCAATCGCGGTCAAATCCCTTCGGCCTATTGTGCCGCAGAAAGATGACATACAGCGTTGGGAAAACGAAAAAAGGCAGCGCCGCGATTGCCGAAATAAGTAAACCGAGCTTCAACACGCTAAAGCAGATTGTCGCAACCGATAATGCCGCGACGACTCCGACAATTGGATACAGAAACAAATTGCCCGAGAGGCCGAAAGCCTGACCTTTGGAGTCCGTTGCCGCATTCGTTCGCGTTCGCTCCAGTTGTTCCATCGTCAAGGTAGGCTAATTGTTATGATCGATTTCGAGCTTAGAATGTCGGTGTTATCACCGCATCTCCGATACCTGCCAAGACGAAGAACGCCGACATAATTAATCCCGCTGCGGCAATAATGATTCCTCCGAAAATCGACGAGTAGCCTTCGGAATCGCCGTCTGCAATTTTTTTGGCACCGCGCCAGATTAGAAAAATTCCGTAAACAAAACCGAAGAAGAAGATGACCCCTAGTGCGAGGGAGAACATATCTTTCAAATCAGTAAGGTTTGCTTGGGCTATGATCGGTGCATACGGGATAGTCATGGTAGTTGTGTTTTTCTTTTTTAATAAAAGGGAAATTTATAAATCTTGAATTACTTGATAATTGACAGCCGAAAGGTTCAAATTAAGCATAGTCAATAACGTAGTTATGAACTATAACAATAATGTGTATTAGCGTAGTGATTACGCTTTATTTTTGATTAAGTAATTTAACGTAAATGGTTATATGATGGACAATCAGAGAATCAAAAAGGTGTTGGGGCTGCGGAGGCATTTGATGTCACAAATCAAGGGGCAAAGTCACGCAATTGAAAGAGCCTGCTCGGTATTGGAACGTGGTGCCTTTAATCTTCCATCTGCTGAACGACCGCTCGGTTCATTTCTTTTTGTTGGCCCGACGGGTGTTGGAAAAACCGAGCTGACGAAGTGTTTTACTAGCTATTTTTTCGAAGGTGATAACCGACTTATTCGATTCGATATGTCAGAATATCAGAATAAGGAACAACTTGAAGTTCTGCTAGGTGACGGGAGTAACTCACAGGGGCAGATGGGGCGTTTCTTTGAACTCAATAAAGACGAGAAGGGTGAACTTAGAGGCGGTACGTTTTTGCTGGATGAAATAGAAAAAGCGCATCCCGATATTTTGCTTATTCTGCTTCAAGTATTGGAAGATGGTCGTCTGACCTTACGTGACGGCACGCTACTGAATCTTTCGAAATTCTATATTGTGATGACTTCAAATATCGGAGCTTCCGAAGCAATGGAGATGCGAAAGTCTTCGGCTGAGACGGTTGAACGTGTTGTATTTTCACTGGTGAAAGAAAAGTTAAGGCCGGAATTGGTCGGTCGTATTACCGAGCAAATCGTGTTCAATCGTTTGGACTACGAGGTGCAGGTTGAAATCGCCCAACTTTTGTTGGATCGTGAAATCAATCGCCTAATGGAGCAGTTTAATACGTCGATTACCTATAACAAAAACGTCTTGGAACTAGCGTTGATTGAAGGTTTCGATTCTCGCTTCGGGGCGCGTCCGATGCGTCGCTGTATTGAGCGTCTCGTGGGAGATGCTTTAGTGGAACAAATTTTGCAACAAAATGAACCAGTGGGTTTGCTGACCGTAAATGAAGAAGCAGGCACTCTGCATTTGAAGGTCTCTGCGGCTGCGCGGACTTAGTTCTATTCAAGCACCGATTGGGGTAAATTTGGGTCAATGCTGAGATTAAAGCTCAAACGGCATTTGAAATACTGTTTAGTGGTCAGGATTAAAAAACAGCAATCGACAGTAGAAAGTTTGAGGGTTTTAGTGTTTAATCGCGTTTAAGAAGTCATGAAAGACCATATATTTGAAGAATTACTGAGGGCAGAAAGGGCTCGGTCGTTGCCGGAATGTCCCTCAAACATTGAGGCAAATGTCCTTCGGCGTATTCGTCTGGCTAAAAGTGAAAGTGATGCTGGTAGCGTGTTAGATTGGATATTCGGGCTACTGCCTCAAAAAAGCCTGATTTTAAGTGCTTTAGCTGTAACGGTGATGCTAAGCGTGACCTCCACTGTGGTGTTGGAGGCGAGTTCTGCACGCGCTTCAAAGAGCCAAAGTCTTGCCGTCAGTGCTCTGGACTTTGGAGTTTTCAACGAAGCTCCGTTTTTTGATTTGGAAAATTAGGTCTATGATAACAAAGGATCGATCAAAACGAACTAGACAGATACTCACGCTAGTCGCCCTCGCACTGCTGATGATCACTATCTGCATTGGGGCGTCATTCGTTACGACACAGTGGTTCTCGAAGAGTCAGGATGATTGGAGTCACGATACGCCACACGGACATGATTGGCTGCATGAAGAGCTGGACCTGAATGAGCAGGAAGAAATCGCGATAGATGCGTTTGAGGGTGATTATCGGAGGCAGCGAAAAGCTTTACTCAACGAATTCGAGTCGCGGGTCGGAGATCTGCGTCAAATTTTAGTTGATACAGATCAATACGTGCCTGAGGTGGATGTTGCCATTCACCGACTTCACGAAGTCCATGGGGAGCTCCAGGAGTTATCCATACAACACTATTACGACATGTTGAGCGTGCTACCTACTGAAAAACAGGATAAATTGCGTCAACTTGCGGTGAAAGCACTTAGCCAGCCGGAGTGATCCTATGAATGGGCGAAATCGATGCAGACCTAAAGTCGCTAGAGAAGATCCAACAAGGAGACGAAGCTGGACTCACGGAATTGATGTCGCAGCATCGCAGTGCTTTGTTTCACTTCATTTATCGCTATGTCGCCAATGAAGCGGATGCCGCCGAGCTGACGGAGGAAACGTTCTTTCGAGTTTATCAGAAAGCGAATCGCTTTCAGCCGAAGGCTAAAGTAGTCACTTGGATATTTTCGATAGCCGGGAACTTATGCAGGGACTCCATTCGAAAGAATAAAAAGCGTAGGGGCGATTTGTCTTTAGACGCTGAGATTGACGGAACGTCGGGTGTCCAGCGAGGTGATACTTTCGCCAGTGATTCGAGGAACCCAAGCGAGGCAACGACCTCGAACGAAGCGCTCGCAGGCGTCCATGCTGAAATTTTTGCGCTACCTCATAAGTTGAAGTTTCCCTTCATCTTTTGTATTTTGGAGGGCAACTCCTACGATGCTTGCGCTGAGGTTTTGAAAACGAGCCGAAAGACCGTGGAAACTCGAATCTATCGGGCTCGAAAATTACTTCGCGAGAAATTGTCGGAGATGTTTCAGGAAATTTGAGGGTTTTTGAGTAAAGCCGCGTTTAAGTAGGTATTACAAACTAGAAGGCTAAATTTCAGCGAACGCTCATTCCTGAAAATGTCTGCTCATGCACACAACCAAGAAACCGATCAGCTGCGACTGGCACTCGTTCTATTAAAAAAATCTTAATGAAAGAACGCACTACACTATCCATCAAACACATGGTCTGCCCCCGATGCATCACAACGGTGCGATCCATTGCTGAGGATCTCGGTTTGGAAGTGCTATCGGTTGTTCTGGGCGAGCTTACTGTGAAAGGAGAGATCAGTGGAAAAACGATGCAGATGTTCAAAGAACAGCTGGAGGCCTCCGGTTTTTCAATTCTTATATCAAGGGAGCAGAAGCTGATCAATCGAATCAAAACGCTCATTGTTGAACGCATCCATTATCAAGACGAAGTCCCTGCGATAAAATTGTCGTCTTATCTCTCGGATAAGCTGCGCCATGATTACGGCTATCTGAGTAAAATCTTTTCTTCAGTCGAAGCCGTAACTATCGAGCGATACCAGACCGCTCAAAGGATTGAGCGAGCAAAAGAACTGCTTTCATATAACGAAGTCAGTATTACTGAGGTCGCGGAATGGCTCGGGTTTAGTAGTTTGCCGCATTTTTCCTCTCATTTTAAACGAGAGACCGGGCTCGCCCCGAAGGAGTTTAAGCGAGTGAAGCATCCAGAGAGACGTTCACTCGATTCGATTTAGAATACGCCAAATCATATAACAAAAATACACGCTTATATAAGCAAATGAAGCTTTTGAGCTGTTATAATTATTCAAATGAAACAAAAGCCTAAATGTTGCCAACATGAAGATCCACATGGTGGAGATCATCACCACCACGCGGATGCTGATGTCGAACCCTCTGTAGACGCAAAATACTTTTGCCCGATGTGTCCGGGTGTGGAATCCGATACACCTGGTGACTGTCCAAAGTGTGGTATGCGTCTGGAGCGTAATCCAGCTTTTAAGGCAGAGACTTCGAAAATCTGGACCTGCCCAATGCATCCCGAAATTCAAGAGTCAAAGCCGGGGCAATGTCCCAAATGTGGTATGGATCTTGAGCCGATGGACGGAGTGCTCGAAGATGATGAGGAAGCAGGCGAGATCAACAGCCTGAAGCGCAAGACACTGATTGCAGGGATTCTCACTGTGCCGATTTTGCTACTGGCATTCGATAGCATGATTCCCGGCTTGTCCTTCGACTCGATTCTTTCGCCTACTTTGCAAGGTTGGCTTGAGCTGCTGTTGGCAACTCCCGTCATCCTTTGGGCAGGCGGCATGTTTTTCACGCGTGGATGGCGCTCGATCATCAATCGCAGCTTGAATATGTTTACCCTCATCATGCTAGGGGTCGGCGCAGCCTATGCTTACAGCGTAGTTGCGGTGCTTTTTCCGAGCATTTTCCCCGACTCATTCCGAAGGCACGGGGAAGTTCAGCTTTATTTTGAAGCGGGGGCCGTTATTACGACATTGATTTTGCTCGGGCAATGGCTGGAAGCCCGCGCCCGAAGGCAGACGGGGCAAGCCATCCAGAGCTTGCTCGATCTCGCGGCCAAAACCGCCCACCGCATCAACGACGATGGCGAGGAAGAAGAAGTCGATATCGACGTGATTGAGAAAGGCGACCGCTTGCGTGTGCGTCCCGGTGAAAAGATTCCCCTCGACGGTTCGATTCGTGAAGGCAAAAGCACCATCGATGAATCCATGATTACTGGAGAGCCAGTGCCTGTTGGAAAAGGCGAAGGCGACAAGGTCATCGGCGCTACGGTCAACCAGACCGGTAGTTTCATCATGGAAGCCGAGGCGGTCGGTGAAGAAACCATGCTCTCACAAATCGTCGGCATGGTCGCTCAAGCACAGCGCAGCCGTGCCCCGATTCAGAAGCTGGCCGATCAGGTCGCAGGCTATTTCGTGCCTGCCGTGGTTTTAATCGCAGTCATTGCATTTACCGTTTGGGCGATTTTTGGCCCAGCTCCAGCGATGGCTTATGCAATTGTCGTAGCCGTCTCGGTCCTGATTATAGCTTGCCCCTGTGCTTTAGGTCTTGCGACGCCTATGTCGATTATGGTCGGAGTGGGGAAGGGTGCTCAGAACGGAATTCTGGTGAAAAATGCCGAGTCAATTGAGCGAGCCGAGAAAGTCACTCATTTGATTACGGACAAGACTGGCACGCTCACGGAAGGCAAACCTTCGGTCGTCGATGTGCAAATTGGCGAGGGGGTCGAACCGCACCATTTATTGGCAATGGCTGCTGCCGTCGAAACGCAATCCGAACATCCACTCGCGCGTGCCGTGGTTGATAAAGCGAAGGCAGACGGCTTAGACCTCTCCGATATTTCAGACTTCGAAAGCACGACTGGTGGTGGCGTTCACGCTCATATTCAAGGTAAGCTTATTCGAGTGGGCAAGCGCAGCTTCATTGAATCCAACAGCATTGCGATTCCTGATGATCTTGTGAGTGAAGCAGAGCGTTTGCAGGAAAAAGCCAAAACCGTGATCTGGGTTTCCGAAGATAGCCAACTATTAGGGCTTATCGCTATTGCCGACCCCATTAAGGAAACCTCAAAAGAGGCCATCGAATCACTCCATGCTATGGGAATTAAGGTCGTCATGTGCACGGGCGATAATTCGCGCACGGCACACGCTGTCGCCAAAACACTTGGGATCGACGAAGTGCATGCCGAAGTGTCCCCAGAGGATAAGCAACGCATCGTTAATGAATTGAAAGCCCAAGGCCATCGGGTCGCTATGGCGGGTGATGGGATCAACGATGCGCCCGCGCTGGCTGCTGCGGACGTGGGGATCGCCATGGGGACAGGAACCGATGTGGCTATCGAAAGCGCCGGGCTGACTTTAGTCAAGGGGGACCTTCGAGGCATCGTAGGCGGGCTCAAGTTAAGCAGATCCGTCATGCGCAATATCCGGCAGAATCTGTTTTTTGCATTCATCTATAATGCGATCGGGGTGCCGGTTGCAGCGGGAGTTCTCTATCCGTTTTTCGGAATACTCCTAAGTCCTATGATTGCAGGCGCTGCGATGGCTTTCAGTTCCGTATCTGTCGTGACAAATTCACTACGTTTAAAGCGATCCTCTATCAATTAATAACCTCAACATATACAAAATATGAATCAGCTTAAAAGCATCACATTCGCCGCGCCCGTTGGACTAATACTTATTTTCTTACTAGCAGGATGTGGTGTCGAAAAAGAATCGGAGGACGGCCACGGCCATGAACACAGCGAGACTGTGTCGAATATGCATGCGCCGCATCTCACGATGAGCGCAGATGAGTCAACGGATCATCACGGCTCCACTGGTAAGATTGAGAAGCCTGCGGATGCCAGAAAAGTCACTGTGATTGCGACCGATTTTGCTTTTGAACCGTCGGATATTACAGCGAAACCTGGCGAGAAGCTTTTCATCGAACTCGTGAACACTGGCAACGCCGTGCACATGTGGCAATTGGAAGGAAAACCAGAGACGCACGTCCATACCAGTGGCGGCGAGACATCTTCGAAAGTAGTCATCGCGCCTAAAAAAGCTGGAACCTACAAGCTGGTATGCAGCACGCCGGGACACGTTCAACTCGGTATGGTTGGCACGCTGACGGTCAAATAAAGACCAACAAGAGTTTCATTAAAAACAAATACTAAAGCAATCCTCACACATGACAGAGAAAACAGAATTAGATACCCATTTGAACCGACGTCGATTCATCCAGAAGATGAGCGCGGGCGTCTTCGTAACAAGCCTTGGCGGTTTGCTACCGCGCCCATCTTGGGCTGATGTTGTCGGTAAAAGCTTAGCCGATTTGGATATCCGCAGGCGTTACGATCTGAATATCGGCTATATGCCGTTCATCCTGAACGGAAAAAAAGAATCGGTCAAAGCGACTGCAATCAATGGCACTGTCCCCGGGCCACTCTTGCGTCTTCGTGAGGGTGATGACGTCGAGCTAAACGTAACGAACTCTCTTATGGATACGAAGCATTCTTCGATCCACTGGCACGGTTTGATTGTCCCTTATAACATGGATGGCGTGCCCGGTGTCAGCTTTAAGGGTATTCCGCCAGGAGAGACCTTCAAGTATCGCTTTAAGCTGCAGCAGGCAGGCACCTATTGGTATCACAGTCATTCCGGATTTCAGGAGCAGACGGGAACCTACGGGCCGCTCGTGATTGAGCCGCGCCAGAAGGAGCCCTTTAAGTATGACCGCGACTACACTGTGTTGCTTTCTGACTGGACTTCTGATGGTCCTGACGCGGCATTCCGTAACGTCACAATGGATGACGGATATTATAATTTTCAACAACGCACGGTTTTTGATTTTGTGAGAGATGCTAAAGAGCGCGGCTTAAAAAGCACGGTCGCGGATCGACTGGCGTGGGGCAAGATGCGGATGAGTCCAGTCGATTTGGCAGATGTTACCGGTTTTGAATATACCTACTTAATGAACGGTAATTCACCCGAATCAAATTGGACTGCCTTGTTCAATCCAGGGGAAACCGTTCGCCTTCGTTTTATTAATGGGGCAGGGATGAGCACGTTTGATGTGCGTATCCCCGGCTTGGATATGAAAGTCGTCATGGTCGACGGTAAGCAGGTCAAACCTGTCGACATCCACGAGTTTCGCATCAGCGTGGCAGAGACTTACGACGTGCTCGTAACTCCGAAAAAAGATCAGCCATTTACGATCTTCGCGGAGTCCCTTGATCGCAGTGGTTATGCGCGGGGCACCTTGTCACCACAGGAAGGACTTATGGCCGAAATTCCGAAATTAAGACCAAGGCCTGTTCGCACACTTGAAGACATCGGGATGGGCGGTATGGATGAGATGATGCTCGGTGGTAAAATGGACCACGGTTCAATGGGACAGGGTAAAATGGATTCGAAAGCACCCAGCCAGATGACTCCGGATATTCCTGGTCCTATCGGCCCCGAGCCTTTTAAGCCGGAGAAAGGAATCAATCCCGCGATGATCATTATGAACCCAAGAGACCGTGCTTCAGAGCCTGGAATCGGGCTTGGTGAAGACGGTTGGAAGGTGCTCACATACGGCGACCTTGTAAACGCAGAACCGCAGCTATATTCTTCGAAAGTAGATCGTGAAATGACGATAAACATCACTGGTAACATGGAGCGCTATATTTTCTCCTTCGATGGGAAAAAATACTCACAACATCCGGGCCCCTATAACTTCCGTCATAATGAACGACTCCGCTTATGGCTCGTGAACCACACCATGATGGAGCACCCGATTCACCTGCACGGAATGTGGATGCAGATTGAGAACGGACAGCCGCATGAGCGTATTCCTTATAAGCACACTGTTCTGGTCAAGCCCGGCGAGAAGATCTCGACCCTAATCACGCCCATCGAAAAGGGCGACTGGGCCTTCCACTGTCATCTACTCTACCACATGGAAGCGGGCATGTTCCAAGTCGTCCGTGTTTCCTAAATTCACAGCACAAAGGTTTATCAATGAAACAAATTTTCAGAAACACCCTATCATTCGCACTCTTCGCTATGGCCGCTCCGCTCACGTATTCGCAACACGCAGGCCACGCCATGCCGGACGACTACCAATCACCGCCTCCGCTACCGCCCGAGGGGCAGGCCATCGGCAAATATGCGCCCGACGATCCCGGCACAGGAGCCACGAATTTTGGCGTGGCTCCCGTTCACGATAACCAACTATTTTACTTCTTCCGCGCCGACCGATTCGAATACCGCTCCTTCGATGATGGAGAGGTCGCTCTCTGGGACATCCAAGCTTGGGTGCAACGCGATTACAACAAGCTGTATTTTGAATCCGAAGGCGAATATTCGCTCGACGAGGACAGCTTCGAGTCCGTGCAGACTGAGTTACTCTACGGTCGCGCCATTTCCTCCTTTTGGGACTTGCGTGGGGGACTTCGCTATGACTTCGAGCCCAATCCTGAACGTGCCTTCGCTGTTTTGGGCATTCAGGGCTTGGCACCGCAATGGTTTGAAGTAGATGCCAACTTCTTTCTCAGCGAAGATGCCGACCTGTATTTTGGCATCGAGGCAGAATATGATCTATTGCTGACGCAAAGACTTATCCTTCAGCCGCGCCTAGAACTGGATCTTGCCGCGCAAGACGTTCCCGAGTATGGCACAGGAGCTGGGTTCACTGGTATTGAGCTGGGGCTCCGCCTGCGCTATGAAATCTCCCGGAAGTTCGCTCCTTACATCGGCGTCAGCTGGGAATCGGCTCTGGGCGAAACTAAAAATATCGTCGAGTCGAACGGAGCTGATCCGGACAGCACTTCATTCGTCGCCGGTATCCGATTCTGGTTTTGATCAAGAATGCGACTCAACAGAAATTTATTTACTACCCGCCCATAATATTAATGCAAAAGAATGTCATCAATACTGATGGTGACTAACGAATTAAAAACTAGTAACGAAAAAGGAAGCGATGTTCCTCTAGGTTTTATCTCTCTGACCGAGAACCTCATGATGATGGCGATGGCCATTTGGATGATGCTCAAATGCTTTGTCTAACACGTTGGTCGGTTATCTAAAAGGCCCCGCAGTTTATTGGTAAACAGCCGTATGTCATGCAGAACGCACCGTTTCTATGCGGAACCAGTTTTATGTGATTAGGCAAAGATTGCACTCATGCCAGATTGCAAGTTGCATTGCTGCACTCATATCTTCACTATTTTCCGTGATTAAGGTCTAACTCTGGCTAATCTGGCTAAATGCGGATCAATTATCAATAGTGAGTCTAGCAGCAGGGGGAGGCCATGAGGCTTTAGCCGCTAGGAAATGACAGTGACTACGAAGAAATACACCTATGTGGGCAGACAACGAAACAGCAGAAGATCTCTTTGGGTTCCGAATCCATTCGGATTTGGTTTGTGAATTAATTCTCGATCCGTCCGTCCTACCAGTGACAATAGGAGTCTTTGGTGACTGGGGTGGCGGAAAATCAAGTATTATGCAGATGCTTAACGCTGATTTAGAAGCACTAGAGAAGGAAAATGGAATCGCAACGCTCTATTTTAATGGCTGGCTGTTCGAGGGATATGACGATGCGAAAGCAGCATTACTAGGTTCGATTCTTACTTCACTGCGAGATCACGAGACATTTGGTTCTCAATTAAAAGAGAGTGCGATAAAGCTTCTTAAGCGTGTTGACTACATGCGCGGAGCCAAAATTCTGTTTTCAGGTGCCCTTGCGGGCGGAGTTGCTGCGGCGACTGGTGGTGCTGGTCTGGCCGCAGTTCCCGCAATTATGGGTGCAGCTTTCAGTGGCGCGGGTGATAAAGCCTTGGATGCCGCTAAGGAATCCGTATCCGGCGATGAGGAAGCTGAGGCGGGCGAAGTGCTGTCAGATATAAGGCAATTTCGAGATGATTTTGCAAAAATGCTGGCGGCAAGTGATATCCAAACTTTGGTAGTCATTATTGATGATCTAGACCGATGCTCTCCCGAGCGCATTATTGAAAATCTTGAAGCAATTAAACTGTTTTTGAATGTGCCGAATACCGCTTTTGTCATTGGGGCTGATCGACGGATTATTAGTCAGGCAGTGGCGTGGAGATATCGTGAGACATTGCCCAAATTGGATTTAAGCGTAAGCGATGGAAGTGAACGTCTTGTTGAAGATTATTTGGAGAAGCTTATACAGATTCCATATAGTTTGCCAAAATTGTCTCCATCTGAGATCGAAACTTACTTAACCCTTCTTTTCTGCAAGCGTCACATGTCGCCGGAAGAATTTGCACGAGTCCTAGAGGCTTCTGAGAGTCAAAGAGCTACGGATAGGCATCAGTCTTTTGCCCAGACCCAGGTATTGGAAATTATGGGAGGTGACTGCTCGCGTGAACTATCGGAGTCAATGCAGATGGGGTCGATGATTGCTGAACAGATCACAGACGTCCTGCAAGGGAATCCCCGTCAAGTTAAGCGGTTCTTAAATGCGTTCTTTTTGAGAAGAAAATTAGCTACAGTTGCAAAATTGGAGGATGTTCTTGATGAGGTATTGGTAAAACTGATGCTTTTGGAATATTCCGCTCCAAAGCTATTTCAGTCACTCTTCAAGAGTATGAATGGTGAGAGTGGGGATATACCTTTCATTGCAGATTATGAAGCCATCGTGGCGGAGGAAAACAGAGTCGAGGAACTCCCTGCAGAGTGGAAGCCATATATCCGTTGGCTATCATATGAACCGAAGCTTACGAACGTGGATCTACGGAATTACATGTGGGTGACAAGAGATCGCCTCCGATCTACCATGAGTTCAACGGTAATGGTTCCGACGGTCGTCAGAAATACGCTTAAATTACTATTAAGTGAGCTCGGTGACACTGAAGGCCGTAAGCAGGTAGGTGCACTACAGCCTGATGAATTGGAAATTTTGTTCAATCTCCTTGAAAATCACGCACAACAGCGGCCCGGAGAAATGAAAGCGTTTAAAGCACTTATAGACATATCCGAGGCGAATCCGAGCTATGTGCCCGCTTTTTCGGCTTTAATTGAGCGCCTGCCCAAAAGTGATTTAGCTCCCGCCTTGGGAGTCACTTTAGGGACTCTGTCAAAGAAGGGCACACCGCTTGGTCTATGGGGCAAAACGTGCATCGATCAGTATAAGTTAGGTAGGAGCAAATTCGAAAAAGCGTTTACCAAAGCTAGTAAGTAATTATGGGAACTTCCACCAACTACAAAGCGTCTCCAAATTGGAGCGATACCAAGCAACAGGTAACGCAGACCGGAGGTGACGGGTTTGTGACGCCTCAGAAAGCGGCCTCGTTAGTGTCGGCAGTGGTAAGCCAAATGACACGAGAATCTTCTTTGGGCTTCAAAGGTAGCTCTGGCGGTGGTGCTGGTTCTACAGGAGGTGGAACTGGTGGAGGGGGTTCGACTCGTGCTTCAGGTGGTTCTATTCGCAATGTCGCTAGAGGCGTCGGAAGCTTCCTGTCAGATGTTCAGCAAAAAGGATTTGAGCAAGCGTTAGTTGATCGTGGACTGTCAGATTTATCTGATAAAAGTCCTGACGAAGTCGCGCTAGAAATAGTCGATATTCTGTGTGAACCAACGAGCTTAATTGACGACACCGTCTTACGCGACGCCTTAATCGACATGATGATGGATTGGTCCGAAGGTAAAGATTCTTTGGAGGATTTAGGAGCAAACATAGAAAGCGCATCGTCTAATATCGGTGGAGTGCTCCACGAACTCATGGGTCATTACATTTATCACGTATTCAAGTCAGTGGGTTATCAGGGTGTATTGAAGACTCACGGGTTCGAAGCTGCTGAAAGTATGTGTGGGCAGATTCGTGATTACATCGAAGCTAGGGTATCCAGCATTGAGTCGACTCGCGATTTAGCGTCTGTTGATTGGAGCGGGCTAGATGGCTCAAACGTTGTCGACGAGATCGTCGCCGATACTGTGGATTTATTTGGAGGGACTGAATGATGCGAACGGAAATTGTTGTAAAAGTAGAGGCTGGCCCCAATCATAAGAAAGAGTCAGCCGTCATGTCTCTTGAAGTCGATGGACACGCGAAGGCTGCCGAGTTGGACATACATGGATCCGCGCTGCTGAAAGTATCTCGTTCGGTTCCGGACATGGCGCAGGACTTTTTAACGATAGCCGCATGTGTATATGCCGCAGACAAAGCGATCAGTCGTAGTGACCAGGAAGACCGGTGGACGAGAAATATCTCGATTCAAATTCCAGTGGAGCATCCCACAGCTTGGACATCTACCCGTGAACGCTTGTCAAAATGTGTTAGTTTTCTAACGGGGGACAAGTGGGAAATTACTTTTTACAAGACACCTGTCCGTCTCGTCCAACGCCGTCCCAGACTTCGGAGAACTCGGTTCTACAGACCGAATGGAAGCGCGGTTTGTCTATTCTCAGGTGGTTTGGATTCATTGATTGGCGCAATCGACTGGTTGGAGCAAAACCCCAATGATAGATTGTTACTCGTGGGGCACTATGATGGTGACGTAGGAGGCCCCAAGTCTGATCAATCTGAATTGAAAGTCTTTTTGGAGACTCGGTATCCAAATCGCTTTGAACTGGCTCAGACACGCATCGGACTTTCAAGCGGCAGCGCAGATACGAATTTCCGAAGCCGTTCGTTACTCTTTTTGGCTCTTGGTTGTTACTACGCAGAAATACTTGGCGAGGACACTCCAGTTTTGATCCCGGAGAATGGCCCCATTGCATTGAATTTTCCTCTGACACCTGCGCGACGGGGGTCTTGCAGCACGAGGACGGTGCATCCATTTTTTGTAGACCAACTGAACCAAGTTCTGGCTGCAGTGGAGATGAAGACTACAATTTCTAACCCTTATGAACTCAAAACAAAAGGAGAGATGGTTGCTGAATGTTTGAACCAGGATCTTCTAGAGTCTATTTACTTCCTAAGTCGCTCATGCTCTAAATTTGGGCACAGACGCTATTGGGAGAATCGCACTGCAGGGTCTTGTGGCATTTGTGTGCCTTGTTTATTTAGGCGAGCATCTTTGCACGCGAACAAATGGGATACTGAGACTTACGGTCGCAGAATAGAATCGTTCCACGATGCGGTCGGTTTACCGGATGATCCGTTAGCACTTCTTACATTTGTGAAGCAACCTCTTACAGATCGGGATATTGCCGCCAGGATGCTTGCAAATGGAAGACTTCCAGCGGATAAGTTGGCGGAGAGCGTGGCTTTGGTTCAGAGGATGCGTAAAGAAGTCCTGATTTGGCTGCATGCTGTGGGTTCTTCTGGCATTAAAGAGGGCTTGCCGAATGTTGATTGATACTCACTGCCATATTGATCAATTCCCCAATCCAGAGGCGATTGTTGTAGAATGCGAGGCTGCTGACGTGAAGGTTGTCGCGGTGACAAACCATCCTGAGCACTACGAAATGGCACTGCCACATTTAGCGAATTCTGAACGAGTATTTCCCGCGTTGGGTTTTCATCCATTAAACGCGACAACAAATCCAACTGAGTTGAGAATTTTTGAACGATTTGCAAAAGAGGCTAAATATATCGGGGAGATCGGATTAGACTTTTCTAAAGCGGGATTGCCCACGCGTCGGCAGCAAGAAGAACTTTTCAATCATTTGTTGGGTTTACTCCAAAAGACATCCTCATTTATCACGCTACATAGCCGTGGAGCAGAGAAAGAGGTGCTTGAAGCACTTCAGATTCATAAAATCAGCAGAGCCTGTTTTCATTGGTATTCTGGAGCTATCGATACTCTGGAAGAAATATTATCCGAGGGGCATTTCGTCTCGATCAACACATCCATGTTGATGACCCAGAAAGGCCAAAAGATATTAGATGTTGTTCCTTTAGGTCAGTTACTTGCGGAGTCGGATGGTCCATACGCGAAATTGAACCGTAAACCATGCAAACCAACCGGAGTCATTGAGGTGTATCAGGCAATTTCGCGGAAACTCCGACTAGAGCTTGACGAAGTAAAATACATTCTGAAGCGAAACTTTGAAAGAGCCTCTAAGCATAAGATGATGGATTGAAGGCTAGAATTACTCGGTGTTAGCACTCTAATTAAGCTCAACCATCTGAATACAAATGGGCTTTTTCTCTTAACATTCTTAATGCGGGCTCGGATATTTCGTAGCTATCGCTGGCGGCCCATGACGCTGTAGAAGAATGTCGCAGACCATGTCAGAATTATGATGCCTGTGAGTGATTCCATCGCAGTCATGAAGCGAAGGTGACCTGATGGTATTTCGCTGAGACCCAGCGAAGAGTAGGTAACCGCAGAGTGATAAAAGAAATCCATAAACGCGTTGCCGACAGACGGCCCTAACTCTCCCAATTGCAGCCAATGCGCTGAGATATAAAAACCACCCGCAAACCAGAGGATTTCCACCACGTGCGCGCATACCAACAGAATGAGAACTAAGGTTGATTGGAGAAAATGCGAGTGGGGCACATCCTCGTCAGGGAGCATATCTTTAAGCCGTCCCATCACCCAATAGCGAAAGGTAATGACGGTGAGCATCAGAAAAACGGTTATGATAATAGATGTAAGCATTAGGTGTAGTTCGGATTCTAGTCGTCGGCCCCATGCGTGCGAAGGAAATAACTCTTCTGAGTAAAACTACAGCTAGACCCATACGCAGAGTCCAGCACGCAAATCCCCATACCGATCATCACGCCAGTTCCCATCGAAACGATAATCACCTTAAGGTTAAACTAACTTTCTCATTATTTAAAGATTCATTTTTGCTCATAGGTAAACGCCTAACACGATACTCGGATGTTTTCTAGTGGAGAATAAACTTAGTCATGGGGGCATCATCTTTTATTTTCAGACACTGTTTTCTATGAGGGCGAGAAACTTTATAAGGGTTTCATCCTTCCGCTACGTTTAACTCTAACGTAAGCCAATCTACAAACCCCTTAGGAAATGACGACGAACG
>JABBCA010000076.1 GCA_018607135.1 Opitutales bacterium
GGATTGGTATACCTGTTGTAGTTTCAACTCGCAGCATGTTGGATCCTTGGGCATTGAATTATCATAAGTGGAGGAAGCGGCTTGCTTGGAAAGCATATGCAAAGAATGACTTATTGTCTGCATCGCTGATCCACGCAACAGCTCCGATTGAAGCAGGCTATATAAGAGGTTGCGTTGGAGGTGACGTGCCAATTTTGATTTCGCCGAATGGTGTTGATGTGAAGCCTGGGCATCGCAGTCGTAAAGAAGGCACTCGCAGGATATTATTTTTATCGAGGATTCATCCGAAAAAAGGAATTATCGATTTGGTCGAAGCATTCGGTAAGGTTGAAACTGCTGGATGGGAACTCGTGATTGGTGGAAACGACGATAGTAATTATCTAGGGGTTTGCCAGAAAGCTGCGGCTAGGCAAAAGAACTCAAGCGATATACATTTTATTAACTCCGTTCGAGATGAGGATAAGTGGGATGAGTATGCGAGTGCTGATTTATTTGTGCTTCCCAGCTATTCTGAAAATTTTGGTATAGTTGTAGGGGAAGCTTTGGGGTGTCATTTGCCTGTTATTACATCAAATGAGACCCCATGGAATCGGCTTGATAGTATGGGGTGCGGTTGGTGTATCGAAACTGGAGTGGACTCTCTTGCCCCTGTGTTGCAACGCGCGATCAACCTTACGGATGATGAGCGTGCTGCCATGGGAGCACTAGGAGCGCAGTGGATCCGTGATGAATTTGATTGGGATCAAATTGGCTATTCTTTTGTGGTCGATTTGCAGAAGCGTGGCTTATTGTAACTTGATGTGCCAATTGGAGCGTAGTCGCAAAATATAGCAGTATGGTAATTTGGATTATAAACCCATTTGATGATATACCTGAGGAGGGCAAGGCACAGCGTTATCATACCTTGGCTCGTGCCTTAGCCGCGAAAGGAAATCAAGTGGTCTGGTGGAGTAGCGATTATTCACATCGTCGGAAAGATCGGCGCGTGCAGCCGACAGGTGCATTGCCATTTAAGCTCCACCTAGTGGCGACGCCTTCCTATACAAGGAACATTAGTCTTCGTCGTATTTATAGTCATTGGAGATTTAGTAAAAACCTGCTGGATGATGCGTGTCGGGGAATTGAGGTGGAGGGACAAACCAAGCCAGATGTGATTGTTGTCAGTTTGCCACCTATGGAAGGAGCCGCAGCGGCGCTGCGTTTGAAAAAGCTCTATGGATGTAGAGTGGTTACTGATATCATGGATACATGGCCGAAGACATTACTGCAAGCAGTGCCGCGCAGCATGAGTTCCATTGCAAAAGTTGCGCTAAGACCGTACTGGAATATATTGCGTCAAGCTTGTCGTGAGTCTGATGCGGTTAGCGCACAATCTAAAGCATTTGCTGAGTATGCGTTGTCATATGGTGCTCAAGAGCCTGTGCATGTTTGTTATCTTGGAGCAGATCCAGTGAATGGGCTGGAGCTCAATTCAGAGGCTAAGCATCGTCCTTTGCGGTTGATATATATTGGAGCTATGGGGCGTAGCTATGACTTACAAACTATATTGGATGCTTTGTTAATTCTTCAGAATACTGGAGTTTATGTAGAGTGTGTTTTTGTTGGTGATGGGGATAAGCGAAAAGCATTGGAAGCTCAGGGCATTAAGGGTGTTCGTTTTACGGGTTTCCTAGACTCGAAAAACTTACATGAAGAGCTGTCCTGTGCGGATATTGGGCTTGTTCCATTTTTCCCTGAATCAGGTGTCACAGTCCCTTATAAGGCTGGCGAGTATTTAGCTCATGGCTTACCAATGTTAAGCACAATTGATGGTGAGTTGGGGAAGCTGATTCGTGCTTATTCTTGTGGCGCGATTTACACTTCAGGAGATGCGAAGAAACTTGCTAGTACAATACTTAAGTATGCAGTATATGACACCGTGCAGCTCCGAGAAGAGAAATTATTTGCTCATCGTTTGTTCAATGATGTGTTTAATCGTGAAAAAACCTATTCTATACTGGTTGACTGGATAGTTGGTGGAAAGCCTGTGTCGGGGAGCGTTGTGAAATGAATCGAACGACTCGGATTTTGACCTTATTCGCACTGTATTGCTCAGTGGCTGTCTTCAGTTATATCTTTTCCTGGAAACTTCGCTTTGGTTTTTATGCTGGCGTTGATGGTATTCCTGAGCGCTTTAGTGATAGGATTGTAATGCAGGGATATATAGTCGTGTCATTAAAATTAATTTGCCTGTATGCACTGGGTCAGTTTACGGGATTAGTCCGGTTTTTTAGAATGCCAGATGCGATTCGACTATTTGCTGCATCCTGTATGGCTAGCTTTATTGCTGTGCTAGTGTGGATAGTTAGTTCGTACGTGTATGTGCCACCAGCATCGATACTGTTAGTGGATTTTATATTATTCACATTTCTTGTGATGGGCTTGCGTGTCGGCATACGCGTAATTGATGAAAAGCGAAAGGGGCTTAGCTGTTCTGGGAAAACGTTAGAGAGAGTGGCAGTCGTTGGTGCAGGACAAGCGGGCTCAGCTTTGGTTACGGAATTATTATCTCAACCGAAATTAGGAATGCGTGTGGTCGTCTTCTTTGATGACAGCAGGGCGAAGCATTCGCGGCAATTGCATGGGGTGTCGATTGCGGGTAGTCCGGAGTTGATCCCTTCATATTTTCGCACCCACGATCTTGATAAGGTTATTCTTGCGATGCCGAGTGCAAAACCGGAGCGATTACGTGAAATTATATCGCTTTTGAAGAAGCATAATATCCCGGTGGAAACCGTGCCGAGTGTTGGTGAAATTGTGAGTGGGAAATTTAATGTTTCGAAGATTCGTGAAGTGAACATTGAAGACTTGCTCTATCGCGATCCGGTGGAAATTAACTTTGAGGAAATTAAAAAATTCGTCGGAGGGAATGTAGTGCTCCTCACTGGAGCTGGAGGTAGTATTGGGCAAGAGTTGGCAACTCAGCTGGCGAGTATGCAGCCGTCTCTGCTGATTTTGTTGGATCGATCGGAAGGGGCACTGTTTCTTACAGAAAAAATGCTGCTCGATTCGGAGATGGAGGTTTCGCTTGAGACGCGTGTTGTGGATGTTAAAGATAGGCAACAATTGGAGGCAGTCTTTGAGGCGTTTAAACCGTCGATTGTGTATCATGCCGCGGCACATAAGCATGTCGGGATGATGGAGCGTCAACCAATGGAAGCATTCTTAAATAATGCGCTGGCGACTTACGAATTTGCCAAGTTGGCTGTGAAGCATTCGGTTCGGAACTTCTGTCTGATTTCAACCGATAAGGCCGTCTATCCCACCAGTGTGATGGGGGCCACCAAGCGGCTGGCAGAGCTCGCGATTCAAGCTCTGATCGCGCAAGGGAAATGTGGTGCGACAGACTTTTCAATTGTCCGCTTTGGCAATGTGATTGGCTCCTCTGGGAGTGTCATCCCGATCTTTGAAAAACAAATTGATCGCGGAGGCCCGGTCACTGTGACGGATTCGAAAATGACGCGCTATTTCATGACGATTCCAGAAGCCGTCGGGCTCGTTTTACAGGCGACATCTTTTCAAGAGAAACACGCACTATTCGTCTTGGAGATGGGGCAGCCTGTGAAGATTGATGCGGTCGCTCGTGATTTGATTCGCCTCAAAGGATTAGAACCAGGCGTGGATATTGAGATTGTTTACACGGGGGCTAAGCCTGGTGAGAAGCTGTCAGAGGTGCTCCAATACGATGAAGAGGCATTGCTCCCTTCGGCGCACCCGAAGGTGTCTCGCATCGCGTCAGATCAGACTGGCTGCGTGGATGCGGTCGCCTTTTTGAGTGACTTTAATGAATTTACAGAACGCGCAGCATCGAAGCCAGCAGACCTTGTGAGGCTGGAACTGTTTGGATTACTAGATGGCCGCATCGAGCTTCAGGGAGTTTCGGTTCAGAGTGCACTCGTTAAGGGTGATTGACGCGTTAAGGCTAGAGTGGACGTGGGCTAAAGACACCGCGCTACGTGACATCGATTGCAAGGACACTCAGCAAAAAGCCTTTGCAGTGTTGACAACTTAACTCTAATGTAAGACTGTCTTACTCATGCACACCGTCGTCTCTAGTAAAGGGCAAGTAGTGATTCCTGCAAAAATCCGTGAGGAGTTGGATCTACACCCAGGCAAGCGCTTGAATCTGATCAGGCGTGGCCGTTCTCTAGTTTTATCAGCGGCGGATTCAGGTTTTGATACGTGGCTGAAATCTCGGCATCAATTGGGTGCTTTGGAAGAGCCGTTGAGCGTGGATCGGTCTCTGAGTATGCCCCCATCGAAGGAGCTGTAAGTGGTGGTGGGCTATCTTTTAGATACGGATGTTGCGATTGAAATCATCAACCATCCGGGGGAATGGGATGTCGCTCTGTTGGGTCTGCGTCTCGCAATTTCGAGTGTGACTGCCTACGAGTTGGGGGTAGGCATCGAAAAGTGTCGTTCGCCTAAGACGGTTCAAGAAACGCGAGGCTTTCTTGCTGCGATTGAAGTCATTGAGTTCGACTTGGAAGCCGCTTTGGAAAGCGCGCGCGTTCGTGCAGAACTTGAAGCCGTGGGCAAAGGGATTGGGGCTTACGACACTTTAATCGCAGGCCATAGTCGAACGCAGGAGCGTATCTTAATAACAAATAACCTGCAGGAGTTTAAACGTGTTGATCGGCTTGCGGTAAAGTCCTTGAGCGATATGCGCACGTAGGATTCGTCCGCCTCAAGCCGCCGAAGTCTCAATCTTCACACCACTAGTGTTTTAAAATTATGGATATAATGAAAATAGTAGGTCGCACGCGTCCGTTGTTTGACGGTGATGTCGCCAGTCGTGAGCAGCAGTTGAAAGCACTGATTGGTGGGTCGCGCATTTTGGCGATCGGGGGCGCCGGAACGATTGGTCAAGCAGTGACGCGTGAATTGTTCAAACGTGATCCACGTGCCCTGCATGTGGTCGATATTAGTGAAAACAATCTAGTGGAGCTCGTTCGTGACGTGCGTAGCACACTAGGCTATGGTAGTGGTGATTTTCAGACGGTTCCCGTCGACGTGAACAGTCGCTATTTTGATGCCTTTATTGAGTCGCAGGAACCGTATGATTACATCTGTAATTTGTCTGCATTGAAGCACGTACGCAGTGAGAAAGATCCATACACGCTTATGCGGATGTTAGAGGTGAATGTGTTTAACACAGTGAAGACTGCGCGCTTGGCTGCGACACAAGGAGCGAAGAAGTATTTTGCTGTTTCGACCGACAAGGCTGCGAACCCTGTGAACCTCATGGGAGGGTCGAAGCGGATCATGGAGAAGTTCTTACATCGCGAATCTTCTGCGGTGAATGTCTCTATGGCGCGTTTTGCAAATGTTGCGTTTAGTGATGGTAGTTTGCTACATGGCTTCACTCAGCGCTTAATGAAGCACCAGCCGCTCTCTGCGCCGAATGATGTGCGTCGCTATTTCGTGACTCCACAGGAGTCTGGTGAGCTGTGCATGATGTCAGCGATTTTTGGCGAGAACCTGGATATCTTTTTCCCGCATCAGGATGGCGAACTTGAGCTGACGAAGTTTTCTGATATCGCGGTGCGTTTTTTGGAGAACCATGGCTATGAGCCTGTTCAGTGTGAGACTGAAGATGAGGCCCGTGACCGCGCAGCTGAACTGATCCCGCAAAAGAAGTGGCCTGTTTATTTCTTTGGTAGTGATACTACTGGCGAGAAAGCTTACGAAGAATTCTTCATGGGGAATGAGACGCTCGATATGGATACTTTTAACGGGATTGGCGTGATCAAGAACCAGCCCGATTTTGATTCGGCGATTCTAGATGAGTTCGACGCGGGCATCGCTAAGATCAAAGCTTCAAGTGGACCATGGGTGAAAGCAGAAATCGTCGAACATTATCTCAATGTCTTGCCCGAATTAAGCCACGAGGAAAAAGGAAAATATCTCGATTCTAGAATGTAGTTGGTGCACTAAGTGAGTATTTATCACGAATCATAAAAACCTAATCAGCCTAGCCGCTATCGCGGAGACCGCTTATCACACGCTTATAATGAAAACAGAGAACACTGAATATTTGGGAGTCGAAGGTTACGCACTTATGGGAGCGGCCTTTGAGGTGCATTGTGAACTGAATGGTGGTCTCTCCGAAGAGATTTACCAGGAAAGTCTGGAATGGGAATTAGGTTTACGGGAAATTCCGTTTCAACCGAAATCAGAACTCAAAGTTTACTACAAAGGGCACTTACTCAATAAACGCTATATTCCCGACCTCCATGTTAACGACGAACTCATTGTTGAGCTTAAAGCGGTTAAAGAACTGACCTCGGACCACGAACAACAATTATTAAACTATATGCACATTACCAAGAAAGCTGTTGGCTATTTGATTAATTTCGGTCCTATGAAGCAATTGGAGTGGAAACGATTCATTCTCAAAGAATACATACCTC
>JABBCA010000037.1:0-4737 GCA_018607135.1 Opitutales bacterium
CAGACGTACGGGCCGACGGTGCGCGTCGAGCCCTTGCTCTTTTCGTGGAGCAAGCTATCCGCCAAGCAGCTCAAGTGCCTCATGCGCATCAATGCGGGCGACAACCAGCTCTACGTGAGCACAATGCTGTCGCTGCTGCGGGGGTTCCAGCGCCAACAGCACAGGCCGCTCTTCGACGCGTTCTGCTCGCAGGTTGAGAAAAAGTGCGCGCTCGCCGGCCAGAACGGCCCCCTGCGCCAGCGCCTGGCGCTGCTCGAGGCGCTCATGCAGGAGTCGGCCACCAACCAGGCATTCCTCGGCATCGGGGGCGACCTGTGCGCGATGCAGGAGGG
This sequence comes from Opitutales bacterium, assembly GCA_018607135.1. Taxonomy (GTDB): domain Bacteria; phylum Verrucomicrobiota; class Verrucomicrobiia; order Opitutales; family Coraliomargaritaceae; genus JBPOFY01. The sequence continues at coordinate 333 of JABBCA010000037.1, forward strand.
CATGCTCGTGGTGGCAGACCTCACCGATCCGCTCCTGTCCCCGGACGAGGCCAACGGGATTTTCGAGGTGCTGCTCGACCAGTTCCGCAGCGACCAAGTGTGCGGGGGCTCCGAGGGCGGCAAGCTCTTGGTGCTTGACGAGGCGCACCGCTACGTCTCCGGCGCGGACTCTGACGGGCTGAGCCGGAGCATCGTCGACGCGGTGCGCCTCATGCGGCACGAGGGCCTCCGCGTCGCCATCTCCACCCAGAGCCCCAAGGTCTTGGCCCCGGAACTTCTCGAGCTCGTCTCCCTCATGCTCATACACCGTTTCCACAGCGAGGATTGGTACCAGTACCTCAAGGCCAAGGTCGCTCTCCCTCCCAGGGTCTTTGACACAATCCGGGAGCTCGCGACGGGGCAGGCCCTCGTCTTTGCCGCGGCCCAATCTGTGGTGCCATCTGCACAGTACGCGAGCACGCCTCTTCTCCTCTCCGTGCGCGCCCGCTTCACGCGCGATCTGGGTGCGTCCGTGACCAACTCCGGATGCCCGCCTCTTCTCCTCTCCGTGCGCGCCCGCTTCACGCGCGATCTGGGTGCGTCCGTGACCAACTCCGGATGCCCGCGCACCATGTGCGCTCGCGTCTGCGACGAGGACCAGGCAGACTGTCCCGAAACGGCCACGAGCGTCCGCCGGCTCCGTGCGGCCGGCGCCTCCAGCAAGACCGCACCCAGGGTCCAAGCAGCAAAAACGCACGAGGACAAGGTGCAAAACCGGGACAAGATGCAAACGTGGCTCTCGCTCATCGTCGAGAACTTGGAGAAGGCAGGCGGACACCCCCTGGCGCTTGAGCACGTAGGCAACCCTGCCGCCGGGGGTGTGGCGCGGCCGGCCGGACTGGCCAAGCACATCAAGCTGCGCACTGTGCTCGCAGTGCATGCGCACAAACACGGCCTCGTCCTGACGGACCAGTCTGTCGCTTTGGCATAGGGCGAGGGTCAACACAGGGTGTGATAGTTCAAGAATCAAATCAGATTTATGGTAAATAAAACCCAATAGTCTCTACGCCTAAAAGCAAAGCTCTGTCGGACCGGGTCCTTACAGAATCAAAGTCAAGGGGTGTGTGTGGGTCCCGTTCCACTCACGGAGATCTGGGGGGGGTAATTTTCCGTGAAGCCACTGCTCAAACCCAGCTCCCGTTCTAATTTGTACCACGCTACGATGCGGTTACCCTTTTTGGGCTGCCTTCTCGAAACCAAATTACTCGCGTAGATCTCCGTGAGCGGTGCCTGCCAACGCGCACCGGCTCGTGGCAAGTTCTCTGTGATGCTAGCGTGCGCCCCCAGCGTCATCATCCTTCTTCTGGTATACTAGGCTGGCCGCAAAGGCATCGATGGACGCCGATCCCAAGAAGAAAAACGTCATTTTCGGTGCCATGGGCTGCGTCATGTTCTCAAGAACAACCTTCCACCCGCTCACCTCACTTGCCGAGTAATACAACTTCTCGAACACGAACTGCTCGCCAGTTTTCAATTCCATATCTTTCACTTTGCCGTCCGGGGAGCCGTCTTCGTCAATGAACTCGTACGTTACTTTGAGCTTCGGCTCCGAAATGTTCTTCATGCTTACCGTGATACCCTGTCCTTCAGACACCACAGCGTGCACAAAGGATGTGTTGTTGTTGCGCAGCGTACCAACTTGCATCTTCTTGTTCTTGAGCACCACGCCTTCCTCGTCGTCCTTGCCGTCAAACTCTTCGACCACCAACTGCATACTCTCCGCATCATTTGCATCATCCATGCACGCGCCGACGAGCAGCACATCCTCCAACGGCACTCCTCCCAGCGCCTTGCGCAACCCCTGCACACCATACATCTGCGACCCCGTGTCCTTGCCTTTGAAGAGCACCGTCTCGCGCAGCACTAGATCCTGCGCCTGTTTCAGGCTGTGCACACCACCCTCGGAGTCCCGCGCCTGCGCCCCCCCCACTGCCAGCACGAGCTTCTCCGCCGATTCCGCAGTCTTCTGCTTGAGTGTGATCCCCACGTAGTTTCCTTCGTGCCAGTTCTCCACGTCGGACCGCGAAAGCGTGCACATGTGGCGCGCCAGGGGCGCCCCCGCGTCAAACACCTGCGGACACACCTCGTCAGCCAAGCACCTGCATGCATGTTCTGCAGTGGCGCCGACACGCACATGATAAGGACCTGCATTTTCTGCAGTTGCGCGTGCATCGCACGCTCACGAATACGCTCCCCAGAGCCCTCGTAGACGCCAAAGTCCAGGCGCATGCTTCTCTTGGAGGCGACGGCAAGCGCCCTTCCGTCAAAATTCTTCTCAAGCATGCTCGCGCACCACTCGTTAATATCCTCCTCCGAAACACTTCCAGCCTCCAGCAAGACGCCCCGCACAAACTCCACGACCTGCGCCGCCCCCCATTGCTCAAGGCTCATCCCCTCACCACTTGCGCGTTTCGCCACCCCGGACCCCCCCTGGGGCATGCAATAGATGCTGATGTTCCTGTTCGGGATCGTGTCGGCAACGTTGCTCCAACGCTCGTTACGTTCTGTGTCAGTTTTGCACACATAAAGCTGCCGGTACACGCGGACGTCCCTGCCGAGCGCGCCAGGGAACACCGTTTCCACCATTTGCTTCGTGTCCTCCTCCGAGTTCTTGTGCTTACACACAAAAGGCACCACCAACCCGACGATGCCGTTCTCCTTGTCGACCATCTTCCGCTCTTCGTCCGCCTTCGTCTGCGACACAAGCACTGCGCTCGCAAATTTGCCCTGCTCCGAGTGCGGCGCCCACTCGCCGCCCACATCGTCATACAAGGGCGTTCCCGCCAAGACCACGCAGTACATGTCCATCTCTTCGATCAACGGCGGGAACCCCTTCCAGTGCTTCTCATCCCGCTCCTTGCTCGGAATCTGCACCCGCAGCTCGTTGGGGTCCTCGCTCACGCACACCGAGAGGTACTTTAGCGCGCACACACCGCTCCCACTCTTCGGCATTTGCTTCACGAGCAGCGTGTGCGTGCTGCCGTCAAACAGGAGGTCAATCGTTTTCTGGTCCAGACTCTGCATAATCTCCTCCGGCATTATGAAGTCGAGGTGCTCTCGCGGGTCCAAGTCGTTCGCATCCATCACCTCCATGTAAGACTTGCACAACGCCAGCTGCCGCTTGGCAGCCTCCACGACGTCCGCGTACGTCCCCTGCTTCCCGGTCTTCGCCCGCCCGACGTCCAGCTTTGCCGCGTACCTTTCCAGGTGATTCCACAGGGTTTCGGCCGCCTCCACACCGCTCGCAAACGCAATCAAGCCGCATTTACCGCCGTCGCTCGTGTGGGTCATTTGCATGAGCTCCAACAGCTCGAAGCTCTCCAATACGGCCCCCTGCCACGCTTCCGGCGATTTCTTCTGCTTCTTCGCCCCCCTCGTCCCCGCTGCACCCTTACCGCGTGTTTCATCGTCCGACGTCGGCAACCTGCAGCTTACCTCCACCACCCGCGGAAACTCTTTGTAAAGCCCCAGCGCTTGTTCCTGTCCCTCTTTGTTGTCGAGGGGGTCCGGGATTACCAGCGTATCTTTTCCCACGAACGGCAGCACAAGCACCCCGTCGTTCACGCAGTACCACACTCTGTGCCTCATGCGCTTCTCGAGAATCTGCGTGTGAATCTTCTGTGCCGCGCTCTTCTGATTGGAGCGCACCAAAATCTGGTACTGCTGCTTGAGCTCCTCGATTTCAAGCAAGTCCTTCTCCGCATCTTCCGTCCACAGACGATTGTCTTCCTGGAGAAACCTCCGCAGCTCTGCAAGCAGGGCATCGTTGCGCTGATAACCCTCCACACCCCGCACCTCGTCTTCGCGCAGGGACCCCCCCGCGTCGTTCGTCATGGGACGCCCGCCCTCCTTGTCGGCGAAGGGCGTCAGCATGTCCGACATAAACAAAGCCGGAACCTCCATGGTCCTGTCCACCTTCTTGCCCCCGCCGCCAAGCGCAAGCATATAATGCCCACGCACCTCAAGCGAATTCTCATTACCGTCCACACACCCGATAAACGTTGCACGCGGCTCTGGGCACGACTTCGTGATGATGTTGTGCAGCCGTTCTTCTCGCTGTTCGTCCACCGCCTTTGCTGCGAGCACAAAAACCTTACTCTTGACTTTGACGCACATCCCGTGGCGCGTGCCAATACCCCCTCCGTGGATTCCCGATGCCTTTTATAGGCATTTCCCGCAATTTTCACCGAAAATAGATCAAGTTCCACGAACTCCTGCGCCCATCTGCACGTGCCTTTTACACCTACACCGGGGCAACGGAACGTGTTCTGCCCCATGCGACATGCGAAAAAAGAACGTTTGGAGAATTTTATGGGAAAAATCTGCAAAAAACTCTACACTGGAAGCTAAGTCCAACATAAATCCC
>JABBCA010000037.1:4747-6346 GCA_018607135.1 Opitutales bacterium
CGTGCGCGACCGCCGCACTCACGCCAGGCGCCACCGCCGCAAACGAGACTGTGAAGGACCCGCTCAGCGTGTCGCATACCTCCGCGCTCGCGCCCCCGGGGGCCATGCCCAGCAGCAGCAACGCCGCGCCACGCACCAACTGCCGCCTACCTCGACGCATGCTAGCACCGTACACCTCAGTTTTTATATATAGCGCGCGGTGCACTTCTCGACCGGCCAAACACACTCGCCCCGTTCCCCTCGCACAATGATTCCACAATCACTACATAATCACTTTACCGAAAAACGCAGGTAGAGCGTGCAAACCACTCACGGAGATCTGCAGGAGTAATTTTCCGTTAAGCCACTGCGCAAACCCAGCGCCCCTTCCAATTTGTACCACGCTACGATGCGGTCACTACACTGGAAGCTAAGTCCAACATAAATCCCAACGCTTCAGTGGGAGCGCCCAACCCCGGTACAAATGGGACCCATACAAAAATTCTTGACTTTGATTCGAAAGGAGCGTAATTCCCAGAACAGTGCTTTTAGCCGTAAAGACTATCGGATTTATTTGTACTATAAATTTGATTTGATATTTCAACCTATCACACCTTATGTTGGACTTAGCTCCCAGTGTAGACCCACTTTTGGGGCTGCCTTCGCGAAACCAAATTACTCGTGTAGATCTCCGTGAGCGGCTAGCAGTGCGCGTAAAAAAGACGACTCCAACGTGACACTGCGGATAGCGCGCGGCCGCCACCGGGCCGAGGGAACGGGCGGGGTGTGTGCGGTAATGTATATATGCGCATATAAAAACGCCTGGAGACGGCGTGCGATGGGTTGGCGCAGCAGACGTGTTCTGCTCGCGCTGGTCTGTCTTGCGCTGACGCGTTGCACACGCGCGGATACGTGTGGTGTTGGACAGGGGATGGTCGATGATGCATGTTCGGAGTGTGCAGACGGTAAATTTTCTGACCTAGATGACAAAAACGGGTGCTTTGCTTGTCCCGCAGGTTACAAATCTACAGACCTAAAGACCGAATGCACAAGGTGTCCAGTGGGCACTTGGAGCACAAGGGAATCATCTGCGTGTACAGAGTGTGTTGCAGGGAAATACAGCACTTTTACGTATCTTGCTAGCGATAATCAAAATACTGAAAACACGTGCTCCCAGTGCCCACTCGGGAAATACAGCGCGGGTCCCGGGAGCACCTCGTGCACGGAGTGTGAGCTCGGCAAATACAACAACGAGACTGCACAGACCGCCTGCGTTATGTGCCCGGATGGAACCATCGGCACTAGCAATGCGCAAGTGTCCGAGGACGAATGCGCCGTGTGTGGCGCCGGTAAACACGCCGACGCCGCCCACAGTACCTGTCACGAATGTGCCCCTGGCAAGTTTGCCCCGCACATCGCTCGCGGCGGGTGGCAGCTGTGCCGCGACTGCGCGTCCCCATTCGTCGCGCTTGCGGCCGGCGCGCACGAGTGCACAGTGTGCGGGCGTGGAAACCGCTACATCAATGCAACAGCATGCGAGGAGTGCGGGCCCGGCACGTACGCCCCGCTTGAGCACCAGCGCAGCTGCTCCCCGTGCCTCCCGGGCACATACTCTAACGC
>JABBCA010000066.1 GCA_018607135.1 Opitutales bacterium
GACTTGACGCGCCCGTAAATCCGAGAGCTCTCGAGGCGACTTGGGCGCGTCAAGTCGCGCCCCTACATCGAAACTCCCAAAACACAAAAAAGCCCGCGATCACTCGCGGGCTTTGGATAAATCTTGGTAATTCGACTATGGATTCACTTGAATCAACTCACATTCGAAAATCAATGTGTCACCTGGCTTGATCGCACCACCTGGACGTGGGTTGTTGCCGTATCCGAGGTCACTTGGAATGTAGAGTATCACCTTGCCACCAGGAGCGACCTTAGTGAGACCTTCACCGAAGCCCTTAACCACGCCATTGAGCGGGAACGTTGCTGGCTGACCACGATCGTAAGAGCTATCAAACTGTGTGCCGTCGATCAAAGTGCCCTTATAGTGCACCAATACGGAATCTTCCATCGTTGGCTTTTCACCTTCACCTGGCTCAATCACCTTGAAGTGCAAACCAGACTCAGTGGACTCAACACCTTCTTGGCCCTTCAGCTCTTCAAAGAATGCTTTACCCGCTGCAAGGTTACCTGCTGCTGCGCCTGCGGCTTCAGCTTCTGCTGCAGCTTGAGCTTTGGCTGCACGTGCTTGGATAAATTCTTGGAATGCGGGCATCTTAGCCAACATCGCTTGATCTGGCTGATCATCGTTAAGGCCACGCTCGATGCCCTTAGTGATTGCTGGTGCGTCTTCTGCAGTGAAGCCTAACTCTTTAAGCCCAGACTGGAAAACAGTCAAATAGCCGAGCATTTCGATGAGTTCTGCTTCCGAAACTTCAGGGGCAGCTGCTGGAGCAGGTGCGGCCTCATTCTGGGCAAAAACAGGAGTCGTAGAAGCTCCAACAAGCGCCATAAGCGCAACGGAGGTAAGGCGGTTCATTTTAATCATAAATAATAGTTTTTAATACGGGATGAAACAAAGGCGACAAAAGTTAACGAAGCCAATGAAAGGTCAACCATTGAAGTCACCCAATTAGTAGTCGAAGTTCCGTTTTATAGAAATTTAGCCGCAAACAATTGAGATTTGCGCCCAAGTCAAAACTCACCAGCTTGGTTCACATGTCTTCACCTTCCACATCTGGCACATTGACTCTCGTTGCGGCCCCAATTGGCAATCTCTCCGACATGACCCCTCGGGCGGTTGAAGCGCTGAGTTCAGCGACCTGCATCGCCTGCGAAGACACACGAGTCACTGGCAAGTTATTGAACAAATTGGATATTCAATACGAAGCTCAACTGATCTCTTATCGCGAAGAGAACGAAAGCTTCATGGCTGGCGAGCTAGCCAATCGCATGGAAGCGGGCGAAGACATCGTATTGATCGCAGACGCAGGCACACCAGCAATCAGCGACCCTGGATTTCGATTGGTTCGGGAATGCCGCAAACGTGGGCTAACCGTCACGACCGCACCCGGAGTTAGCGCGGTCATCACCGCTCTTTCACTCTCTGGCCTACCCAGCGACGGCTTCCTTTACGTCGGCTTCCTACCACCCAAAAGTGCCGCGCGTAAACGCTTCTTTGAAGCGCATCAAGATTTTGGATACACGATTGTCATTTACGAGTCCTGCCACCGTATCGGAAAATTTCTAAATGACCTAGTCGCGACGATTGGCCCCAACCGCTGTATAAGTGTTTGCCGCGAGCTAACGAAACTTCACGAAACCGTCCAAACAGGACCTGCTGCAGAAGTTCGCGACCGCGTTGCCAAAGCGAGCCAAAAAGGTGAATTCGTCGTGCTGATCGCCAAAGACGGATTTGAACTATAGAACATCGAGTATGGATTTCGAATAGAGCGCAGCGTTCAAAAAAAACCACGAATCATCTATTTCAAAATTGGACGTTGGACGTTGGACGTTGGACGTTCAACGTTCCCACCCCCGCCTTAATCGTGATACTCAGGCAGCTTCGTCTCAGCATTGATAGTAATCGAGCCATTGCCTTGCAAAATAGAGAGCAGATGCTGCCCACAAAACTCACCACGCCAGCCACGCAATAAGCGGTGACGTTCGGGTTCTGCACTACAAGCCTCAAGCACGAGAGCGGTCACTTCCGCGCGATTACCAATGAGCGGCGGATCCATCTTCGCCGCGAGACAGGCACCCTTAATGAAGGCCAACGACAAATCCACACGCGCTTCGTAACCATCATCAGGCGCCGGTCCGTTGTGGCGACCATTCGGCAATGCTGGCAGATCATCCTCCATCCCGCGCTGTATCGCTTCCCAGATATACTTACGGTTTCGCTCAAGGGCGCGATCACTCAGGCCCTTCATAGGACGAATGTCAGCCGCAGTCTTTGGTGGGTGCTTGAGCAGCGACACAATGGCGTCGTCTGATAAAATAAAATTACGCGGCAAATTGCGACGACGGGCTTTCTGCTCACGCCACGAACCCAGAGCACGGAGCACATTTCGTTGCTGGTTGGTCAGCGAACCACTACCACGCACACGCGGCATTTCAGCATCTGGGTCGGACTCTTCATAAAGTGACTCGACCTCATACAGCTTCATTTCATCCAAGATCCATTCCTTACGCCCCAACTGCTCAGCGCGCTCCATGATCTTAACCATAAGCCGTGTCGAGTAGCGCACATCATCCTCCGCATATTCAATCTGTGAATCCGAGAGTGGACGCGCCAACCAATTGGAACGTGTCTCCGATTTATCTAGGCGCACACGAAGCAAAGTCTTGAGCAACTCGCTCAACGAGATCGTTGAAGAGAGCCCAGCAAATCCTGAGCTACGTTGCGTATCGAAAATATTCTTCGGGTAGCCACCACATGCTCGATACAGAATCGTCAAATCCTGCTGCGCATCATGCAGAATCTTGACCACGCTCTCATCCGACATCAACTCGGCAAACGGCGACCAGTCTTCAATCTCCGGTGCATCTACCAGTTCACAATGCCCATCGGGATAACCAATTTGCACCAATCCCAAAGTAGGATAGTAGGTGCGATCCCAAATAAATTCGGTGTCAATTCCTACCGCGCCAGCCTCTTGTGCAGCACGGACCGCTTCAGTAAGCGCTTCTGTTGTCGTAATCATGTGCCGTTAAACGTCGCTCAATAGGGAACGAAAGAAAAGCAGAAACTTCTCCACCTAGGAAAGGTAAGCGCAGCAATAGTCCGCGCCGCCTTCTTTCACTTTTAGAGCAAACTTCGAATCACCAGGCACATTGAACGATTCACCCTCCTTGTAAGTCACCCACTCATCTGAGCCAGCAAGTTGAACATCCATCTCACCGCCGAGCATTTCCATCAGCTCAGGAGCCTCAGTGCCAAACTCGTAGTCCCCAGCTTGCATGAAGCCCAATGTCTTCTTGCTGCCATCCGCAAACACTACCGTGCGGCTGGTAACTTGGCCGCCAAAATAGACATTCGCCTTTTTAATTACAGATACGTTTTCAAATGTTTCAGACATGCCTAGGTGATGGTGATTCTAAGTAAAAATGTAAACTGATTTATTCCATACGAGCCGTTAATACTCTTAAAACCTGAGACTTCCAAACTTGCGGCAGAGCCATAGTACGCGAATAATGACTACTGCTTCGGGAGGAGGACCACATGAACGATGCGAGCCATCACTCAGGAATTAGCCATCTGCTCGTTCCTCGAAAAGCCATCACTATCTTCATGGCATTCGTTCTCTTTTTTGTCATACGGACATGGTTGCCCGTCCACGACCTTCCCGATGCTTACAACGCTCAAAACGTGCGCACGGGCCTAGCCATATTAACGATGGCTGCCATCCTGTGGCTTACTGAATCACTCCCCCTTGCAATTACCGCATTATTGATCCCAGTCGTCGCAGCACTCACCAACACGCTGGATGTCACACAAAGCTTCTCAAGCTTCGCACATCCACTTATTTTTCTTTTCTTAGGTGGCTTTGGCCTCGCAGCGGCACTCTCCCACCAGCAACTGGATCAATGGATCGCACTAGGCATTCTAAAAATGGGTCATGGGAGTTTCATCCGCACCTCGATTTCCATTTTCCTCGTATCTGCGATTCTCTCAATGTGGATCTCAAACACCGCAACCGTCGCACTACTCCTGCCTGTCGCGCTTGGGATACTCAAGCATGTCGAAAGCAAATGCGATGACGCCCAAAAACATCGCTGCGCCATTTTCTTACTTCTAGGCATCGCTTACTCTGCAAGTATTGGAGGGATCGGCACACTCATTGGCACACCGCCCAACGCTATCGCAGCCGCAAACCTACATATTAGTTTTGCTGAGTGGCTCATGATTGGACTACCCGCAGTTGCCATTCTGCTACCCTCACTATTCGTGCTGCTCTACCTCTTCGCGAGCCCTGGTAAAATCCCCCAATTCACAGTGCAGGCCTCCACATTCAAGTTTCACACGACACAATATATCACTCTCGCAATCTTCCTATTAACGATTGTCGGTTGGCTTTTTAGTGCGCCGCTTTCAACAGTCTTCGGCATCGAACGATCCTTCGACACGATTGTCGCGATCATCGCGCTCCTTCTGCTCGCAAGTTGTCGACTCGTGGATTGGAATCAAATCGACCGCACCACCGACTGGGGTGTCCTACTCCTATTCGGAGGCGGCATTACCTTGAGCAAAATCCTCGGCAGCACAGGCGCTAGCTGGTTTCTCGCAGATCGCATTCAACACCTCATCTGCCACTGGCCACCCGTTCTATTTATTGCTACGATTGTTACCTTCGTGATCTTCCTTACCGAACTCTCTAGTAATACCGCCAGCACTGCGCTATTGGTTCCAATCTTCGCAGCAGTCGCGGTCGACATGGGAATTCCCACCAAAGAAATTATCCTACCGCTCACGCTCGCGGCCTCTTGCGCATTCATGCTCCCAATCGCCACACCACCGAATGCCATCGTGTTCAGTTCGGGACAAATCAAACAACGCGACATGATGCGGATCGGCTTAGTATTGAACATCACCTTCGCAGTGATTCTTACACTGCTCAGCCAGTTCCTATTTTAGACTATTTCGCTTCAAAGCAACCGTCCGCACGCTTCACAATCATGCGCTTCAATTCCAGACCCATCAATACCGATGAAATTTCGGCTGCAGACTTTGATAAGGACTCTGAAAGTGTATCAGGCGAGGCGATTTCACCACCTTGGAAACAATTCATCACCGCTTGCTCCACCTCACTCAGACTGGATGCCGCGACAGTTCCCTCTGATTTACCGAAATCCAACTCTGGTTCGTTCGGTCGAGCGTAGCGCAACTCTTCCAAGATATCATCGACCGACGTTACCAAAGTTGCGCCATCACGCAGTAATTGATGACAGCCTTTGCTACTCGCTTGATCGATCCGCCCAGGGACTACCATCAGCGAGCGCCCCTGTTCTCCCGCAAAACGTGCGGTGATCATACTCCCACCTGCTGCATCACTCTCAATAACAATCACCGCCTCCGACATACCAGAGACGACTCGGTTACGCATCGGAAAAGTCTGGCGATCTGCCCGCCGACCGAACGGAAACTCACTCACGACTGCGCTCTGCTCGGAGATCTGCTTATAGAGATCCAAATTTTCGGGCGGATAAATAATATCTAAACCACACCCCAGCACAGCAAGCGTCTTACCTCCGACTTCAAGGGCTCCCTCATGAGCAGCCGTATCCGTTCCACGCGCCATCCCGCTCACAATACAAAAGCCCATGCGCGCCAGCTCTCCCGCAAATCGCTTTGCGACACTCCTCCCGTAAAGCGTAGCTCGGCGAGTCCCAACAATCGCAACACAGGGTCGATCCAAAACGTAGTTACCTTTCCAATACAGGCCTATGGGCGAATCATAGATTTCACTCAACATAGATGGATATTCCGAATCTCCCTTTGCAAAGAAACGCGTATGTGACTTTTCCATCAATCCCTCCTCACGAATCAGGTCAAACTTATCGCGCCACGCCATCAGAGTCTCAACCACGCGATCACCAACTCCCTTGACCGACAACAATCGAGTTCGATCCCCAGACAATACCGCGACTGCGTCATTGTTAAACGCATCCATTAAACGCGTCAACATGACCGGGCCCACATGAGGCAAGCCATTAAGAATGAGCATTGCTTGACGTTGTGTGACACCGTGAGACATCTAACAATTAACGACGATGGAAAGAATCGAGACAAGTCCTTAATCAAAAAAAGAGAAGTCAGAAAACTAAATTCAGTATACAGAATAACTAGCCAAGCTAAAACTCCCCCCAAAGGACTCACGACGACTAATGCCGAATGAAAAAATGTTTGATCGGGTAGCGCTAACTGGCCC
>JABBCA010000024.1 GCA_018607135.1 Opitutales bacterium
ATAGGCAGTTAGAGGATGACCACAAAGGTAATGACATGTCCCTTTTTAGTCTTCTAGTTCTTGGGGTTTCTCTAATTTTAGCCTGCTTTTCAGTCCGAAGGCATAATCACTGGGATACGCTCGCGCTGATGGCGGCGGTAAATTAAGAAGTCACCATCGACTGTTATAATGGGTCGATTACGATGCTGTTCGCTCAGGCAGATCAAACAGAGATCAGCCATATCTGGTGTGCGGTCAGCGTAGCGCTTGGCTAGTGTCTCTACGCGATTAAGATTTTCATCTAGCGTGAAACTTAGCTGAATAAGTCCAGCAGGTATGAGTTTTGTGACCGCCTCCACAGAGCCAACGTGAAAAGCGGCTTCGGCCAGCACCGCCTCTACTGTCAACAAGGGTGCTTCGACCGTCTCGGCGACAGCACAAGCCCAGGCGTGATGTGCATCGCGCCTATTTAGAAAGGCTACGATGAATCCAGTGTCTGCAATACCCTTCACTGTTTGGCGAAGCCTTTGCGTTGGGACAATTTTGAATCGCCGTCCACGGAACCAGCCATGGCCATAAATGCTTTAGGCTCTGGCCGGAGGGATTGCTCTAAGGCCTCTTTTACAATAGCGCTACGCGAGCGCCCTGTTCGACGCGCACGCTCCTCCAGTCGTTGGTTGGTTTCGTCTGGCAAGCGTATTGAAATTGTATGACTCATGTGGCAAATATGTAAACATATGTAGAAATCGTCAAGTTTAGAAGGACGATGCTCAGACCGAATCGAGCATCTCGCGACCGAGCCAAGAGTCTGGCCAGATGTTGAGCTGCACGTCGCCGTTCTCGACGATGGCGTAGGCGGCTTGGGCGAAGTCGACGCAGTAGGAGCGACCTTTTTGAGTGGGGTTGGCGCATAGGGTGTGGCCGACTATTTGGGGAAGTTCTAAGCTGTCCTCAAACTCTTCGTTCCAATCCAGCCATAGAGGGCCGCCAAAATCGGCGGTGCCTCGGCGAGCGCCCCCGATGCTGAACAGCTCAGGTTCGGCATCGGGCTGGGCATGGATTTGCGCGAATTGGGCATTCCAGCGTTGCTCAAACTTTGCGTAGCGATCTGCCGGAGCCTTGCCGCCTTTAGGCCAATGGTGGGGATGGATACCAGCGTGAGAAAAGAGCCAGCCATCAAGGATGACAGCTCCGCGAAGAGACCGCCAGAAGGCTTCGTCCCAGAGTTCGTTGATCACCTCGGCACGCGCTAGGCTGCTGACTTCGAGCCACTCGCCAATCATGAGATTGGGACGACCCGCATTCTGTCCACAAGCGGGGCGGAGGGCATAGTATGGCAGATCGTGGTTACCGCAAAGCAGGTGCAGCTTGTCGCCAAGGATTTCCTTAAAGCCGAAGATGGTGCCTGCGACGCGTTGGACTTGCTTAAGCGAAGCATCCTCGCTTGAGGGCGGGTCGAAGTAATCTCCGAGCATTACAACATGTTCGCAGCTAGCAGTATCTTCGACCGCCATAATGTATTTGAGGAAGTCGAGGTTTTCGTGGAGATCGGGAATGACGAGGATTTTCATGGGATGTGGGATGCTGAGTGCGTTGGGCACTCTACACTATACAAGCTAGTCAAGAGGGGATCCGTTAAAAAATGCGGAGGTGTTCTATCCTACAGGCTCGGAGTCAATGAGTCCTTGGCATGAGTCTATAGCCTTTTGTAGATACAAAAAAGCCGCTCAGTTTCCTGAGCGGCTTTAGAAATTACATCAAGTCAGACAGATGTGCTGGAGCATATCGCTTCAGTTTAGTAAACGTTGGTCGTTTCTTGGCTGATGATTGGATCGCTGAGGAAGTCGGCGCTGAAGTTCATGATCGCGCGTCCTGGGCCAATCTTGGCACCTTCGGCGGTGATCGTCAGGTTGGTGTCCTTACCTGGCTCAAGTGTGGTGCGTGGGAAGGTGACAGTTTGACCATTGATGGTGCCTTGTGCGCTGCCAGCGACTGCGATTGGCTTGATCGAATCGTTGAAGGTTACGGTGACTGTGCCGCTCACAGGCTCGAAGTCGCCTTGGTTCTTCACTTGTAGAGTGTAGGTCGTTGCTTCGCGGACGCGGATTGGGTCTTTGCTGTCGGTGATGGAAACCGTCACACCGGGCACGGCGAGCCAGTTGGTGGTGACTTCATCGGAAGCTGCGAGGCCGTTTTCGGTAACGACTTTGACCTTGTTTGTGGAAGATCCCTTACGTGTGGCTGCCACCTCGGTGCGGATGAGTTGGCTGGCACCGGCTGGGAGATTTGGAATCATCCAACCGATTGCATCTCCGCTGACGCGGCCTTTGCCGTTGTCTGCAACGGAGGTGCCTTTTGGCAGAATATCCGTGATACGCACATTTTGCAGGTCGGTGTCACCTGTGTTTTCGATAGTGATGTCGAAGGAGACTGGTTTAAAGACATAGGCTTCGGTTGGACCAGTCTTGCGGACGCGAATACTGGACTGAACGACCGCGATCGGAGCGCTGCTTTGTCCGGCAACTGCAGGACCGCCGTCGTAGTTTGCTACTGCGCGGTTGGTGAAGTTACCTTGTTTCACTGCTTTCGCACTGTAAGAGACTGTCTTTGTTTCGCCTGGAGCGACGGTGCCTACGTTTTGGCTCAGCTTGGAGGTCGCTTCAAATGCATCTGGAAGGTTGTCGGTAACGACTACGTTGGTCGCAGGCGCTGAGCCACTGTTGCTGACGGTAACTGTCCAAGTGGCCACTTCGCCAAGCTCGATACTTGCTGGGCCTTTCTTCACGACAGCGAGTTTTGGCTGTCCTGAGAAGATGTTAAGGCAAAATGCATTGTCGACAGATACGGTTGAGCAGATCTGATGATCGCCTTCGGTGGTGGGTTTTACCGTAACGTCGATAGTTTGGGTTTGTCCCTTACGCATAGATGGGAACTCCCACTGCGCGTTGGCGCCTGCTCGGTGTGCCGATGGTGTCGAAGAGATGAACTGCACGCCGTTGGGCATGGATTCGGTCACGCGAACAGTGCTTACATCGTCGAGCGCTTTGATAGAAATACGGTATTTGAGATTACCGCCAACCGATGCGGGCTCTAGGATGGTTTTAGTGACTGAAATTTGATTGGACTTGAAAATGACGTCGGACGACTTCGTAGGGGTCGCTTGGAACTTTGGGGTGGCGGTCACTGCAGGAGCAGAGGTTGTGGTGCCACGCCATTGCGTTTGTGCGGGTTGCGTCTTGGCGGCGGTGTAGCCGCTATCTGTCGTTTGCGATGGGACCTGTGTTTGGCACCCAGTGAAGAGCAGCACGAAGCTGCCAAGGAATACTGCGAGATGAGAAAATACGCGTGTCATGTCTTCTGTCTAACTGTTCGACACGGCATGTAAAGAAATCGCTGAGAATCCCTTTGGGATTTATGGTTCTGGGAGTCGGTAGTAGGATATTTGAAGGTAAATCAGTCCGAGAGGCCTGTGCTTTGCCGCAACCAGAAATGGTTCATGCGGTGTTCAAAAAAATGTGATCTATCTGGTTGAAAGTTTGGTAGCGCAGGCACGTTCGGTATGGCGCGACCTTATGGGGGACGGACATTCTTGTCCGTCTGGTTTGGGTTCAATCTCGTCGAGACAAGGAGAGGAATGCCCTTGCTCCTTTGAGCCCCGATAAAAATAACTTCTGAATGCGCGTCAGGCAGGTGCCCAAGCTACGCTGCTCAAAAAGCGAACGAGAGGAGAGCGCCCAGTATGCCTGTTACAGCCCCAAAGATAATATGCCCAATCAAATGTAGCATTCCCTCTTCAAGTGTGGCTTTTTTATATTCTTTAATTGGGTGACGTTCACTCGCATAGAACATCAAGCCATAGCTGGTGATGAGGCCGTGAAAGAAACCAAAGCCTATTCCGAGAAAGATTGCGAAAGGGAAACTCAGGGCCCCCATCAAATTCATGATTAGAAAATAAATTATTCCGAAAAGGATACCGGCAATGCTGTGAATCATGGTGCCGATACCAGCTGAATTTTCTAATTTACCAGTAAAGAAACTGCCCAGCGCACGAATCATATCGACTCGTTTGCTGTAGGCGGAGCTCACCTGGCGCATGAATAGGTTCATCGCGAAAGCGCCAATCAGACCACAGATCGCGCCGAGAACAAGAGTAGGTAGTATTTCCATAAGCTTTGCTGTTATGCAATGTAGCATAGCTTATGCATTTTGAAAGTGCGAAGTGTGGTTTCTGTGTGGCCGGACGTGTGTGGATTGTCGGCTCTGTGAGAGACAGCTAGGATGTCTATGAAGCTCGAAAATGTCGGTTAGCCACTTTTGCCTAACCTCAGAACTGAGCAGTCGTTACCGCACAGGTATGGTCAGGCAAGAGTGGCTGACTTCCGGCGGACGCATCCAGTTGCGCCCCTGCAATTTCTAAAACAGTTCCTTTTGTGGAGCATCCCTTGCTGCTTCGGCTTTAGGTTCGTCGTCTTCGTGTAGATGGCGGGGTGCCTTGCTGACGTTGGCGTGCAGTGCTTCTTCACATTCGGTGACGATGTTGTCGCAGATCTGCCGGACATGCATACGCAGCCATTTCGAGGTGGTGCTTTTTTCTGTGTAATCGGCGGGGCCGTAAGCGTGGATTCGTCCCGCGTGTAGCAGGGCATCGTTCTGTGCAAACTCGGCTTCGCTGTCGGGGTTGAAGACTGCGTAGGCTTTGCCGCCATTGCTTTTGACCACGGAAAAAACCGGCACGTCACTTGGGCCGTCGGCGGTGTAAATCATACGATCAATGGGGATGCGTCGGTCCACACGAGACATGGATGCATTCACATCGATAGTGGAGTTCTTGTTGCTGCCCTTGTTGATCTCGAAGATGTAACGCGTCTTGATCGTATTATCGACGATGGTGCCAATTTGGCTGATCTCGAACTCCATGTGGAGTGGCAGCTCGTCTTGTCTAGAGTAGTTGGGTGGCAGCGGTGCTTCGATGAATTCGCAACCGAAGATCCCATCCACGTAGGGTGCAATGGAGCTACCTTTAATCATCTCAGCCAGACCGGTGCTGATGATGTAGTGTTCCAGTGTGATATTGTGCTTCTTGTATTCAGGACGAGATACGGTGATGCCCTTCAGGCGCTCAAAGAAATCTGGCAGCCCACTGTAGAACACCAATTCTTTGCCGAGTTCGCGCAGGCGCTCATTGGTGAGGCCTTTTAAACAACCGTTTTTCACGAAGCTGAGTAAGTGGTTTAGATAAATGGTATCGTAAGACACGCGTGTGCCACGCTGCGCGTAGATCTCTGGCAGTGCGTTGACCTCCTTCCAAAAGGCTTCTTCGTCGATATCGTAAGCCTTGAAGATCGGCGTTTGCATGTAGCCAGGAATGAGTGTCTTGTCAAAGTCCCACACACAGGCGACTACGTTTTGGCGATGGAGGTTTTTTTTCGTCATTGCAGGCAGATCTCGACTGTTATGAGCTAGTTGCTTTACTGCAACGCTTTTAAGGATACTTCCCAGAATTATGCATAACATTCCAGACATTGCTCCCTTTCGTGAAAAGCTCGCCGAATTCGACGAGTTGATGAATGAGCCGAATTTCTATTCTGACCAACGTCGTGCGGCTGAAGTCGGGCGTGAGCATCAGCGCTTGAGCAGCTTAATTGAGAAATTTGAGGCATTCAATTCCGCAGAAACTCAGATCGCAGAGAACCAAGCGATGCTTGAGGACGAATCGACGGAAGAAGAATTACGTGAGATGGCGACCGAGGAGATTGCTGAACTAGAGGCTCAGATCGAAGATCTCCGTAAGGCAGTGCTGGTGGCGATGATTCCGCCAGACCCAACCGATAGCCGTAATTCGGTGATGGAAATTCGCGGTGGTGCCGGCGGCGATGAGGCCAATATTTTCGCGGGCGATCTGTTCCGTATGTATAGCCGTTATGCAGAGTCGAAGGGTTGGCGTGTCGAAATCATGAGCACTAGTCTGGCGGATACGGGTGGCTATCGTGAAATTATCTTCAACATGACCGGAGAAGATGCTTACAAGTATTTGAAATTCGAGAGTGGGGTGCACCGCGTGCAGCGTGTGCCGGTAACGGAGACTCAGGGTCGCATTCATACTTCGACTGCAACGGTGGCGGTGCTACCTGAAGCGGAAGAAGTGGATATTGAAATTCGCCCGCAAGATTTGGATATATCAACCATGCGCGCTTCTGGTGCAGGTGGTCAGCACGTGAATACGACTGACTCGGCCGTGATGATGGTGCATAAACCAACGGGTGTGACGGTGTATTGCGCGGATGAGCGTTCACAGATTAAGAACCGTGCAAAAGCACTTACCGTGATGCGCTCTCGTTTGCTCAAAGCAAAAGAGGATGAAGAAAATGCCAAGTATGCTGCCGAACGTAAGGGCCAGATTGGCACCGGCGACCGTTCCGAACGTATTCGCACTTATAATTATCCGCAAGGTCGTTTAACGGACCACCGGATCGGCATGAATTTATCTTTGCCGAGTGTGATTGACGGCAGTCTCGATGATTTGATCGATGCGCTGCAAAACTACGATTACGAAGCGCGTATTAAGAATTTGTTAGAATCGCAACAAGCTTAGTCGTAGGGGCGCGACTTGACGCGCCCGTGATAAGATCTGGCGGGCGCATCAAGTTGCGCTCCTACAAAGGAGAAGAGCATGCTGACTATTCGCGAAATTAAAGAGCGCACCGAGGCCTTTTTTAAAGAGAAAGGCGTGCCGAATCCAAAACTGGATACGGACCTATTGCTGGCGCATTCGCTCGGCATGAAACGTTTGGATCTCTACCTCGATTTAGATCGACCGCTCACAGAAGCTCAACTTACGGAGCTTAGACCCTTAGTCATGCGACGTGCGCAGCGTGAACCGCTGCAGTATATATTGGGCACAGTGGAGTTTTGCGACCTGACTTTAAAAGTCGATGCTCGTGCGTTGATCCCACGGCCAGAAACCGAGGAGCTGGTTGAGCGGATCGTGGATCACTTTAAAGATAAAACAGCACCCAAGCGAATCGTGGACCTGGGCACGGGCACTGGAGCTTTGGCTTTAGCGCTTGCGACTATTTATTCCGAGGCGCAGGTGACTGCGGTTGATTTTAGCGAAGTCGCACTTGCCTTGGCGGCAGAAAATGTGGCCAGTTTGGGCTTAGGAGATCGGGTCACTTTGTTGCAAGGCTCTTGGTTCGACCCAATTGCTGAAGGTGACCATTTTGATCTGATTGTCTCGAATCCACCGTATTTGACTGAAGCTGAAATGACGACTGCAGAGCCCGAAGTGGTTGTGCATGAGCCAGACTCAGCACTTGTTTCTGGTGCCGATGGTTTGGATGATCTACGCATCATCATACGAAATACACCACAATATTTAGCAGCTGACGGCCTCTTAGCGATGGAGACTGGTATTGCTCAATATGAGCAGTTGTCTGATTTGTCCAAGGCTTCTGAAATGACAGGCAAATGCGTGGACGACATGAGTGGTCGGCCACGATTCTATTTCTGTAGCTTAGGCACTCCTCTGCCTGACCTATAAGGCGCCGATCTTTGTGGTTTCGGTAACGGGTGCCTGAGTAATGAGCTGAATCCAGTCGGCCATGATGCGGGCGCTCTCGCGAAGGTAGATATCGAATGCGGGTTCGTCTTCCTTATCTCCAGCTTCCTCTACGGGTGCTTCGGCTGTTTCAGTAGCTTTGCCAGTGATTTCAGCAACGATGCTTTCAGCTTTTTCCACGGCTTGGTCGATCGGGGTGCTTAAATTTTTACGTGAGATTTCATCCTGTTCTTCTGCGATCTTGAGTTTGAATTCTTCAATTACGTAGTCGTCCTTGCTGAGTTCCTCGTAAGTATCATTGAGCTGCTCGACGTAGGATTGCTCGCGAATTTTTTTGTCGATGCGTGTCGCTAGATTGACGGAAATCTTTTTCTCTTCAAAGCGTTGGCGACGCCATTCGATCTGTTGCTTGAGAAATTGAAATTCTTCAAGTGCCTCTAGTCGTTCTTGCGTTCCTGCTCGTAGAGCGGCAACGAGTTTTGGGTCTTCAGGACTTGCGATATTTAGTTTTGTCCAATCATTCATCCATTTGACTGGTTTCACCTCATCCCAGACGAGCGCATGTGGTAAGTCGTCTTCGCCAATGGGGAGAAATTCGTTTACAGAGGGTAGTGCGATATCTGAAGGCACGCCGCGCACTTGAGTCGAGCTACCTTGCGGTAGATAGAATTGCTTGATTGTAATCTTGGATGCTACTGGACGTGTGTTTGGATCCGCAGGCGACGTCTTGAACCATGAAAACGCAGGGCGGTTGTTCATGTGATAGACTTCCTGCACGGTGCCTTTGCCGTGTGTCGAACTGTTGCCCACAATCAATGCGCGGTCGTGATCTTGAAGGGCTCCGGCGACAATTTCGGAAGCCGAAGCGCTGAAGCGTGAGGTGAGGACAATCAGAGGACCTTCCCACTCGACACCCATTTCTCTGTCGGAGAGCACATCGGTGCGTCCGTCTTTATCACGCACTTGCACGACTGGACCGATAGGAATGAAGAGACCTGCGAGGCGAACCGCTTCACTGAGTAAGCCGCCGCCATTCATGCGCAGGTCTAGAATGAGGCCTTCGGCACCTGCGGCGCGCAGCTTTTTGATCAGCTCACGAACATCATCGGTTGTTGTGGTGAGGGTATTACCTGCGCCGATGTTTCCATAAAAAGAAGGGAGTTCGATGACGCCTACGGGAATGGTTTTATTGTGATTTGCAGGAACACTGATGAGCTTTCCAGAGGCGAGGTTGGCAGTTAGTTTCACTTCGTCACGAAGTATCGAAATATCTTTTCGAACGGAGGGATCAGCCGCATCGCCTGGGCGAATGAGAAGTCGCACAATGGTGTTTTTTTCACCCTTAATTTTACGCACGATGTAGCGCAGTTGCATATCGACAACGTCTTCGAACTCGCCGTCTTTGCCTTGGGCCACGCCAAGGATTTGGTCTTCTGGGTTGAGTAGACGGGATTCCTCAGCGGGTCCACCAGGGATGAGCTCTTTAATGGTGCAATAGCCATCGTCGTCTTGAAGGAGTGCCCCGATGCCCACGAAAGAATTCTGCACGGAGGAGTTGAAGCTTTCGAGTGTGTCCGCAGAAAGAAAAGTGGAGTGTGGGTCAAAGAGCTGAGTCATCGCATTGATGAAGGCTTCCTGGACTTCTGCGGACTCACGATCGAGTGTGTAGCCGAGGTTGCGCTCGTAGCGGCGGTGAATTTTTCCACGCGCCTCGTCGAGAATCTGAGCGGCAAATTCAGTGTCGTTTAGAAGCCGTTGAATTTTGGTTGGATCGAATTCATCTTTAGCGTCTTCATCGAAAATATCTGGATTCTTAGGTTTAAGGCTACTAATGCTGGTTTTTTTTGCATCGTCGGCTTCTACGTATACTAGGTCGTCTTCTACTTTAA
The DNA here is from genome assembly GCA_018607135.1 of Opitutales bacterium. GTDB lineage: Bacteria > Verrucomicrobiota > Verrucomicrobiia > Opitutales > Coraliomargaritaceae > JBPOFY01. The sequence goes on from JABBCA010000024.1 coordinate 9,427, forward strand.
TTGAAACCGCTTCACCCCCTTCAGTAGGTGTTTCGTCAGGTTCTAGTTGAGGGGCGTCTTCATCTTTCGCTTCGCTGGCTAAGGACATCATCTCATTGAGAAGCTCATATTTGAGACGTCGTTCCCAGAGATTATCGGCTTCAGCTTTTGTGGACGGCCACTCGGCCTCTCGGCGGTCTGGCGAAAAGGTTTCATCTACAGTGAAGTCAAAGTCTTGCTTTAAACGATCATAGACCCATGCGGTTCGCGCTTCGGCAGTATCACGGTAGCTTTGGTAAATTTCAAAGGCGGCATATAGGTTACCTTTCTTTAGGAAATCCTCCATCGCGCCTCCAAAGCGGAAGATAAAATCATCCATCTCGCTCCGCAGAAAATACATGCGGCTGTAATCGAAGCTCTCAACATAGGCCTCGACGATTTCGGTGCCGTTGAGTGATTCCATGCTTTCTCTGAGATAGTGACGTGCATTGATGGTGTTGACGACCCAGCGTGTTTGGGAGGCCATTTCAGCACTTTGTGTGAGTTCCGCTTCGGCAGATGCGATTGAGAAACTTTGTGTGAAAAGGATTGCTGCCAGTGCAATACGCTTGGCTGGCTTTACGGAGATGGAAGGGAGACGGAACATAAATTATTTACTTAGAATATCTTTCGCTTGATCGAGGGTATTTTTTTCGTCGGCGTTCAGAGAGCCGAATCCGGAGGTGTTGATTTTGTCTAAAATGCGGTCGACTTCCCTTTGTAATTCATCGCGACTGCTACGGTTTACTTTGTATGTGATAGTAGGCTCTACTTTCTTTTTACGCTTTACCCATTCTGGGAGTTCGACGCTTGGGCGGCTACGGCTTGTATTAAAAAAGCTTCCAGATCCGTTATAAACGAAGCGATAAAAAAGCACCGCAGCAAAGATACCACCGAGATGAGAGCTGTGTGCAATGTTGGTAGTATTCGAGAGTTCAGAATATAAGCCGAACAGTGAGATGGTTAACATTCCCCAGAATACCCATAGTGATTTAATCGGAACCGGGATCGGTATGATCAGCAACTTTTTATTCGGCTGTGATAGGCAGAAAAATGAGACGATCCCAGCCACTCCAGCAGAGGCTCCGATGACTGGCTGTGCGTCTCCAAAATGAAAGAGTAGGTAGAGCAATCCGCCGATTAAAATCGAACCCAGATAAAAATAGAGAAAGTGTGTTTTCCCGATGATTCGCTCCACGTGTCGTCCGATTAGATACAGGCACAACATATTAAATATGAGGTGTGCGAACGGGATGGGTATAAATAAAAACGAAGAGGTCGCACTGCTATGCAGGAATCCGTAGCTCAGGACGGTCCAAACCTTGAGTTCTTGAAACTGCAGGCCACTGAGTGCGAACCATTCAGTTAGAAAATAGTTCCGACCACCATAGACGGGAAACAATACATTGAGGAGGTTTTGTAGGACAAAGACTCCAATCGTCACCATGAGGAGTTTAGTGACGATAGTTGTGTTTTGTGCAACCGGCTCGGAAGGCTGGCGCATGTATGAACGGTCGTAGAGCATTAAGAAATCTAAAAGCGATGTTTTGGGCTTACTTAAAAGACCCATACGATGCCTTGGTGTTCCGTAGTGCGCAAGCGCGCAGGCAAAAGACTTTTGAAGATCGAACGTCGAACGTCCAATTTTGAATAAATGATGCTTTTTTCCTTTGAGAGTGCACTCGATTGGAAATCTGCCCTTGGATGCTGGATGCTGGATGCTGGATGCTGGATGCTGGATGCTGGATGCTGGATGCTCGATCTTCAGCCGCGCTTCTCCGCTTGACTCATAAAGGAAAAGTGCGATCTTGCGTGCCATGGCAGAAAAAGACGAAAAATGGCCGGAAAATGTTAAGGGCAAGTTCTATGTCGATGAGCAATGCATCGACTGCGATCTATGCCGTGAAACAGCTCCGGATTTCTTTACCCGTAACGAAGACGGAGGTTATTCCTTCGTGCATGCTCAGCCGAAAACTGAGGAAGACATCGAGCTTTGCATGGAAGCACTCGAAGGTTGCCCAGTTGAGGCGATTGGTGAAGACGGTGAAGATTAGATCGTTGAAGCACTATTCATTTTTTAAATAGCCCGTGAGTGATCACGGGCTATTTTTATAAGGAGTGCGGACATTTTTGTCCGCGTTGTTGGAGTCCAGCGCTCGAGAGTCACCAAGGCAGCTGAATGCGGAACTGGATCGATCCAAATTGCTGGTTTTCATTTTGCCCCTCGAATTCATCACTACGGATCGTGCGAGATAGGCTGATATCGGCTTCTTTCCAGCGAAGACCGAAGCCGACGAGTAATTCTCCGACCAAAGGCTCGCGATCCACTCCCGTGTCAAAATCGCGAAAGACTGGACCATCGAGTGAGATATCCTGCAACACCGCCGAAGCTCTGACTCCAGCAAAACCAAAGATGGAGTAGGGCGAGTCATTTGGTTTCTCATTGAAGAGTGCGTGGCCATAGCTACCGATTTGCACACGTGGGGTCGTATAACTTGCTGGTAGATGATACCCTGCCCGAAGAAGCGCGCCGAGGTAGGCATCAGTGCGAAGGTTCCCAAGAGCTGCGCCCCATTCAGTGTAACCGTCGACCTCGATTGGCCAATCACTGGTCCATGTATCGAGTTTCAGTTGACGTTTGTGATCGAAGTGAAGGTTTACGGTCAGTTCTCCAGGCACTTGGCTGTCCCAACCTTGGAAAGTCGGACTGTCAGATAAATGCTCGTGGATCCATGTTTGCGCGTCCTCCGCATAGCTATTCGTGCCAGTGGTGCCCAATGAGAGAGTGACGCTGCTCGCTGAACTTTCATTTTTGACGTGTAAGGAAAACTCTAGACCAAGCCAGCCTGCGTAGGGACGCTCACCTTCCGGAGCGACAGGAGCACTTGGCTTGTCGGGAGTGAACATCAACTGTGTCAGGCCAATCCCCCAAGAGAATCGGTTCGAACCATCTTTTCGATAGCGGTAGTCATCGAATAATCCACTGCCTTCGGTGCCTGTCAGACGATACAGTCCTTTTTGTAGCCAGTTATGACTGGCTAGGTTGGAATCTAGATCCTGTATGTAGGCAACACGTGCGCCGTTGGTGTAGTCACGGTCGGAGCCAGTGAGCAGATCATTGTCCCATTGAACTAGGAAACGCCCAAAATCAGGAGCTGCGTGAGCAAATAGAGGCGATAGACTACAGAAAACTGCGAGCAATTGCTTGGAAAAAGACATTGCGTCACATTTTTGGCTTTAATCACACTCGTCAATCGAGGATTCCTCACTATCACACTACTTATGCAATCCATACGTGCTCAATTTCCAAACGTCTCTGACGAAACTTGGCCTATTTTAGAAAAGTGGGCAGTGCTCCTGCGTGAATGGAATGAGAAGATTAATTTAATCTCTCGTAAAGATATCGAGCACCTAGAAGAGCATCACCTGTCGCATTGTTTAGAAATTACAAACCATTTAAAGCTAATGAATGGAGCACGGGTAATGGACGTCGGCACGGGTGGAGGCTTTCCTGGTATCATTATGGCGATTTGCTATCCACAAGCTCAGTTTACTTTAATTGATTCGATCGGTAAGAAAATCAAGGTCGTGCAAGACCTCGTGGATCAGCTGGGTTTGAAGAATGTGGAAGCGAAGCAAACACGCGCTGAGCAGATTAACAAAGAGTTTGATTTTATCACAGGCCGCGCAGTAAAGAACCTGCCGGAATATTTTAGTTGGATTAAAGGCAATGTCCGCAAGGGACAGCGTAACTCGATTCCTAATGGAGTTCTCTACTGGAAAGGTGGAGATATGGATGACGAACTGGACGCCTTGGGGATTCGGCCGCGCAAAGTCATCAACCTCGAAAAGACTTTTAGCGATCCATACTTTGAGAAGAAATATATTCTGCATTTTGATGCCCGCGATGTGCCTCGTGCACGTAAACCGAAGCTATAGACTATAATTTCTCTTGCGTTAGTTCCTCTTTCGGCGCGTCATGGGCTTTCTTGTGATGCGTTTACTCTTTCTTTCAGCAGCCGTATTTGTTGGCCTCCACACATTATGTTTCCTGCATGCGTATGACGCTGATGCATCGGGAGTGAGCGATGTGTATGAGCAGATTCATGGGCAAGTGTTGCCAGCTGCTGGAGACGCCGATTTCGATGGGCATAGCAATTATCTAGAATCCTTGTTCGGTTCGAACCCTTTGGATGCGACGGATCCAGGGAATCTCAATTTTTCGGTATTTGGCAATAGTGCCACGATGACGATTCCGAGTCAGATGGGGCTTCGTTATCGGATTGAGTCCAAGCAAGACTTGGCGGCTCCGACATGGGATGGCATTGGTGTGTATGAGGTGTCTGACGGCATCGCAGGCGAAGCAATTTTTGATATCACCGATATTTCAGCTGCGTTTTTCCGTGTCGGCTTAGCACCACCGCTCAATTCCGACGACGACGAGCTGAACGACTGGGAGGAAGCGCAGCTGATGACGAATCCATTGCTTTCCGATTCCGATGGAGATGGCTATATCGATAGTGCCGAGTTCGGTAGCGGCAGTGACCCGACTGAAGGCGCATCTTTACCGCCTGAAATCATTGCCAATGCTTGGTCGCAGCCAGTCGCGATTCAAAACGATGCGGCTCCGGTGGTGTTTTACGGCGAAGGTTGGTCTGCGCCAATCACGATCCAGAATCTATCCGCCCCGATCGATTTTTTCGGTGAAGTTTGGTCTGCGCCGACAACTGTAGTGAATGTGGCGGCTCCGATTGATCTCTATGGTGAAGTGTGGTCTGCCCCGATTACTGTGCGCAATGATGCACTTGCCGTTTCCAGTCTTTCCGAAGTGTGGTCTGCACCGATCCTCGTGCGTAATGACTATACCCCCGAATAAAATACCTTTAAACCAAACTAGATACTTATGAGTGATTTACTTAAACCCTTTCTTTTTGCGGCGTCTTTCGTGGCGATCTCTAGCCAAACTCAAGCCGCCTTTGATTCGGGCTCCGATGAAAGTGATGGCGCTCTTGTTATTGCTGGAAATCAAGGAAATGTGGTTTTTGATCCTGATGCTTTTAACCCTGTGTTGGATGCTGATCGCGATGGAGTGTATCATTTTACAACTATATCCGTTGGTGCAGGAACCACACTACGGTTTCGTGCGGATGTAATGGGACACAAGCCAATGATTTGGTTGGCCTCTGGGGATGTTATCATCGATGGGCAGCTTGATTTAAGCCAAACTTTTGATGGCAATATACCTGGAGCTGGTGGATTCTATGGCGGGATAAAAAATGGTGTTGCCGACGGCCAAGGACCGGGAGGAAGTGCTGCCGATACAGATCCAGCTTTTGCAGACGAAAGTCATGTAAATTCATATTTAATCCCTCTAATCGGAGGTTCGGGTCGTGGTGCAGATACAGATGCATTTAGCAATGCAGATGGCGTATCTGGAGGTGGTGCCATGTTGCTCGCATCATCTGGAGAAATTCAGCTGAATGGCTTGGTCTATGGATTCTCAGATTTTGATAAAAGCGGAAATTTGCGACTCGTGGCGAATACGATTTCAGGGTCTAACTCCGTAAGCGGGTGGAATGTTCTTAGAATCGAAGCGTTCCATCATAATTACACCTTCTCTATAGATGCTAACCAAGTGATCAAGACGCGTCCTGGGGTTCTGTTGCCAACGAATCCAATAAAGATCACATTAGTGGATTCTGTTTCTGTGGATAACACAAAACCAGGCGCGAATAAAGGCGTAGCAGATGTGACGATCAATGATGGCAATGCAGTGACGGTGCAGGTTGACTGCGTTGGCATTCCACCAGGCACACCGATTCGTGTGGTCGGTTGGAACGATACAGTCGGTAAAGTCGAAGCGACGACTACTGGCTTGGTTGGAACCGTTGAAGCGTCGTCAGCGACTTGCACCATGGTGATCCCGACTGGAAATACGACCTTTATGGCACAGGCCGTATTGGCGCCTTAGTCGCGTTTACTTCTGAGCCTTTAAAAAGTCTCGGCTGCCGCGTTTGATCTTTTTGATGCGGGATTCCATTCGCTTGAGGTCGCGCTTGTCCATGCGGTCGGTGAAGAGCTTGCCGTTGAGGTGATCGACTTCGTGTAGGACGCAGCGTCCTAGGAGTCCGTCAGCTTCGAGGATGTGTGGGTTGCCTTCGGTATCTTGAAACTCGCAGCGCACTCCGATGGGGCGGGTGACTTTGCCGTTCACTCCTGGAAAGGAGAGACAGCCTTCTTCGTAAACGTCTTGAGTCTCATCGATGATACTGACCTTCGGGTTGATGATCGCCATTGGCATGATCAAATCGAGTGGTGGTTGCTTGCCGTCGAAGGTGTAATTGTATGGGACTTCGGCACCTTCGGGCGGGCGCACGTCGAGCACACAGATTTGCAGCGCAAGGTTGACCTGCTGCGCGGCTAGGCCGATGCCATCTTCATCATACATCGTATCGACCATGTCGTCGGCAAGTTGCGCGAGATCGGCGTCAAATTCAGTGAGTGGTTTGCCGACTTTGCGGAGGATGGGTTCGCCGTATTGGGTGACTCGGAGGATCATTGAGGAGTGGGAAGTTGGTAGTGGATAGTGAGTCGCTTTAGCGGCGGCCGGATGCGCGGGCTGGGAGAGGAGCGATATTGCTCATGCCGACATTGACGACAACTTTATGTTTCTTGGCGACTGCTTCGTAGGCAGAGCGAAGTCCTTTCCAGAGTTCATCAGCTTCGCCCCAGACGACAGTCGACATGGTGCCGGTATCGCGTTCAAGGCCAGTCGCATCGAGTGCATCGAGATAGCAGTGCACAGCCTCGCGAATATTACCATCGAGTGAGTAAACAGAGATTTGAACGGAGATGAGTGGGTCGGTCTTTTCCATAAGGTAAATGCATAATCGTAACTCTGTCTCTGTCCACACTGTCTTGAGCATATTTCGGAAGGCGGAGTTTGGAGTCAGAAGGTAGGAGTCTAGATCAGGGTGTGGAACAATGTCCGTGGAACATTTTAGATGATTGTAGATCAATTGCTTATGTGAATTTAGTGTGATTGGTTATGCGGCGTGGAACATTGACTGTGGAACAGTGAAATCTACTTGGAGGGTTGCGCTCTGTCGCAACCGAGTTGGACAATTGTCGGGGAGGCAATGCGGCGACAGAGCACCGCCTTCCGATGGCAAGTCCGAGTGAAGTTTTCATTGTAAAGCAGGTAATCATTAGCAAAAATACAACATATGATTAGTAATTATTATGCGTGAATGCGTTTGCTGAGATGAATTTAGCTGCATCAGTAAGTGAGAATCAGAGCATTTCTTTATTAATGTTGGATTCGCATCGACTCTTTACGGCAGGCCTCGAATCGTTGATTAGAGGTGTTGATGATATTAGTGTAGTTGGCTGCATTCAGTCGCCTCGTGAATTGAGTGCGAGTATCGGCTTATTTCAAGTAGATGTGATTGTCATGGGTTTAGATTTTGAGAATTTTGATCCATTTCGCTCAATCCCTGACTGGCGCAAAGAACATCCAGGCGGGCGCCTTCTAGTCCTTTCGGGGCACGACGAGGAAATATATGCTGAACGGCTCATTCGTGCGGGAGCATCAGGGTATATTTCAAAATCCAGTGAATTTGAGGATTTATTGGATGCGATACGGCGTGTTGCCAAAGGTGAGCTTGCTGTGAGCCCTACGATCGCACGACATTTATTGAATAATTATACCGGTAATGCCTCAAGTCGGGACAAAAACAAAGATCTCTCTGCGTTGACAGACCGTGAGCTGCAGGTGCTGACCTTGATTGCTAAAGGTTGTTCTACGGTAACGATTGCGAATCAAATGAGTATCGGAAAGAAAACGGTCGATACCTATAAAGAGCGGATTAAGTCGAAGCTCTCGATCCAAACGAGTATGCAGCTCACACAGTATGCTGGACGCGTGATCGGCATTTCTTTATGACTTTCTGGCTTTAGGATAGTCGTATCGATTCATGGGAAATAACAACACTCGGCATAAATCTAGTCGGTCGAAGCGCTCCAGTCACGAGGGAAGCGTGAACTGGCTTAGTAAGCGCGTGCATTTGCCGATATTTGGTAAAGTAAAACGCCGGTCACTCTGCCAATTTGCCATTACATCTTTTGTTATACTTGGGGTGGTGGCTATTTGTCGCTGGGTTTACCTGCGTGAAATGGCCGCTTCTGCCGTTCCAGCGAGGATGCTGCAGAATGAGTCTGAGAGTTCTGAGTCTGAAAAGATGGCTGAAGCAATCACGACACCATTAGATGTAGCGGAGCCAGATGAAATTACTTTAGAGGCTAAACTGCTTGAAGTGCGTGCTGAATTGATGGTGGGAGAGTCTTCGGACGGTCCGTTGAGCGTCGCGATGCGCGATGTGGTGTTAGAATTTTATCAACAGGCCACCGGAATGACGGGAGTCCAGAGCTTACTATTGCATGGCACATACGAGGAGGATGGGCGGATTTTTGAATTTAAGCTCGCAACAAAGAGTCCTGGGCTAGTTCGCAAAACATTGCGAGATAAGGGTATAGAGATCGTAACTGTTTGGGATACTTCCACCTCAAAGATTAAGGTGAATAAGGGTGGATCTAGCGAAGTGATCCAGCAGTTGGATTCAGGGATTTATCAAGCAGCGCTTAAGTTGGAGGGGGCGTTTCTTTCATTGCCTACGGAGGGGAATACGCCTTCTACTGTATGGTTAGATTCAGAAACCGTTACGATATCGGACCGGCTTTGTTACCAGATTGGGCATCGTTTGAGGGATGGCACGGTGGTTCGTCATTACGTTGATTTTGAAGAAGGACTAGAACGCAGTCGCATGCTGGATTTATCTATAGGAGAGCAGTCTTTTCAACTGTCATTGGAGTTTACAAATTACAAAAAGGTAGACGGACGCATATTTGCCTTTGCCTATGCGCTGAAGCTTGACGAAACGGTGAGGGGGCTGGCCGTGCTGGATCGCCAGCAAGTGAATATAGGCCTAATGCCGTGGAATTTTTCATTAGGCGACCCAGAAAGTAGGTAAATTACTTACAATTTAGGCCAAAATGAAGTAATAGTTACTTCATGGAATATAGGAAGCTTTGCTGAATATTAGGTCTGGCTAAAACTTGTAAAATCTTGTTTTTTGAGAGGCTATAAAATTTCCCATTCTCAAATAGTTTTCTATGAAGCCTGTTACTTATTTATCCCGTCTCAGCATCGCGACTGCCTTTGTCTTTAGTATTCCGTCATCTGTAATGGGTGCAATTCCAACTGATGTGACTCTGACTGCTCCGTCTGATATTCGTGTTGTTTTAGGTGAGACAGTGACCAGCGATTTTGGTGCCACCAATGAACAGGCATCAGAGACAACATTTGATATCAGTTATACACCTTTGGTGACGAACGCGTATCAGGTGACACCGGGTTCTGCGAGTGGGTCTTTGGTGTATTTATCTCAACCCGATGGTTTGGGTATGGGTGGATTCACCACTGTAGATGCGCCGGGCACTCCGTGGATCGGAGCATCATTAGATGCAAGTAATACTGGGACTATACGCACCACGACTGATCTAAGTGCTAGTAAAGCTGGTGATGTAGTGAATGTAGAATTGACTGCTTCCAATGTGAATGGGAGTTCGACCGTTTCCACGAATCTTAATGTGGTGACCGATCGTTTATTGACTGGCACCACGACGATCAATGCAGGGCGCCATATGGTTGGGAGAGATCTTGGCACACTTCAGTTGAGCGGTGGTAGCTTGACTGATGCAGAAGCGACTCGTATCGATGTGAATGCTGGAGGCTCTGCGCAATTCGCAGATGGCTTAGTCTTATCTTCTGCAACCGGCATAACTTTTGATGGTGCGGGTCAGACACATGATCTCACTGTCTCTTTCGCTTCGAATGGCCCCACGGGTGCATATACGATTAACACGACTTTACCAGGGGCGGGCGAGAGCACTTATACGGATGTTGCTGGAGATACGCAGCAAGATTTCGGTGGAACTTGGGATGCCAGAGCTGAATACGGAGATGTCTTAGGTCGGACTCATGAATTTACTCAGGCGTCGTATGTCTACAATTCTACCGACAACATTAATGTGAACCAAAATACATTGGTTGAAACGGATCAGCCAACATTCAGCGCGACACGAACATTGTCGACTTCGGGAGTGAATGCTACTTACGAATTGGAACGTGGTGCTGGCCCGATTAGCAATGAGCGTATTAATCCACTTATCAGCGGAGAAAATATTCAAGGCAGCAGTCTTGATCTTTCAGGGGTCACTGTGAACGTTACTGGAACAGCAGTATCTAACCGCCAAGTATTTATTGGCTCTCAATATAGTTCCTCGGATGATACGATTGATTTAGGACGTCGTATGGTTGGCGCTGCTAGCGAAGTGATTTCAACGACTGATACAGTTACGCTGCAGACTGAAGGGGAGCATGACAATCGGACTGACCTCACGCTCAATGAATTTGATTTAGATGACGGTAGTGGCGTAACTGCTGATCTTGCAACTGGCGTTCTATTTAATGGAGATGGAGTTACAGCATCCGTGGATTTGACAGGTAATTTTACTCTAACGACTGCTACACAGGGACGAGTTACGCAAACGATTGATATCGGTTCGAGTTTTCAAGGAGAAGGCCTTGCGGGTGAAAATGCGCAGAGCTCACTATCTGTAGGGTATCATTGGAATAATGTATTAGATAATGAACTCTATGCGTCTGATTTGTTGATTATTGAAAACGCTGGGCAGTCTGGTTCACGCACGTATTACACGGATGCAGGAGGGGCATTTTCTACAGAGACTCATACTGCGATTGGCGCGAGCGGTAATAGTGTCAATCTTACAGCTAGCTATGGTGCAGGTGAGACTAATTTAGGTAACCACACAGTGACCGCAGTCGCCGAAGGGTTGGCTGGTGAAACTGTAGATGGCCCAGAGTTATTTAATGCAAAACTCGTTTCTGTGACGCATGCATCACATACGGCAAGCCACAATGCCTCTGGTGATTTGCTGACTGATGGTGATGTGATTACTGTTACCGATACTGGTAGCGGTATCTATCAAAACGACACAAGAATTTCACAGGTTGGAATTGCTGGAACTGAGAATTTGGATTACCAGTTAGCTTATGGCGGGGGAGATGATGTGATTGATCATGGAGAGTCTCGGACGTTTATTGTAGATTACATCGGTGATAGCAGTGCTGTTGTGAGTGGTGAATTGGGGCGTGTTTCCAAAGCTGTCATGACCTTGTCATTGAGTGAGTCAGTGAACATCAATGACATCACTTCAGGCTTCAGTGGAGACATTGATACTAACTTAAATTATAATACGAGTTCTGAGACATACAGTTTGGAAACACGTTTTGATGCACCGGCTGCGACTACAGGCACCAGCACGGTTCAAGCGGGTTCTGACTTTGGTGTGGCTGGATTAACTTTGGGCAACACATCTGCAAACACTTCAGACCGTTTTACGACTGAGTCGGCGGTGGAACTTCTAGACTCTGGAACACTTGGCGGAGGCGATGTCACTATCAGCTTTGTCAACCTTGCCGATGAGACACTAGAGGCAGGGACGGTTGAGGCACTCGAGGATAATTCGAGCAATGCGGCCTCAGCTGCAGGTGTCTTGGGTGGCGGTGTAAACAACATGGAATTTCTCAGCGAAATCGTTCAGTTGAGTGGCCTTGATGGCACGCTGCACGTGTTAGAAATCACCTATGATGATAGCAATATCACTGAAGGCGAAGTTGGTTCACAAGTCATATGGAAGACGCAAACGACTGGAGATCCAGCACAAATCGCTTGGGTAAATGCAGTGTTAGGTAACTCAGACATCACCAACTTGGAGCTTCTGGCTGGCACCTTAACGGTAGGTGGTGCAGATACTACTATTGAGGAGTATTTGTCTCTAATGCGTTATTCTGGTAGCTACGCGGATTATCTAGCAGATGGTTCATTATTAAATCCAGAGCTAGGTGCTTGGGGTGTGGATACGGCTAACAACAAAGCTTGGGCCGTCATCGATCACAATTCTGATTTTGGTGTAGCGGTTCCAGAGCCAACCACATATGCGCTGATTGCTGGATTATTTACTTTAGCTTACGTGATGAATCGCCGACGTAAGTAGTCGCTAAATGTGAATTTTTATTGGCAGCACCTCTATTCGAGGTGCTGCTTTTTTGGAATGGCATTCCATCTGTTTAGGGAGTCGCTGTATTTAGGTCCTCTGTGGCTGAGCTGAAGAGAGGTGAGCGGCCGTGTAGAGCACAATTATATGAGTGTTCTCTTTAAGGCTCAACTCTTCTGAGCCCACCGCCCTTAACAGTTCAGTTGGCTCGGGCGGGTAGTAATCGGTAATTCTTCCCCCTCACGGATTTGAGCAAGACTTGCTCAAATTTTTCGGTTGTAGCTCACGTATGCGCTCTGGATCATTTTTCATATGAGGGAGTTGTTCGAGGACATCATGAAGGTATGCCTGCGGGTCTACGCCATGTGTTTTGCAGTTCTCAATGATGGTGTAGATGATAGCGGTGCGTTTTCCTGCCAGTGGGTGTCCGACGAAGAGCCAGTTTTTCATTCCTAACTTGCTAGGACGCACGGCGCGTTCAGCGGCGTTGTTGTCAATGTTCGCATCTGGATAGTAAAGGTAGCGGCACAAGTTCACCCATATGTTAAGTGTGTATTGCACGGCCTGATAGCTCTTTGAACTGGAGTTGAGCGTCAGGATATCAGTATCGAGTTGCTCTTTGATCGCGTCTAGGATGGGACGACTCTTTTGTAACCGCGTCGCGACGATATCGCGTTCGGGATGCTCTTTAAGCTCTCGTTCGATTTTGTAGAGTTCTCCGATCTGTAGGATATACCAGCCGCTATGGCGCTCATCGTAGTCACGCCAGGCCTCATGGAACTTGCGCCTGACGTGTGCCATACAGCCGACTAGCAGGAAACCTTCCTTCTTGCTGATTGAACTGTAGACTTTGTAAGCATCGGATTGCAGCAGACCGCGATAGCCTTTGAGCATGGGCTCAGCGCACTTCGCCGAGCGCCCCATGTGCCACTCGTAGATGCTGTCGCCATCTCGGTTCGTATACACCCATAGGTAACCCTTGCGACTTCCTTTGCCAAAGTCGCGATCTAGACAAGTAATCGGTGTTTCATCGCCATTGAGATAAAGCGAACTTCGCACATCGCTTTTAATCGATTCGTAAATCATCGACAGCCATTGCTCGGCTACGTGCTCAATCCATCCGCCCATGGTTTTGCGGCTAAGGTGCACGCCATAGCGTAATTTGAATGACTGCACCTGGCGGTGCAGTGGCATGTGTTCGAGATACTTCGCTAGAATCACATGCACCAACAGCCGAACCGAGGCCAAGCCACCTAACAACACACGTGCGGGGTGCGGCGCAGTTAGTGGCGCCTGACTACGATCTGCCTTGCACACATAGCGGGGATACTCCTGCTTGATTTTAATAAACTTAGCTGGCTCCAAATCAATAATCTCAGTCACCTCGGGCTGACCGATCTCGCGAAAATCCTCTGGTGCCGCTAGCACTTCCTCGGGGATGATGCGCTCGGTGCGTTCTTCGATATCATCAGGTAAACTGTAGCGTGTCACTCGCTCCACTGGCGCCTCTGTTGGTTCAGTCACCAGATCATCGATCTGGCGGTCCTCCTTCTCGCTGCTCTGAGCATAAAGGCTCACCAATTGCGCTTCGGCCAAGCCTAGCTGGATCTCTAACTGAGCGTAGTCGACCTTTTCGCTCTTGCCCGTGCCGAACAGCTTCTGGCGCAGCGCACCGATGAGTTTGCCCAAACGAAGGATCTCTCGGCGGTCCTCTGCCTGCCGGCGAAGTAGCTGCTCTCGCTCTGCAAGAAGCTCTTTGACTGTGAAGTTATCGCTAATCTATTTAGCGATAACTTAGGTCGCCAAGAATGAAAGCACAAAATGTAGCTTAGTCGTAAATTTTAGGCTGTTTGCCTGAACACAAGTCTTCAGCGGCATGTGCATCTAAACACGAACTGCCGCGACTTCGCTCGACCCAATGATAATGCCCTTGCTTTAAACGCCGCGTGCCCATCCATACGCCCGAACGATCTAAACGCACGCACTTCAGTAATGTCCGAGAGCGATTGCTAAACAGATACCACGTCTGCGGCTCTGGATTATCAATCAAGCCCACCAAACCGGCAGCACCTTTGCGTAAATCGACCACTCCGTGAAAGAGCACTACTTTGGAATCTTTGAATTGCATCCATACACAGTAACTCAACTAAGGACTTAGGCATAGGTGGGGGAAAGATTACCGCTTACGGCGGGTATTCTGAATACAAAAAAGCCCGCGATGGCTCGCGGGCTTTGAATTGAAATTAGCAATTAGCTATCAGCCATTCGCCATCAAATGGCGTAGCCATTTAAACGAGCATGATCGAAGGGGACTCGATGATCTCCTTGAGTGCTTGCAAGTATTGAGCGCCGACTGCGCCGTCGATGGTGCGGTGGTCACCAGATAGACCGATCTTCATGACTTCACCAACTACGATCTCGCCTGCGTCGTTGACGACTGGCTTCTTGATCGTTGCACCGATGCTGAGGATCGCTGCGTTGTTTGGATTGATGATGCCGTAGAAGTCGGAGATGCCGAACATTCCAAGGTTGGTCACTGTCAATGTGGAGCCGCTCATCTCGTCTGGAGTGAGCTTCTTGTTGCGTGCTTTCTTAATCAGCACCTTTGCCTCGGCACCGATTTCACGAAGACCTTTGGTCTCTGCGGCACGGATGACAGGAGTCACGAGGCCGTCATCAATTGCGACGCCGAATGCGAGGTGCACGTTAGGGTGTTGCTTGATGGTGTCACCTTCCCAAGAGCGATTGATCGCAGGGACGCGGCGCACGGCTTCAGCCGCTGCCTTAAGTGTGAGGTCGTTGACCGAGAACTTTGTGCCGCCATGTTCTGGTGGGAGGTCTGCAAGCTTGCCGTTGAGCTCCTTGCGAAGCGCTGCAAGTGGCGCGCCGTTGACTTCGATCTGTAGGTAGAAGTGTGGTGCTTGTGTCTTTGAACCCACGAGTGCCTTGCCAATGCTCTTACGCATGTTGCTGACAGGGATGTCGAGAGCTTCAAGTGTGGCCACTGGAGCGGCAGGTGCTGGAGCACTTGCGCCCGTTGCAGCAGGAGCGGCTGCGCCTGGCTTGGCGTTGAGCACGTCGTCTTTAACGATGCGACCCCCCGGGCCAGATCCTTGAATGCTTGCGAGGTCGATGCCTTTTTCAGCTGCGATTTTCTTGGCTAGTGGAGAAGCTTTAACGCGACCACCAGTTGAAGAAGCTCCAGGTGCTGCTGGAGTCGGAGCAGGTGTTGCGGCAGGAGCTGGCTCAGGTGCTGCGGGAGCTGGAGCAGGCTCTGGTGCTGCCGGAGTTTCGACTTCAGATGCAGGTGCGGCTGGCGCACTGCTTTGTGCTTCGGGTGCCTCTTCGCCTTCTTCGCCAATTGCAGCGATGGGGTCTCCGACGGCGACTTCAGCGCCTTCGCCACAGTATTGTTTGATGAGAACGCCATCATCAAAGCACTCGACTTCCATCGTTGCCTTGTCGGTCTCAACTTCCGCGATCATGTCGCCGCTGGAAATTGCATCACCTTCGTTTTTTAACCATCTGACCAGCGTGCCCACTGTCATGGTGTCGCTGAGTTTGGGCATATCAATGAGAGTCGCCATATTTATAAGAATTTAGAAGTTAGTAGAAAGAATTTAGAAGCGCTTACGCCATTGTTTTGAGCGCGCCTTCGATGATGCGCTCTTCGTTTGGAATTTGCCAGTCTTCAAGGGGCTTCGCGTAAATTTGCGGTGCATCGATTGAAGAGACGCGATGGATCGGTCCGTCAAGGTAGTCGAATGCCTTCAACTGAATAATGTGAGAGATCTGAGCATCGACACCGCAGTAAGGTTTGTTTTCTTCAACCAGAAGCACACGGCCTGTCTTTTTGACAGAGTTGAGAATGGTCTCTTCGTCGAGCGGGCGTATGGAGCGGAGGTCGACGACTTCCACGCTGATACCGTGCTTTTCTTCGAGTGTCTTGGCTGCTTGGAGTGAAAGCATGGCACAGCGACCGTGTGATACGATGGTCATGTCTTCGCCTTCCTTAAGCACATTAGCGACGCCGAGCTCGACGATGTATTCCTCTTCAGGAACTTCCCACTTCTCACCATAGAGAAGGGTGTTTTCCATGACGAAGACGGGGTCGTCGTCGCGAATCGCAGCCTTCATCAGGCCCTTCGCGTCGTAGGCATTGGATGGGCAAACCACCTTCAAGCCAGGGTGGTTGGCCACCATGTTTTCAGGAGTGTGCGAGTGGGTCGCACCTACGTTGGTGCCGCCATTGGCAGGGCCACGGACCACGATCGGAATGTTCATCAAGCCACCAGACATGTAGCGGCAGAAAGAGGCGTTGTTGAAGAGTTGGTCGATTGCAACGTAGCTGAACGACATGAACATCATCTCGATCACTGGGCGGACGCCGAGCGCGGACGCGCCGATGGCGAGGCCGGAGAAGGCTGCTTCAGAGATGGGAGTGTCGATCACGCGCTTGTCGCCGTGCTTTGCCCAGAGGCCTTCGGTGACTTTGTAGGCGCCGTTGTATTGAGCGACTTCTTCGCCCATGATGCAGACGTTTTCGTCGCGTTGGATCTCTTCGTCGAGTGCTTGCTTAATAGCTTCGCGGTAAGTGATAAGTGCCATTTTGTAAAAGGAGTTAGAATTCAGAATTCAGGATTCAGTAGCGAATGCTCAGATCTATTAATCGTTGAAGAAGTAAGTGCCCTTGAGCTTACCTTCTGTATCGTTATCGACTTCTGAATAGACGTCGGTTTGAATTTCGCTGCGAGGCGCGTAAGGGCTTTCCTCGGCAAATTTTGCGGATGCTTCAGCTTCGTCCTTCTTTTCTTGGTCGATCTTTTTGGCTTCAGCTTCAGTCATGACACCTTCATCGATCAGCTTCTGGCGGATCACATTTACTGGGTCCTTGGTGCGCTTGTATTCTTCGATCTCTTCCTTGGTGCGGTATTTCTCGTGGTTGGCGTCAGCGACGGAGTGCCCACGGTAGCGGTAAGTGCGGATTTCTAGTAGGAAGGGCTTGGATTCTTCACGAGCACGTTTCATTGCGCGGTTGGCAACTTCGCGGACTTCATAAACGTCGTGGCCATTGCAAACTTCCCATTCCATATCAAAACCATCGGCACGGTGAGCAAGGTTCTCTTCAGCAGAGGAGCGCTTGAGACTGGTGCCCATGGAGTAACCGTTGTTTTCAATGACGAAAATCACTGGGATGTTCCATAGGGACGCGAGATTGAGTGTTTCCATGAAAGAACCTTGATTCACCGCGCCGTCTCCGAGGAATGCGAGTGCGCAACCCTTGAGGCCCTTATATTTGAGTGCGAACGCGAGGCCGGCACCGAGAGGTGTTTGACCTGCGACAATGCCGTGACCACCCCAGTAGTTTTTGTCTGGAGCGAAGAAGTGCATCGAGCCGCCCTTACCCTTTGAGCAACCTGTGTATTTGCCATACATCTCGGCCATACATTCATTCATGCTCATGCCAACTGCGAGCGCGTGGCCATGATCGCGATAGGCGGTAATGATGTGGTCGTCTTTCTCCATAAGAGAGACGATACCAGTCGCGACCGCCTCTTGGCCGATGTAAAGGTGTAGGAAACCGCCAATCTTGCCTTGGTTGTAAGCGCGTAGCGAACGCTCCTCGAACCGGCGTATCCCGATAATTGTGCGGTAAAGATCGATCTTCTCCTCTTTACTCAGCTGTTGATTGATCGGAGCTGCTGCAAAATCAATTGATTTTGCCGACTTGCTTGCGGATTTCTTTTTGGGTGTAGCCATAATCGCGAATTAGAAAAACCGATGTTATGAGGGGCTTTGAAACAGGGGGCAAGCGTTAAAACCCTGAATGGAGACATGTAAATTATGAATAAATATTCGTGCTATAATTCACGCGAAACGGTGATTACTTTTGATCGCCGATAAGCACAGATTTCATGGTTGTTGAGATTGGATTCTCGCCTAGCCAAATCTGAAAATACAACTGGGCAAAGTCTTTGCCAGGTATCGTTGCGATGGGCTGTTCGTTGATGCGTAGGGTGGTCCCTTCTGCAGGTAGGTAGGTCAGCGATGATCGGTCACCCTCGCGAACGGTTTGGTAGGCCGCATTGATTAGGTCGACCCGATCAGCGATTTGTTGCCGTTCGATGTTGCTGAGATTGCGATCCAAGATCGTATCAGCAGATTCTAAGATAATGGACTTATCGATGGTTCTCAGATAGTTGAAACTTAGATGGAAGGGAACTTCGGCTGATAAAATATCACTTGAGCTGGAGTCTGCTTCAGCAAACAGTGCCACGTCGTAAAGTTTGAAGAAGAGTCTGTAGACATAGCGGTATTCGCCTCGTTTCTCTAAGGATTGAGTTTTTACTTCGTAGGTATTGGGGAACAGCGTCGTCGCAGATGTCGAGGTAAAGGCCTGCATGAATAAGCCCGCGCAACAAAGGCACAGAACTTTAAGAGGACGAGGTGAGTGCATCATCGCAATCAAGCTTTTGGTTTTGGCACGACGCTGGAGAGGCCGCCATCAATCACGTAGGTCTGTCCAGTTACAAAGCGGGCTTCCTCTGAGAGTAGCCACTCTGCGAGACTGGCAACATGGTCAGCTTGACCGATCTCGCCAAGCGGGTGCATCTTCTTTGAGAATTCCAATGCCTGCGGGTTGCCGATGATTGGCTTCGCCAGGGGTGTATCGGTTAAGCTGGGCGCAATTGCGTTGATGCGAAGGCCACGACTTGAGTAAGTCGATGCGGCTGATCGAACCATTGCTTCGATACCGCCCTTGGCTGCAGCAATGGCCTCGTGGTTTGCTAGGCCCGTTTGCGCAGCAGCAGTGCTAAAGAATAGGCAGGCGCCTGAGCCTTGCTTCATCATTAGTTTGGTCGACGCCCTCAAGGCATAGAAAGCGGAACTGAGGTTTAAATGAAGGGTGTTTAGCCAGTCATTTTCGGGAGTCATGTGAGCAGCCTTGAGATAGATCGAGCCAATGGCATGCACGTAGCCATCAATTGAGCCGAGTTGTTGATGGAACTCCGGTAACTGCGCCTCGATTGCGGCACAATCGGTCGCATCGCAGGTGCAGGTAGCTATGCCGAGTTCCTCTGAAAGTGCCTTCAGCTTGTCTGGATCGCGACTGAATCCAGCCACGGTATGACCAGACGCTACTAATCTGCGTGCGAGGGCAGCTCCGATTCCTCCAGTAATGCCGCCGATAACGATGGTTTTAGTTTTACTCATGGTGAGTGATCGGAAAACACGGGCCTGCATTACACGCTTTCTAGCTTGAAAGCCTGCGACTTGCCCCCACTTTAGGCACCTTTCAATTTTTCCGCTATGTCTGAGATCGCTAAAGCTTACGAACCCAAAGAAGTCGAACAACGCTGGTATGCCAACTGGCTTGAAGCAGGATGCTTTAAAGCAGTGGCTGATTCCGTGAAGAAGCCCTATGCGATCATGATCCCGCCGCCAAACGTGACAGGTATGCTGCACATGGGGCACGTGTTGGACAACACCTTGCAAGACATCTTCATTCGGCGCGCCCGCCTTGAAGGCAAGTCTGTGCTCTGGCAGCCAGGCACCGACCACGCAGGCATTGCCACACAAACCAAGGTGGAAAAGCAGCTCCGCGAAGCGACTGGAGAAACAAAATACGATCTTGGCCGTGAGAAGTTCCTCCAGAAGGTTTGGGACTTCCGCGAACAGTCTGGCGGTGTGATTCTCAATCAGCTGCAAAAGCTAGGTGCTTCCTGCGATTGGGATCGCACCAGTTTTACGCTCGACGAGGACTATTCCAAAGCGGTGCTCCAAGCGTTTGTTTCGTTTTACGAACGAGGTTATATATATCGCGGCAAACGCATGGTCAACTGGTGCCCGGCAACTCATACTGCAATCTCCGATGAAGAGGTGAACATGAAGCCACAGAATGGCTTCTTCTTTAAGATGCGTTACGAGCTGGTTGAAGCTGACGGCGAACGCACGCATCTTGAAATTTCAACCACTCGCCCAGAAACACTCATGGGCGATAGTGCAGTCGCGGTGCATCCAGAAGATGACCGTTATAAACATCTGATCGGAAAGACAGTTTGGCGTCCGTTCCCGAAAGCGGAAATTCCAATCATCGGCGACGAGTATGTAGACCGCGAGTTTGGAACCGGCTGCCTAAAGGTCACCCCAGCGCACGACAAGAATGACTTCGAGATCGGCCAGCGCCATAACCTTGACATCATCGAAGTGATCGATGCCGAGGGTAAGCTCAATGCCCTCGCAGGTGAAGAGTTTGACGGCATGGATCGTTTCAAAGCACGCAAAGTCGCTGCTCAAAAACTTGAAGACATGGGTCTGCTTATTGAGCGTGAACCCTACGAAAACACTGTTGGTTTCTCCGAACGCGGCGATGTGCCGATTGAGCCACGACTTTCTGAGCAGTGGTTCCTCAAATACCCGAAGGTGGAGGAAGCAAAGCGAGCCGTAAAAAGCGGCATCATTAAGTTTCACCCCGATCGCTGGAAGAAGACTTACCTGCACTGGTTGAACGGTATTCAAGACTGGTGCATCAGCCGGCAACTCTGGTGGGGCCACCGTATCCCAGTTTGGTATAAAAAGGGCACGGACCGCACTGAACTCGACTTTGATAATCCAGAACATGTGCATGTTTCGGTGGAAGGTCCCAGTGATCCAGAGAACTGGGAGCAAGAAGAAGACGTGCTCGACACTTGGGCGTCCTCATATCTTTGGCCGATGGCAAACCTAGGCTGGCCCGAAGCAAATGCTGACCAACAGAAGGAACTCAATTACTGGTATCCGACTTCCACTTTGGTGACTGGCTTTGATATTATCTTCTTTTGGGTGGCACGTATGATCATGGCAGGCTTGGAGCTCTATGGTGATGACCAGAAGGAACTTTCAGATGAAGAGATCGCGAAACGTATTCCGTTTAAAAATATCTTCATCCACGGTCTGATTCGTGACGAAAAGGGCCGTAAAATGTCCAAGTCTCTCGGCAACTCTCCGGACCCACTCGACTTGATTGAGAAGTATGGTGCGGATGGTCTCCGTTTTGGTATTTGTAATATCGCACCGTCGGGTTCGGATATTCTTTTCTCGGAAGAGCGTATTCAGATTGGCCGTAATTTTTCCAATAAGCTATGGAACGCAGTGCGTTTTCGCCAGATGTCTGGCCCAATGGCAGACAATTCTAGCCTCGAAGCGATCGTTAGTCGCATGGATGCGAGCTTGTTCGATGATTACGATCATTGGATCCTTGGTCGTTTGACAGAAGTCAGCGCAGATCTTGAAAAGTGCTTCGCTAACTACGAAATTTCACCACTCACACACCAAATCTACGCCTTCTTCTGGGGCGATTTCTGCGACTGGTATGTGGAAGCATCCAAGGGTAAGTTGAAGGGCGACGAAGCGTTGCGTGATAACTGCCTCGCGATTCAAGACCTCGTTATCCGTCAAGTCTTGCAGCTCGCAAACCCAATCATGCCACACATTACCGAAGAGCTTTGGAAGGGGCTCGGTTACGATGCATCGGTTGCATTCATCCAAAATACGAAGCTTACATCTGCGGCCATACTCGCCGAGCAAGTTCCAGTGGATAAGAGCGCCGTCGAGCGAGTGATCCATTTGCAGGAACTCATCTCTCAAGCGCGCGCGCTGAAGGCGCAATACAACTTGGCGAATAAGCGTGATGTGGCAGTTTTCTACGGTGCCGAAGGTGAGCAGGCGAAGGTCATCGCAGAGAATGCTGGGCTCGTGAAGACACTCGCAGGCCTGGGTAAAATCGAAGCCTTGGGCGGTCAATCCTCGGACGGCCTTCCCGCGGTGGTGACTCCACTCGGTTCCCTTTACTTGGATCTAAGTAGTAGCATCGATGTGGAAGCAGAGAAGGCTCGCTTAACCAAGGAACTAGAGAAGCTCAACAAGCTCGTCGCTGTCGGTGAGGGCAAGTTGAAGAATCAAAAGTTCGTGGACAGCGCTCCAGCAAAGGTGGTCGAAGGCGCGCGTAAGCAGCTTGCTGAGACTACTGAGAAGCGCGACGAGACTTTGCGAATCTTGGAATCGCTGTAAAGGAGGACGGACATTCCTGTCCGTCGTTTTCTATCGGTTTTTTCCTAGGAAGGCAGCTGTTGCTCTGTGGGCGGACAGGAATGTCCGCCCTCCTATGAGTGCTTGATTGTGATCAAGGTGAGGTCGTCGACTTGACCAGCGCCATTTGTGAATTGAGAGACGCTTTCTAAGGTCCGATCTAGTATGGTTTGTGCACTTTGTTTGCCGTTGGCTCGTAGTGTTTGGAGTAGGCGTTCGCCCGAATATTCTTCGCCCTCTGGGTTGACGGCTTCGGTGATGCCATCGGTGTAGAGAACGAGTGCGTCCTCATCACCGAAATGAACGGAAGTTTCTTTGATGACCGCATCGAAAATGACTGGTGGAACCATGCCGATTGCCATCCCAGGGGATTGTATGGGTTCCACATCGAGGCTGCCATCACTGTGCTGGTCGTAGAAGAAGGGGAGTTCGTGGCCCGCACGGGCGAGGGTGAGCTGCTCAGTCTCTAGGTCGATGATCGCATAGACCATGGTGATAAACATATCGCGCTGCATACTTGACTGCATGGCTTCGTTGATCGCGCTGAGCACCGCAGAGGGCGAGCGATGTTGTTTCGCAAAGTGGCGCAGGTGGGTTTGGCAGATCGCCATCAAGATCGATGCAGACACTCCTTTTCCTGAAACATCGGCGATGGCAAACGCGATGGTTTTGTCGTCGAGCGGAAAGACGTCGTAGAGATCGCCGCCGACTTTTTGGGCTGCAGTGTAGTGCGTGGCGAATGAGATGGATTCAGAGGGTTGAAACTTCTTCGGGAGTAGTAGCTTCTGGGTGTTACTCGCGAGTTCAATATCGAGGTCGATTTTACTTTTCTCGATTTGGAGCTGCATCGCGTCGCTGTTATGAACCGCGAGTCCAACTTGTTCGGCGAGTGATTCTACGAGTGAAAAATCGGTATCAGTAAACGCGAGTCCGTCCGCGGGATTGGCGACTGCCAGCACCGCGATGAGCTTTCCATCAAACATGACTGGGGCCACGATGATAGAGCGTATCAATAGCGAAGTATCGCTGTGTTGAATAACACGCGGGTCTTTCGTTGCATCTGGAATGAGCAACGCACGCTTTGACTTCGCGACTTGACCGATAAGGCCCTCACCCATGTGAAAACTTTCAGATTTTAAGATGCTTTGAATATAATGCGCACGCGTGCTGAATGTGCTCTCAAGACCTTCGGGAAGCTTTCGCTGCGGCGGAAAAAGGCCTTCCACAGCGATTCCTTTAAGTGTGTCATCTTCCTGCTTCTCAAAAATGCAGGCGCTAATGGCTCCGGTGCTAAGGATCGCAGCGTGAATGATGCGCTGAAACATCGTTTCGCGGTTATCACTTTCGACCACTGCTTCGACCATGTTGTGCATGAACTCAACAACAATTTGCTTTTCCTGACGCAGGAGCTGTTTGTCTTCATCGAGAATTTTTATCTGCCTGCGCTTTTTCGCGTATAGCAGCCACATTCCAAGCAACCCGACGAGAACACCTATTATAAATGACATCATTGTGAACTATGGGCTGAGCGATGCTAGAGGTTGCGAAGCCGGATTCAATGACGCCGACGATCCTTAATCTTTGTCCTGCTCAACTTGATTTCTCAAGAATGAGATGACGTCTTGAAATTTTGCCGCGTTTTGATTGTCGGCAGAAACCAAGTTTTCGTGGGCTTCTAGGACGGTGCGCGCATCGGACACTTCCATATTTTGAAGTTCAGTAAAGTCTGCATTTGTTCCTTCAGGAAGGTCGTCGCCGATGGTAAGTAAATTTTGAAGACCCAAATTACAGATCAGCTCGTGATTGCGCTCACCGAGATTGCAGACCACGAACACGCCTGGAGGGGTGAGCTTTTTTAACTCGAGTGCAGTGCCAGCTAGGATACCGAGAAAGGTGCTGTCCATGCCTTTGCACTTGGTGAAGTCCAACACAAACTGTGTTTTGCCATTCGAGAGCATCGTTTCAATGAACTCTCGAAAGGTATTACAATTTAGATAGTTGGCTTTGCCGTTAATCTGAACAACAACAGGTTCAGAATAAGCGCTAACAAGAAATGTAGGCTGTTGTGGATCACTCATTTAGAGCGTGGTAAGATCGATATTGAAAAATGGAGAGAAGTTTATGCCAGAAAGCAAGGCCCAGCAAGCTAGCATTGTGCAGGTAATAATCAACTATCAATCGAGACGATCTAAGAATTGGGCGTAATGTAATGAGCTGGTGGATTTGCACTAAGAATATAGAATCTAGCCTAAACCGGGAAGGCGATGATTGACGCCTTGCAGCCAGCGTCATGCATTCCAAATCTTACGATTTTGGCTACAGTTGCTTCGTTAAAAAGAATTGCACCCTATATATTCGCATAATCTTCTTGAAATCCTTAGTCTACGGCAGACCCTATCTGCAATCGCTGAAGCTATGAATATATACTTAGAATACACAAAGGAGATAGAGGAACGTAAAGGTCAAGGGCTGAGCCCAAAGCCAATTGACGACGGCGAGTTGGTTGTCGCGCTTATCGAGCAGATTAAAGATCTCGGTAACGAATATAGAAACGACTCACTCCACTTTTTTATTTATAACACTTTACCTGGCACCACGAGTGCCGCAGGCGTAAAGGCTGCATTTTTGAAGGAGATCATTTTAGGCGAGTCTGTAGTGGAAGAGATTTCGCCGTCTTTTGCTTTTGAGTTATTGTCCCACATGAAGGGTGGCCCTTCGATAGAGGTGCTTCTCGACCTTGCACTGGGCGACGATGCTGCAATCGCGAGCGAAGCGGCTACGGTCTTGAAGACTCAGGTGTTTCTCTATGAAGCGGATACGGCTCGGCTCGTGACTGCGCTCAAGGCGGGCAGTGCGATTGCCAAAGACATTCTAGAGAGCTACGCCAAGGCGGAGTTCTTTACCAAGCTTCCAGATGTTGAAGAAGAAATTAAAGTGGTTACCTACATTGCGGGTGAAGGTGATATTTCTACAGATTTACTTTCACCAGGGAATCAGGCGCACTCGCGTTCTGACCGAGAGTTGCACGGTAAGTGCATGATTTCTGAGAAGGCCCAAATTGAGATTCAAGGCTTACAGAAGCAACATCCAGACAAGCGCGTGGTTCTTATTGCCGAAAAGGGCACTATGGGTGTCGGCTCTTCTCGCATGTCGGGTGTCAATAATGTAGCGCTCTGGACTGGTAAGCCAGCCAGCCCCTACATTCCTTTCGTGAACATTGCACCCGTTGTTGCCGGCACGAATGGGATTTCTCCGATATTTTTGACTACAGTCGACGTGACGGGTGGTATCGGAATCGATCTGAAGAACTGGCGCAAAAAGCTGGATGCCGACGGCAAACCCGTTCTCAACGACAGCGGCGACCCAGTGCTTGAGGAGGTGTATTCGGTTGCGACAGGCACGGTCCTTACCATCAACACCAAGGCCAAGAAACTCTACAACGGTCACGACGAACTCGTAGATATGGCGTCTTCTTTTACGCCACAAAAGCTCGAGTTCATGAAGGCCGGCGGTTCGTATGCGGTGGTCTTCGGCAAGAAGCTTCAGAGCTTCGCGGCCGAGACACTAAATGTTGATTTGGTGCCTGTGTATGCGCCGGCTAAGGAGGTCTCCCATCCAGGCCAAGGTCTCACTGCGGTCGAAAAGATCTTCAACAAGAATGCAGTGGGATCTACTGAAGGTGTGACACTCCATGCGGGGTCAGATGTGCGTGTCAATGTGAACATCGTAGGATCGCAGGATACGACAGGTTTGATGACTTCACAAGAGCTAGAGTCCATGGCTGCGACGGTTATTTCGCCGATTGTGGATGCGGCTTATCAATCTGGCTGTCACACTGCCTCGGTTTGGGATAAAAAAGCACAAGCTAACATCCCAAGACTAATGAAGTTTATGCATGGTTTTGGTCTGATCACTGGGCGCGATCCGAAGGGCGTGTATCCTCCGCTTACCGATGTCATCCACAAGGTGTTGAACGATCTGACCGTGAACGAATGGGCGGTTATCATCGGCGGAGACTCTCATACGCGTATGTCTAAGGGAGTAGCGTTTGGTGCCGATTCAGGAACGGTCGCTCTCGCTCTGGCTACAGGCGAAGCCACCATGCCGATTCCACAGTCCGTTAAGGTCACCTTCAAGGGCGATCTTAAGGATCACATGGATTTTCGCGATGTGGTGCATGCCACGCAGTTACAAATGCTCAAGAAGTTTGGTGAAAACGTATTTCAAGGCCGAGTCATCGAGGTGCATATTGGCACCTTGCCTGCCGACCAAGCATTTACCTTCACCGATTGGACTGCGGAAATGAAGGCGAAGGCCTCCATCTGTATCTCGCAAGATGATACTCTCATTGAATCTCTTGAGATTGCGAAGGGTCGTATTCAGATCATGATTGATAAGGGCATGGACAATGATGCAAAGGTGCTTCAAGGCCTCGTGGATCAAGCGAATCAGCGCATATCCGAAATAAAGTCCGGCGAAAAGCCAGCCTTGGTGCCGGACGCGAATGCGAAGTATCATGCTGAATTTGTCGTTGATTTGGATCAAATAGTGGAGCCAATGATCGCCGATCCAGATGTGAACAATGAGGACGTTTCGAAACGTTACACACACGACACTATTCGCGAGCTTTCTTACTACGCTGGTGAGAAAGCGGTGGATCTGGGGTTCGTGGGTTCCTGCATGGTCCACAAGGGTGACCTTAAGATCGTTTCTAGAATGCTTAAAAACCTCGAAACTCAAAAAGGTAAAGTTGAATTTAAAGCACCGCTCGTCGTGGCTGCGCCGACCTACAACATTATTGACGAATTGAAGGCCGAGGGTGACTGGGAAATGTTAGAGAAATATTCTGGTTTTGTATTCAACGACGACGCCCCCAAAGGTGCTGCTCGCACCGAATACGAGAACATGATGTATCTTGAGCGTCCAGGGTGTAACCTTTGCATGGGCAATCAGGAAAAAGCAGCCAAGGGAGACACCGTGATGGCAACCTCTACTCGACTTTTCCAAGGCCGCGTGGTTGAAGATTCTGACCGTAAAAAGGGAGAGTCCTTGCTCGCATCGACGCCCGTGGTGGTCCTTTCTGCGATCCTTGGTAGAATACCAAATATGGATGAATACACCGCTTCAGTGGAAGGGATCAATCTGACGAAATTTGCTCCGCCTAGAGGTGTCTTGAGTGTCTAGCGATAGGTCTTTGCGAAGGCTCAGGTAGAGGGGAGTGATCCTATTATGCCTGAGCTTTTTCGTGCCTAAATTTAGGGGAGCGCACGGATATCCGTGTCCGCATTCACTGCCAGTGGCACTTGAGGCTCGACCCTAATGGCGGGCGAACTAGGACAGGAATGTCCTAGCTCTTTGATTAAACCCAAACGATGCAAAGGCGTTCCCCGAACAAGATTTTGGCTGCCGTAATTATACCATCAATGAACTTTATCTGGCAATATAATTAGGAGTGTGTCTTATTCT
>JABBCA010000004.1 GCA_018607135.1 Opitutales bacterium
CCCTCATTTGATGGAGAGTTCGAAGTTGTAGAGTCATTTTACCGTTCGCTTCCATGGGAAGGGTTCGGCACAAGGACATAGGGTATGACAGGTATGATCCGAGGACATAGGTAACAGAACTTCTAAGGACATCGGTAACACTTCAAGTTGGCAATTATGCCATGGAAGAACACCGAACCTTACCTCTCTTTTCACCTCTCTAGAATATACTGATCTATCTTGTGGCGCGTGGACTCGTATGCCGATCTCGTCGTAACTGTTCAATCACACTGGGTTAGCTGAATGAGTGGGATCAAGTCTTTGTTCTTCTTAAACCCAAGTCTTTGATAGAAGAGGAATGGATTGTCGCCGCTGGTGCGTGTATCTAGAAAAAGTTTCTTTACTCCTGTTGTTTCGGCGTGCTGCACGAAGTGTTTGACTAGCTGAGTGCCAATTCCTTGGTTCTGGAATTTTGTGGCGACGAACATTTCTTCAATGCGTAGTCCCATTGCTGCGTGAAGTGAGGTATAGGTCTTCACGAAAAAACAGTAGGCCAGCGGAGTCGTTTCATCAAAGTAGATCAATGCATCAAACCAGTCGGATTGTAGTAATGTGTCGATCAGTGCTCTTTGCTTGGTGTCGTCGTATTCAACTTTATAATACTCGAATGAACTGCAGTAGAGGTCAAAGATCGCTTGCTGCTCGGTTGCAGTGCATTCACGTATGTGTTTGATTGTAGGCATTGTCGAGGGGGGCTCAGATCGTGTGGAGGCTTTTTTGAAAATGCTGTCGGCGTTTGCGTTGCCGGTGAATGACTTTGTCCTCGATTTCGATCATGTGTTTATTTGAGCTAATCGTATCGAGTGCCTCAAGTGCCGCTTTGAAGTTCTGTTCAAACAGTTGTCGACTTTTGTTGCGAGCGGGCGAGGGGCCGTCGGCGTTAAAGCTGATAGATGGATTGGTGTTGATCTCGTAGACTTGAGGCTTCCCTTGCCAGCGGCCGAGGTCGATACGTCCGTATTCGATGTGAGCGATCTCAAAGGTCTTTCGCACCAGTTCTTCGTGTGGCACGCTGTGGATGTTTGAAAGTTCGTCTTCGAAGTTTGCTTCAGTGGCGATGCCATCGGTCCCCATCTTGACAATACATTCATTTTGGATGACCGCGGTGTCTCGTAGATAATGGTCGCCAATTCGATAGACGGACAACTTTTTGTAATAACCTTCGGGCTCAGGCTCAGTGGCAAATTCTACAATCATGAGATTCGTCAACGGGTGGCCTTGATCCATCAGTTTGCTTAGTTCTGTTTGAACTTGCTGCGCATCTTCAAGTGCATCGCTGAGCATACCTGAGTGGAAGCGATCGCGTCGGATGAACACCGGATAGCGTTTTGGCAGTTCTCCCATCGCAGGGCGGTAGACTCCGAATTGATTGATACCTTCTTTTTCGAGTCGTCGCAACATATGGAAACGTAGTAAGACGCTGGCGGGATTGTTTAGCACCTGCGCGCCCCCTTGTTTGAGGCAGCGGCAGATACGCGCAGCCATCTCAAGTTCCCATGCTCCGAGGCGATCCAGATCCGTGAAAATGTAGGTAGCTTGAGGGAGTTTACGTTTTAGAAAAAGTGAATCGTAGTTGAGTGCCTGAAAGTGCTTGAGTGACCGAATCGGTTTAAACGTCCGTTGATGTTCTTTACGAGAGATATAATAAATCATGGGTGTGCGATGAGTGGGCGTAGTCGAGAATCAAAAAAGCTAGATTCATTGCCCTCTGCAACGATTTTTAGAATGCCTTATTCTAATCACTATATCCTATGAAATCTGTGGTCTTTGAGGGGTTTATTTCACGTAGCCCATTTCATCGAGGACCGTTTAATCACGCTGTAATTACGCTTAAAGTTTAGGTCTAATTGATATCGCTGGTTTGGCGTAAATTAAGCCACGGCGGTTTAATATGTTCGAATAGTATTGGGGGAGACATTTTTATTGTTCGAGGAGGGCACGGTGTTTAACGATGACTCAATACGACGAGCTTATACTTAGTTTTTTTATACCAGTCAGGTTTTTGAACATGCACACTGTATCACCGAGCGCACGGTTCGCGGCCGTGGCGATTGCGCCAAATTCTAAATAGTTGACCTTTCTTGCTCTTGCTAGCTTATAGGAATAATGGACAACATTTTGATCATCGGCCATCCCGGGCATGAGCTCAGGGCTTTTCGCTGGATGGAGCAGGCGCGGCCGGTGGTGCATGTGTTGACTGATGGATCCGGTTCATTAAGTGAAGGCCGCATCGAATCGACGGCTAAAACGGTCAACTCTGCGGGTGCGCAGATAGGGAGTTATTTTGGCTGTTTGAAAGACGGCGTCTTTTACCAGGATCTGCTCGATGTCGATCCGAGTCATTTTGTAGAGGCCTTGTTCGAGATCTATCAATCTATCGTCGAGGCTGGGCCGCGTGAGCTCATGATCGTTGGCGACGCCATTGAGGGCTATAATACTGCGCATGACATGACGCGTTATATGATTAACATTCTTTGCGCCCGATTGCGGGCAGAGGGGTATGTCGTCCGAAATTACGCTTTCAATCTGGTGGATAATCCGAGCGAAAGCGCAAGGAATGCAAAAGAAGGCGATATCGTTCTGAAATTGAGCGCAGAGGATTTCGTGCGAAAGCTGGACGCCGCGCGGAACTACCCTGAACTCAAGGAAGAGGTCGAAATCGCGATTGCTCAAGTGGGCGAAGTGGCTTTCAAAAACGAGGTGTTTACACTTATCGATGCGAGCGCTCCGGTTATTCCGACACCTTCGGGTGCGCTCTACTATGAGGAGTTCGGACGGAAACGAGTGGCTGAGGGCAAATACGAAGAGCTGATACTTTTCGAAAGTCATATGCGCCCGTTTAGCCAAGCGCTCGAATCTGCCTTTAATGCACGCTTCTAAGAGCTGTCGTCGTAATGCGTATCTTGATCTCGAATGGCACCTTAAGGCGTAGATCCGGCACGGAGTGCTACGCGATGGACTTGGGTGTCGGACTTCGTGATCGCGGGCATGAGATCGTTTTTTTTAGTCCACGCCTAGGGGCTTCTGCGCAGGAGTTGAAGGCCTTAGGTTTTCAGGTTACGGATTGTCTCAGTGAGATTGGCACGCCCCCAGACCTTATCCACGGGCAACACACCGTGCCTGCCTTGCGTGCGGCATGTGCGTTTCCTGAGGCACCTTTGGTCTATATTTGCCACGACGCGCTGAGCCCTGCCGATGCTCCGACGCCAGCGTTTCTTACGGATCAGTATGCTGCAGTGGATCATTTGACTGCTCGGCGTATCGAAGAGGAGGTTGGGGTATCTAGGGCCGACGTCGAGATTTTTGGCAATGTTGTGGATACAACTCAGTTTACGTGTCGAGTGCATTTTGCTGAATCCCCCCGACGGGCATTGATTTATTCGGGGTCCACACGTTCGGTTTCTCATTTCGAGGCGATCCGATCTGCTTGCGCGAAAATCGGTCTTCCTTTGGATGAAGCGGGAGAGCGAGCGAATGGTTTTTTTGACCATCCAGAAAAGCTGTTGCCTAACTACGATATTGTGTTTTGCAAGGCGCGTTGCGCGATGGAAGCTATGGCTACTGGGGCGTATGTGATTCTTATCGGCGATAATGGAATGGGGCCAGCGATCAATCGATCCAATGTGGCCGATTTACGCTTAAAGAATTTCGGTCGAGAAGCCCTTGCCTGCGATTGCACTGAAAGCTACATTCTATCTAGGATACGAGCTTTTGACTCCGAAGAGGCTAAAGAAATGGCCGAGTGGACGCACGCTTACCTTTCCCAGAAGGGTTGGCTGGATCAGGTGGAGGCCACATATAAGGCCTTGATTACAGTTCGTGCTAAGCGTGACTTACTCCGCGAACTGCCGCTTGGGGCACGATTGAAATACAAGGATTGGCGATTACGCCTGGATACCAAGTCTCAGCGTTTGGAGTGTGCCCAGTTAAGTGGAGCTGCGAAGTTTATCGACAGAGTCAGTTTTCAATGTGGGAAGTTGTTTCGTAAGCATAAAAAATAAAGAGTTTTCATTTATAATACTCTATGCCTGAGCCTCTTATGTCGTATAGCCCATATAATCCACTTAAATCTAGCGATCCACACAACTTTTATCTTTCGCAGGATCAAAGCATTTTGGTGAAGCACTTTGTCGGGCCAGACGCCCCGAAAAAGTATCTCGCGGAGAAAGAATGAGGCTATGGGAGCAAAGCGGAATCCCCACACCAAAGACATACGAACGTAGTGACATGCCCTATTCGAGCAACTGTTTGGCTATGGAGTATTTTGTGGCAAATACGTTGATGGAGTTTCTCAAGAAACCGGATTTAAATTCAGATAGCCTGAAGGTCGTTTTGGGTCTCCTATTTGATAGTATTGCTAAGCGCCATCAGTTGGCGCTCGAACGCGACGATATACGTTTTATTCATTCTGATCCACATTCTGGCAATGTATTGCATACGGAAAACGGACTTACCTTCATTGATCTAGAAAGGGAACTCCCCAAGCATCCTGTCCTAAAATCTGCCGTTTGGGAATTGAGCCGCTGGGGGCGTAATGTCGTGGATATTGCGGGGCGGCAGCACCTCGACCAGGTCGTGGATGCGGTTTTAGATGCCTATTGTGATTCATCCCAAGTGCCGCTTGCTTTAGTCAAGCAAGATTACAAGCCTCCTAGGATACAGAAGCTCAAAGAGCGCTTTGGTAGAAGCGGAAAGGACACCATGCGCCGCTATGAATTTGCGTTTGGTCTGATGACTGGTATCAGAACACGTAAGCTGGCATAGACTCGCAGAAAAACTATTAAGCTCAAAAAACGGAGTGCTCTCGGGAATGCTCTAGATCTTGGAACTGTAATCGATGAGCGTGGGTTTTAGTAGACTTCACAGTAAGAGTTGCAGTGTTGGTGATTCTTCACTACCAGCAATTCCTCCCATGTCATCTTTTTTGCGCTCCCTGCATATTTTGCGTTTGCCCCTTTTTACCCTCTAGGCACAAAGACTCCTCGTATGCTTTCACTTCTCATTTCAGCGCTTGTCGCTACCGCGTTGGCTGTCACCTTGATTACCTCGCAGGTAAGCACGGGGGCGACGGTCTTCTATTGTATTGTTGGATTTACTGGCACGTTTTTCTTGGTTGGATTTCTGGTTCGGAAAAAAATGTCTAGGGTCCAAGGCGAGTTTCAGGAAAGCATGCAAGCTGCTCAAGGGCGTATGCAGCGGAAGGTGCAGATGTTCCAGAACAAGCCCGGCGGAAACGTCAAGCAGATGCAACGCCAGCTCGAAATGGATCAAACAGCAATGTGCAAGGAGGGGCTAGAGTTCGCCAAGCGTCTCGAACCTTTCCGGAAGTGGTCCTTGCTCACGGGACGCCAGATTGCCACCATGCGCCTGCAGTTTCATTATCAGCTCAAGGAGTTCGACCAAGTTGACGAGATCCTTGCCAGCTGCGGTTTCTTAAGGGGACCGATGATGATGGAACCAATGGCGGTGGCCATGAGGATGGCGCGCTGTTATAAGAACGATGACTTGGCCGGCGCAAAAAAGGTCTTCAAGCGCAAGATTATGTGGTTTCGGGGTGATCGCGGCACTTTGCTCTACGGTTTGATGTCGTGGATCTACGTTAAGGTTGGCGAGCCTGATGAAGCTCGTCAGATTCTTTTGAAGGCTAAAGAGGCCACGGGAGGCGATACTTTCAAACGGAACTGGGAGCACCTATCCAACAATCGTGAAAAGAGCTTCTCCAATGCAGGGTTGGGGGACCAGTGGTATAGCCTCTATTTGGAGAATCCGCCCGCTCCTAAACAGCAGCGGATGCGCGGCAATGGGCGCAATCCACGTGGCTTCTAGTCCGCGTCGTCGAGAGCGTGCATCTCAACAACACAGTGCGTCGAGACCAGTGCGTCTCCTTTGCACCGCATACTCTTATACACAAGTTGGATCATTGATTTAAACCAGCCGCTCACGCTAGAGAGCACAGAGCACATAGACTGAATTCCACGTATTCTGAGATTCAAAACCGCAGTGCTCTCTAGTGAGCTAGGCGAGCGGGTGGTAAAAAATTAGATACTAGCAGCTCATTTCACCGATATCTGACAATCTAGTTTGTGCATCCGCTTGTGCTGCTAATTGGGGAGTGGGCTTATGCTTACGAAAATCTACTGAAAGAGAATCGACCATCAATGATCGTTGGTATTCATCAATGCATTTCCTAGTTGTCGACGATGAACCTTTTTTTTTGCGTTTGGCGAAAGCGTGTCTCCTTGATACGGATAGTTTTGTTATGATTCAAACTCTATTCACTTTCTTCGCACTCTTGAGCTGTTTGTTTCTTTTCGCGGGATGCGAGTCGGGGGGCACTGTTCAAGGCCAGAAGAGTGAAGGCATTAAGTTGGGAGAGACTATCACGGTGATTGGGCATGCCACTGGCAGCGCGACAACGACTGAGGTGAAATCGAAGTAGCAATTTAACCTTAAAAGAGTAGTTAGAGGACAGGATTCAGTATTCAGAATTGAATGCGAACGATTTACGAAACTTGAGGCGTCGCCAAAATGGCCAGGTGCTGCGATTCCATAGCTACTTCATGGTCAGGGGCTGACTCCTTTATTTAGGTTTAATGGTGTCGGAGTCGTGGCGCATGTGCGTCCCCTTGGGAGCGTGTTTTCTGTCGTTTGACGCACTGTAGACGCGCTCAATGCTTTGTATAGAAGCATGTGTTACAAGCTCTAGCTGTTGGTTTTTTCTGTCTGTGGTTTGGGCGGTGATTAAGCGGAGGACTTTATGCCGATGCCGCTCTGGCTAGACTGCGGTGGCACTTGGCGAGGAGTGGCCCTAAGGTTTGCTTTCGTTGGTCAATTGATAGTTCGCTGAACTTCATGACATCCATTCAACTGTCAAATAGGGCTCGGAGTGCGTGAATCGAGTTCAAGTAGTTTGCTAGTCGGTAATTTAGTTATGCCTTACCCCCGCCGAGTTTTATTTCCCATCGCTGTGTGCTGCGCCTTTAGCAGTCTACTGTCTACTCGTTCGTTTGCGCAGACGTATATTGCAGGCGAAGATGAGGCTTTTTACGAGGCATATCAGGATGGCTGGCAAACAGGGGATTGGAGCGGTCGTGGCTTTAAGGACTGGAAGCTCTATGCTCCCAAGTATGACTTGAGTTTGGATGCGGACGGCGAACACTATGCGGGCTTCTTCATTGCGGAGGCATCGGTCGAGGCAGATCTTGGAGAGACTGCGCGGGAAGGGCGCGCATTCGGGATTTTTGCCAATGGCACAGGTTTTGAGGAAACAGTCGCTTTTCGTGCCTTTGAGCGTCCGTTAAATACGGGCGATGTGTTTTCGCTTCGCTTTGAATTCGATGGCTTTGGCAACAAGTTCGATACGGATTCAGATAAGATCTCAAGTGTGGGTGTGGCTTTGCGCACCTCAGAAAGTGCAACTGAGCTTGCTGAATTGGTGAATGGGCGGGCGTTGGTCGTAGCAGTGATTGAGGGTTTGAGCACTTATCAAATTTTGGACGCGGACTCACGTTTTAATACACGTGTGTTTCTGGATCCAGCTGGCGTGGAGATCGGTGTCACGATGCGTGAAGCGGGGCACTACGATCTGCAGATCACCACTTTAAGCGATAAGGTCGCGCATCATTTCAAAAACAGAAAGTTAAAAGAGGAGACTGCTAAAGAGGGCGAAACTGAGACGGCGTCGACTGAGCTGAAAAGCTTCGCCTTGTTCAACCTAAACGGTGGCGCGAGTAATGCCTACTTCGGCGCATTTCAACTTTCTAGACAGGAGGGCACCTTATAATGATTAGCAATCATTCATCACTCTTTAACAAAGATTGTGGCTTGTTGATGCACCCGTCGTCTTTACCGAATCGTTTCGGGATTGGTGATTTTGGCCCTTCGGCAACACAATGGTTGGAGCTCCTGGCATCGAGCGGACAGAGCCTCTGGCAGATACTGCCACTGAATCCTGCTGGCTATGGTGATTCTCCGTATCAAGGGTTATCAGCCTTTGCCGCGAATCCAGTGTATTTAAGCCCCGAAGCACTGCACGCGATTGATTTAATCAGTGATTACGAGTTGCGTGTATTGGAAATCGAACCGAATGATCAAGTTGATTTCACAAGTGTTTATGAGTGCAAGGCCGAGATGGTGGTGTGGGCTGCACAGCGATTTTTTGAATGGGATACGGCGCATCCTTTGCGTGAAAAATTTAATAGATTTGTGCATGATGAAGGCGAATGGCTTGAGGATTTTGCGATCTACAGTGCATTGAAACAGCATCATGGTATGCGTGCATGGACTGAGTGGCCGAAGGAGTTTCGAGATCGCGATGCCGTCGCGCTGCGCCACTTCTCTGTTGAGTATGCAAAGGATATCAATCGAGTGCGCTTCGAGCAGTTCTTTTTGGCTGAGCAGTGGGCAACCGTGCGTGAAACTGCACAGCGCTTCAATATTCGTATTGTCGGCGATTTGCCCATCTTTGTTGCACATGATAGTGCGGATGTTTGGTGTCAGCCTAACTTGTTTCGATTGAACTCCGATGGTAGCCCGACTGTGGTTGCAGGTGTGCCACCCGATTATTTTTCTGAAACAGGTCAGCTCTGGGGAAATCCATTGTATGCATGGGAAGTTCACCGTGCGGATGGGTTTGCCTGGTGGCGTAAACGTCTGCGTAAAATTTTAGACTGGGTGGATGTGGTGCGGATCGATCATTTTCGTGGTTTTGATGCGTGCTGGGAAATCCCGGGAGATGCTGAGACCGCAATCGATGGCCATTGGATCGATGCTCCTGGGCGTGAGGTATTTGAAAAATTTGTCGAGGATTTCGGCCTGCCTTTACCAGTGATTGCTGAAGACTTAGGCGTCATCACTCCTGAGGTGGTGGCTTTGCGGGATGATTTTCACTTACCAGGAATTCGTATAGAGCAATTTGCATTTGGAAGTGATGAGATGAAGTCTACCTTTCTGCCAGAGACCTATGGCCCCGACTGTGTCGCCTACACCGGCACCCATGATAACGACACGGTCGTAGGTTGGTTTAATAGCTCAGCGGGTGGCAGCACCACACGCAGTCAGCAAGAGGTGGATGCCGAGCGTGCCGAGACCTTGGCTTATTTTGGCACGGACGGATCTGAGATTCATCAGGATTTTATCAATCGGCTGTATCAATCCGAGGCGGGTGCCACGATCGTGCCAGTTCAGGATTTACTCGGCTTAGGATCTGAGGCGCGTATGAACACCCCCGGCGTGGCGTCTGGCAGCTGGCGTTGGCGATTAACTCGCTTTGATGCATTGGTCACTGCATTCGAAGCACTTGCTGTATTAACTAAGCATTGCCAACGAGGCTCAATGGCAGGCAAAGGTGCAGCAGTGAATGCCTAATTTTGAATTACTTTAGAACCTCTCAATTTTAATTATGAAAAAACCTAATTTATCTTTCTGGCAGATCTGGAACATGAGTTTCGGCTTCTTCGGTATCCAGTTTGGCTGGGGCCTGCAGATGGCCAACATGAGTGCCATTTACCAATACTTAGGAGCTGAAGAAAGCGACATTGCGTATCTATGGCTCGCGGCACCCGTAACCGGTCTCATCGTGCAACCGCTGGTAGGTTACTACAGCGATCGCACGTGGACGAAGCTCGGGCGTCGTCGACCTTATTTCTTGGTGGGAGCGATTCTTGCCAGCTTGGCGCTGATCGCGATGCCGAACTCGAGTGGTTTATGGATGGCTGCGGGCTTACTGTGGATATTGGACGCATCGGTGAATATTAGTATGGAGCCCTTCCGTGCGTTCGTAGGTGATAAGTTGAACAAGCCACAGCGTAAGATGGGGTTTGCGATGCAGAGTTTATTGATCGGTCTGGGTGCGGTGCTTTCTTCGTCCTTACCGTGGATGTTGAGCAATTGGTTTGGCGTTGAGAATGACGTTGGAGGCGAGAGTGCGATTCCCCAGACGGTGAAACTGGCATTTTACATCGGCGCGGGTGTGTTCTTTGCGGCGGTGTTGTATACGATTATCACGACCAAAGAATATCCACCCGAAGACATGGAGGCGTTCGAGCAAGAGAAGCGTGAGTCCGCTGGTGTCGGCAATGCATTTAAGGAAATTTTTCAAGGTATCGGCTCCATGCCGAAGACGATGAAGCAGCTTGCGGTGGTGCAGTTCTTTACATGGTTCGGACTCTTCTGTATGTGGATTTATTTCATCCCTGCGGTGGCGACGTATATCTTCGCAGGCGAACACGGTTCTCCTGAATATCAAGCCGGTGCCGAGTGGGGCGGAGTGTGTTTCTCTACCTACAATGGGGTCGCATTTATTTTTGCATTCTTGCTGCTGATGCTTGTCCGTAAATTCAGTGCGAAAGGTATCCATATGGCTTGTTTGGCCATTGGTGCGCTTGGTTTAGCTTCGGTCGCATTTGTCACCACTTCACAAATGTTGTTGGTCTCGATGCTTTGTGTCGGCGTGGCTTGGGCGAGTATTTTATCCATGCCTTATGCGATGCTTGCGAATGCGATCCCTGGAAACAAAATGGGCTTCTATATGGGCGTGTTTAATTTCTTTATCGTGCTGCCGCAAATTGCCGCGTCACTTGGCCTTGGTTTGATCCTCAAACATTTCCTTGGAGATAATACTATGAACGCAGTGCTTTTAGGTGGCGCGTCAATGCTCATCGCTGCCGTGTGCGTTCGCTTTGTCGATGACGACGAAGGAGAGACTGCTGAGATGATAGAGGATGAAGAAGCCGTGATCGAGCCAAGGACTGTGTAGTGCTTGGCAGTCTCGGTGAGACTTCATCTATGATGTTTAAGATTCGGCCGCGAGCGATTCCCATTGCTCATAAGCTTTCAGGGTCAAGGCTTCGAGCTCTTCTAGGCGTTTTGAGTCTTCATTGAGCTTACTTTTTGGATCTTGGTAATACTCAGCGCTGGCCATTTTCTCGCTGAGTTTCGCGTGTTCGGTTTCGAGTTTTTCAATTGTCTTTGGTAAAGTCTTAAGGGCTTCGCGTTCTTTGTTGGTGAGTTTACGTTCGGCTGGTTTCGGAGTTTCGACTGTGGTTGCGGGCTTGGTTGCAGTTTTCTTGGCAGCGGCAGCATTGGCTTTTTTTGCGTCTTCTTTTTGGAGCCATTCATCGCAACCACCGATGTATTCGTTGATTTGGCCGTCGCCTTCGAGTGCGATGGTGCTGGTGACGACGTTGTCGAGGAAACTACGGTCATGGCTCACGAGCAGAAGGGTGCCTTGGTATTCGAGTAGGCGCTCTTCGAGGAGCTCGACGGTTTCGATGTCGAGGTCGTTGGTAGGCTCGTCGAGGACGAGAACGTTGGCTGGCTGAAGAAAGAGACGTGCGAGTAATAGGCGTGCGCGTTCACCACCAGAGAGTTTGGTGATCGGGGAGCGCGAGGTATGGGGCGTGAAGAGAAAATCTTGCAGGTAAGTGAGGATGTGGCGCTGTTTGCCGTTGATCGAAACCATCTCACTGTGTGGGTGGACGTTTTCGGCGACGGTGAGCTTCTCGTCGAGCGCTGCTCGGTGTTGGTCGAAGTAAGCGACTTCGAGTTTGGTGCCGTGTTCGACGCTGCCCTGTTGTGGCTCGAGTTTTTTGAGCAGGAGATTGAGGAGCGTGGTTTTACCTGAGCCGTTGAGTCCGACGATGCCAATCTTATCACCGCGCCAGATCTTGGTGCTGAAGCCGTCGATGATCGGCTCTTTGTCCCATGCATAGTGGATATCGTCGACGGTGATGACTTTGCGCCCAGAGAGTTGGCTTTCGTTGACGCTGAGCTGTGTCTTGCCTTGCACGTTGCGGCGTTCGGCGCGCTCATCACGCATCTTCTTGAGCGCGCGCACACGGCCTTCGTTGCGGGTGCGGCGGGCTTGGATGCCTTTACGGATCCAGACCTCTTCTTCAGCGAGTTTCTTGTCAAATACGGCCTGTTGTTTGGCTTCGCCTGCGAGGAGTTCCGCTTTGCGGTTGAGATAGGTCTCGTAGTCGCAGTTCCAAGAGGTGATCTGGCCACGGTCGAGATCGACGATGCGATTGGCGACGCGGCGGATGAAAGCACGGTCGTGAGATACGAATAGCAGTGCGACATCCGTCTTACGCAGGAATTCTTCCAGCCAGCGGATACCGGGGATGTCGAGGTGATTGGTGGGCTCGTCAAGCAGGAGAATGTGTGGCTCGGCGATGAGTGCTCGTGCCAGGAGTGCGCGACGTTTGTTGCCTCCAGAGAGGGAGGCGAAACTTTGTTCACCATCGAGTTCGACGCGGTCGAGGATGTTTTCAACTTTGTGCTCGATCGCCCAACCGTCGGTTTGATCGAGTTGATGCTGTAGCTCGTCGACTTTGTCGGCAATCGCTTCGTCGTCTGGGTGCTCGCCGAGTTCGTGGAGCATGTGGTGGTATTCCGCAACGACTTCGGCTGCTTTGCCGAGGCCTTCAGCCACGACTTCAAATACGGTGCCCTCTTTGTCGGCGGGGACCTCTTGGTCAAGTTTGCCGATACGAATATTGGGGATGGCTTCGACTTCGCCTTTATCGGGTTTGATTTGCCCGCTGATAATACGCAGGAGGGTGGATTTACCTTCACCGTTGCGGCCAATGAGGCAGATACGCTCGCGCTTTTCAATGGTAATGCCTGCGTTATCGAGCAGGAGTGGTCCACCGAAGGAGACCGTTAAGTTTCTATAGGAGAGTAATGCCATGTGCAGGAGGGATGAACATGGAAGATCGAACGTTCAACTTCGAATTTTAGAATGGTGCATTAAGCCCTAGCTGCGCGACGGGATTTTGAAGTGTAGTGGGTTTGAATGAACCTCTATGGTTGATGGCCGAAATGTAGTCTTGGGGGCGTGACTGGAAAGTCGATAGACTTGGGGCAGACCTGTGTATCTTGAGTTCCTCATTGGATGCTGAGTGTTCGATGTGTGGTCTTTATAGTATATTCACAAAAAAGGCGTTCCGTTTTTGGAACGCCTTTTAGAATGAAATTGTTTTAGCTAATTAATCCCAAGAGTAGATCATTTTTGAGTAGTAGGTGGTATCTAGCTTTTCGGCAGCTGCGGGTTGGCTTTCGTA
The DNA here is from genome assembly GCA_018607135.1 of Opitutales bacterium. GTDB lineage: Bacteria > Verrucomicrobiota > Verrucomicrobiia > Opitutales > Coraliomargaritaceae > JBPOFY01. Next base: position 13,104 of record JABBCA010000004.1, read on the forward strand.
TTCGTTTTTCACACCCATACGTATCTTCCAGCGTTCACCCGTGCCGAGAGGAATAACGATACCACTGTCGTGCACGACGCGGTAGTTGCCGAAGTCATCGATGCTGGGCACGTAGGTGAGGTCGTTCTCCATGGAGAAAAATTGCTTAAATTTGTATTCGTGAGCTATGCCAAAATCTAAGGTGGCGGACGACTCATTTTCTTTATCGTTGCTGTAAGAGGTGTTGCGATAACCGAGACCCGTGCGGGCGACGAGTTTTTGATTTTCCTTATTGATCAAGCGAAAGGAGAGACCTGCACCCGATGTGGAGCGAAGGTCAATTTCGTCGATTTTATCTTGTTCGAGCTCGGTGCGGACATACCAACCATAGTGTTCATTGTAAAAGGACTCATAGGATGAGCCACCTCTGATACGATCTTCGGTCTGGTCACCGTTTTTTTCGCGTTGCTCATATTCGCCGAAGAATGCGAGCTCGTCGTTTGGACTGACGAGTTTCGCGTCGAATGCGATGCCAAGGCTAAATTCTTCGGTGTTACCGTCTTTACCGAGTAGATCAAACGCGCCGCGGAATTTCCATTTGCGGCGCATGGATTCTTCTTCTTTGCGTAGTGCGACGATGGCGGGATCTTCTGCGGTTGGGCTCCACGAAGCGACCACGCGTGTGGTATCGGTTTCCAAGATGCCGTCTTCGGATTGGATTTTTAGTTTTCCTGGTCCAGAGGATTTGACTGGGCCTGACATGGTGGTGCCACTTGCAAGACGCACGAAGACGGGCTCATCAGTTTCAAACGAGGCGACTTGATCTTGTTGGATCTTGAGCGTGCCTGCATAGCTGGTTTGGAGATGGATGACGCCTGCATCAATGAGTGTGATCGAGCCAGTGAGTCGTGCCCCGTCCGTGGTGAGAACGGTGTCGGCTTGTGTGATTGTTTGAACTGCGAGTGTTAGGCACAGCAGAGAGCTTGGCTTCAATTTCATGAATGTTGTCTGAATGTTCTGGGTCTGAATGCGTGCAAAAAAATACGGATTCCCCCGCAGGAGAATCCGTAGTGAGCAAATTGCGAACCGATTACTCGGATTTAATCAAAATTTCCTTAGCGGAGAGGCCTTGCTTAATCATTGGCAAGACGTGCTCAGTGTAAGGCACAATGACTTCGAGGACGTAAGGGCCGTCGTGTGCGATCATTTCTTCGATTGCACCCTTGAGGTCTTCGCGTTTGACGACGCGCTTACCTGCAACGCCGAAACCTTCCGAGATCTTGATGAAGTCTGGGTAGATCGCGTCGAGATTATCAGGGCCGCCGATGTTGTCTTTGTCGCAAAGAATGGTTTGTCCACGAACACTTTCGTAGAGCAGGTCTTCCCACTGAACCACCATGCCGAGGTGTTGATTATTTAAGATGATGGTTTTGGCGTTGATCTTTTCGATCTTTGCGGTGGCCAGCTCTTGGATGTTCATCATGAAGCAACCGTCGCCATCGATATTGACCACGAGCTTCTGAGGGAAGGCGACTTTGGCACCGATCGCAGCTGGTAGACCGAAGCCCATTGTGCCGAGGCCGAGTGAGCTAATATAGGTGCGTGGCTCACGGAACTTGAAAAACTGTGCGGCCCACATTTGGTGCTGTCCCACACCAGTCGTGATGATGGCGTCGCCCTTAGTGACTTCATAGAGTGTCTCAATCGCTTCTTGCTGAGTGATGTGACCGCTCTTGTCGTAAGAAAATGGATATTCTTCCTTCCAGCCGTTGATGGTCTTGAACCAAGCGCTGAGGTCTGGCTTCTTGAACTTGCCAGCCTTTACGAGTTCAGTCATACGCTTGAGCGCATACTTAACATCGGAGTGGATTGGGTGTTGAACACGCTTGTTCTTATTGTGCTCGGAGACGTCGATGTCGATATGGACGATCTCTGCATCGGGAGCGAACTTGGACACGAGGCCTGTGATGCGGTCGTCAAAACGTGCACCTGCACAAACGAGAATGTCGCTATCGCAAACTGCCCAATTGCCTGCAACCGTGCCGTGCATTCCAAACCAGTAGAGTGATTGTGGGTGTTCTGCGTCAAATGCGCCGAGCCCCATGAGTGTGGAGGCAACGGGTAGGCCAGTCACTTCAGCAAACTCGCGAAGTTCGAGATGCGCTTCAGCAGAGATGATGCCGCCACCGATGTAAAGCACGGGGCGCTCTGCACCGCTGATCAGATCGAGCACGTTGAGAAGCTCCTCGTCGGTGGCTTCTGGTTTGGTGGACTCGATTTTATAGCCAGGAATGTTGATTTCGGCAGGAAACGTGGGTGCGAACATCGCTTGTTGAACATCCTTAGGAATGTCGATGACGACAGGACCCGGGCGACCCGTCGTTGCGATATGGAATGCTTCCTTAACGACGCGTGGGAGGTCTTCCTTGTCGAGAACGAGGAAGCTGTGCTTTACGATGGGCAGTGTCATTCCAAAGAAATCAGTTTCTTGGAATGCGGTCTTGCCAATAAATTGTTGATAGACCTGACCTGTGATCGCGATCAATGGAATACTGTCCATGAATGCGTCAGCGATACAGGTCACCAGGTTGGTCGCACCAGGGCCAGAGGTCGCCATGCAGACACTGGCTTTGCCAGTGGCACGTGCGTAGCCGTGTGCCATGAAGCCACCACCTTGTTCAAAACGAGGTAGGATCGTGCGGATCTTTTCGCTCTTAGTAAGGGCTTGGTGTAGCTCCATGGACGCACCACCTGGATAAGCGAAGACGACGTCGACACCCTCGCGCTCAAGAGAGGCGACCAAGACGTCTGCACCCTTCATTTCGGGTCCAATTTCGTCCTGCTTAGGGAAGTCGATTGCTTTTTCGGTTTTCATTATGATGTGGTTGTTTTGCGTTGTGTTCTAAGAACGAGCGAAGCGCTCGTGTGAAAGGGCAAGGAAGAAGACAGTAAATCGCCATCAAATCAAGCCCGTAAGATGATTCTGCTGCTGAACTGTGCTTTCTTGCGGCGTTTTTGCGTCGAATTACTGTCTTCGCGGAGTGTTCCGATGTTCGTTGCATGGAATGTATCGGGCGCGCACGCGGTTTGTTTGCTGGTTATTTGGGCTGAGTAGTGAGTGCATGGATCGATTGGTTCTTGGCGTAAATTCGTGTTGATTCGTAGGCCGTCAGCTCTCGGAATTCTACTTTCGTATCGAGAATGCTGGATTTCGCAAAGGGTGCATGGTGTGGTGATAGCTACTATGTGTTGTCCGGCGGCTCAGATGGCGGCGCTTTGTAAGGAACTATTTCATCTATCGAAAACCATAGTGAATTTACTAATCAAACTGACCCAAAGCTTACGCTTGTTCCGGTTCGCGTTGCGCCCGGTCTTGCCGCTTCGCTCGGAACGGCTGCATATTTTAGTTTGGTAGTCGATGCAAGGCGACGTCGACAACCCTCATTAGTAGGGATTGGAGCAATTTGAGACACGCTCCGAGCAAAGACCCTGCGTTTTTGGATTTAAATCTGTATCTGCTAGATGCCTACCAATGCACCTGAGCTGTCGCCGAAGCGTGGCACTGTGCCACCTGCTTTTTCGAGCATGGCGCAGTAGAGGTTGCACATGGGCTCGTCTTTATATATTAGGTGGCGATTTCCTTCGACCGCGCCGCCTGCTAAAATGACGGGGAGGTTATTGTGCTTGTGGCGATTTCCGTCGCTGATCGCGCCTCCGTAGACGAGCATGCAACTGTCGGCTAAGGTGCGATTGGCTCCGTCTGGTGTCTTGGAAAGTTTCTCAAGGAAGCGCGCGAAGGCTTGTAGGTAAAACTCATCGATTGCTTTAAGATCTTCAATTTTGCCGACGTCGCCTCGGTGGTGAGAGAGTTGATGGTGTCCAGAGTGGATCCCTAGTTCTGGGAATGAACGCCCAGAGCCGTCGTGCGCTTGTAAAAAGGTGATCACGCGGGTGGAATCGGTCTGAAATGCCAACAGCATTAGATCATACATGGCGTCTAAATATTCGCTGTAGTTGGCGGGGATTCCAATGGGAAGTTGGATATCTTTAGGAATATCGTTGGGGTCGAAGGCCTTGGTTTGCAGGCGATGCTCGACTGCGCGCAATGAGGTGTAATATTCCTCCAGTTGATCGCGATCTTCCGAACTGATTTTACGATTCAATCGCGCCGTGTCGTTGCGGAGTGTGTCGAGGATGCTCTTTTGGCGCAGCATGCGATGCTCCATGAGTGCGAGTTCCTTAGGGTCGCTGGCGCCAAAGAGTTGTTTGAATACATCGCGCGGGTTGACTTGCGGCGGGAGCGGGCTGCGCTCGTTTTGCCACGCGATATTGTATTGATAGGCGCAACTGTAGCCACTGTCGCAGGTGCCGCTGGATCTGGCATTGGTGGCGGACAGTTCGAGTGAGCGAAAACGACTGCCATTGCTTAAATGATCGGCGGCCACTTGGTCGAAGGAACGCCCAAGCTGGATGTCTTTGCCGCCGGTCTTTTTGGCTTGGGCACCGGTTAAAAAGGTCGCGGTGGCGCGTGCGTGATCGCCGGGGCCGTCTCCATTGCCGTTGGCCCGCTTGTGCTCAAGGCCGCTGATCACATTCACGTAGCGGCGCAGAGGGTCGAGTGGTTTTAGGGTTCGTGTGAGGTCGTTGGTTAAACGGCCAGCAGCACCCGCATTCCAGTTGTCTTGGATGACGCCGTTCGGATGGTAAATAAATGCCATGCGGGTCGGCGCTGTTGGGTGGCCACTTTGAGCTGCTGCTTTGAGCGACTGCAGGGGCACGAGCGATTCTAAGAAAGGCAGTGCAATCACAGAGCCCATACCTCGGAGGAACGTTCTGCGGGGTAGTTTACGGGCTGGCTGTGAGGGGTTCATGAGTGGTCTGGTGGGGTTACTTAATTAGACCTATTGAAGCAGGTTTTGCGGTTGGTGCAAATTCATTGGTCAGTGCGCGGATCATTGCAGGGAATCGATAGTCTTGGCGGCGGGTTGTGTCGGCGATTCGTTGCAGGGCGGCTTCGTCTCGCCAATCGAGGCCACGGCCTGCGGCGTAGATGGAGAGTTTGCGAGCCATGTTGAGAATGAAGTCGTTGCTGCGTTGGGTCTCAAAGTAGGTAGCAAGTTGCGCGGGATTTGCGATCTCGGTGCCGTCGAAGAGTTCTTCGGAGGTGAGTTGCTTGCGTTCCTCCAGGCTGCGCAGGCCGCCGACTCCGTCGTAGTGCTCCAGGGCTAGGCCGAAGGGGTCCATGATGTTGTGGCACGAGGCGCAGTCAGGGTTGTCGCGGTGTAGCGCGAGGCTTGCTCTCAGGTCACTAGGGTCGGGCTTGCCGCTGGTTCGAGGGAGCGAGGGAATGTTATCGGGTGGTGGAGGTGGCGACAGGCCTAAGATGTTTTCGAGTATCCATTGTCCACGTAGCACTGGGCTGGTGTGATTGGGATATGAGGTAATGGTTAAGATACCGCCTTGGCTCCAGACGCCTCGGCGTGGCGTCTCTTTGATCGATACCTGACGGAAGGAATTTCCGTGCACGCCTTCGATGCCATAGTGCTGGGCAAGGCGTTCATTCAAGAAAGTGTAATCGGCATTCAGAAAATCGAGGAGTGGGCGGTCTTGCTTGAGAACATGTAAAAAGAAGCGCTTGGTTTCCTGCTTCATCGACCAAAGTAGCTTGCGACTTTGGACATCGTAAACTCTGCGGTCGGGTTTGTGGATATCGAGGTCTCTTAGGCGCCACCATTGCCCTGCAAAATTATCTGCAAGCGCGTCTGCTTTGGGTGACTGAAGCATGCGTCCCAATTCAGCGTCGAGCTGACTATTGAGCTCGTTGCGACCAGCTAACTGAAACAGCCGATCATCGGGCATTGAGCTCCAGAGAAAATAGGAAAGCCAACTGGCGAGTGCGAATTCGCCATGCTGCTCTGGATCTTCTAAACGAAAGAGGAATGATGGAGAAGTGAGCACTGCATCGATGACCGCGTAGATGCCGTTTCGCACCTTACGATCATCGTTGAGATAATTGCTGTTTTTTAAGAAGACAGACCATAAGTCATCGGCTTCTTCTGAAAGTGCGGGGCGACGGTATGCGCGGCTCGCAAAGCGATGTATGCCGTCGCGTAGTTCTTTGGTCGAAAGTTGCTCGGGAATCGATCCAAAGTGGCGATCTAGGAATGGGCTGCTGATATCCTCTTTACTTTGAGTGGGCCCCTTGATGTGAACATCATGAACGTTTAAGTTGCGGTCTTGCTGCTCGGTTTTGGTCTTTTTGTAGAAATCTTCGACGAGGCGAATCTCTAGTTTGTATTCGCCTGCTTGGTCGACTTGCACAGTGGCTGTGATGCGGTTAGGAGTGTCATCTTGGCTCGCGGTGATTTCGTAGTGCCCCAGTTTTTTGCCATTCAAGCGTATTTCTGCCACCGCGTTTTCTGGACCGGCTTGTTGAGCCGAGAATGTCAGTTGTAATTCGTAACTGCCATTTCCCGGAAAGAATACCATTTGCCAGATCGCATACTTTTCACCGTCAGCGTAGATGGTTCGGCCTAGCTCGTAATCGTGCCCTCCTGTGAACTCTTTCACGGAGAGCGCCCATTCATCGAATGCTAGCATTTGTGGAACTGCGATCTGTGCCGCGCGGGCGGACGCGTCAAAATAGCGTTCGATAAGTAAAGGTGAAATGGAAAGTGCTGAAGCGATGTTATCAAATCCGTAACCGGCATCATCGGCGGGCAGCGATTCGCTCCAGTCTCCATCTAGAAAGAGCAAATCGTTGATGGTATTGCTAAATTCGACTCGATTGAGTCTGCGCAGTGCGGCGGACTGCGAGTCGTAATCTGCGGCTTGCTGTATCAATTCATGACCGACTTTGGTGACGAGTTCCTTGCGCCGTAATGGAGGTAAATTACGCCCATCTGGGTGGGGCATGTAGTGGGTGCGCAGTGCTTGTAAAACTTGAGTCCACTTTTCTGGATTGGCTGCGAGGTCTGATTCTTGGTCGATACTCGTGATGTCTAAGTCGGCATCTGGATGATCATCGCTATGGCATTCCGAACAATACTTGTCGAGTGATTGAGCCGTGGCTTCCCATGACAGTATCTCAACTGAATCACTGGCATGAGTGATTAGGCCAGTTGCTAAGAATATGAGTAGACGTCGGTAACAAAGGGGCATGCCTCAATAGGGGTTGAGATCTGGGTGGTCATTCTCCAACAAGTTCCGCGCGTTTGATTAGTCGGCAAAACTCCTTTTTGGTCGCATCTTTGTGCTTGCCGTCTTGTGTGCCAAGTTCTCTCATTTCTTTATAGCCGACGGCGAGTCGTTCGAGTTCAACGATTCGCAGGTAGAGTGGTTCACCAGCGTTGCTGTGCACGTCTGGGTGTGTTTTCCAGATTTGTCCTTGTTGAAGTTTCATGTGCATACGCAATCGAGGAACGGCTTCAATGGCAAGGAGCTAAGCGCCTTCTCTGTCTGGTAATTGGGCTTGTTGAGGGAAGGGAGCATACCATGCAGCGATAAACGATGGAATGGTGGCGATCATGACAATAATGAAAAAGGTTTGATAGCCGAACCGATCAGCGAGCGTGCCGCTGATTGCGGTCGTGGGCCAGAGCACTAGATTCATGATCGCGGTGCAGAACGCGTAGTGGGTCATGTGGTATTTTCCAGGGCTTATTTGCTGCATCATGTAAAGCATGTTGGCCACGAAACCAAAGCTGTAGAAAAACTTCTCAATCGTAACGAGAGAACCGATTGTCCAGAGCGATACTGCAGCACTACCTTCTGCGGCGTAGCTCAAATAGACATAAGTCAAGTTCGGCACGTTCAAGCAAATCGCCATAGTGAACAGTGTCTTCTTGAGTCCATATTTAGAAATGAATAGCCCGCCCAAGATGCCACCAGCGAGGCTGACTACGGTGCTAATGGTGCCATCAATGATGCTTTTTTGTGCGAGTGTTAGGCCGATGCCTCCCGTCTCAGGGTCGGCTTGTAGGAAGAGATGCCCGACTCCTAGCAGTAGGCCTTCGCCGCTGCGAAAGAGGAAGACAAAAGCAAGCATGCCCCAGATCTGAGGCTTTCGAAAAAAGTCGATCCACGCGTCGATAAAGGTCTTGCGCACGGCTGCAAAATTTTCTGGGCGCTGCGTTTCCGAGCCTTTTGGAAGAAAGAATAGATGATAGCCTGCCAGAGCCGACATGACGGCAGCTGCGGCGCACCATGCGATGGTCCACGAAGAGGTCTCACCTTGCCCGAAATAGCTTGCGATATACACGATCACCGCCATCGAGAAAATGCGTCCCACATTCCAAAACACGCCTTGAATACCGACGAACTTTGCCTGCGCTTTTGAATCTAAGCTGGTGATATAGATACCATCCATGCAGATGTCCTGCGTGGCGGAGCTAAAAGCGAGAATCCACAGCACACCGATTGAAACTAAAAAATAGCTCGGCATCGGCAGGCAAAATCCGACGAGTGCCAAGAGTCCGACCATTAAAAACTCCATCACCAAGACAATCCATTTCTTGGTCTTAAACATGTCGAGGAAGGCCGCCCACAGTGGCTTGAGCGACCAGACCAATGTGATGTTACCCACCCAAAAGGTGATCTCTGCATCGGAGTGCCCGAGGTCTTTGAACATGGTTGCAGCGACCCAGGTAACCATTACATAGGGGATGCCTTCTGCGAAGTAACCTGTAGGGACCCATGACCATGGGGTGCGTTTCTTGGGGCTACTTTGGCTCATGGATCGAAAGTGCTCTCTGGTGCTCAAGGAAGCTTAAGGCGATTACGAGTGATGCGTTCCAATTGATGGCGACTTCGTTGGAGGCATAACTCGCGGTATGGTCGCGGTAACTTTTGGCTGGGGCTTGACTTGGATAGCCGCCATACCGCTTGAGACTATTGGCATCTTGTCGTCCACGATTGGGACCGCCGACTAGAAAGCCAGGTATGGGTGGCTCGATTCCATCTGCCATCATTATACGATGATGCGGATGCAGCGGAGACTTGGTGCCGAACCCAGTCACGAATGAATAGCCGGTGGGGTTTTTACCGAAGGTATAATCCATCAATTCCACCGAGGTAGTGAGATACACGGGGTGTGCTTCGATATGGTTGGCAAAGGAGAGCGTTAAAATTGCGTTGAGCGGCACGATATTGGATCCCCAAATATAGTTCATTTGGTTGATGCGATAGGGGTGTGCCATCACTTCTTTTAAAATTTTTACCGATGCTTGCTGAACCATCACTTTTGCTTTTTCGCTAACTTTTTTTGCGAAAGATTCTTCATTCAGGATGATGGAGTAGAGCGCTAAAGCAGAGACTTGAGCCCACGTCGGAGCGGAATACTTTTCAGGCAAGTCATCAATCGAGATGGAATATTTAGAATCTTTAGTTGCCAGAAAAAGTGCGGTTTTCGCCCACAAAAATTCATCTTCAAAGTGCTGGTCGCCATAACCGCCTGTTTGCACGTCTTTGTAATTTGAGCTCTTAGTTCCCTGTGTGTAGCGGATGCTAGTGTTCTTGAGTGCCCATTGCCACGCTGCTTCTGCTTGTTGCAGGCATTGCTGTGCAAAGCTCTGGTCGACATCTCCGTAAAGTCTGGCGGCGTAGGCCATGACTGCGGCGAAATTCAAGGTAGAGCTGGTTGATTTGCCGATCATGTGCTGCAGGCTGGGGTCGTCGGCGGGCATGACTTTGCCAGCAAATTTCAATGGAGTGACCTTGAAAAAGACTCCACCATCGGCGTCTTGCATCGTCTTAAACCACTCGAGTTCGTAGCGTATTTCATCTAGCAAGTCGGAAGTGCCGTTGCCGCTTTCTGGTAGGTTTAAGCTCCCATCTGGAAAGATCGAACCAAAGCGTTCGTGAGTCATTAGTAGCAGTGAGGTGGTGACGCCTGCATTCACAATGTATTTCCCGAAATCACCCGCATCATACCAACCGCCAGGTGATGCAGTCCGTGCATTTTGTGCTTTACCGAGGTCTTTATGATAAGGGATGGATTTGTTGAGATGGCCCGCCTTACGTGAAAAAGGACCCGCGTGTTTGGCATCTAATGAAATGGATGCCCGCTGATAGTAGAACGTTCGGACGGAGGCATTAAGCGCATACTCGTAAATGTGATTGTGTATCTGAAATGGAGCAGAGAGCACGCCGCCTTGCACCTCAATCACATAGAGTCCTGCTTGAGTAAACTGAGAAAAATCAGCAATCGCTGCCCACTCATCTGCGCTCTTCCAATACTCAGGCTTAGTGAGTATTCCTCGAAAGACTTCCTTCTTGCCCGTCGCATCAATTAAACGGAAGTGCTTCTGCGTATCACTTTTATGAATACTACTAAAAATAGCACGTTTGGGTCCATTTGGAAAGTAACCCACTTGGTTCATCCGAATGGATTGAGCGTCTTCTGTTTGTGACTGGAGTGGTGTCGCGCTCATTAAGAAAAGGCTAGTGGCCGAAATGCTCAGCAGGATGAGGGCATGGCGCATGGTGAAAATTCTGGTTCGATTATTGGGGGCTAAAGTAGTGTGTGAGTCTCTGATAGAGACGCCATACGCCCTATTTAAGTCAATGCTATTGGGCGCTTTTAAATCTTTAAGTTGCTATGTAGCATGTGTATGTGCACTTATTCATCCCTCTTAAGGCGATCTTCATTGGTTTGAGGGGGTGGGGTTTGTGTTCTGCCGCTACCACTGTAAGGGAGATACACGATGGAATCCTAAATGAACCAAATGGTGAGGGTTTGGATGCGTAGTGATCGCGATTGGAGACGCCCTCAAAAATGCAAACTAGAATAAATTAACCATTGAAAGTGACCCAAAGCCCACGCTTGTTTCGGTTCGTGTCGCGCTCGGTCTTGTCGCTTCGCTCTAAACGGCTACACGTCATAGCTTGGTGGTCAAATTGGCAACGAATGGGGCATTTTTCGAGACAGTTTGCTTACGAGGGCTTATGTTTTTATTTCTGGGGAGGGCTGGATTTTGCTGCTTTAAAATTGAGATTGGGATTACAATGAGGACGTCGGCGGTCATCGTTTTTCTACTATAAAAAATGGGTATGACTATGGAGGACTCAATCGCAGTAAGTGCGCACAAGGAGGTCCGCGTGCTCGTGAAGCAAACAATTACGCGCTCAATGCTTCGCGATAGCATCGTGTGCTACACTTTAAGCGGATCTGTTTTTCCAATGAGCACCGTGAGGAATTATAGGCTGCGACTGGCAGTAGTCTATCTCACTGCTTACTTGGGAGCGTTCGGATCCATCCGGACAGTAGCTCATTCGCTAAATTCTTGGAGTTCAATCATTGGTAGCTCCCACACTGGATTAGGAAGATCTGTAAGCATGATTTGAGTTGTCCATTCACGGGTGAGGCTGCCGAGTGTTTTGAGCTCTGGTTGGCTCCAACCGTCTGCGGAGATCGTGCGAACCATAAAGCTGGATCCGCCCTCAGGTGGGCGAGTGACGAAGTAGTAAGCGTCCGTCTCCCCGCCGGGGCTGCGGGGAATCAATACGGCTGGGTTACGCTCGAAGGCGAGTTCGAGGATTTTACGACCGTCTTTGCGAGCGGTGTCTCTGGCAAAACGCTTGTCGTCTCTTGAATCCCGTCGGCTACACCAGACGAGTTCATGATCTACTTCAGATTTGTATAGTTGTAGCGTGAGCTCGTGAAGTTCTCCTACAAACTTAGGTAGTTTACTTTGTATTTTTTTGACGAATACATCGGATGCGATGGGCGCGGGCTTTGGTGGGTCAATAAAGACAACGCCGTAGCCTTCGTCGGCGACTTCCTCGTAGGTCTTCGTGAACACATTGCCCCATGGGTTGTGAAAAGTGAGTTCTTGCTTTCGGTCGTCATAGCCGATGATGACGCAACCGTGGCCCATCGCACCAAACACTCTTGGACGAAAAGAGATATAAATAGGACCTGTTTCTATGAGAGCAGTTTTTATTTTTAGCAGCGCATGGTCGGCGAAATTGTCTGCTTCCCATCTCAGTTGTTGACCTTCAAAGCCTAGCTTCTCCATTGCGAGGAGCATGTCGCTGGGGTAAGTGCCTTGGTTACTTGCCGATGCTTCAGATGAAAGCTGGGCGACTTCGTCTTGGTCGGTCTCGAGCCCGTGGAAGCCTGCGATCATGCTTGCGGATGCGGGAACGCAGTAATTGCCCTTTTGTTTGACCATGGGCACGTCTTTGAGCTCAAAGCGCTCGGGGAGTTCTGTGCCTTGTGAGGCATCAGCCGCTTCTAATTTTGTTTCCGCCTCGGTGCGTGCAAGTTGCTCGTGGATCCAAGCGATGTCTGTTGGGCTCAGCCGAGTCCACTTGAGCGTGAAGCTAGTGCCATCGTCACGCTCGAGTTCCACTGTCTGTTCGGTTCGATGGATTTCGACGACGGATGCGCTCAGTGTGCGTCCATCGCTACTGGTCCAAATGCGTGCGGTCTGTTGTGCGATCAGCCATATCGGCGCGAGCAGTAGGCTGAGGCTGGCCGCGCCAATTGCGCGACGTGCGACTTTCGTAAATGTCGCGTTCATGGGCAGAATCTATGGTGCCAGCACCGCTACGCTGTTTTGCATCTTCAGCGCTCGGGCGAGAGTGTATTCAAAGACACGGGGGTCTCCACTATTGCTGACCCAATGCAAGTGTTTTTCAGAGCGTTCAAGCTCCTGAGCTTTGCGAAGTTTGAGTCCGATGTAAGTATGTGCTTCCGTTTCTTGGGCAGTGTCCATTACAAAACTGATCAATTTGTCGTGATCTATGCGATCCATTAAATAATCGACTACTGGCGAGGGCCATTGATTGACCTGTCGGTTTTTGTCAGCGTATTTCAGCGTGCCTTTGGCGGAAGCCATGTCACCTGTCTCAACGTAAGCGAAATAGGCGATGAGTAGCGGGTAGATTGGACTTTCACCTTTGCGGCCATACATCAGAGTCGAGGTCTTGGCGGTCTCTGCAGCTTTCTCAAATTCTCCGCGGCACATGAGGGTCCATGCTAGGGACTCATAATAAAAGCCATTGATGGGCTGGTCGGCTGTGGCTCGTTCAAAAGAGCTGAGTGCTTCATCGAAATCTTCGAGATTGAAGGCGGCTAGACCTCGGCCATTCCATGCATCGATATGGCGAGGGTAGCTCTGGGTAATGCTGTCGTAGGAGACAAACGCGCGCTCGTGCTCTTGATTACTCGCGTAGATCATTGCTTGCCCCAAGAGCGCAGACAGTTCGTTTGCGTTGGTCTCGAGTGCTTTATCGAATGCTTCGAGCGCACTGTCGGTGTTGCCCGCCTGCAACTGTGCATAGCCTTCAGTGACGAAGGGGTTTTCTGTGATGTAGTCGGCGCCCTCTTGAGCCTGCAATGTTCCAAGCAAGGCAACAGCAGCGCCAAGTATGCGCAGGCAACTCAAGATGAGTCTAGAAGGGGATTTGGTGGATATGGCCTCAGTTGAAAGCATATGGTTTAAGCTAGAGCATTATTCGTGCTCGGCACAATGTCAATTTGATGGCTTTGTTTTAAGCGTTTAACGACAGTTTTGAGCAGATTTGCGAAGCAAGTTCGCTACACAATTGGGCATGTGGATGGTTTTGAATATAGAATGGCTTACAAACGTGCATAAAAGCCAGTGCCCCCCAGCGTCGGCCTGGCGTTTTTTTCTGGCCTACAGAATGTTTAGGGAGTGGGCAATGGAGGGGCAGGCAAGAATTGCCAAACCTACAATGAGAAGTGTAGTTGTGGATTGAAACTGACACAGCGCCCTGCATCGTAGCGAGTAATGATTATCGAATCTCAAGAATTACCTCCAATCGGCACCAATGCATTTGCGCTAATTGAGCCCCAGCTCAAGGAATGCGTGATTATCGATGCGCCCGCAGAAGCGTATGATTGGGCCACCCGGATCGCAGAGCAATATGGATGCAAAATAGTCGCGCTGATTTTAACGCATGGGCACTGGGATCATATTTTAGATGGTCATCGGTTTGCGGCTGCGGAAATTCCAATTTACGGCCACCAGGCGGACACCGAAATGTTTGAAGCGCCCGCTCGGATGTCGAGCTATGCGATCCCGGGCCTTGAAATGTTGCCGGTGCCAATTACACATTGGATCGAAGGGGGGGATATCGTGGAGCTGCTCGGAGCTAAGATGGAGATTCGTCACGTGCCTGGACACTGCCCAGGTAACATTTTGGTCTATATTGAATCTGAAGCTGCGACGATTGTTGGCGATGTGATCTTTGCTGGCAGCGTTGGACGCTATGATTTGCCAGGAGGTGATTTTGATGTCCTAAAGCAGTCGATCCAAACGCAAGTTTACAGCTTACCCAATGAAACTACGATCTATCCAGGACACGGAGGTCAAACCAGCGTGATTCAAGAAAAAGTCAGCAACCCCTTCGTGCGTGGATAAACAGAAATATATTTTTGCAGGGACGACCTTTGCGTCGTTCGCTAGCGTCACTTAAGTCTCTATGGTAGATCCCAAACATGAAACTCACATGCAGCACGCGCTAGAGCTAGCGAAGTGCGCTTGGGGGCAGACCCATCCAAACCCTTTAGTGGGTGCGGTGATCGTCGAAGACGGTCGAATCGTCGCTGAAGGTTGGCATCATGCTGCAGGAGAAGCCCATGCGGAGGTTGAGGCCCTCAAGGTGCTCAATCGCGCGCCCAAAGCAGGCGCGAGTATTTATGTCACTTTAGAACCTTGTAGCACCTGCGGGCGCACAGGCGCCTGCACCGATGCAATCCTACACTCTGGGATCCAAAAGGTTGTGGTCGGCGCAGTAGATCCGAACCCAGACCATGCGGGGCAGGGCATAGAGATGCTTAGAGCCGCAGGAATTGAAGTCGTGGTGGGCGTCTTGCAAGAAGACTGCCTTGATTTGAATTTGATTTTTAACCACTGGATCGTGAATCAGACGCCCTTGCTCGCTGCAAAGATGGCCCTTACGCTTGATGGTAAGTTTGCGGCTGCTTCGGGGCATTCTCAGTGGGTGACGGGGGAGCAGGCCCGTGCCGATGTCATGCGTTGGCGTCGCTACTTTCCTGCAATTGCGGTGGGCATGAATACCGTGTTACACGACGACCCTTCGCTCACCAGTCGAATGGATGGCGAGACATGGTGCCCGATTCGTTTTGTTTTTGACCGCAATCTGCAGACCTTGGCATCCGATGCGCTGCCTCAAGTCTACACAGATACGTTCAAAGATCGAACGATAGTCCTTTGCTCAGCCGATGCGCCCACTGAACTGCACGAGAAATTGACCACTCTTGGCATTCAATGCTGGGTGCTCCCAGTGTCGACCGATGGACACCTCGATCTCGCTGCCTTTCGAAATCGCTGTGCCGAAGACGAAATCGTGGGCGTTTATATAGAGTGCGGACCCTCGCTCGCGACGTCTCTAATCGAGGGCCGGCTTGCCGACTATTTATTCAGTTACCAAGCGCCAAAGTTTATGAGCGACCTTGAGACGCAAGGCATCGGCAGCGGCCGTAAAACGCAGTCGATGAGCCAAGCAATACCACTTAGCAAAGTGCGCCATGCCATTTGCGGCCAAGATGTCCTCACCAGAGGCTTTTTATAATTTCCATCCACCATCCATCATTCATTGAGCGAAGCTCTATGTCATCCTATTCCTTAATCATCGCGTCGGGCAATGCCCACAAAGTCAAAGAATTCGAGCAATTGCTCGATGGTATTCATTTCAAGGTCTATTCCGCAAGCGTTTGCGGTGGCATGCCCAAGGTTGATGAGAACGGGGGCAGCTTTGTTGCAAATTCCCAGATCAAGGCCGAGGCCCTCCGTGCCATCGCACCTAAAGAGGCATGGGTGATGGCTGACGACTCTGGTCTAGAAGTCGACGCCCTTGAGGGCGCGCCCGGCGTGTATTCCGCTCGCTATGCAGGGCCAGATGCTTCCGATCAAGATAATGTGACTAAGCTCCTCAAAGCGCTCGGCGACTTACCCAAGGAGCAGCGCACTGCACGATTTCGCTGTGTGCTTTGTGTGATCGACGAATTTGGCCTTGTTTCATTCTATGATGGCAGCTGCAAAGGACACATTGCCATCGCACCTACGGGCGGCAACGGATTCGGCTACGACCCCGTATTTATCCCCGATGGCTACGATCAATCGTTTGCAGAGTTGGGGGATACCGTGAAAGGTAAACTCAGCCATCGAGCTAAGGCAGCAGAGTGGCTGAAAAGCACATTAGCCGAGTTGTAATTTTTTTGAGACAAACTATTGACAAGGGCGCCTCAGATTCACTTTATACGCGCTTCCTTATTGGTCCGCTGACCAATACAGAAACATTTTTTTGCTCGGTAGCTCAGCGGTAGAGCAGGTGACTGTTAATCACTTGGTCGCTGGTTCGATCCCAGCCCGAGCAGCCATTCATAATAAAACGTCAACCAACTGCAAAGTGGTTGACGTTTTTTGTTTTTATTCCTCTGAAACAACGACTTGCGGATTTTGGAAAGTGTCAACCTGAGGGGTTCAGTTTTAGGAACTGTTCTACTTGCCAACGACTTACGAAAATTTAAAAAAATACGCATTGAAGACGCAATTAACCATTTTTTTAGCCGCGTTGGCGGGTTGGATGAACCGCAAACAGCATGATGTGATCATGTATCTGCATGCGGAGAACGAAATCCTCAAAGAACAGCTGGAGAAGAAAGGCGTGAAACTGAAATTGAGCAATACTCAAAGGCGAAAGTTGGCAAAGCGCGGAAAAAAGCTAGGTCGCAAGGGGTTGTTGGACTACGCGAGTATTGTGTCGCCTGATACATACTATACTGGCATCGTAAGTTGGTCGCGCTCAAATACACAGCGAAACGCAAGATCAACACAGAGCGCCAGAAGGAGATGGAGCTGATCAAAGAGTTCTGCGTGAAGTTTGCGGAGGAGAACCTGACATGGGGCTATGGCCGTATTCAAGGCGCACTGGAGAATATCGGTTACATAATTTGTGAAGCAACAGTTGCTAATATTCTGAAAGCCGCTGGTATCCTTCCGGCTCCGGAGCGGATGAAGAAGAGTAACTGGAAGCAATTCGTTCGCTCTCATATGGATACGATTTGCGTGGCAGATTTTCTGACAACAGAGGTTTGGACGGTGAGGGGACTGGTTCGTTACCATACGCTGTTCGTCATGAACTTAGCAAAGCGACAGGTGCAAATCGCACAGATCAACTGCCAAATGAACGGGGAAGTGATGGCGCAAGTTGCTCGTAATCTTACCGATTCAGAGGACGGATTTCTTCAAGGTATGGAATACTTCGTGTGCGACCATGATACTCTCTTTACGAAGCAGTTTGAAGCGATCCTTGATAGCTCGGATGTGAAGGTCTTACGAACTCGAGTGGCAACGCCGCAACAAAACGGCTTCGCAGAGCGATTCGTGAAAAGCATTAAAGAAGAGTGCTTGAACAAGCTAATCTTCTTCGGTGAAAATTCGCTAAAACGAGCTGTAAACGAGTATGTTGAACATTACCATCACGAGCGAAATCACCAAGGATTGGATAATCTAATTCCGTTCCCACATGCCCCTAGGAATAAGGGGCAGAGCGGTTCAGTCGTAAAATTTGAACGGCTCGGCGGGTTGTTAAATTACTATCATCGAGGAAATGGAAAGGAGGTGCCGCGAATCGCGTAAGAAAAACGGTTTGTTAGCCATCCCGGCAGGTGACCTGCGGTGATGGTATAGCGAAAACGGATAGAATTCCAATTTGAATTCTATCCGTTTTCGCGAACGAGATTAGCAAGATTGTAGCTGGTTGGAATTCATATTCTTACAAAATAAATTCTAATTTCGTAATAGCATCCTCACTGGTCCGGTGGGGATTTGATGCCATTTTTAGAAAATAGAAACTGGTTCGTAATAGTATCCCCGTAGGCCGACCAGGATTGCACCCGGCAAGACGTTTCGCTACGGGCATCGTCACACACTTGAAGCTACAGACCTGATAGTGTGGATCGAGAAAGCATCTACATAACCAGTTTCTATAGTTTTGTCGCCGATAGAATGATTAAGGGGCAAGAGATGGCGTGGGCGACTTGTTGGTTCTGATTCTTCTTAACCGGATTTTCAGTTTATAACCACTAGCAACTCCTCCCGTGTCATCTTTAGCTCCCTGAGCCGCTTCACATCACCTCGCCGAGATGGACTAAGCTCTGGTCCTTGCGTAGAGCTTTTAAGAACTGGGCATGCAAAGTTTTGAGCCTGTAAGAGTATTCGCTATTTATTTCCGCTGTATTATTCCCATTCAACTTAGAGTTTTGGCCTTCGATCACGCCATCCCTGAAAGCTTCGAACATATAGAAGCGATTTTTCGGGTTTTTACTGAAAGGTTTGCGACTTAAGGGCTGAATCTTGTCGGCGGAGGGGCACTGAATAGATCCATTTTTTGTGTAGGAATTATGGTAGACGGAATTGGCGATGGCCGTCATAAAGTCATCATCCGCGCCTAGCTCTGGGGTCGCATCATGCACCAACATCACTCCTTGCATCGAGTGCGAAAAATGGCCTACATCATCCGCCCCACCAAGTAGAAGGCCATTGACCCTTTTAGTTCTACCGCCGGCAATATAGGGATAGTAAAAATAAGTTTTACCATCATCTTCGGTGTATAAGCATCCTTCGCGCTTCCAGTTTTTGAAATATTCCTGGATGCACTTCCTGTAGCGGTCAATCTGTGGATTCAACGTAGTTGTCTCCCTGATCGCCTGCAGATCCTCAAGCGCGGCAGTTGTCATGGCAAGCGTGCCAATTCCATTCAGGGCACGGTTAAAGGCACGGCGCCTGAAATCGTCTGCCAGTGCTTTTGGGATGCCCATTTCCGAATCGAGCCCAACATCCCCCTCGCAGACGGGTTTCAGCGTTGCGACGATGGCTTTGAGAAAGCTTTCGGCCTCCGCAAGCTCTTGCTGGCTGACCTGATCGGGATGTTTCCGAGCTAGCTGTAAGGTGAGTCTAGCCGAGACGGCCATAGAATACATGAACGCCATTCCTTCGGGATCGCTTGCCTTGAGTGCAGCCACGTCAGGATACTCGACGCATAGATCTCGGTAATGCCGAGCTGAGACACGGAGGGACTCAAGGATACGCTGATCGCCAGTAGCACGGTAGGCTTGGTAGAAGGTCAGCCAGTTTCCGACTGGAAAGAAAAACCGCATGCCCATGAACTGTTCCAACGAGGCCATGGGTTCTTCGAAGGGCGTTTCCAGAATGCTGTAATCTAGGGCCAGCGTCTCTTGGATTAGAAGGTCAATTTCCTGCTTTGTCGGCAGGTGCTCGGTGGAGAAGGGTTTCGGTGTCCACCCCTCAGGGCTTATGAACTCGGGTGTAGAGGGCATTTCTTTCAACGCTGCCATGGATGCCGTAGTCAGGCTGGGACCCCGCTCAATGCAGTGTTCACAGACGAAGGCTCCCGCCTTTTTCGCTTCTCTCTGGGTCATGGGCACGTGGTTACTGTTGACGAGAAAACGGTGGCACCCAGCCAGTTGCCATTTTAACGCGCCACTTTTCAGTGTTTGAACGATGCCAGGCGCCTCTTCAGGGATTAGCTTCTCCGGATACATCCGACGGTATCCCTCAAAGCAGCAGCGGCTTCGCCCTGATTGTCCGGATTCGCCAATGCGCCAGCCTTCCATGTCGGCCAGTTCCAGTGTAATGATCTTCTTTTTGTCTATGAGCAGTAAATCTGGGCAGTTTTCTTCATGAACGCGCATCCAGAGAGCATCGCAGTAGGCCTTGGTATTTGGGGCATAGGCCTTCTCGGGGATCTTGAGCCACTGCTTTCTAGCCTTTGCGCCTTTCCGGCCATATTTGCTATAGTCGATAACGTTCTCGACGTTTTTGGCGACGGCAGTAGCGCCTGTTTTCTCTGCGGCCTGTGTGGTGCCAGTGAGCAGAAGTCCAAGGGAAAGCATTCCCATAATAAATAGTCCATGGGGTAATTTTGTATTCATAATTATTACTAGTTATCGAAGAAAGAAACAAATGCAAAACATTAAGACTACGGATTTACGATCAGCTCAACCAATGCTACAGTCGCTTTCTATTTGCGGCCGCGCTGACGGATGAGGCTTATTTTTAGAGATTGTCTATTCATTATCTTGGCGGCTAAACGCTGTGCTAGCTGAGGGATTGTCGAGTGGATAGTCATGGAGGATGGGCGACTTTGTTATCCGCTGTGAGGAGTTTCCGTTTATCACTATGAGTAACTTTTTCCAAATCATCTTGCTAAGGCTGTTACCGCTTTGCCGCTCACTCTCCAACCCTAATCCTATCAAAAGGAAAACGAACTTTACCCCGACTGGGAACTTACCTAAAAACTTCGTAAAAGATTTTAAAGATAAACTACTGCAACCGAACTGATGAAAAACAAAACGCTGCTTCACTTTAAGGGTCTCCTCGCCAGCCTTTACCTCCTCGTTCTCCCTGCGACTGCATTCGCAGATGCCCCACGATGGTTCGCGGTTGATGAGCTGAGCGGCGACTGGGAAGGTATCATTACCCTCCAGAATAACCATAGCTGGAAAATAGAGCTGAGTATTCAAGACGCGCTCACCAACTATGAAAATGAGAAGGTTCAATCTGAACCTACACGTCTAGAAGTCATCAGATCGAACCGTCAGATACTTTCTACGGGGGCAGTTCCTCAAGAGAGTCCAGCAGTAGCGAATAAACAAGGCGAAGTTACAGCGACTGCACGCAAAAAGATAGACCGATCCCAAAAGAAAGCTGAGGCCGCCCTGACGCTTGACAAAGAAAGGCAAGGACTACTACCCCCATCTGCAAAAGAATTCACAGGCGTGATAAAGTTCGTCTCTCTCAATGCGGGCGAAGATAATTATAACAGAGATACGGTTTTGGAAAGGCGTGAAGATAGCCGCGGCGAGATCAAAGTGTTCGGCAGCATGAATCCACTCAGTGGTGAATTCGTGATCACTCATGCCAGAGAATATCTAAAGACACCCAGATCCTTAGGTTATGGTCGATGGCAACTTCGCGGCGTGTTCAATAAATCTTCGCCGTCTCTCTGCGGCTGGGCCGGCGGGATTAACACAGATTATTACAGCCCATTTGTTTTTGTTCCCAAGGGCCATGCCGATGACAGTTTTTACGCACCTTTCGACACCTCGCTCGATAGTGTTCAGTCTAAAGAAAATGCCGCAGCCATTGGCGAATCTGAAAGTGCAATCGACCGAGCTTATGATCTTAAATTTGCCGAATTAATCAACGTTAAGAAGCAGAAACAGGCCGAAAACGATAAAATTTATCGGTCTTTATTACATCAACTAAAGCAGGACCCGAATTCAACAGACATAGATATTCCAAAGGTAGACAGTCTTTCGGAGAAAACGTCCGAGATACGTGTTAGGAACAGAGCAGACGACGCAACACCAGGCTCATGGAACGATCATTACGGTAAGATCTCCACATGGAGTGCGGCTTCCAATCAGGCGATCAAAGAGTGGTTTGATGCGGAAAATAAAAAATTCGAAGTTTATGCCTCGCAAATAAAAGACGATTATCAAGCTGAACGCGAACGAATCGGGAATGAAGAAAAGTCACGGAATATGGCTTTGCGCAGCGAGGCAAAAGAGCGTCGTAGCGTCCTTTCTGACAAACGAAAGAGTTTCAGGAATGAGCTAAAAGAAGACCCAACTGGGGAAAACATAAATATTCCCAACAGCTCCGAGATCGACACAAGCCTGAGCGTGAAGGAGCAACTCAACCAATGGTATAAAGCAGAAAGTGAGAAAATAAAATCTTGGCAGGCCACAGAAAGAGCCTCGCTGAAAACATGGGCAGATGATGCAGAGGACGCCGCCCGGAAACGATACCAGCAACGCGATTTTGAACACAATGAAAAGCGACAAGCGATCCAAGATGATTACTCGATGCGCAAAGGAGCTATTCGTTCAAAAACGCAAGAACTGGTTAACTTGCTTCAAGATGATAAAAGCGGATCCAGCCTAGTTATCCCAGAGGTTGCCGTGGCGCCGTCTGTGCAAAACCCGGTGAAGGAGTCGGAATCCTCCCCGCGCACTCGTGTGAGAGAATGGTATGCAGCAGTCGAGAGCCAGAGGAAAGAGTGGTATGAGCAGGCGTATAAGAAATTACAAAAAGAGCGGGCTGCAGAATTTGCGCAGGCAAACCAAGGGAATAAGACAGCACTAAACTTTGATGCAGAAAAAATCACGCAGTGGATTCAAAGTATGGATGATGAGAATCCAGAGTTGCGAAAAAAATCGAATTATTATTTAAGTGAACTCGGTCCGAGCTATCGAAATTTGCTACGAGACGAGCTCTTTTTACCCGCCTTTGGTGTGGCTTTCGACGACCTTGACTCTGACGCTCGAGATGTCCTCTGGCGCGCGTTTGGAGGAAGCCCAAACGACAAAGGCCTCACGTTGCCCAAAGAAGTCACTCAAGGAGCCTCCTCAAAACTTAAAGAAATGATCCGCAGATCTTACCTATATCATCTCGCGTGCTTACGGCTGCAAAGAGAGTTGGATTTGTGGAAGCAGGAATTGATACAATCCGTGAAGGATACGCAGCCTCAGCTCGGTTCTTTCAGGCAACTCATGGCAAAAGAAGCTACCGCTGCGATTTGGCTTAAACATTTCCGATTGCATGAACAAGATGCCGTAAGTCTGGTTATTGACAACGCAAAGCATAGGATCGCAGATGAAGTCATAGTCGCTAGAGCAAAACAAACCGTTAAAATCTCTAAAGATGAATCCAGTCTCCCTCGACTTCTGTATTTCTGGAACCAACAGAATGATATCTACTCTTACACATCGAAGAACGGGCGACATCTAGCAGACACAGTTATTGATAATAAAATAGACACACTTGTGTCCGCTACGATCAATCGAATTAACGAGGATTTGAAGAATATCGGAACTGGCCTTGGTGCCATTCATATTGGCTCTCGGTGGTATGCCAAGCTTCAGTCTTCATTGGGTGCTGCCATGAGCCGCCCAATAGTTGCTACTGCCGTCGCTGAATTACGAAAAAGCCGCGACAAGGATCTGATAAAAGCAATCCCCGAGATCAGCGCACGCATAAATGATATGACTGATAACGATACATTGCTAGATTTCGCAGATTCACTCTTAATCATTCCTGGCGATAAGTCGACGCAGGCAGGTCAGACAATTCAGACACTAGTCAACAAACAGCTGGCCGCAAACGATCTGGCGGCCTACATGGAGAATTTTTCGGCTTATGAACAATCATTGATGGATGAATTTGGAACAATCCAAGTTCCGAATGACTACCCTAAGCCGACTGCTGAAGAGATACAATTGGCGATCATTCGTGAATTCGCCCGAAACGGTGGCAGGGTCCTTGACAAACAAACAGCTCTGCATGCGTTGCTGGGATTGTCAGATCTGAAGTTATTTTCAGAAATAACGATCAGCGGTTTGGATCTGCAAGGTGTTGGCAGAGACGACCACAATGGGTATCTTGCCTACTATTTTCATAGAATGACAGTTGAGCCAAGAGGCAGCTTGCAAGAACTTATGGGGGCTGGATCTGGCATGAGTGGCCTCATCCAATATCTGTATGTTATGATGGACGCTACTGAACTTGAGGTGGTGCACAAATTTGTTCTAACACCTAGCGGCTGGGCTTCACCGTCCGTCAGGCGCAGTATTTTGTTGGGAACCTACATCAATCCGAACATTAGTGAGCGAGAAAGGACGAAACTCGCTCGCGATGTTCTCGACCGGCGTAAGGGGGCTCTGAAAAAATAGACCTCACCTGACCTGCGTTCTTTAGAGAGTGTTGCTTGGCGGCTTTCATGCAGATGGCGGATACTCTCATTACGTGCACGAATGGAGGAGCGGGACGAGAGAGCCTATGCACGGCCAATGAAAACATTACAGGGCCTTGGCTGGGCTGAAGGTGCGAGGTGTTGATTGCGGGCGGCTACAATGACATGTAATCTGGCGTTGCATAAATTAGTTA
>JABBCA010000085.1 GCA_018607135.1 Opitutales bacterium
AGTTATCGGCTTGTTTGGCAACGGGTGGATACGCGCTACAGCAAACGATACTTGAGGTTGATAGAGGGTCAAACCTTTTGAGAATTGGTATAAAAACCTCAAGCAGGTTGTGCAGACTCTTCGGAAATCTGCGCTCAATGGCCTTCGCTGGAATGTTATGACCTCCCGCTAGCACGCGCTCTTCTACGCGCGCGTGGGACATTTCAATGCAAGGTAGTGCCAAGTAAACGAGCTCAATACGCCAGCCCTTCCCTTTAAGTTTCTTTATCAATTTCAAATAGTTACGCCCAGAGAGTGTGGTCTCAAAGCCGAAATCTTCAGCGGCTTGAATGGCATTACGAATTTCACTAAGGTATACTCAGCTAGCTGCAAAACTTGCTCCCTCCGGGTTAATTGGATTCAAGCCCGCAGCGATAGAGTCGGCATTGATAAAATGCTGACAGCCCACCAACGGCAGGAAATCAAGCGCGAAGGTCGTCTTCCCTGCACCATTGGGTCCTGCGATAATCCAGCAAGTTGGAATCTAGAAAGATTGAATTATACCCCCAGCGTTGTGAACCCTAAAAGATACGAACATCAGCTCCTACATGCCTCGTGGCAGAAGCAACTCAAGCGGCAAGAGTTCTTTATACCTGATGTAATCCTGATCTTTCGATAAGATCGGGAAGCGCCACTTCACAGAACAGGCACAAATGAGGAAATCTGTATTGCTGCCCTGAATACCGCGACTGCGGCATAGATTGAAAAATTGAGCGGCCATGACATAAATACTGGAATCAATTGGCCGATCTGGAAATGCGTCCAATCGTTTACAAATCTGCGCAAAGCGCTCGGAACAACGAATCCCACATAAGATCTCTTGGCGAATCGGCCCGATGAGCTGCACGCGCCCCTCCTCGACTAGCGAAACCAATTCCCTTACATAATTGCTCGGCTCGCCCTTCTTACGAAAGGCTTCGGACCACACATCCGTATCAACTAGGACATTCATTGAACGCTGCGCTGAGCCTTATAATCAAACTCATCTTCTTCAACCACTCCGAATAAGTCTAAGACTTTGAGCTGCTCACGTCGGCTCACATACTCGATAAGCGCTTCATTCACTGCCTC
The DNA here is from genome assembly GCA_018607135.1 of Opitutales bacterium. Classification (GTDB taxonomy): domain Bacteria; phylum Verrucomicrobiota; class Verrucomicrobiia; order Opitutales; family Coraliomargaritaceae; genus JBPOFY01. Next base: position 1,111 of record JABBCA010000085.1, read on the forward strand.
GCGCTTGGTCTTCATTCCACCAAGCTCCATTGCTTTCGTGAGTAAATCATTGTCCAATTCGATGTTTGTCGCCATGTGCGAAATTTCGCACAAGATCTCGCACAAGTCAATCAACCATTTCTCAAAGCTTACAAACATAGTCAAGTTACTCGCACTACTTGACCATAAAGGAGTGGAAGATCGCAGAAGCTAAAGCGAAACTATCGGAGATGGTGGCTTCCTCGGTGGAGGAGCCGCAACTGTTGTATAACCGTAAGAAACCCGTTGCGGCAGTGATCAGTATTGAGGAATACGAGGAATTCATGGCCTTCAAGCAGACACAGAAGAAGAAAACCATGGCTTAGTGGCTCGACGAACTAGACGAAATCAAGAAGCAAGAGCCTGGCGATTTTGAATTGCCGCAGCGATCTAGCCGCCCGGTTCCCTATTTTGACGATTTAGACGACGCATGAAACAGTGGCTCTGCGATACTAATATCATCAGTGAAGAAATGTGCCCTAAGCCAGCTCCTGAGGTGCGTGAGTGGCTGAAGACAATTGATACGATTCACATCAGCGTGATCACTATTGATGAAATAATTTACGGTCTCCAACGACGCGGAATGAACAATCGAATAGAATGGTTCGAAGCGTTTATACTAGATCGATGCATACTATTAGATATCGATGAATCTATCGCCTTTCGCGCTGGAAAATTTCGAGCCGACCTTGCAAAGGCAGGACAAACCCTAGAGCAAGCAGACATGCTTATAGCAGCAACCGCATGGACTCACCATCTTACGCTCGCGACGCGCAATACCAAGAACTTCGAAGGCACGGGCGTGGAGCTATTTAATCCGTTCGAAGCGACTTGAAAAGCAACGAGGGCTGGTTACTACTCTGCCGATTGAAAATAATCGTATGACTGAGCCGAGCACACCTAAGACCAGCGACCGTTGGATTTTTCGACGCATTGTCGATTCTGACATTTTCTCCTCGTTCATTATCGGAGTCATTGTCTTTGCGGGTATTCTCGTAGGCGTTGAGACCTTTCCTGCGATCGTAGAGCGTCACGGCAAGCTACTTCATTTCCTAGACGATCTGGTGCTGGGTATTTTCACGATCGAAGTGATCCTCAAAATGGCGGCGGAGAAAACCCGCCCCTGGCGCTACTTTAAAGACGGCTGGAATATCTTCGACTTCACCATCGTCGCAGTCTGCTTCTTGCCACTCGGTGGCGGTTACGTCGCCGTGCTACGCCTCTTCCGTTTACTACGAGTGTTTCGCCTCATTTCAGTCATCCCGAAACTACAGCTCTTAGTCACTGCCCTACTCCGCAGCCTGCCTTCGATGTTTTACGTGTGCCTGCTGCTGTTCCTACTCTTCTACGTGTATGCAGTAATCGGCGTGATGCTCTTCAGTGGCAATGACCCGATTCACTTTGGCGATCTCTGGAGTTCCTTCCTCTCGCTGTTTCGCATCGTCACGCTTGAAGACTGGACCGATGTGATGTATTTACAGATCTATGGGTCTGATGTCTATGATGGTTACAATCAAAGCTTGGCGGGCCTTGAGGTGACTCCAAAGGCGATGCCGATCATTGGTGCACTCTACTTTGTCTCCTTCGTCACCATCGGCACGATGATCATGCTCAACTTGGTGATCGGCGTGATCATCAACGGCATGGACGAAGCTCAAAGGGAAATCGCAGATCGCAGTATACACGAAGCGCTCACCCACGAAAGCTCACGCAACCTAGACCGCGAGCAACGAATCGAAAAATTGAAAGAGCAATTGGATAAAATATCGAAGCAACTTTCCGAATTGGTATAAGCCTCACCAATAGACTACATCGGCTCCACGCAATAGCCGAGTAGCGTCATCGTAATGTGACAGACGGGCTTGTCCTTGATAGTGGTCCACTCGTAGCCTTCAATGCGATAACGAGTCGGAGGCGCCATATCAATTTCGAAGGTGCCTGGATTTAATGAGAACTCAGTAATGTTTGCACACCCAGGCCATACTTTTGCACCCACTGGCGGACGTAGTGTAATGAGGATTCCGTTTTGCCAGACCTTCGCACCCGCGAGGTCATTAGAAAAACTCCATGGGCCTTTGGTCGTGATAATCGAGCCAGGCTTGAAGATTCCTTCCAAAGCTTCGCTGAATGCTTGGTAGAGCGGCATGAACGTAGGGCCATTGTTGCCCTCAAACTCAAACATCGATGGCGAGAAGTCGCCCGTATTGTAGCCTCCCGACATCGACATCGCACCGCGATACAGGTATGGGTATTCCTCTACACTCGGCGGTGCTAAATTCACAACCGCATTGCTATACACCGCCATCTCCGACTCTGCCAATGGCTTGAGCTCAGCTTGAACACCCTGCAACTGCGTATAAACATCTTCTAAACTGTTTGCGGGTGTCATCATAAATTGGTTCATGAAGTTCGCATCCTTCACCGAATAGCCGGGGTAGTTACAGCCCCAAATTACACGCGAAATCGTTACCAAGTCCAGCGGTTTACCAACGACGCCCGTATACTGCAATTGGTTGAATAAATCCTGACGAATGAAACTCGAAGAGGTCCAATCATACAGCGCCATCGCTAGATAATAGCCGTTACCATTCTCGGGGAAATACTTGGCCGCAAGAGCTTGCAGTTCCGCAGTCGATTTCGGCGTGCCACTAGGCGGGTCTTGATACGGCACGATCTTTGTATCAATCATCTGTTGAAAATTGTTGATCGTAGTGCCAGTAAGCTCGGGGAACGGTGTAAACGCCCCAGTCAAGGGACCCTCTGGCCCCGTGACGGTAAAATTACTTCCAGATATACTGATAGTCACTGACAAGTCGCTGGTGTAATTGATCTGCTGACCATTCACCGTCAGGATAAAATAAGTCAGCCCGCCTTCCTCCTTAGCCTGACTTGAAAAATCGATATAACCAATCGGCGAAAAAACGATACGACAGATGCCGTCATCTTCAGAACGTCCTGCATTGAGAACTGCCTTACCGTCGCAAGCATACAGTTGGATCGCATCGGCAACATTGAAACTGGTAATTGTCCACATAATGAATACCCTTAATTAAAATACTAGAGCAATAACGGATCGACCGCGAAGAACTGACTCAGGTTGAGAAACTGTCCTTGCGCATTCAACCAAGCGGAATCGGCGGTCACCTCTGCCATCGATTTTTCAGTATGATTGCAGAAGAGATACACGTCCGGTCCGAGGCAGATATATGCATCGATACCAGCGCCATCTCCCTCACGGGTGAAACTAAACTCACCGCCATTCGCAGTTTGATCTTCGGTCAACTCCTTACGCACTGAAACACTGTCGTCGGCGAAGTCTCCAAGAAACTCTGCTTCGCGTGGGCCTTCGTAATAATGTAAATTCAACTGACGCCCCGCCAGCCCGACGATGGCAATCTCATCAAATACAGCACGGCCATAAGCCTCATTAAGTTTCTCAAAGGATTTTTGAATGCGTTGGGTAGCAGCTTCTAAATTCATACTGATTAGCAAAAAGAATCCAAGCAATGCATCAAACTTAAAGCATCACGGACGTGCAATACGCAGTCATTACGGCACATCAAATGTGTTTTTTACAGATTCGCGAATGCCCTCGACTTAATAGATGCTTTACGGTCCGACAAACCTAAGAATCCCGCTCGAGTGAGCCGCGCGGCGTAAAGTCAACATACACAACGACATGATCTTTGTCAGTCTCTACCCTTATCCAAAAACATTTGAGCGCAATCCTTGGATAACCGCGAGATCCCCCCAATTCGTTCCGCGCATGTCATTGACCTTCGGCAGATGCTTCCGCCCACTTTCCATTTGCCAAGCCCCGACAAAGCCACGAACAAATTCAGCAGAGCCAAGAATCGCACCATCAGTAAAATAACGAACACGGCAGCGTAAAATAGCCGACTTAGGCAATTGCCCATTTTCACCTTCCAGCACCTTTAATGCTTTACTGCGCTTCATCTCGGACAAGCCCGGATCAGCAGCACGTTTACCAAAAATCAACTCGCGGTGCATGCGCAGAGCATCCGGCATCGAGGAACGCCCCCGCAAGGAACCATCCGCATAAGCAGCCCAGATTGCCCTTAAACCATACTTTGCCAGCTTAACACCCGCCACAGCTTCCGCGTAGCCGCAAAATCGGTAATCCTTCGGATCTTCAACGAGTCCTGCTCGCACAGAATTAAGATCAATATAGGCAGCCATTGTTTGCAGAGGGTTGCCCTGCCCTTCTACCAGCACCGACTTAAAACGATCCATCCACAATGTTCCCTTACGGTTCCCGTGGTTTCGATTATACCAAATAGAAAAGCGCTGCTTTACAGTCTTCATGAATTCAGAGAGATCACTCATCCGAGCCAACAAGCGCTGACGAATCGCTTCTGCGTCCGCATCACCCAACTTCAAAGACTGTTCCAAACGAGCAAACTCAGCGGTCTGATACTTCGTAGGCTTCGGATAGAGAACCTTGAAGCGGCGAAGCAGCTCGGCATCGGAAAGTCCTTTTTTCTCAGGCACTCGCACCAAAACATGGAAGTGATTCGTCATGACACAATAAGTCAAAATCTCCACACCACAAAAATCCGCAACCTGCCAGAGCATCTTCCGCAGCACCTCCTTCTCTCGCTCCCCCAAAAGCATTTCCCCGCCCACGACACGACTCATCGCATGATAGACTGCTGAGACTCCTTCCAGTTTAGTTCGCTTAATCCGTTTCATGCCGTCTTAGCATGACCTCCCCAAAGAACAGTGCAAGCCTATATTTTATAGCCTGGTTGTAAAATATACTTCCTGAGTATTTTTTCGAGAAGCCCAAAGAGATCAAACCGCAGCGGCTCAAGGAGGA
>JABBCA010000103.1 GCA_018607135.1 Opitutales bacterium
ACTCATGCTTCAAAACATTTTCTACATCGCCATCGCGCTCTTTGCCCTAGGCTTCTCGATCTTCATTCATGAGCTCGGGCACTTTCTGGCTGCGAAGAAGCGCGGGCTCATCGCCGACCGCTTTTCCATCGGCTTCGGCCCTCGCCTCTTTGGTTGGAAATGGATGGGCACGGACTTTCGTATCTCCCTCTTTCCATTGGGTGGCTATGTATCACTCCCCCAGCTCGCAGATATGGGCCGCCTCGAAGGTGGTGAAGGTGACGACGAAGCCGATGCGCTCCCAGCGATCTCCTATGCGGATAAGATGATCGTCGCCGTCATGGGTGCAGTCTTCAACGTGATCTTTGCATTCTGCTTATCTTTAATCCTATGGAATGTCGGGCGCGACATCGTGCTCTCCACAGAAGTCAATTCAGTGCCGGCTCAAGTGCTCAACCACGAGGGAGTGGTCGTGCCAGGCCCCGCGTATGAAGCAGGGATCCAAGAAGGAGATCAGATTCTCAAAATCGATGGAGCAAAAATCCGCAACTGGGTAGAACTCAACAATGTCATCATGACAGGCACACAGCGCGACGAATCAGGTCGTGCGATGGCAGAAGTCGAAATTTTGCGCGGCGATGTAGTCAAAACCATTACCGTTCACCCCATCTTAATCGATGTCGGAATCGACAGCATACGGAGCATCGCGGTGGATCCAGGAACCGACTTAGTGGTGTCTCAAGTGCAGCGAAATATGCCCGCCTATGCAGCAGGACTACTTCCAGGTGATCAAATTTTTGCACTCGACGGAAAAGAAGTCACCTCCTCTGCCTTTCTCAGCCTCTATTTAGATAAACATGAAGGAGGTGTCGTGGATCTTTCTGTGCTACGCGAAGGCAAAGAAGTGGTCCTGCCCATCGAGCCAAAGGTTGCTGAAGGTGAGAGTAAGCCTCGTTTTGGCTTTGCCTATTATTACGAGGCAGTCACTGAGCGTGTGCACTTGAACCCAATCGAGCAAATCACCGCGATGGCCCGCACCATGAAACAAACTTTATTCGCCTTGGTCAGCCCAAAGTCTGATGTAAAGATCGGCAATATGAGTGGCCCAATTGGCATCGTCCATGGACTCACCAGTATGGCACGCTATGGATGGGTCGACCTCATCTGGTTCCTCGCCTTGATTAACGTCAACCTCGCGATCTTCAATGTCCTCCCCATTCCCGTGCTCGATGGCGGACACATGACCTTTGCAACCATCCATAAACTCACGGGACGCCCAGTGCCACGCCGTATCATGGAAGCATCCTATACGCTCTGCATCGTTATGCTCCTTTCCTTTATGGTCTATGTCAGTTATCGAGACATCTTACGAGTCGGCCTAGACGCCGGTGTGATCGAAGACAAACCCAACGCAGCACCTGCAGTCGAGGTCGAGGGAACCGAAGGAACATCCAACGTCCAACTTCCAACGTCGAATGTTGAAAGTGAATCTGTCCAACCCGAGTAACGCGTAATCATTCTAAATTGAACGTTCGACGTTGGGCATTTGACGTTCCCTCTCCCCATGAGCACTCATTCAGATCTCAATTACTGCGCTTCTCGTTTCCAAGCCAAGCGTCGCCTGACTCGTGAAGTCATGGTCGGCGGCGTCGGCATTGGCGGACACCACCCGATTCGTATTCAGTCGATGACGACTACGAATACCCAAGATGTCGACGCCACCGTGAAGCAAACGCTCGCACTCGCCGAAGCTGGCTGCGAAGTCGTGCGCATCACCGCGCCGAACAAAAAGGCGGCGGAAGCACTCGGCGAAATTTCCAAGAAAGTGCGTGCCGCGAAATGCGAGGTGCCGCTGGTTGCCGACATTCACTTTCTACCCTCAGCTGCGATGGAAGCGGCCAAGCACGTCGAGAAGGTGCGTATCAACCCAGGCAACTACGCAGACAAGAAGAAGTTTGCCGTGCTGGAATACTCCGACTCCGCCTACCAAGAAGAGCTGGAGCGTTTACATGAAGCATTCAGCCCGATTGTGCTCCGCTGCAAAGAGCTCGGACGCGCCATGCGTATCGGCACCAATCACGGCTCCCTATCCGATCGCTTGATGAATCGCTACGGCGACTCCCCGCTCGGCATGGTCGAAAGTGCGCTCGAATTTATACGCATCGCCGAGAGCCACAGCTATCAAGACATTTGCCTCTCCATGAAGGCAAGTAACCCCAAGGTAATGGTCGAAGCCTATCGCCTCGCGGTCGCTCGCATGAATCAAGAAGGCATGAACTATCCGCTACACCTCGGCGTGACCGAAGCGGGCGATGGCGAAGACGCCCGGGTGAAAAGCGCCATCGGTATTGGCAGCTTACTCAATGACGGCCTCGGCGATACCATTCGCGTCTCACTTACCGAAGACCCCATTTACGAAGTGCCCGTAGCCCGCGACCTTGCTGACAAAGCCATGGCGCTTTGGCAACTACACGAAACTATCGAACTCTCCGAGCCAACCAAAGACAGCATCAACCCTTTCGAATTCCGTCGTCGCAACACCCGTGTGATCGAACTCGGGAACGGCTGCAACATTGGCGGCGAGACCGTGCCAGCTGTCATCGTTAAAACGCACCACCCGATCAGTGCTGCGAGCGAAATCGTCCAAGACGTCTGCCGCACACAGACCACACTCAAAGACAGCAAACTCGAAGGCCTCCAAATCCCACTCGAAAGCATCGATGACTTAGGCCATTTCGCCGCACTTCACGAAGCGCTGCACTCCGTCGTCAAATGTTTCGTGCTCGAACTCGGAGAAGCCATCGACCTCAACGATCTCGAAACTCATGAGTGGCCCGAAAACGGACTCGCAGGCATTACTTTGCTGCAACATATCGCGCAAGAAGACGCGTTTTATGCAGCGACCTTCCTACAATTTTGCCGCGACAAAGGCTTCAACTGCGCAATCGATTGCAACGCCGACGCCCTACGCGACGAGATCGGCGCACAACTACAGCCTATGGGCAGCGCCAATCTCATCCTGACCCGCAGCTCACCTGCCGATGCCCGCCACCCAGTCGGCAGCTATCGAGCACTCGCCGAAGCCGCCAACGAATTCGTGCCCGACGCACCGATCTGGATTCGCAACACAGCCGACAACACCTTCGCCCCAAAAGACTACTTCTCCGACCGCCTGCTTGAAAGCAGTATCCTCAGCGGTGCGGTGCTGTGCGACGGTATCGGCGATGCGATCAGTATCGAAACTGAACCACTGCTCAATAAAGCCACGACCCTCGCCTATAATATTTTGCAAGGTGCTCGCTCGCGCATCTCCAAAACAGAGTTCGTCGCCTGCCCAAGCTGCGGCCGCACCCTCTTCGACCTACAAAGCGTCACACAGAAAATCCGCAGTCGCACCGACCATCTCAAGGGCGTGACCATCGCCATCATGGGTTGTATCGTCAACGGCCCCGGCGAAATGGCAGATGCCGACTTCGGCTATGTAGGTGGCGCACCTGCCAAAATTAACCTCTACGTCGGCAAAGAGTGCGTGAAATACAACGTGCCCGCCGAAGAGGCACTCGACCGACTCATCGACCTCATCAAAGAGCACGGCAAATGGGTCGAACCGAACTGATTCAAACATAGCGCCTCTGCTTGAAGAGCGCCACAGCAGCGAAGGCGATTTGTCGAACCATTATAAGCCGCATCGTAGGCCTTGCTCAGTTCCATCGCATCCACTCCAATACCAATTTAAACCTTTGATCTGAAAGCACAGATCTATTCTTTGTTCGAATGCGCTTTCCAAATATAGTATCTCTATGCCTAGCACTTGGTGCTGCCAGTATACTGGCGAACCCATGTATCGGGCAAACGGCGCAAGTAGACTGGAACCTCGCCCAAGCCTATCAAAATTCAACGCATGTTTTCTACGGAACGATTGAAAAAATCATCCCCGAGCCCGAATACAAAACAGGCGTCATGGGGGTGAGCGTCACAGACATGATTTACGAAAATCTCCCAGAGACAGAAGTCATTTGGTCGAAAGCTCGTGAAATCACTTTTCAAGTATCTGAGCCACTCAGCCCAACCAGTAGTCACCATGTAGTCGCGTATGACCCGGGCCCCCTATCAAACGTATGGCCCAAAGTGGGCAATGCCGCAGGCGACGTATTCCTCGCAAAACCCATGGCACCAAGCCCTCTCTTCGAAGCGCTCAAAACGGGTGATTCGGGTCTTTTCTTTATTCGTAACTATCTCGGCTCGACGATACCAGTCCTGTATCATGTTCGCTTTGGCCAGAGAGCTGATAGGGACTTAGAGATTTTACGCCCATACCTACGATCCAACGGTGCCGTCCCTATCGATGCACTGATCGAGAGAGCCCGTATCGCAAGCGAAGCCGCAGCGGCACAAGAAGCAGCGGAATTCAAAGTTTTTGAGGACGAGTATTACCGAATTCTACGTTTACAAGATCTGGATATAAGAGCCAGCCTACTTAACGATTTGATCCAGCGTATGGGGTTTCAAGGTCGCTGGGATTACTTTGAATTTAAGGAGCGCACCCTAAAAAACCATGGTGCTTATTTAGCAGCAGGTGCGATCCCCAAAGGCCCTACGGAAGGCAAAGAAAAACTCTGGCACGATATCTCTGGCGAACTTGAAAAAATCGACACAATCCAGAAGGCACGCCGAAAGTAAAACCAAACACGCTCACTGCAGAGAGACCACCCTTTGCTCACCGCTGAACGTTCACCGCGACTGACTCATCGAGTCAGCTCCGCACGAAGTGCTTTTTCAAGCTCAGCGGGTAAGCCATCCTGAGACTTCTTACAGGCCACAACGACAGCCCCAACAATTGGAGACATCAGTCGTTGCTTAATTTGGATCTCAGAAGTTGCCTGTTCGAGCGCCTTGCTAAAGCGTGCTCGAAAACTGTTCGATTTCTCAAGCATTCCACCCATCAGAATTAAAGGTGCGACGCCTAACTTAGACTTTTGATGAGTGACTGTGACGACTCGAACCAATTCATCCACCGCTCTATTCAAAATAGCTTCCGCAGATTCAGAACCGGTTTCTGCCAACTGTATCACCGTCGGTGCGAGTGCAGAAACTTGTGGGTTCGTAATTTCACCGTTCTTCACCTTGACTAACAAGTCTTCAATCGAGGCGCACTGTAAGCGACCCAAGATACTTCGCTGCCACGGCCCCACAGGACGCCGACCGTCATACTCCTGAAACGCTGCCTGCATTGCTTGCTGACCAATCCATGAGCCACTACCCAAATCATCATATGCAGGCCCCCACCCGCCGGTGCGATGCGTCACTCCGCTCGCATCACGTCCGAGACAGATTGAGCCGGTTCCAGCAATCAACATCAGCCCTGGACGGTTCGCTAAAGCTCCGATCAAGGCTATGTGTGCATCTGAAGTCAAAATGGGCTGTTCAGAAGGCACAGGTGTGAGGTTGACCAACATCGCACGTATTTCCGCTTTATTCTCAGCAGACGCTGCGCCCGCCAGACCAAAACAAGAGGATATATACTCAATGCCTTCGGGTAAATCGACAAACGTCTGATCCATTAATAACTGAAGGTTCTCAAACAAATTCTCCATGCTCACTTGCTGAACATTGGATGGTCCCACCACAGCACGGCCTAAGACCTCTCCAGTTTCGGAAACTAACAAACTGCGGGTGCGTGTGCCACCACCATCGATACCTAAATAAGCTCTCATTCTAAGGTTATACAAGGCTTTCACACAAACATACAAGACAGGGAAAAAGAAAAAGTGATTTTACTACAAAGCCACTCGAAACATGCTCGCATTGTCGAGGCATCTGCTTGCTTAAGCCTAATTTACTTCTGCTTCGATCAATCCCGTTCCAATCAAGCCTGCATTGACTCATACCTTTGCCTATTAA
>JABBCA010000011.1 GCA_018607135.1 Opitutales bacterium
TTGAAATCTCTTCAGGCTACAGCCGCAAAGTAATTTCAGCGGGTGACGACTACAGCGGCGAATCAACTGAAGTACAGGCTATCTGTGCAGCAGTACACACGAGCGATGTTGTAGCCGCTTATCAAGCTCACCTTGTAGCTATGGCTGAAGAAGACTAAGGAGTAATCCATGATCGAAGAAACTAAAGAAGTAATTGATATTGCTGCTGGCTCAACTGCTGTAGCGGCATGGGCTTTGTGGGTTCCACCAATCGCAGGTCTGTTTAGTATTGTTTGGTTTGGTATCCGCATCTGGGAGTCAGAGACAGTACGCGAGCTTACAAATCGTGTTAAATAATCTGATTGGTCCTATAACTGGTTTAGTTGGCGGATACTTCAAGAATAAAGCTGAAGAAACGCAGGCTAAGCACCAGGCCAAGATGTCTGTAATACAGAATGATGCTGACTGGGAATCTAAGATGGCTGACGCGTCTGCGTCGAGCTGGAAAGACGAATTTTGGACAATAGTATTGTCTATCCCTGTATTTATGGTCGGCTATGCGATTATTGCAAATGACACATCCGTAATTGACCGGGTGCATCTTGGATTTAGCGCGCTATCAACTTTGCCTGAGTGGTATCAATATTTGCTGTTTATAGCTATATCTAGCAGTTTTGGTATACGCGGAGCAAGTAAGATAATGAGCATGCGCAAGTGAAGAGCTGGCTGTTTTTTTTGTGTTTTTTGTCGGGCGCAATATTTGCCGACACTACACAGGACGGCAGCCTAAACACTAACGCAGAAGATAGCACCGTAAACAGTCACAACAGCACCCAGGATGAGTCTGTCAGCAACACCTATAACGGAGCTGGAAGCAGCAGTCAAATACCGGCATCAAGCGCAATATCTCCCAGCTATTTATCGAATGGGCTTGAGAATTGCTTGCAAGGCACATCTGGATCTCTGCAGACTAATTTGTTCGGCTATGCATCTGGTAAGTACAAAGAAGATAAAAACTGTAACCGTAGGCGTGACAGTAAAATGTTATTTGACCTTGGAATGAAGGTGGCTGCCATAGGGCGGCTTTGCCAGGATAAGGAAGTATGGCGCAGCATGTTTCTAAGCGGTACGCCATGTCCAGTGCTAAGCAACGGTAAGCTTGTTGTAGGCAAGCGAGCCTATCTGATAATGAAAACAGAGCCTGATCTGTACATACCCGACTATCAAGATCGTGAGGACTACTACAAAAAACTTTTGAATATAGGTAGCACTCAAAATGAAAATGAAGATAGCAGCAGCTCTGTTACTGACAGGTTCCGTACAAGCGTCAGAAATTGACAATCTAATAAACACATCTAACAGCCTGGTCGCGCAAATCGACCGTGGCAGAATGCTTGTTGGCGCAGCTATTGAAAATGGCCCTAATGGGTACATTTCGTCGCCAGGATTATCTGCAAGCGCACAAATATCTAACGCGCAAGTTGACGCTTACAACAACGCCCTAGCATCAATGGCTAACTACGCGCCATACGGTGACGCACAGACGTTTCTAGAGACCCAGGCTGGCAATGAGCTAGACCTAATGCAAGACGCAGTAGACAGCTTTACAGGAGCTGTGGTGGAGCTTACTACCGTAGTACAAGTTAACGATATGGCAAAGGAAGCGCAGACGCCTGACGACAAGGCTGCGGTCCAAAACTTTACTGTTACAAACGACTTGCAGGTTAACCAGGAGACTGTTGATACCTATAACCAATCGCTGACAGAAATAGAGACACACTCAAACAATGCGGGTGCCTACCTGGGTGTAGCTGCTAACAAAGAGTCTACGGAGTTTTTGCAGCAAGGAGCTGAAAATAACAACAGCAACTTCGAGACAGCGACTTTGACATACGACTCTAACCAGCAGTGGGTTAAGGTTTCATGGATGACAGGCAATGCTACAGCTGTATATGTTAACGGCACAAACTTTGACAGCCTGTATGTATCTGAAAACGACATCTTGGCGCTCGGCGCACAAAGCGAATATTACAACAGCGGATACCACCAAGCTGGATACGACTGCATGGTTAACGAAAGTAATTGTGAGGGCTTAAGGTGAGCTTAGAGAATACAGAGCTAAAAATCGGAAATACGTCATTTAAGGGCGTATACATTGCGATTTTATTAAGCTTAGCGACCACTTTGGGTGGCGGTGTTTGGACTGCTAGTTCGCTATACGGTCGATTAACGGCGGTAGAGGCCGTAGAAATACCAGATATTAAACCGCTGCAGGAAACAATTGGCTTAATGCAGCAGCAGCTTACTGACAATGATGTTAGTCAACTTAAAAGTAAACTTTCTGAGCTAGGAGTCAACCTAGAAGTAGTTTTAAAACGACAAGGTGAATTACTTGAAATACAAAAACAAGTATATGACCTAGAAAAAGATGTAGAAGCTATGCGCGCAACCGTTAAGACAGCAGAAATAGTCACTAACGAAGTGCAAGGATTTGATGGTAAAATTAAGTCGATGCTTAGAGAGATAGAAGATCTCTGGGCGGGATTAGACTATGTGAGCAACCCATACGAGTAGAGGTAACATGCGTTATTTTAAAATAGAGGACTTTAATTGCCAGCACACCGGCAACAACAAAATGTCCTGGGACTTCTTGAACAAGCTAGATGACCTGCGGCATGAATGCGGAATCCCTTTTGTAATTACTAGCGGGTATCGAGATCCGTCGCATCCCATTGAATCTAGAAAGGCTCGACCTGGCACACACGCCCAGGGAATTGCTGCAGACATAAAAATTAACAGCGCATTTCAAGCACACCTAATCATGAAGAAAGCTTTTGAGGCTGGATTTAATGGCATAGGCCTGGCCAAGAATTTTGTTCATGTAGACATCAGAGATGGTGTCGGTAAATCCTGGACATATTAACGGACAAAATCACAACAAATTGTCCAGAAGCCCATTAATTTGGGCTTTTTATTGCCTATAGTGTTTACATTTATGTAACTTGTATACTATAATGTCCCCTCATTCAAAGGGGGACAATATGTCTATAGAAACCGAAGTACAACTCCGATACGAAACCGAATTGCGTCGCCGTCACAGCTTGGCTGAGTCGCGTTTTCGTCGATATGCTTACCGCGATTTTATCAATCACATTCCTGCAAGAGATGGGATGCCTGATTACTATTACCTGGAATATTCTAAGCACTACTGCTTAGGCGAAATGTCTGCAAACCAAGGGGGAATTTAATATGTGGAACGAAGTTCATAATGCTCTTAAAGAGCCATTTTCTGTGCGCCAGTTAAGCTGGAGACAAGGCGGCGGTGGGCGTCAGCTTGCTTACATTAATGCGCGTGACCTAATGAAGCGCTTAGACGATGTTGTTGGCCCGGAAAACTGGCAAGACAGATACGAAGAATGTCATGGTCGCCTGGTCTGCTATCTGTCAATACGTGTTGAAGGCGAGTGGATTACAAAATCTGATGGCGCTGGTGACACTAACATCGAGGGCGAGAAGGGCGGAATGTCTGATGCTTTTAAGCGCGCTGGTGTTAAGTTTGGTGTAGGTCGATACCTGTATTACCTTAAGGGTGCAACGCCAAGCAACATGCCTAAGTGGGCATTGCCAAGTGAGTAGCTACAAAGCTGAATCTGGCCATTGGTATGACGTCGATGGCCAGCCAGCTTACACAGTCACAGGCGCTAACGGTAAGGAGCGCAACACTACTCTACGCGACGCCAGGAAGCACAACTTGGTTCCATCTGTAACAACCATTCTCGGTGTAGCGGCTAAGCCTGCTCTGGAGAACTGGAAGATAGACCAGGCAATTAAGGCTGCTATGGGATACCACCAGGGGCCAGATGAGTCGGACAATGCTTACCTGTATCGCATTAAGGATCAGGCTAAGCAGTCGTCAAAAGAAGCTGCAGATCGAGGTACTGAGATTCACGCAATGATTGAGCGTGGCTATCTTGGACTGGACTATACCAGCCAGGCATTTAAGTCTGTTAATTACATCCTGGAAGGCTTGCATCCGCATCAAGACTGGTCTGCTGAGGCATCATTCTGCAGCGATCTCGGATACGGCGGCAAGATTGACTTGTATTGCCCTAATGAAATTGTTGTTGACTTTAAGACCAAGGATGACCTGGAAGGGAAAGACCCTGAGAAGCTCGTATATGACGAGCATGGCATGCAGCTATCGGCTTATGCTATGGGCTTAGGGTTTGATAGCCCAACAAGAATATCGGTGTTTATTGACCGACAAGACCCATCAATCGCTTTGCACTACACATGGGACAAAGAGTCACATGCTAAGCACTGCATGATGTTTAAAAACCTACTGTCATACTGGCAGCTAACGAAAAACTATGAACCTAAACTGGAGAGACTGATATGAGTAACTACGAGCAAAAAGATAATAGCGGCGCGATGTTTGTTAATGACAAGAAAGAGTCTGATACGCATCCTGATCGCAAAGGCAGCGCTATGATTGACGGCACTGATTACTGGGTATCTGGCTGGATTAACGAAAGCAAGTCTGGCACAAAATACATGAGCCTTAAGTTCACAGCCAAAGATGAAGCGCAATCTAAAGGCGTGGCCCAGGCAAAGCAGGCTGTATCTGCACCGGCAGAGTTTGACGAAGACATCCCGTTCTAGAAACTAAAAAGGCCCCTCAAGGGGGGCCATAACCATATAGGTTTAGCAGGTCGGGGGAACCCGCCTATTTAATTTAACACAACACCTGGAATTAACAATGGAATTACATGATTGCGGTAAATGCCTAAAACGCGCTCAGAGCCACTATAACGTCGGTACAGAGGCTTTAGCTGCTGATCTTAACGTATCACGCCACCAGATCTATAGATGGCGTAACATGGAAAACTGGAAGGTTCATACAATGCAGAAGATTTGTAACAGCATTGGAATAACGTATGAGCAGTTCATAAATTGTAAGTAAAAAAAAGCCCTCCGCGAAGAGGGCTTGAAACACAGTTTACGCTGTGGTGTACTGGGAGTGTGAAAAACAGTAACGGAAAAGATATTAACAGATCTGTTGATATTCGCAAACAAAATTCCGTTAAGCATTTGGGCATGGGGCCGGTGAAATCCTTAGATTAAACGCCGGAGCGTGGTTGACCCTCCAGACAATGCCCGACTAATGTTTCAGTAAATATTGGTCGATAGGTTGGATATCCGATACAAATGCGTCTGAACTGCGGAGTTGAGTAATCCCTCTGATTTTATTTTTTTATAGGCTTTTGCCTGTGAAAGGGTAAAAAGTACCTGATATAAAATATGTTTTGACAGCAAGTAAACATAAATGTATAAAGTAAATTCATTCATAAAAACAGGGCGAGACAACGTCGAGCCAAGAGGATATAAACATGAGTCAGAAAGAAAGAATACTGCAACACCTGCAAAGTGGTAACACGATCACAAGCCTTCAAGCCTACGATCAACTTGGCGTTACCCAGTTGGCCGCTAGAGTTTATGAGCTGCGGGACGAAGGTTACCCCATACACACAAAGCAAATTAAAGTGACTAACCGCTTTCATGAAAAATGCTCTGTATCTGAATACTATCTTGAGGATTCAGTATGCTCTTAAAGACCGGAGAAGAATATCTAGTATCTGATGATTTGCACCAAGACTTAATTGATGCCTATGGCGAAGACATGGTGCGCAATGAGCTGACAGCGATGAAGATGTGGCTACTTACTAACCCTGCTAAACGCAAAACAAAAGTCGGGATGCCTAAGTTTATTAATAGCTGGCTATCCAGAGCCAAGAAGACTGGCGGTGTGTCTCCATTTGTTCCACAGCAGCAAGCAGCAGGCAACCAAGACA
>JABBCA010000077.1 GCA_018607135.1 Opitutales bacterium
AAAGTGGCGGAGAGAGAGGGATTCGAACCCTCGGTGCCGTTTCCAGCACACATCCTTTCCAGGGATGCACAATCGGCCACTCTGTCATCTCTCCTTGGGAAGCCGAGAAGCAAAGATGTGGAAATCCATAGGTCAATAGTAAACGACGAATTCCGTAGCTCACTTGCAATAAGCGTCGATTCGGTAACTGTTTCTGGGTTGCTATTACGAGTGCCTGCCGCAACTCTCGTGGGTTGTTTTTACTCTCAACGCACCACTTTACCTCTCATCTTTGTGACTGATTCGGACCAGAACCATAGTTTTACTCAACTTCCTCGCACGCACTTGCTCGCAGCTTTCATGTTAGTTGGGTTCGCTGCATTTATGGTCTGGGATCAGATTTATTGGTGGGGCACTCGCGAGGATTATGGTTTTGGGTATTTAGTGCCTTTGTTTGCCGCTTATGTGTTATATGATCGTTGGCCGATAATTCGGAGCTATTTATTTTTTGGGCATCAACCGGGTGATACTGCTGAGTCGGCTCCTCAATCGGATGGCGTGACCTCAGTGATTGAATGGGTGGCGTTGGCAGGCTTTATTGGGGCCATTGGCCTGTATGCAATTGGTGCTTTGTTACGCTCGGTTACGGGGCCACAAAATCCTGCATCGATGGCGCTCGCTGCGGGCTTTTCTGGGATTCTGTTGTCGACTGTTTTCGTCTTCACTAAGAAGTCTGCAGATGGCACGGTGATGCCTCTGAAGCGGCGCTTGGCTCTGACAGGTGTCTTTTTGTTTCCCGCGCTGATCTGGCTGATTTCTGCTCCTTTGGTTTCGGTATTAGAAACGTCGATTAAGGTCTTTTTGCTGACGAAGGTGACGGTTGTCGTATTTAGTATCTTTGACCTGTTGGGCTATGAATTGCAACGAGAGGGAAACGTGCTCATTTTGCCGGAGGGGCGTGTGGGTGTTGAAGAGGCGTGTTCAGGCATTCTGTCATTGATGGCCTGTTTGTTTGCAGGCTCATTTCTAGCAGCGGTTTTCTTAAATCGTTTTTGGAAGAAAGTGTTACTCGTGTTGGTGGCGATGTGCTTGGCTGTCTTTACGAATTTATTGCGCAGTATGTTTCTGACGCTCTGGGCATATCATTATGGCGCTGAGGCTATTGATGCGCATTGGGTGTTACCTCTATTCGGCGACATCGGCAGCGTGCATGACGTGGCAGGAATGGCAATTTTGGGCTTCACCTGTCTAGGGCTCATACTTTTATTGCCAGTCTTTAATTATAAGCTGCAGGATTTTGATGATGATTTTGATGAGGATGACTCTGAGGAGGCTAGCTCCTAATGGTCGCTAAGTTGAAGATATTGATGGTGGCGCCAGAGGTGACGCCGATTATAAAGGTCGGTGGACTCGCGGATGTGGTCGGTGCGCTGTCGAAGGCATTGGTCAAACGTGGGCATGATGTGCGAATCGTCATGCCAAAGTATGCAGGTATGAAGCATATCGAGGAGGCTAAGCCGGATGAGCGTCCATTAGTGGTTCGCTTGGGGGGGCATGAGTCTTACGCGCGAGTGTGGCGGCAAAACTTGCCAGAGTCTGAGGCGAAGCTCTATTTGCTGGAGCATAACCAGTTTTTTGACGCACCTTCTGTCTATGTGGGGCCCAGTGGTAATGAGGATGATAACGCGCAGCGCTTCTCGTTTTTGTGTCGTGCTGCGATCGATTTGACTGACTATTTAGGTTGGGTGCCGGATGTCGTGCATTGCCACGATTGGGCGACAGGATTGACACCCATTTATCTGAATACGACTGAGCTGAACAAACCTATTGGCAAAGCGGCGTCGGTGCTGACATTGCATAACATGGAACATCAGGGTTGGTTTCACCGCAACATGGTTCGCTATGCGGCGCTGCCGGATTCAGTATTTAGACCTGATGGATTGGAATCTATGGGAGAGGCGAATATGCTGAAGGGCGGCATGTATCACTCGACTAAGATCACGACAGTGAGTCCAACCTACGCTAAAGAAATCCAGACACCTGGAGGTGGTGGTGGCTTACACCATATTTTATCGGCTCGAATGAATGATTTGGTTGGAGTGATCAATGGGATCGACGAGACTGAATGGAATCCTCAAACGGATCAATTAATACCTGCTCGTTTTACTGCGAAACGACTGAAGGGGAAGGCTCGCTGCAAAGAAGCCTTGCAGCGAGCCTACGGCCTAAACGTGGATGCAACAATCCCTGTTTTTGCAGTGGTCTCTCGCTTGGCTAATCAGAAAGGTTTGGATCTACTCAGTGCGATCGGGCACCGTTTGATGGCTGACATGCAAATTCAGATTGCTGTCTTAGGCACTGGAGAAGCGTGGCTTGAAAATGCCTTCCGCGAGTTGGCTCACCACTATCCGGGGCGCTTTGGGACGCGTATTGAATTTAGTAATGAGCTCGCACACCTAACCACTGCGGGCGCTGATTTTTTTGTAATGCCGAGTCGTTTTGAACCCTGCGGATTGGGGCAACTCTATGCGATGACCTATGGCACCTTGCCGATTGTGCGAGCAACGGGTGGTTTGATCGATACCGTGGAGAAGTATTCTGAGTATTGCTCGACTGGCACTGGTTTTGTTTTCGATCATGCCACTGAGGATGGGCTCTACTACACCATGGGATGGGCCTGCTCCACTTATTATGACCGCCCTCAGGATATGCGCGTGCTACAGCAAAATGCGATGCAGCAGTCCTTTAGTTGGGATCAGCCCGCCCAAGAATACGAAGCATTGTATGAGGAAGCTGTTGAAATTCGGCGCGCGGCATTTGAGCCTCGCTAGCGTCAACTTACTAAGGGGCCTACGATGAATAAGAGCGCGCACATGAGGCCAATAAGAAATGCGTAAAAGCTCAGTCGTATCCAGCGGAATTTTGGTTTCAGCACATCGTGGCTGAGGTGGTAGATGTCAGAAACCATGAGCTCGGTAATCGAATTGCGACTTTCGAGAGAGTTTTTCATCAAGGCCTTGTAGTCTGTTTCAGAATATTGCCAAATCCCGGAGAAATGCAGTAGATTGCCACTGCCAGTGGGGTCTAGTTTATAGCGTTTCGGCATTAAGCTGATGATTGCGAAAAAAATGCTTAGCGCTGCTGCTAGGATGAACAAAACGATGCCGAGCCGAATTTCTGGCTTGGCGTAGCCAGACAGCGTCAACGGGATAAGGAAAGCGTTGATTGTGATGATAACCTGTGCTCTACGATCGGCTAGCGAAATGTATTGCACATGCTTCGATTGCGCACTGCTGAGCACTGAGCCTCGTAGTAAAGCTGGCCAGTTAGTCGTATCCGCTTTGGATTTATTTGGCTCTGTGGGATTCTCCATAGTAGTTCATAAATAGCAAAGCCTGTGCCTGTCGATCTGGATGCGAAGTTTATCCTTTAAAAGTGTATTCAGAAAACAGGGTTCGGAAAAGAGGATTGATTCCAAAATACTGACTTCTGAGTTTAGATGGATTCTAGATCGAGCAGGAGATTGACGTATCTGATTATTGGGCCTCTATTTAAGCACAGTGAATGATCCTAATAGAGATTTTAATGAGGTAATACGCACGATCCGTAAGGAAGATCCGCGCTATGGGCGCGGTGCATATTTTTTTCTGAGGCAAGCGCTGGACTATAGTCTCAAGGAAATGCACAAGCAGGGGGTCTTGGATAAGAGTAATCATTTAAGTGGGCAGCAACTTCTTGAAGGGATACGGCTTTATGCCTTGGATCAATATGGACCCATGGCTCGGACAGTGTTTTCACACTGGGGCATTACTCAATGTAGAGATTTCGGAAATATAGTCTTCAATCTCGTTGAATGTCGTGTCCTCGGTAAGACGGATCAAGATAACCCGGAGGATTTTGACCACGGCTACAATTTTAAGGACGCATTCGATGAGCCTTATTTGCCTGGTTTGAAGCCGACGACTAAGCGCCCGCCGCTACGTTAGCTCGCTTCTTGGGCAATTTTATTGTCTAGAAACTTCTTTGCTTCGTGATCTTCTTCACGTTGCTCGACTTTTGCCTCACGCTCACTGAGCAACATGGTTTTTTCGATGAGGTCGTTCTCACACTTTGCGATGAAGTCTTCACGCTCTAAGAGCATTTGTTCCGCTTGCTTTATAGAGCTTTCTTGCTCATCCAGTTCTTTCTTCAAGGCCTCTAAAGCTTTGAGCTCTTCTTCGCTGATTTCGCGATCTGTTTGAGGTCGAATTCCAGCGGTTACAATTCGTGCAGAGAGTATCTTTTGATGTGCCTCAAGTAAGGCTTCTCTTTCATGTAGCTCACGCTCGAAACTATGAAGGCGTTTTTCTTTTTCGCTGAGCAGGCCTTCGCGAACTATCAAATCGGATTGGAGGTCGAGCAGACCGGATTCAATTTCACTGTATTTACTGGAACTCGGCTGAACGCTTTGTGGGAGCTCGGGAAATTCGTCTTTCGGATCCATCAGTGGCTTTTTATTTCCTATTTCCTGCTTAGGCAAAGACGAAATGGCCGGCTTCAAGCTGAGGCGGCGAGATGGTTGTCTATTTGGAGGTGGAAGTTCTTTAGCGCACATGATGTGTGTAATAAACGGTCGGTTTTAAAGTATAGGTATCACTGCCAAACTAAGGGCGGATTTTCAATGCTTGGTTTAGGATCTCGCTGATTATCTGTCGGTTAAACACTTTTATAACAAGACTGGTGCTCGAATTGGGGGATAGGCCTTAGCGGAGTCTGTGGAAATTAACGCACTAGATGGGACATACTATTCATAGCGCGCCGCTACACTTTTACATTTCTTTCACTTAAAATGGAAACTTATTATGGAAATTTCTTTTAGAGAGCGAATAGTGGCAGCAAATGGATATCAATTCTCCGAATTTGTCAGCAGAAGCGTCGAACGCGCTTATCGAGAGTCTTTACAGGGCACCTGTTGAGCGACATGTCTTACCCAACGGGCTCACTCTAGTGCATCGCCCTGACTTTTCGAGTGAGGTCGTCTCGGTGCAGGTATGGGTTAAGACTGGTAGCATTCATGAAGCCGCGATGATGGGGTCTGGGTTATCGCATTACTTAGAGCATATGCTATTTAAGGGAACGGTGCGACGAAATGGCAAAGCGATCAGTCGCGAAGTGCATGCGATGGGCGGCAGTATCAATGCGTATACAACTTTTGATCGCACAGTTTACTACATTGATGCACCGTCGTCAGCGTTTGCACAGGTGGTTGATGTATTAGCAGACATCGTGCTCCACTCGACGCTGCCAGAGGCAGAAGTCCTTAAGGAACGTGATGTGATTCTCAGAGAAATTGATATGGGCTTGGATGATCCAGATCGTCAATTGAGTCAGGCGCTCTTTCGCACCGCTTTCCAGAGGCATCCTTATCGTGAGCCAGTCATCGGGCACCGTGACTTATACGAGCAGGTCACAGGTGATGAGTTGCGGGCTTATTATAATGAGCGGTATGTGCCTAACAATATGGTGGTTTCAATCGTGGGAGCAGTGGCTCCGGAGGATTGTCAAAGAGAAGTGAACGCAGCTTTTGGCGTGGTGTCTCGGGGGCGCTTAGCTCCAGTTCAAATTGAGGTCGAACCGAGGCAACTCGCATCACGCCGTGAAGACATTATTGGAGAGTATAATATTTCGCGCGGCGGACTTGGTTTCAAGGTCCCCAACCTAAGCCATCCCGATTCGCCTAAATTGGATGCACTTGCACATGCCCTAGGAGGAGGAGAAAGCTCTGTGCTCTGGGAACGTTTACGCAATCAAAGGAAATTGGTGCACTATATTGATTGTCGAAACTGGAATCCCGGCTCTGAGGGCCTGCTCTGGATTTCTTATGTGTGTGATCCCGAAAAACAGGGGGAAGTGGAAGCGGCTATTTTGGCAGAAATTTCTGCTATATCGGTAAATGGTTTCGCGGAGGATGTCGTCGAGAAAGCTCGGCGGCAGGCGCTCAGTGCTGAGATCAACGGACGGAAGACGATGAGTGGGCAGGCCTCTCGCTTGGGGCTAGGCGAGCTAGTTGTGGGAGACATTAACTTTGGGCGGCGTTACCTTCGGCGTCTCAATTTGGTGACACCTGAAGATCTTCAAGCGGTCGCGGACTCCTATCTCGTCGACGAAACGATGTCTTGCGTGACGCTGGGTCCAGAGCTGAAGCCTGTTTCTGCAAGTGAAGTTGCGGACGAACTTTCATTGTCTCCATTTGAAGTGGTTCGATATGAAAGTGGTGCACGACTCTTACTGCAGGAGGATAAGCGCCTGCCGAAAGTCCATATACGTTGTATGATGCTAGGCGGGCCAGTATATGAGCCCGCAAATCAACGTGGTATTTCTGAGCTAATGGCGGAGTTGTTAATTAAGGACACGGTGAAGCGAAGCGCTGAGGAAATTTCCAGTTTGATCGAGAGTATCGGAGGACGGATCTCTGCGACTGGTGGCAATAATACAATTAGCTTTTCCATCGAGGTGTTGCCTACTGACTTGCCGATCGCACTGGAGTTGTTGGGTGACGCGCTGACCTGTCCTATCTTTGAGCAAAGCACATTTAGCATTGAGCGAAATAGTCAGGTTGCTGGGTTGAAGGAAGAGGATGACGAGATCTTGGACTATGGGTTTCGTAAACTGCGCGAGCGTTTTTTTGCTGAGCATCCATTCGGGGTGGGGCCCAGTGGCTGCGTCGCCGACCTTGAAGCAATCACTCGCGAGGATGTAGTCGCGCATTATAAAAAATTAGTATGCGCATCGAACGTGGTCGTCTCGATCTGCGGTGATTTTGAGCGAAAGACACTAGAAAATGCGATGGAGCCATTGCTCAATGGGAGGCTACCTCAAATGGTATTTTCGAAATCGTCTTTGGCCGGTTTTTCAGGGCAATGTGTAACTGAAGACATACAGGAGCCGATGGACCGAGAGCAGGCCGTTGTCTTGCACGGATTTCCCGATGTCGGTGTGCTCCATGACGATTACGTGGTCGGAGAGGTCTTAAATGAATTGTTTAGTGGTATGTCGAGCCGCTTGTTTGAGCGTATTCGAGAAGACAAGGGAATGGCTTACTACGTAGGTTCGAGTCGGATTATTGGCTTAGAAACAGGAATGTTTGTCTTTTACGCTGGAACACACCCATCGCAGGCTCAGGAGGTCGTGGTAGAGATCAATAATGAAATCGCGCGCGTTTCAGCAGGTGAGGTTTCTGATGAAGAGCTGGAGCGTTGTCGGACTCGATTGAAGGCCGCGCGGCCAATGGGCCGTCAGACTATTGGTGCACGAGCAATGCATGCCGCGATACAGGAGTCTTATGGCTTACCTACAGACGATGACGCTCAGCATGCGGCTAAACTAGATGCAATTGATGCGAACGAGTTAGCGAGTTTTGCTCGTCAACATCTAGCAGAAGCGCGCGGTATTCGCATGATTGTCGGTCCTATACCAGCTGCGGAGTAGTTTAACCGCACAAAAAAAGCGCAGCTGAAGAGCTGCGCTTTGGGTAGAATTTATTGTTAGCGTTGCGGATTAGGCGTCGCGAGCACGCTTCTGGATGCTTAGTTTTTTGTAGAAACCTGGACCGTGTATTTCGCGCATCATTTTACGACGATGCTCCACTGCGAGTTTGAATGCTTTCTTTTCGCCGTATTTCTTAATGGAAAAAGAAGTGCACTTTTGCGTGCCAGGCTCAGGACGCCAGCTTACTGAGTAGCATTCGTGTTTGGTGCCGTTCGGGCCGATCTTGGTCGTGCGGGAAACTCCGAGCTCGCCTGTCTTGTTGCGAGAATCAGAAACGACGATACGTCTTTGACGCGGTTTCTTTGGAATTTGCTCCAGTTCTTCATTGAGCTCATCGCGGTAGCCTTTAGCTAGCTTCTGTGCCTTACCTTTACCGCCGCATTTACGGTCGCTGAAGAGTTTTGAGTAGGTCTTGCCGTTGCGATAACCGCGAACGAACCAGCCATGTGTTGAGCCAGAATCTATCCGGCTGATACCTTTATTTGCTTTTGATCGTGCCATAATCTATGTGTAGGGTGTGATTATTTTGAGTGTTATTTGATACATAAGTAAGTCTTAATAATTATGTAACTATCATGTAACGTAACTGGTGTTAGTAAACTTACAAGTCGTTACCTAGTTTAATTGTGATTTTTGTGTAATGTTATCAATTCAGCTCAGAACTCTGAGTTTTGAAATGCATTTTGCATTTGTGCTTTGCGCACAAATCACGAGTTTAGAATATCAAAAACATGGCGAATTCGGTAACAGTGAAAATTTGCGGTTTAACACGTGAGAGAGATGTCGCGCATGCTCTGAGCTTAGGTGCAGATTTACTAGGCTTTATCGTTTATGAGCCATCCCCACGTGGTTTGACAGTTGAAAGGGCACAAGAGTTGGCAGCTCTGGTGCCGATCGGTCGTAGGGTGGTCGTCGATGTGGCTCCTTCAATTGAGAAGCTCAGTCAATGTTTGGATGCGGGATTTGATTATTTTCAAATTCATTTAGACGGATCTACCAATGAAGCGAGTGTCGCTGCTTGGTCTGAGCTGGTTGGTAAGTCCCGTTTATGGCTGGCTCCTCGGCTGAAGCCAGGCGAAGTGTTTCCAGAGCACTTGCTTCAGTATGCGGAGACAATTTTGGTAGATACTTATTCTAGTGAACAAGTCGGTGGCACTGGGCAGACTGGAGAGTGGGGGGATTTCGCTCGTTGGAAGACTGATTACTCGCAGCAGCAGTGGGTCTTAGCAGGTGGCTTGAATGCTGGAAATATAACACGGGCAATCGCTGAGACGGGGGCCAGCCATCTTGACGTAAATAGCGGTGTGGAAATCCGTCCAGGAGTTAAAGATCACGAAAAGTTGGAATCTTTATTTGGCGTGTGTAAACAGAGTTTTTAGCCGTTCGGGTTGATAACAGAGTTTCAACCCAAACTACGCAAACGAACTTTTTAATCAATAGGATTCAATTTGTAAGTGCCCTTATATCGGGCACATTTCAGATGCATCGCATTAGAAATGTGCTCACCCAGGGGGTGCTCATAAATTCCTTAAGCGGCCCGGGCACATGGCTGCCTGTCAGGCTAGCAGTCACTTATGTGTATACGCCTCCCTCGGCATTCAGTTGCCGGGTGCTAGCACTTGTTTGAGAAGGTGTCGTTTCAAAATACTAATTGCGCTATATCGTTTAAAATACGCAGTTAAAGTGATTCTAGATGTTTAGCGATTCGCTGGCACATCAACAGTTGTTCATCTTTGGGCATCAAGGCATGCGCTTCACTTAACTGCTTTAGCGCTGCAGCGACACCTTCTTCTCGTCTGAGATTTGAGAGCCCAGTCAGCTTGTGAAGGGAATTGCGAGTGGTTGATACCTTATTACTTTGTATCGCAACCTGCAGTCGCTCCAATTCCTTTAGAAATGCCGCTTGATATCTTTTCTTGAGTGCGAACGCAGCGTCGGGGTCGTTGTTTGCAATATAGTTTAAAAGGTTTTGCGTGTTAGGTTTTTTTGAAGTGGTTTTAAGCTCTTCGGAATCGCTTAAAATTTCAGTCAATTTAGTCTGATCGAGAGGCTTTTCGATGAAGTGATCAAAGCCATTTTCGAGGCATGCGGCTTCAGTCTCTGTGGTTAAGTAGGCACTCAGTGCGATGAGTAGTGGAGGATAGGACGGGCGTGCGGCTAAATACTCGATGACGACATCAATGCCGTTTTTCTTCGGCATATTTAGATCTAAAATCGCTAGAAAGTAGTCTTCTGATTTCAGTCGTTTCAGTGCCTCTACGCCATCTTGAGCCACATCGACCTGAGCCCCCATTTTTGATAGCAGCTCTTTACTGACATAACGATTGAAGTCCATGTCATCGGCAACAAGCACCTTTTTGTTTCTCAATAATTTTATGTTTTTATTGAGATGAGGAGTTTGATGATTGAGAGGCTCTCCGATGATTATTGGTATTTCGAGAACGAACTTAGAGCCTGATTTTGCTTGAGTGGTGGAGTCCAATCTTAGTGTGCCATTCATAAGCTCGGTGAATTGGCGGGCGATGTTGAGGCCGAGCCCTGCCCCAGAGATTTGGCTCTCACCAGGCTCGCTAAGACGCGTGAAATCCGCAAAAATATGTTTTTGTTTATCAACTGGGATGCCTGTTCCAGTGTCTTCAACGATAATGCGAGCCATCGTAGACGTCTCCGAAGTGATGAGGTCGAGTTTTAGACCTATCCAACCTGCATTGGTATATTTTACTGAATTTGAAATTAGGCTGATTACAACCTGTTTGAACAACGCAGGATCTCCAACCCAGTAATTTTGGATGCTGGGAAGGTGAACCTTAAATTCTAAATTTTTATGGCTAGCGACTTCAGTATATGTTGAGACGACTTCATGAATGATGGATACTGCGTTAAAGCTGACCGCTCGCGCTAGGACAGTGCCTGCTTCTAAGCTACTGTAATCGAGCAATTGCCCGATGAGCCGGTGTAAATGGCTTGCGCAAGAGTGAAGGTAGTTGGCGCGCTCAATTTCTGTATGGTGAATATTCGGGTTTTCTTTCAAAAGCTCTGAAATTCCTAGGATCCCATTCAGAGGGTTGCGTATCTCATGGCTCATGCTTGCCAAGAAATTATGTTTCACTCTGTTTGCTTTGGTAAGCTCAAGGTTTTGCTTTTCGAGTTCGGCAGTGCGAAGCTGGACCAGTTGCTCTAATTGCTTATTTTTCTTTTTTAGCTGCAGCGTATATATTCGGCAGAAAATGAGACCTATCGCAAAAATACCTGCAAAATAGAGCAGGTTTCCTTCTATTGGCTCATGCAAACGGGCATGCGTAGTTTGAACTGAGCCATCTGCTTGGTGCTGGGTGATTTTAGGAGCTGTCCACGAGGATGAATCGGAATGAAGACGCTCTGCTCTAACTGCTGCATTAAATATCTGAGTCATCCCGAGTGCTGCGATGCATATCAAGACGATATGCACTCTGCTTTGCTTGACTTTATGAGGTCGGCCTTGGCGTGAGGACATAAACGAATTCAGTTAGGTAAGTTTCGAGTTTTTGACATTATTCGGTAATAGTTGTTGGCCACAAATCAATTATCTCGTATCCATTGAACAGTTGAATTTATTATCATAACCATGAAGGCTTTAATCGTTGAGGATGAGGAACTCGTTCGCGAGTTGCTCGCAAGTATACTCGTTCGTGAGTTTGACTTTAAGGAGGTTGTTGAAGCAGGTGATGGTGAAGCTGCTTGGAAATTGTTCCAGCGGGAATCTTTTGACTTTGTGGTATTGGATTTGATGCTTCCTGAATTAGATGGACTCACCTTATCGCGCCGGATGCTAGATGCAGATCCCAATGTTCGAATACTGGCGCTCTCAAGTGAGTGTGATGAGTATTCCGTTCGCGAAGTGAATCGTAGTGGAATTCTTGGCTTTGTGGACAAGCGAGAGATGACATTTGAAGTGCTCTTTGCAGCTTTTAATGAGGTGTCGGCGGGGCATGTTTATTACTCAGTCAATGCCCAAGAAATCATTACTCGTTTGTGGGAGGACCCTAACGCATATTACAAAGTGCTCTCGGATCGTGAGTTTCAAATATTGCGGTTGATCGCGCAGGGGTTTTCGCAGGAGAAAATAGGTGAGGATTTGGGGATTAGTGCATTTACGGTGCGCCGGCATAAGCACAACGCCATGAAGAAGCTCGATCTCAATGATGAGGCGAGCCTTTTACGTTTTGCCTTGGAGAAGGGGATTGTGAAGCACAAAGGTGGGCTGGATTGGACCGAGATGCCCCGTTCGAGTTGAAGTGGGGCTGCGTCGCGCTTTAGGGCATTTTTTCGCCCGGGAGTTGTGTA
The DNA here is from genome assembly GCA_018607135.1 of Opitutales bacterium. Taxonomy (GTDB): domain Bacteria; phylum Verrucomicrobiota; class Verrucomicrobiia; order Opitutales; family Coraliomargaritaceae; genus JBPOFY01. The sequence goes on from JABBCA010000077.1 coordinate 11,830, forward strand.
TTTTTTGTAGGAGCGGTTCAATCACCAGTGCGTGGTCACTCGCAAAGAGAAGATTTTACGCAGCCGAAACGGTAACGTTTTGAAGTGCGTGAAGTCAGCAGCAGTTCGTCCAAAATCTTACGATTTCGGCTATGGCCACCTATGAAACAATGACACACTCTCCTCAAGTTTTATGTTTTCTCTAAAGTGTTCTTTTGGGGCGTGGTCTCTAGAGTTGCTCTATGTTGCAAAAAAGGCACTTCCCGTTTGAGAAGTGCCTTTGAGTTTGAGTCGTTGGCTCTATTAGACTGGCTGGCGGCCCAATGTGCCGATGAGTGAATCGATGTATTTTACCGAGCTGACTTTTTCGAGCTGCTCCTTCGCTGCCGTGAGACGCGACTCGATCTCTAGGTGTTTCGCGACTCCGCTATGGCTTCTCTTGTTCAAGAAGCTTGTGAGGTAGTCAACGTTTCCGGTCCACAATTTCTTGTCAGATTTCTGTTGGCTGAGTAGGCGCTCCTTATACCAGTCACTCTTCAGCATCGACTCGCGTGTGAAGAGCTCGCGGATTTCTGGATCCTGGAGTGTCTTACCTTGGTATTCGCCAGTCATCATAATATTGAGAAGGGCCTTCAGCGGTGGGCAAGCTTGCTCGATACTGCCGTCAAGGAAGTAGTTCTCTGCGGCCTGCTTGTGCGCTGCTTCGATGGTTTCCATACCAATGATGAAGGTAGCCATGTCCTGTAGCTCGGGCTTGAGCATTTCTTCGCTGAGGACTGTCTCTGGATTGTTGAAGACACGACCGAAGAAAATACGCACAAACTTGGCAGTGATCCGGTAGCCGAGCAGGCTGGCTTTGACGGTCTTGCCTTCGTGCTCGAAGTCTTCGACTTTTTCAAGATAGCCATGCTCTAGCATCCATTTTGGATCTGTTTCGTGAGGCTTCATGCGGCACCAGATTTCTGGGACGAGGAGGCTGATGTCGTGATCCACGCGGACATGTGGGCCGACGTAGCCAGCTGCAGTGATGAATGCCGGTTGCTCAGTTGCCAAGTAAGATACGAGCGCATTGTTCATATCGTAGATTGGTAAGAGGGCGTTGAATGGACCCTTGGTGAGCGCTCCTTCAGAACCTGCACCAGTTGTGGATGGAGACTTTCCTGTGATACTTGCAATATACTCCATGAACAATTCTGGGAGTTCCATGTGGTGGATCGGGCTGAATGTGCAGAGTGGTTTCACGCCTGCTTCTGGCTCAGCCGGATTGTTGCGGCGACCGGGAAGGATCGAAGTCACAGGACGTAGCAGTGGTGACTGCGAGTCTTGTCGGCGATACAGACGTGAGCTCATGTCTGCCAAGTAGAGTCCGCGCTGGTCTTTCAAGTCTGGACGGACTTGGAGGTAACGTGGGTTCTTGGTTGGCTTACCATCCACGATACGTGGATACGCAGGTGTGGAATAGTAATCTCCCACCGGATTGTTCACGAAGTTTGTAACCATATCCTGCATTGGCTGTGTGTATTGGCCGAAGCGGATCGCATCTTCAATTTCGTTCTGGCCGTGTGCGGCATCCAGCGGCTCGTAGTTACTCAAAAAGCTGCCGTCAGAACTGAGGTCTTTTTCTGCCATGTGATCGTAACCACGAATGATCGCGTCGTCTGGACGCTGGAAGAAGCGATATTCACAATTGTAAACGAACTTCGCGGAGGGAGCGTCCCAACCATTCGGTAGGCTCTTGATTACATTGCTTGGTGCGACGGTCGATGCAGTGATATCGTCTTCAAGTGAGATTTTGGTCGCAGGCATGAAGTCTTTACGTAGACCAAAGGTGCGCCATGAACCCGTGTCGGTGTAACCGATACGCAGATATTGTGTCAGCATGGGCTGCTCGCGGTAGCGAAGGATATTGCCAGGCTCACCGTTGATGAGGTCAACGCTAAAGCGGTTGCGCCAATCGGTTCCCCAGTCTTCTTTATAGAAGCGTTTGATGATGAGCACGAGTTCCTTCACATGCTGAGGTATACTCTTCAGCCATGTGTTATACTCTGGGGTGTAATCGCTCTTGGATTGAGTGAGTAGTTTGACCACCGAACCCAGTGAACGTTCTTTGCCGAGAAGCGGGCGACCTGCCTTGCGATTTTTCTTCTCATCTTGGAAGCGCTGACCGTATTCGTAATTGATGATTTCTTCGGCTAGATCGAAGTCTTTCTTGAAGTCGCTCACAAAGACGGGACCAGAGATGATTGCGTCGGTGATTGGCTTAGAAATTTCAGACTTACCTCCACCGGAAACGGTGCATGGTTTATGGCATACACGGCTTTCCGCAGTGTGGCCTACAAGACGCCAGCGGCGACCTTGTGCGGGCTGCATCATCTGCACTTTGTAGCCCGAAGGAAGCACGTAGGTGCGCTTGGGGAGTAGTTTGATGACCTGTTCTACGCCGTCTTTTCTCCAGCTGATCTTTTGTTGGTTGAGCTCAATGCGAGCGTCTTCTGGAATGTAGATAATGTCCTTGAATGTTTTATCGATGGCGTAGCCTTCGGGTTGCACATCGATTCGGTCGGAGTATCGGGCGAGCACACCGTCGAAGCTTTGGTCGACTTCGGGATAGTATTGGCTGAGTTGAAAGTCTTCGCCGAGGTCGTAGCCTGTGAATGCGAGCGTGCCACCAGCGTGTTCTTCTTCTGCAAGACCGTGTAAGTTGGCAGAGAAACCAATCTGGGTCTTAACTTCCTTTTTGCAGTAACCGAAATAGTTGTCGGCAATCGCAGTAACTACGCGGCCAGAGGCGTCGCGGCAAGTGATCTTGAAGGCGCCTCCGTCATTGTAGAGTTCGTCTTCTTTCTCCCAGCACATGCCGTCACGTTTCTGGCGATCAGTGGCATCTGCGATATTGGGAAGGCCAAGTTCTTTCTTGGTGGTGCCCATAAGGTGCGGCGCAAGAATCACGCAACCGCTAGTGCCAGTCCAATGCTCTGGATCGAGACCTGCGTCGTTTTCTGCGATGAACGGGTCGCCGCCATTGCCGAAAATAGATTCAACAAAGTCGAGGTTACTAACCATGTTGCCAGGCGCGAAGAAGCGCACTTCCATAGTCTTTTCCTTGGTGAAACCATCTACTTCCGGAACCACTACCGGACGGAGTAGGAGGGAGACCCATGATTTCGCAGGTCGGTCCTCATTCGCAAGGAATGGAATCGTGGTCAATGAATCAGGAGCGGTAGTCAGCGCCTTTTTAAAGAGACGCGCGGCTGCAAGCGCAGGAACGGCCTTCTTATCATTAGGAATTGGCAAGCCGCCTTCTGCGACGTGAAACACGCCCTTTGTGGTGCGGCGGTCACTCTTCGGGTTGTGCAGGACACCCTGCTGGATGCGATAGGAATCAATGATGTCGGACGAGAAATGGTCGCCCTTAGCTGGGAGCGATAGTGTGCGGGCGATGCCGTGGCGATCCAGAATCAGCGTATTGTTTGGTAGATGTGGAATGTCGTTCACATCTAGGTCCCTGAAATACTCCATCAAAAAGCTTTGGATGCGCTGATCGCAAGGAGGTAGGTAATCTGCAAGCAGTCGTGATTTTTCTTGGTAGCTATCCAGCAACGATTTGCTGAGTCCAAAAAATTCTGATTCTGCGATGTCCCCGAAAACGGGCTGACCAATCGAGATCAATTTTAAGTTCACATATTCCAACATCGCCTTCTCATCGTATGATGATTCTGCGGTATCGGGATGCAGTCCAAGTTGTGTCTTGAATTCCATAGATTTTATTTTCGATTTTATGATTATTGCTCTAATTCGCACGCACTTCCTTGGCCGTTTGGCCTTGTAGGTGTGTTTGTATTAGAAGTCTACTTTGATAAGTTTTGCTAATCTGATGTCAATAGCGTATTAGCTGGATGGTATTTTTACTATTAGTATCACTGTTTGCCGTGGAGTTTTATGGTTAGGCCCATTCTGGTGGGTTTTGTAATTCTGGTTTGAGAATACCGATCAGAGGCAGTTGGCGATAACGTTCAGCAAAATCTAAGCCGTAACCGACGACGAACTCGTCTGGGATTTTGAAGCCCACGAAGTCTGCCTCGAACTCGACACTTCGTTTGGTGTGCTTATCAAGGAGCACACAGGTCTTGAGGCTTGCAGGTCCCATTTCTTTGATGATTTCGGAAACGCGAGCGAGTGTATTGCCCGTATCGAGAATATCGTCGATGAGGAGCACGTCGGCGCCTGCTAAGTCCAAGCGTATGCGATCTATGATCTCAGGTGCTTGCACAGGGCTGGTTTCATCGCGGTAGCTAGAGACTCGAATGCAATCCAGTTGGATGGGGATACTTAGCTGGCGGATCAAGTCGGCTACAAATATGATGGCTCCGTTAATGATCGCAATTACCGCGACTTCCCTCCCTTCGTAGGCTAGATTGATTTCTTCGCCGAGCTCTGTGAGGCGTTTTCTGATGGTCGCCTCGGTGACTACGATTTTATCAATGTCTTCTATGGGAGCTGTCATATGTGTCAGGATGTGGGATATTAAATTTGGATTTGTTGGTTAGCAGTTTCTGAGCCGTTCTCAGAAATCTTATAATGAGTGCTCCGCTACGAGCGCAGAGGCCCCTAAAATAGCGGCATCACCCATTGGCAGCGAAGAGACAATAATTTGAATTTTGTTTTTATAGGTGGGAATGAGGTGTTGCTCAAAGGCTCTTCGTAATGGATCCAAAAGCACTTCACCAGCATTCACGGGGCCGCCGAATAGGAAAAAGGCAGCAGGGCTGGTTACGAGCGCTGTCGATGCAAGTGCTTCTCCGAGTAGACGGCCTGTAAAGTCCATTGCAGCTTGAGCAATTTCGTCGCCTGCGTATGCGGCATCGGCGACATCTTTAGCGGTCACTTCTGAAATGCGTTTGCTGTCGAGGATGGTTTTGCTGCCTTGTTGGGCAATCATTTCAAAGAAGGTGCGGCGAATGCCAGTTGCCGAGCAGTAGTTTTCTAGGCTGCCACGGCGACCAAAGCCGCAGTAGCGGCCATCTGGGATCACGCTGATATGTCCGATCTCGCCCGCAAATCCATCATGGCCATAGACCAGCTGATTATTGACAAAGACACCACTGCCGAGGCCGGTGCCCAGTGTGATCATAATAAAGTCGGAGATATCCTTAGCTGCGCCGTAGATTTTTTCACCCAAAGCAGCCGCGTTGGCATCATTCGTGAGTTCGATGCGAGGTAGCTGGAGGCGCTCATGAAGTAGGGCCACGAGTGGGGTGTTGCCCTTAAAATTAAGATTAGGTGGGTCCTCGATACAACCAGAGCGGTGGTTGCCGTTTGGGGCTCCAATACCAAAGCCGAGCCATTCGATGCTATCAGAACTCAAACTTTCGGTTTCTGCCATTACCTTACGCACGGCTTCTGCTAGGCGATTCGCATAGGCGGCTCCGTCAGTGTAATCGCTGGTCGAGAAACGTGTGCGCGCGATTACCTTACCGTCAACGTTGACGGACCCGATACATGTGTTGGTGCCTCCTATGTCGGAGCCTAGTGTCATTTTTGTCATATCTAATTCTGTTTAGTTGCCGGGGATCTTCATAGTTCTGTGAAGCACATCGGATTTTTCAACTGATAAGTCGTTATCTGGTTGAATCTGCACTTTTACAGTGTGGGTGCTTCAATTTGCGAAGTGCTTGCCAAAGTCGAGAATCCGCATACACCTTCCGCCCGAATGCTGAAAATCATTACAGGTATCGGTCGTTGGATTTTTTATTGGCTGTATTACATCAGCCTCATCTGCTTGATCGGAGCGGTATTGGGTGTGCTGACGCATGTGCTGTTTGCTCTTTGCTTTAGGGATCAAGCTGATCTCGCTTTTTACGCGTCCTTCGGATTTGTAAATGGCCTTAACTACGCAGGCGTGTGGGCGGGGGGTGCTGCGATAGTGCTTTGTGTCTTAAGGGCGCGTAAGGAATACTTAGCCACACGCGCACCAGAAAAAGAGTCTTAATTATGTCTAACACCAATCGAATTATCATTTATATTTGTGGGTTCATCATCGGGATGATGCTCGTGTCTATGCTCATGAATCGTCGCGCGGCGAAGGAGGAAAGCCGTCCAGATCCATGGTTAGTGCACAATCAAGCGATGATCGAGGCAGGTGCGAAGCCGCTACCAGAGCAGGTCGTAGAGTCGATGCGTGTCGGTGTCGTGATCGATTTTGGCTATTTGCCGAGCGAAGCGTCACCTAAAGAAATGGTCTGGTTGCTGAAGTTTGAAGACAGCTATCCTTACGTGCGCGTCGTTCAAGACCTGCAAACCAAGGAGCTGAGCTATATGGCGGCGGATCAAATTGCGATTCACCTCAGAGAGGGAGTCGATGCGACCGAGCTGAAGCCGATGCTCGATGAACTCGGTCTGCGCCTGCGTATGTTTAATCGTAAGGAGCAACTCGTGATCATTGGCGTGCTCAGCACAGAGATTGACGCGATTCCAGCGACCATTCAGGCAATTCAGCCATGGGCGAAGCTATTTAGCACAGTAGAGCCCGACTTTCTTCGTTTTCAGCCTAAAAAGCCCGACAACTTGCGCTGAATCCGTATTCCGTTCAAGGAATGCAACATAGGCATTGACCGAAAAAGACCTTTCCCCTTTATTGGCGCGCTTTTTCATTATCAGCCACTTACGGCACACCTTTAACTTTTCTTATGAGCACTGTAAAATCATCCGTCCAAGACGTAAACGAAACCCGCAAGACAATCACTGTTAGCGTTCCTGCTGCAGAAGTTGCTAAACAAGAAGCTGCCCTCATTAAGGACTTTCAGCGTAACGCTAAGATCCCTGGCTTCCGCCCAGGCAAGGCCCCTGAAAGCATGGTGCGCACTCGCTATGCGAAAGATCTTCAGCAAGAGCTTAAACAACGGGTGGTTTCCAAGGCACACGAAGAAGGTGTTTCTTCTTCAGAGTTGAACATTTTCCAAATCGTCGATCTTGAAGAAGGTGAAATCGCAGCGGACAAGGACGTAAGCGTGATTTTCACGGTCGATATCGTTCCTGAATTTGAGGTTCCTGCTTACGAAGGCTTGAAGGTGACCAATCAGCCCACTGAAGCGAGCGACGAAGAAGTGAACAAAATGATCGATCAAGTGCTGAGCCAACGTGCTGAGTATATTGTGGTCGAAAAAGCAGCAGCGAAGGGCGACTACGTTCGCTGCAGCTACGAAGGTAAGATTGGCGACGAAGCCGTTGCAGACCTCGTTCCTGATTCGCCAATGTATGGCACGCAAAAAACAACATGGGAAGAAGCGGGCAACGAAGACTCTCCTGGTGTGAAGGCGATTGTTGAAGGCCTCATAGGTATGAGCGCTGGCGACGAGAAGGAAGTGACCATGGAGTTCCCAGAAGATTTCCAACCTGAGGCGCTTGCAGGCAAAACCGCAGTTTACTCCCTCAAGGCTGAGGAAGTTCGCGAAAAGAAGCTTCCAGAAATGGATGAAGCGTTTTTCAAGAGCATTCAAGTTGAAGACGAAGCGCAGCTACGTGAGCGCATCGGCCAAAACATCGAAGATCAAAAGAAGCAGCAAAATGCAAATGCGGAGCGCCAGCAAATCACTGAGCAGCTTCTCGCAGCAGTTGAGTTTGCGATTCCAGAAAGCGGTATCGAAAGCGAAACCGATGCAGTGCTTCGCGACTTTATGCAGCGCAACATGCAACAAGGTGTCTCTGCTGAAGAATTCGAGAAGCACAAAGAGTCTCTTCATGAAGGTGCTCAAACGGCAGCTCGCGACCGTTTAAAGTCTCGCCTCATCCTCAGCAAGATTGCTGAACGAGAAAAAGTGAAGGCCGAGAATGACGACTTCAGCCGCATGATCATGATGGAAGCGCAGCAAACTGGCACCAAGCCAGACAAGCTAGTGAAGGAAATTCAAAAGGATCGCAGCCGCATCGACCGTATGCGTGGCGATATCATCCTGGGTAAGACAATGGATTTGATCATCGACAAAGCTGCGCGCGAAACAGTTGCAGCAACTGCCGACGCTTAATTTGTATAAAAGCATTTGATTAAATAGGCACGGTCGATACCGTGCCTATTTTTTAATCCATACACGAAAGATACCAAATACTGTGAGTTACGTTCCACTTCCTACTGTTTATGAGCGCGAAGGCCGCACCGAGCGCGCTTGGGATATCTACAGCCGCCTCTTGCGCGACCGTATCATTTTTGTCGGCACACCGATTAACGACTTTGTCGCGAATGCCGTGATCGCCCAAATGCTCTTCCTGCAAATGGAAGATCCTAAAAAAGACATCAGTCTCTACATCAACTCTCCAGGTGGCAGCGTCACCGATGGGATGGCGATCTACGACACGATGAACTTTTTGCAGTGCGATATCGTCACCTATTGTGTCGGTCAAGCAGCAAGCATGGCGACACTCCTTCTTGCCGCAGGCACTAAGGGTAAGCGCTACGCACTCCCTAATAGCCGTGTGATGATGCACCAACCCACTGGTGGTGCGACTGGGCAGACCTCAGACATCTCAATTGCTGCTAAGGAGATCCTTCGTTGGCGCGAGCAGATGAATAAACTCATCGCAACTCACACCAATAAGACCCCTGAGGAAATCGCAGCCGATACTGACCGTGATTTCTATCTTACTGCACAAGACGCACTTGAGTATGGGATTGTGGATAAGGTGATCGAGAATAAGCCTGCCTAAGTCAGTCTGAGTTGATGGTTGTCATCAACCGGCTCACTCGTAGTCTAGATCTATCAACATTTAGGACATCATTGCTCTGCTAAGGGTATACCATGTTCTAATATGCGTAATACTTAAACTTCTGAACTCTATTTTTTATGGCTAAATCCACACGGATGACTTTTTGCTCATTTTGCGGCAAAGCGCAAAATGAAGTGCGCAAGATGATCGCAGGTCCTGCTGGCGTGCACATATGCGACTCCTGTGTATCGGTGTGCAAGACCATCATCGATCGTGAGCTCTCAGGCGCTGCTGCCGAAGACGCAAGCGGTGGAGGTAAAGACAAAGGCGGCGACAAAGGCCGGTTTAACCTATACAAGCCAGCTGAGATCACCGCTAAGTTAGACGAGCATATCATCAGCCAAGATTACGCAAAGCGTGCTTTAGCCGTAGCCGTGTATAATCACTACAAGCGTCTGCGCTCGGAAGATCGCGTTGAGGCTGCTGCAGGCTTCCAAGATGTGGATAGTAAGTTTGCCGATGTTCAGATTGAAAAGAGCAACATCCTTTTATTGGGCCCAACGGGTAGTGGTAAGACACTGCTCGCGCGTAGCTTGGCGAAACTCCTCGATGTGCCCTTTGCAATTGCCGATGCAACCACATTGACAGAAGCAGGCTACGTAGGTGAAGACGTGGAGAACATTGTTCTTCGTCTCCTACAATCAGCCGACTACGATGTTGCCAAAGCAGAGTGCGGTATCATCTACGTCGATGAGATCGATAAGATCGGCCGTAAGACTGATAATGTATCCATCACTCGCGATGTTTCGGGTGAAGGCGTGCAGCAAGCACTTTTGAAGATTCTTGAAGGCACTGTTTGCAACGTGCCACCTCAAGGTGGGCGCAAGCACCCGAACCAAGAATACATCCAGTTAGATACTACGAATATTTTATTCATATGTGGGGGCGCATTTGTAGGGCTTGATAAAATTGTTCAAAGCCGAACAGGCTCTAAGGCAATGGGCTTTGATACGAGGCACAATGTCCGCCAAGATGAAGTGCCGCTCAGTCAATTATTGCGTGAAACACAGCCAGAAGACCTCGTGCACTTCGGTATGATTCCAGAATTTATCGGCCGCTTACCAATGGTTGCTGTGTTGGATGAGCTCAGTCGCTCCGACTTGGAGCATATCTTGCAGAACACGAAGAACTCATTGCTCAAGCAATACGGTAAGCTCTTCTCAATGGAGGGTGTGAATCTGCATTTCACTAAAGATGCTGTGGCCGCGATTGCTGAGAAAGCGATCGAGCTGAAGACGGGAGCACGTGCACTACGTTCTATCATGGAGCGCATTATGCTCGACGTGATGTATGAACTGCCACAAGCAGACAATGTTGAAGAAGTTGTGATCAACCGCGCTGTAGTGGAAGGCCGTGGTCAGCCCAAGCTTAAGCAAGCAGCTCCGAAGAAGGCGACTAAGAAGGCCGCATCCAAGTCCGCTGACAAAGATGAGTCCGCAGACGCGGCGTAGTTTTTTTGGGTTTACTACCTTAAGATACTAGAACTTCCGGCCGCGCTTTTCCCAAGGCTTGCGGTCGTCGATTGGCGCGACTGGCGTTGCATGTATCCGAATTCCGGCTACGCAGACGTGCTTGCGTAAGGTTTTGTAATTGGAGCCGTTGATGGCCATCTTGAGTGCCTTGGATGAATCGGTGTCGATGATTTGATTGTCGACTAGGAAGCTGACGGCGACTTCTGAGGTGTGTTCGCTTTCGATCTTTCCTGTTTTCGCGTTGTTGTATTCATCGTCGATTGTTTTGCGTAGGAGCTCTAGGAACTCTGGAGCGGCATTATTTGGGTGTATGATGAAGTTGATACGCTCTACGATTCGCGGGATCGAAGTTTCTAGATCGAAGACGTCGTGAGCGGCTAGGCTCATCTCGCCGTTGCGCCTCCCGATGAGGCCGTGAACCAGTGTGAGTTTGCCATCGATGAGACGTTCGCCACATTTTGCATACGGGTCTGGGAACATGATCATCTCGAAATTATGCAAGCGTGTGGCGAGGTTGAAGACCGCCATTTGTTTGCTGTCCTTGCGGGTGTATTTGATCGCAAGGTTGCTGACGATGCCGCACAGGCGGAAGGTCGTGCGGTCGTCGAAATTAACGAGGTCGTCTGGATTAGTGAAGGTGTCGATCGCAGTATCTAGACCTGAATAGGCATCCATGGGGTGCCCCGAAATGTAGAAGCCGAGGAGTTCTTTTTCGTAGCCGAGTTTTTCAGCCATGGGCATCGCGGGAACTTTTTTACGGCTGCCAGATACTTTGTCTTCTTCGGCGATTCCGCTGTCGGTTCCCATCATATCAAAGAGCGAGCTTTGACCTGCTTCGCGGTCCTTGCGGAGGCTTTCGGCTTCCGCGAGCTCGGAGTCGAGCGCATCGAGGAGGCTGGCGCGATCTTCGCCGAGTGAATCAAAGCCACCTGTTTTGATCAGTGCTTCGATTACGCGACGGTTCACTGCCTTCTCGGATTGACGCACGATGAAATCGGTGAAGTCAGTGTAAGCGCCGTTGGCTTCGCGTTCTTCGATGATGACGAGCGCGGCCCCTTCGCCAACTCCCTTCATCGCGGCCATACCGAAGCGGATACTGTTTTGGCCATCTTCGATGATCGGCGTGAAATTGGCTCCAGACTCATTCACATCTGGGCTGAGCACGGGCACATTCATTGCGCTACATTCAGCGAGGAAGTGCGAGAGCTTGTCCGAGTTGCCTTGTTCAGAAGTGAGCACGGCAGCCATAAATTCGACTGGGTAGTTGGCTTTCAAATACGCGGTGCGGTAGCTCAGCATCGCATACGCGGCGGAGTGCGATTTATTGAAGCCGTATTGCGCAAATTTTTCTAGCAGGGCGAAGATCGAGGTGGCCGTTTTGGCGTCGATGTTGTTGGTCTTTTTTGCGCCGTCGATGAACACTTGCTTCTGCGCGTCCATCACTGCCTTAATTTTTTTACCCATTGCGCGGCGTAGAATGTCCGCGCCTCCTAGCGTGTAGCCGGCAATGATTTGTGCCGATTGCATCACCTGTTCCTGATACACCAGAACCCCGTAGGTTTCTTGCACCAGCTCTTTGAGCAGCGGGTGAGGAATGACCACGGTCGAGGGGTCTTTTTTACCTTCAATGAATTGAGGTATGAACTGCATCGGCCCGGGGCGATAGAGCGCGATCAACGCGATGATTTCCTCGAAAGAACTGAGGCCAATCTGACGGCAGAGTTGCTGCATGCCGCCGGATTCCAGCTGGAAGACGGCGGTGGTGCGACCGGAATTGAGTAGGTCGAACGTTTTGGTGTCGTTGAGCGAGACTTTTTCAACATTGAACTTGGGCATCTTACGTGCCAACTGCACATTCGCTTCGGCATCGGAAATTACTGTCAGTGTTTTCAGTCCCAAGAAGTCCATCTTGAGCAAGCCGAGGTCTTCACTGGGACCCTTTGGATACTGTGTGGTCAGGTCGCCCTCCTGTAAGGTGACAGGGATCAAATTGGTAATGTCTTGGTCGGCGATGATGACTCCACAGGCGTGTTTGCCCGTGTTGCGTATCATCCCTTCGATGACGCGACCTTGGTCGATGATTTTTTTGGCTACCGGGTTGCGATTCACCTCGCTGGCTAGCTCAGGCGACTTTTTAAGGGAATCATCGAGCGAGATGTTGAGCTCGTCGGGAATCATTTTCGCGAGCTTGTTGGACTCGGCGAACTCTAGGTCGTTCACGCGGGCAAGGTCGCGAATGACCATTTTTGCACCAAAGGTGCCGAAGGTGATGATGTTCGCGACACGGTCTTTGCCGTATTTGTCGCGCACGTAGTTGACCACTTCGTCGCGCCGGCGCATACAAAAGTCGACGTCGAAGTCAGGCGGTGACACACGTTCCAAGTTGAGCATACGCTCAAAGAGTAGCCCGAAACTGAGTGGATCAATGTCGGTGATCTTTAAAACATAGGCGACGATACAACCCGCACCTGAACCTCGACCGGGGCCGACGGGGATGCCGCGTTCGCGGGCCCATGCGATAAAGTCCCAAACAATGAGGAAGTAATCGACAAATCCTGTGCCAGAGATGATGGCGAGCTCGTATTCGAGCTGCTCACAGTAGCGTTTGTCTTCGTTGCTGGCATTTTCCCAGTTGGCGCGACAGACGTCGTAATCGGTGCCGTAGCGTTCCTTGAGCCCGTCTTTGCAGAGTTCGAATAGATAGAGTCCGTTGCTCTTGAGTTTGATACGCTCAGCCTCGGCGAGTTCGATGGGGTCGTGCCCATCACGAATGAGAATCTCGTTTTTCTTTTCGACGTAGATGTCGAGCACGCGCTCAAAGTTTGCGTGGTCATTGCCACTTTCGACTTCGATCGGGCGTTCGTAAACGGGGTAATGGTCTTCGCCGAAGGGGAGCTTGACCTCGCACATCTCGGCGACTGCGGAGGTGTTGGTGACTGCCTCAGGCACTTCTTTGAAGGCGAGGTCCATCTCTTCGCGCGACTTTAGGTAGAATTGCTGCGCGTCGTAGCGCATACGTTTCTCGTCGGCAATTTTCGCACCAGTTTGAATGCAAAGGAGTGAGTCGTGAGGCTCCCAGTCGGTGTCTTTAACGTAGTGGACATCGTTGGTTGCGACCACATTTAACCCAAACTCGGTGGCGATTTTGAGCAGATCAGGAATGATGCGGCGTTGTTCTTCGATGCCGTGATCCATGATTTCGATGAAGAAGTAGTCTTTGCCGAAAATATCGACAAATTTGGCGGCCGCATCGCGTGCTTTATCGAATTCACCCTTGAGTAAATACTGTGGAATGACAGCGGCGAGGCAGCCAGAAAACCCGATCAGGCCTTCGCTATACTCGACCAGTGTCTTTAAGTCGGTTCGAGGGTTGCGGTAGAAGCCTTGGGTGTGTGCCTTGGAGACGATCTTGCAGAGGTTTTGGTAACCTGTGAAGTTGCGCGCGAGCAGGCCCATGTGGCGGGACTTTTGTTTGGCACGTTCAGAGTTCTCAGTGGCGAGTTCTTCTTCGTAGACGAGGTAAATTTCGCAGCCTAGCAGTGGCTTGATGCCATATTTCTCAGCTTGTTTGAAAAAGCTGGTGAGGCCGTAAAGCACGCCGTGGTCGGTGATCGAGAGGGCCTTCATCCCCAGCTCCGCTGCGCGGGCGCAGAGGCGATCCGTCCGTGAACATCCATCCAGCAGACTGTGGTCTGTGTGAACGTGGAGGTGGACGAATTCGGAGTCTTTTTCGGGCATCGGTCTCGCTAGAGTGCGGTGCGCAAATCGCAATGCAAGCAGAAGCTATTCATATATGTAATTAGCGCTTTTTCAGCCATTCGGAACTCTCAAAGCGTTGGCGTTCCTCTTGGATGCGTTCGCTGTTGAATAGGGTTCGAAGGTCTTCAACGGTGCCTATTGGGATGTCCAGTGCTACGGAGAGTTCGTCGATGAGTGCCAGTTTGAAGGCTTCGTAGTCGAAAGTCTCGGGTAAGCTGGCGCGGTCGATGGAGCCCTGCACCAAGAGCCCTGCTTTGCTACGCTTCATGGCGGCGCCTGCTATTTTTCGGCCACTGGGCTGTAAGACGTCGCTCGCTGCTGGAGTGACGAAGCACTGACTTGCAGTTTTGCTGGGTGCTGCGGGAGCCTCGCCGCATTGGCGCGGGCAGGGGGCAAGTTGGCTTTCGATGTGTTGAGTCGAAAGTGCCGCCTGAATCGCTTGATGAATCAAGGTGTAAAGGTCGTTGGCGGGTGTATGCGCGGCCGGCAGATCGGTTTGTATGATGAGCGCGTAGGTCCAGTCATTGCGATGATCCACGATGCCTCCTCCTGTGAGTCGGCGGCAGTAGCTGGCTTCAGGAGTTGCACTGGCTTCCTGCATGAATGCAAATTTCTGGGTGTAGCCAAAGGTGATTGCTGGTTCGACCCAACCGTAATGGCGAAATGCTGCGAGACCTTCGGGAAGCGTTTCGAGCAGTGCGGCATCGATGGCCATATTGGTGGGCGCATCGCCGAAGGCGTTGGGTAAGGTGATCAACATGAGGCGATCACGCGTTGAGTGGACGAATTTGAGTGAGCTCCTTAAGTTGTTCCTCGAAGCTTGCGGGCTTGGTCTTCAGTTTGCTGACGATTGGGTGCAGGTTGAAGGTCAGATTGGTTGGGCGATTCGCAAAGTCAGGATCGTCGTTTTTGCACACAGATTCGATTGAATCAAGTGGTAGCCCGAAGTGTTGCAGGATGCGTTGCCCCATTACGAAGCGACTGAGTGCATCGCTGCCCGCCCAATGGAAAATGCCATGGAGGTCGCGACGTTCGGTGAGTTCAAGCATGACTTCGGCAACATTGGAAGCCGAGCAGGGTTGACGAATTTCGTCGCAAAAGAGCTTTGGTTTTTCACCAGATTGGATCGCAGCGAGTAGTTTTTCATGAACGCTTCGTTCGCCGCGAGGGCTGTTGCCCATTAGAATTGGAATGCGTAAAACAACAGGGTCTTCTGGGTTGTGCTCTAGAACTTCGCGCTCCGCCATGAGCTTGGTTTGCCCATAGAGGTTGTTTGGAGCGGGCATGTCGGTAGAGCGATACGATTCAGCACTGTGCCCATCGAATACCATGTCGGTTGAAATATGTATCAGTCGTGCGCCGATGTGCGTTGAGATCTGGGCGAGGAAGCGGGGGAGGGCGACGTTCACTTTTTCTGCCAGCTGTGGGTTGGCATCGACCTCTGCAGGGGATGAAATGGCTGCACAGTTGATGATCGCGTCGGGCCAAAGTTCTAAGCAAGTGGCGGTCAAGCTCTCGGGTTGGGTGGCATCGAATTGTATGCTCTGATGGACGCCATCCACGCTGGGCGAATGCTGGTTGTAAAGCGCGATGACTTTGTGTCTGCGGCGAACCGCCGCTTCTGCGTAGGCATTGCCAAGAAGGCCGCTGGAGCCGATGAGTAGAATCTTCATAATTTGAGGGGTGGTTTTTGTTGCAATCGGTGCATCTCGACGCAAGTTCAAAGCCTAATAATCAATGAAATACGCTGAACTTGCGAACTCCGGTGTTTTAGAACAGCCGGTCTATGAACCGGGGAAACCAATCGAGACAGTTGCTCGAGAGTATGGTTTAGATCCTGCCCAAATTGCTAAACTCGCTTCGAATGAGAATCCGTTTGGCGCATCCCCTTTAGGCATGGCTGCTGCAAAGCGTGCGGTTGACTCGGCTCATTTATATCCAGATGGCGGATGCCATGACTTGCGCGCGAAGATCGCGGAAGTGCGCGGAGTGTCTGAAGGGAGTATCTTGATTGGTAATGGTTCGAATGAACTCATTGAGCTGCTTGGGCACGCTTTTCTGAGGCCTGGCGATGAGGTGGTGATGGGGGACCAAGCGTTTATCGTTTATAAGTTGGTTGCGAAATTGTTTGGTGCGACACCAGTAGAAGTGGCGATGCCTAACTTTTGCCACGATGTGGATGCGATGCTGACGGCAGTGACGGATCGCACGCGACTCTTGTTTGCCGCCAGTCCGAATAATCCAACAGGCATGGCGAATACTGAGGCAGATCTCATTCGCTTGGCTGAGAGTCTGCCTGAGCATGTGATTTTTTGTCTCGATGAGGCTTATGCCGAGTATTTAGAGAATGCGCCTGATTTGCGTGCGATGATTGAGTCGGGACGCAAAGTAGTTTGCTTGCGCACTTTTTCAAAAATTTATGGACTGGGAGGGTTGCGTGTGGGGTATGCTTATGGCGATCCCGATTTGATTCAATTGCTGCAACGTGTGCGTCAGCCCTTCAACGTGAATTCTGTGGCTCAAGCCGCAGCCACCGCAGCGCTCGGTGATGATGCGTTCTTGGAGATGTGTCGCAGTGCGAATACTGCTGGCCGTGAAGTGCTTTGCGATGGATTGCAGGCGCTCGGTTTCGTGACATATGCGGGACAGGCTAACTTTGTTCTGTCAAACGTGGGCGATGGCGTGCAGGTCTTTAAAGAATTGCAGCAGCGAGGTATTATTATTCGCCCTTTGGCGCCCTATGGCATGCCAGAGTATGTTCGTATAACAATCGGCACAGCTGAAGAAAATAAGCGATTATTAGAGGCCTTGAGTGAACTAATGGAGAGCGGATTGACCGCAAGCGCACGATGAGTGATGAATGGTTTAGTTTTTTTATCTCCTTTGGGGCCGTCGCAATGATGTTGGTTCTGCACGCCTATTTGGTGATGTGTGAGATTAGTTTAGTGAAGTTTCGTTATGGGGACATCGACGACGAGCAGTTGGAGCACCTGAAGAGGAGGGCTGGTATCGCGCAGTTAATTGAGCAGGGCGATCAAACTGGACGCGTGGTGCGCTTTAGTAAGACCTTATGCACGGTCGCAGTAGGGCTCTTGCTCATGCCGCTGGTAAGTGACTTTTTTGGTTTATTTTCGCTGGAGACTAAGCCTGATCGTTGGGTGGTGGTCTTGGTTTCATTCGTGTCTGCTGTGACGGTGCATTTCTTTTTTGCCGAGATTTTTCCGCGTGGGCTAGCGATGCGTGACCCTATAAAGGCGATACTCCATTCTTACCGTGTGCTAATGGTTTTTAAATTGGTGACGCTACCAGTCATGTTGTTGTTTAGAGCCTTAAAAAAGGTGCTCTTTCGTCGATTAGGGGTAAATGTAGATGACGAATTGAACCCACTGGATGTGAATGTTCAAATTAGGGCAATGGGGGAGGACGGCACGTCGATGTCTCCAGTGATTCGTCGAATTGTTTCTAGGACCCTGCAGGTTAAGGAACTGGTGGTGCATGATGTCTTATTACCACGTAGCCAAGTTGTTGTGTATGACTTAGAGTTGGGCGCTAAGGATAATTTACTCGTCATGAAGGAGGCTGGGCATACTCGTTATCCCCTTTGCCGAGGTGATCTGGATCATTGCCTCGGCATTATACACATTAAAGATATCTTTCGACTACGGGATTCAATGAGTGATTTAGACCCATTGGATTTGAAGCGTAATGTGGCCACGTTTTCTTTGGAAACCCCATTAGAAGAAGCGCTTGAGCGAATGTTGAGAGCGCAGTTTCACATGGCTTTGGCTGTCGATGAGTTTGGTGGTGTGGTCGGTGTGATCACACTAGAAAGTATACTTGAAGAACTTGTTGGTGAAATTCAGGATGAATTCGACAGTGAGGAGGAGGAGATTATTCCCATGTTGCAAGCTGGCAGCTTTCGAATCTCAGGGCTAACGCCGATTCATGATATCGAAGAACGCCTCAACGTAGATATTGATAATAACGAAGTCTCGACCTTTGGTGGGTTTATTACTGGCGAGCTTGGACATATCCCTGAACCCGGCGAAAAATTATCTGCTTGTGGGCTAGAAATTATCGTCGACGAAGTGAATGATCGCCGCGTCATCTCAACGACTGTAAGTAAGTCGAATGCTCTACCTTAGCGATGAGGTGTCATGCCAATTGTTGGTGTTTTCTGTCAGAATTGGGCTGAAGGATCTTAAGTTCAACCCGAATTATGCAGGTATGCGTTCGATCAAGTATTAAGTCTTATATTTTCAAATTGTTTTAGGATGAAGTCGTTTCTTTTTCAAAGCCCATTTCTTTGAGAGTCTCCATTGCGAGCATACCGGCAATGATGGAGAGCTTTAGTTGCATCTGTTTTGACATTTCCAGTAGTGGGATGAAGTGCCCTTTAAGCAAGTGCCAGATAGCGGTGACAATCAGGTATTCGGTTTCTCACCATGTGGGTGCGTTCCGTCGGCGCTCAATCAATAGAACGGAGAGTAACTCCAGCAGAATCCTCGAGCGTCTCCAGTAGCCACCCGTGGGTTTCGCAAATCACCCACGAGTCAGCTGCTCTACGTCCAGTTACCACCATGCTTAACAAGATTCTTTTGTTTAGTTGCATGATCGACGCATACCATCAATAGAATGAGCTAGGTGCTCGGCAACTGACGAAGCTCGGCAGAGCGAAGATGGTGCACCTCTTGAGGTGTGCCCGAAGGGAAGGCGAAACGGGTGCCCTTTGGGCGGTTTCAACGAACAAGGCCGATGGAGTCACCGCTCAGCGGGATGACTGCTGGCCTGACAGGCAGCCATGTGCCTTGGTCGCCTAAGGGATTTTTGAGCACCCTCTTGGTGAGCACATTTCGAATGCGATGCATTAGAAATGTGCCTAATATAGAGAAGCTTACAAATTGAATCCTATTGCTCAGAAAGTCCCTTTGCATCGTTCGGGTTGAACCTTTAGAGCACCCAATATACGGTAGAGTGTAGTGCCTGAGCTTGCTCAGGCCAGCAGTGCCTAATTCTGGATCCCAGCTTGCTCGACAATCGGGGCGACGAGCAAGCTCGCACACTACAGTTTTACGCATGAACTTTGAACTTTCGACAAACGCTCTAATCCTCTCTGTTTTCCATAAGTCTTTACCTTCCAAAGACTCGATTAAGATTACCATTACAGTTTCGACATACGCCTACAAAAATCGGAACCTGAGTTGTATTCATTTGTCAGCTTTTCTGTCTCAATACGATCTATTCACATCATGAAATTATTAGCTGTATCTTTTCTTTCACTTGCGATGATTCACACTTTTGCATCCGCGGAGGAGAATCCTAAACTCAATGTCACCGCCGATGAGCGATCAATTGTTGCGGCTGCTCCTGGGCAGATGGTGAGTTACGCCGATGTTTTAGACAGCGCGACTCCTTCGGTGGTTTCGGTGTATACTTCAAGAATCGTGACTGGCGGCACGCAACAACCAGTGCCTGAGTTTTTTCGTCAGTTTGGGATACCTGCACCTCAGCAAAGTCAGCCGACTGAGCCTCAGCGTGAGCGTCGTGAATCCTTGGGTGTCGGATCAGGTGTCATCATTTCGAATGAGGGGTATATTATCACGAATGCGCACGTCGTCATGGCCGGGCGCGGGCAGGCTGCCGATGAGATTTTGGTTCGGCTCAGCGACGATAGCGAATACGTGTCCGAGTTGATCGGCTTTGACGAAAAAACCGATGTCGCGGTGCTTAAGATTGAGTCCGACACCGAGTTGCCAGCATTCAAGATTGCAGACAGCGAGCAACTACGAGTCGGGGATATTGTCTTCGCGATTGGTAATCCACTGAACGTGGGTCTGACGGTCACCCAAGGCATTATTTCGGCGACTGGCCGCACTTCCCGTGGTATTCTGGGCCCCGGTGGCTACGAAAATTTCATTCAAACCGATGCTGCGATCAACCTTGGAAACTCAGGTGGCGCTTTGATTGATGCTGCGGGACGCTTGATCGGAATTAACACGGCGATTGTTTCCCGCTCTGGTGGAAGCAATGGTATCGGCTTTGCGATCCCGACAAAGCTTGCCCTCAACGTGGCGCGTAATTTGATCGAACGCGGCTCGGTGCCACGTGGATTGCTCGGGCTCTTTCCTGAAAACCTCGACCGCGATATGGCCGAAGCATTTGGCTTGGAAAGCACGCGTGGTGCGTTGGTCAATCAAGTGCAGCCGGACTCTCCAGCCGAGAAAGGCGGTATCCGTCATGGTGATGTGATTTTGAAGATCGATGCGATTGAAATCGAATCGGCTCCGCAGCTGCGCCTCGTGGTTTCTCAAACCTTGCCCGGCACCGAGGTGCTTGTCGAATTGGTGCGACAAGGTGAAACACTCAAGTTGCCAGTGGTTTTGGGTAGCCTCGATGGCTCTGTAGTGTCTTTAGAGCCAGAACAGACCATTTTGGAGGGCGTCAGCTTGGAAGTGCTCAGTGACGGGGCGCGCACTGCGCTGAAGGTGCCAGCAGATATTGACGGCGTCCTCGTCGGATCGGTTGCTGCAGATTCACCGTATGGCGATCGTGAAGAATTGACACAAGGAATGGTCATTCTCGAAGTGAACAGCGGTGCTGTCCGTGAACCTGCAGATGTGAAAGCACAACTTAAGGATGGAGCAAATCGCTTTTATGTTTGGTATCAAGGCACCCCGCGCTTCATTGTGCTTCGTGTGAAATAGGCACCGACACTCGATGCAAATTTCCTCCCAGTGCCCTTGTGGCCTTGAATCTGATTACGAGTCTTGCTGTGAACGTTACCACCTCGGGGCGGCAATTGCACCGACCGCTGAAGTGTTGATGCGCTCTCGCTATTCAGCCTATGTGCGTGGGCATGTGGACTATTTGGTGTCGAGCACGCACCCGTCGGCTCGAACGAAGAACCTAGCGGATGCCTATCGGCAAACTTCGGACTCGATTCAGTGGATTGGCCTCGAAGTCTATAGCACCTCGCAAGGAGGTGAGGGTGATCAAACCGGCAAGGTGGAATTCAAGGCGACTTACTTGCACAGTGGTGACAGCGCGGTGCATCATGAGCATTCCCGTTTTAAGCGACATTCGGGGAAATGGCATTATTTTGACGGCGTGGTAAGCGACCGTTCCCTCAGCTGATGTGGAGTGTTTACATGCTGCGTTGTGCCGACGATAGTCTATATACGGGCGTTGCGATGGATGTCGATCGACGCGTTGAAGAGCATCAATCTCAAGGACCTAAGTCCGCCAAATACACCCGAGGTCGTGGACCTCTCAAATTGGTTTATCAGCGACAGGTCGGCACGCGATCTGATGCTTGCGCCGAGGAGTATCGGATCAAGCAACTGTCGAAGGTGGAGAAGGAGAGAATGGTGAGAGGTGAGAGGTTGTAGTGTGCGAGCTTGCTCGCGCCGCAGAGCACAAGCTGCCTGATCCAGCGATACCACAAAAAAGCCCGTTGGTCGGAACCAACGGGCTTTTTCAGAAATGTATGACGGGCTGTCTGCTTATTTGAGGACGATTAAATCCGCACGACGATCTTGACCGGATTGGTCTTTAGAAAGTCCTGAAGTGGACTCTAGGCTTCCCTTGGAAAGTGTGTGCACGCGGTTGGCAGCGATGCCTAGGGCGATTACATATTCTCGTGCGCTGTTGGCGCGGCGCTCGCCGAGAGCGATGTTATATTCTGCAGTGCCATACCAGTCACAGTGACCTTCAATGAGTAATTGATCGGATGGATTACTGTTCAAGTGATCCGCTGCCTGCTGAAGTTTACTGCGCTCAGCGCCTGAAATCGAAGAGGAGTCGAAGCCGAAATAAACGGATGGAAGGAGGCCTTCGACCATATCCATACCATTGTATTTGCCGTTGCTGATGCCTGCATTACCGTCGCGAAGCTCAAGGTCGCCGTCGATGCCGTCGATACCGAAGCCATTGGCTGGACCTGCAGGTATCAGGTCGTCGCCGAGGCCGCCGCTCATGGAACCACGATCACCAAGACCCGTTCCGCGGTCGGATGGCGTGGGGGCCTGTTTGCGTGTGCAAGCAGGTAGGAGGAGTGCTGCAACGAGGAGGGTAAGGAAAATGCGTGCCGTCTTATACATAGAATCAAGAATGTGGTAGCATGATTTGTATCTCGCAAACATTTTCCTTTATTCTTCGATAGAAATCACGCCTCCAACGCAGATAGTTATCCACAGTTTATGAAAAACCGCCCGAAAGTCTTCTTAATCGATAACGGATCGTTGCGCCCAGCTGCAACGTTTGGCTTGCGCGCGCTTTCGGCAAAACTTTCTGAGCGTCTCGATTTAAGTGTCGAGCCTGTCAGTCTGCTGCATTCACACAAGATCCCCGCAGAGAAGATTGGCGGGTTGCCTGCGACCATTGTTCGGCGTCAATTGAAAGCGTGCGTCGCGGCGGGAGAGCGGGAGTTGATCCTGCTGCCACTGTTTCTGGGCCCAAGCTCAGCCATTGCGGATTACTTGCCAGAATTGATCGAGGAAGCACGGGCAACCGCTCCAGACCTAAATGTGCGCATTGCGGCCCCGCTTGTAGGGGCAGATGTTGAGGCACCAGATCCACGACTCGCCGAAATCCTCGCCGATCATGTGCGTGAGGTCATACACCGCAATGGTCTCGTCCGTCCGCAAGTTGCCTTGGTCGATCATGGCACACCGATGCGATTGGTGAACACCGTAAGAAATGCGGTCGCCCGTCAGCTGGAATCGCTCTTGGCTGAGGATGTGCGATCCGTCATCGCGGCATCGATGGAGCGACGTGAGGGAGACGCCTATGCGTTCAATGATCCACTTCTAGAAAATCTAGGAACGGTCTCAGAACCAGTCAGTGACTGCGTCGTGGCAATGTTTTTTCTTTTACCCGGTCGACACGCAGGCCCAGGCGGCGATGTGGTGGAAATCTGCGATGGCTTACTCGAAAGCAAATTCTGCGAGCGTATACATCAGACCCCGCTCATGGCCGAGCACCCGAAATTATTGGAGATTTTATCAGACCGCTTGTCGGTAGTTTGGTAGGGCTTTGGCGAGTGGTGGCCATCTCAGTCGTATTTGAGTGCTCAGATCCGATTGCGGGAACCAAAAGAGAGAATATCTCCTTCGGAAATCATTCGAGCTTTTCGATGATGTCTGATCCAGAGTAGAGGCGCTCCGCATCCTCCATGCCACGCATGGCTGTTGCAAGCGAAGCGTCTCCGAAATCATTCTCTTCGTCTTTTCTTTCTTTCGCCTTCAAAAACTCCACGAATTCAAGCACTTCCGACTGTTTTTCTGGGCGATGGGCGAACGCGAAGCGTTCGTCCATCGATGAGCACTATCGCGACTGAAGCGCGGAGCGCGAAAGGAGTTGATAGGTGCGACTGGATGTGTGCTGGGTAACCGGTTCATTGATTAAAGAGTGAGATAGTATGAATA
>JABBCA010000078.1 GCA_018607135.1 Opitutales bacterium
GAAGCGTGTTTCGATATTTGTTCATGCCTTCTTCAGCGACTTTCATGATGTCTTCGAAGCCTGGTTGCTCGGGGTTAATATTGAGCGAGCAGTTGGGAGCTTCGGTTAGATACACGGTGGCGCCTTCTTCAACTTTGAGTGCTTGTAAGGCCTCTTTAGGCAAAACGATACCGAGTGAGTTGCCGATTTTGCGAACTTTTGCTTTGATAGCCATAGTAATAACCAATGTTATAACGCGCGTTTTGTCAACCAGTCACTGTTGGTAGGAATCATGGTTTGATTGAAAGAACTTAGAGTTCTGTAAATATTCAACTGATCTAAACTACGAAGAGTTTCGTTGACATCTACGAATGAATTCGTAGATGTGTCTACTTATGAAGCGAAAATCAGTAAAACCGACAGAGTCCGAAATCGAAATACTGAAGGTGCTATGGACGCACGAGCCGTTGACTGTTCGAGAGGTGTTTGAGCATTTAGGTTCGAGTGGCGGTTACACAACTGTGTTGAAGTTTATGCAGATCATGCTTGAGAAGGGTTTGGTGGTTCGGGATGAATCGTGCAGGGCTCATGTCTACAGGTCGACTTTGAGTGAAGCCGACATGAAGCGTCAGGCTGTGAGCGGTCTCGCGAGTAAGCTTTTTGGAGGTAGTCGGCTGCGGTTGGCTATGCAGGCACTTTCAGGTGAAACAGTTGCCGAAGCGGACTTAACTGAAATGCGTGCTTTGATTGATAAAATCGAGCGCTCCCAAGCGGATTCAGAATCTGATCTTAACAAATAACCTTAGCGCTTTATGGAAGTCCTGATTTATCTCTCCTCTTTACCCATAGTCGAACGCTTAGGGTGGGTGCTTTTTCATTTCCTGTGGCAGGGTGCGTTGATTGGCTTCGTATGCGCTCTAGTTCTGCGCACTGTGTCTGCTCAAAACGTTCGAGTTGCCTACTTGGTCACTATCAGTGCGTTGCTGCTATGTGGTCTATCTCCTGTGGTAACATTTTATTTTGTAGATAGCTCAGAGGTCAGTGGGTTTGAGACGCGAGGAGAAACGACTCCAGAAAACGCGAGTGCGCGAAATGCTTTGTTCGAAGAGACCCTTGATATCGAGACTAGTGCAGAGGTGGTATTTATTCCTGAGGCAAAACCATTTATTTTTTCCAATTGAGATCAGGTAGATGAGTTAGACGGTTGGCAGGCGATTTCACAGAGGCTTTTGCCTGCAGTTAGGTGGGGTGTGTTGGTTTGGTTTCCGATAGCCTGTTTAATGAGTTTCCGGTTGTTGTGGGGATGGCTTCGCTTGCAAATGGTTATTCGTAGGGGCAAGCCAGTGGTGGAGGAAAAATGGTCTGCGACTTTGAAAGAACTCTGCCAACAGATTGGACTGAGTGCACGGGTGCGCTTGATTGAATCGGCTGAGATCACTGTGCCAATGATTGCGGGCGTTTTGAGGCCTGTAGTGCTGACGCCTATCGCTTTTCTGTCAGGCATGAGCGAAGCGCAGGTGCGGGCGGTGCTGCTGCACGAGTTGGCGCATGTAAGACGTTTCGACTACTTTGTGAACATTTTGCAAGGCATCATCTGTTCATTGTTTTTCTATCATCCAGTTATATGGTGGCTGGACCGAAAGACGCGTCAATTGAGGGAATGCTGCTGCGATGAGATCGTTATAGAAGCGACCAATGACCGAGTTGTCTACGCGCGTGCGCTGGAAGGTTTGGCTTCAAAGCGGTTCTTGGATCATCGCCTAGCGCCTGCGGCAACAGACGGCTCTTTGCTTCAACGCTTACGTATCATTTTAGGTGTGAAACCTGTATCCTTGCCGTCAATACGCTCTATGGCGGGGATGGGGCTCTTCTTCGCCCTAACGACTGCGCTCATCAGTGTGATGCACTTTAGCACAAGCTTAGAGGCAGAAGATGCGCCCTTACCAGTTCGCACACTTGAAGGGGTTTCTGGGCAAGTGCTCAATATTAATGGAGATCCGGTCGCTGGTGCCGAGGTCGCACTCTACCACATGAAATATTATTATGGTCTTGAAAACGGCGTGATTGATCAAGTGGTGACGGATACGCAAGGTCGCTTTGAATTTGATCGCCAGTTGTCCTTTTACCGCAGCGCAGCGGAGCAAAATCGAGATGCATACACGGTAGTCGCATGGGATGACCGATCCGCATTTGCTTGGCGCGCTCTGAACAAGAAAGTGTCCACCTCTAAAAGTATAGAGCTTCAGTTGCAAGAAGCGGTGCCACGCACTGTTAAAGTCGTTGACTCAGAAGGAGTCGGCATCGCCGGAGCAGAAGTCTATCTTCACAGTGTGGGGGAGCGTAGTAATGCGGCTCTGTTCGCTAATGGCTTTGGACCGACTCGCGAATTAACGGATGCTCAAGGAGTGGCCCGATTCACACAGATGCCCAAGAACTCACTTAATTTTGCGGCAAATCAGGTAGGCTATTCCGATAGCTGGACAGGCTGTGGCTCTGTCGAATCGAGTGCTGAAATCCGCTTATATCCTGAAGCGGTAGTCAAAGGTATTGTGAGAGACGAAAATGGAAAACCTGTATCAGATACCCTAGTGTATGCCACGCCGGAATGGCCACTTCATGATTATGTTTATGCGCGAACGGATAGTTCTGGGAACTTCCGCTTGGAAGGGCTTTATGGCAAAGGCGGCGCGTGGACCGACGGTGGAGGGACCGGCGAGTATCGGATTTGTCTGGAGGATGATGCGTTTCAGGCACCCGCATTTACAGTTACTTTGCAACAAGCCGAAGTGAGCGAAGATCATGTTATCGAGGTAATAGGTGCCGTCCGTGTATCGGTTCTCGTGTTAGATCCTGTTACCGAAGAGGCAGTGCCCTTTGCGCAAATCTCGGTGAGAACACCCGGCGGAGAGGCTCGCCTAGAGAGTGGTGCGGAGGGGCGCTTCAGCTTTCCAACTCCGCCCGGCGAGGTGCGTATTGGATTCTGGGAACCACCCAGTGGAACCTATATGCTAGAGGGCAGTATTGATTCTGGGCGACCTCACTGGATCAATCGAGAGGTCGGACGCAAGGATGTAGACCTGACTTTATATGCCCCGTCGGCGCTAGGTGAATTTATCGAGGTCTCGGGGCGTGTGCTCTGGCCTGATGGCACACCAGCGGAGGGAGTGGAATTATCGGCAAAGTTTATCAAGGATCGTGTGCGTATGATCTGGGAGAGTGCCCGAATGGGGGGAATGCCTACGGTGAAGACAAATTCTGAGGGACGTTTCATATTTAAGAACTACCCGCGTGGCATGAATTTTGATTGCTATATGCGTCACTTGAAAAAGCCGTATGCGCTGATTACTGAACTGCCAGATATTGATGCAGAAGGCGTCGATCTAGGCGACTTTCAACTTGTGCAGACGACCAAGCGTGAAGTTCACTTGGTTGACTTAGGCGGGAATCCATTGGCCAATCAGACGATCTATTACGGTCCCTATACAGGATCCGATTGGGAACGCTCCATCTCGGTGCCTACGGTTAGTCGAAGTCGTCAATATAGTGGTAAGACGGACGAGCTTGGTAAGCTTGTCCTGAAGGGGTGCATTGTGGAATATCCATACGATCTATGGATCGGCAAGAAGAGAACCTCTTGGAAAAGGATTTTGCCAGAGGCATTGAATTCGCAAGAACCCTTGGTGCTGACCGTAGATACGCGATTGCAGGTGCGACTTGAAGATCTCGATGGTAATGTGTTGGACGTTATCGAAGTGAGTCATGGAGGATTTCACAAGCAAGCGTTATCGAACCGGTGGAACTCCATTCCGATATTGGAACAGTTCGATGATGGAGCATTCTTGATCGAGAAAGAGAGTTTTCAATTTAACAGCGGTAATTCCAAAATTCAAATGTGGTGCCGACTGAATGATGGAAGCGTTGTGCAAGCTGGCGGTAGATTCCCAGAGCGCGGAAACTCATTGCTTCTAAAAGCAAGTCATCCACTCGCTCCAAAGTTAGAATTCTCGCTTCCAGATGGCATTGAGTTGGAAGAAAGCGATCTAGCATTTTTCGTTTCGGATGCATCCGGACAGCCGATTGCGGGCGTTCAGGTGGTGGCTGATCCTTTCAGCCCAAACAAAGGCTTGATTGTAGGCACTACAGATACCGACGGTCTATGTATTCTGAAAACTACCAATGGTCGTCAAATCTACTGTGAATTTACGAAGGAAGGCCTCGCGCCACAGTGGCAGGCAAACCTTCCTCGAGGTGAGCCCATTTCTGTCATTATGTCCACGGGTGCTCAGGTCGCAGGGCAGTTCATGCATGCTGATGGCACGATGACGACTGGTCAGGTTCAACTACGACTAGAGACGAGTCGGCATAAACAATGGGGAAACGGTAGCCAACGAGCAGTTGATGATATTCCTTATCTTATAGAGACTGATGCGGACGGTCGCTATGATTTCAGCTTGTTGCCAGGAGAGTATCGTGTGTTTGCCGAATCAGAATCAGGTGGATTCCTGGTTCTAGATGAATGGACGGTCAAAGGCAGCAGAGCTACGATTGAAGCACCTCTGGGAGTGGGCGTCGTAACGGAGATATTTTTTACAGATAGCCAGACTGGCGAGGCGATAGAAGGCGTTCCAGTATATGTAATTGAAAAAATTGCGCCTTATCACCAAGGCACAAGAACAGGCTCTGAGCGAGTTAGCGATTCGAATGGTAAAGTCGAATGGCAAAACCTGATGCCCGGGACCGTGCGATTTAATAGTCGTGCCATGGCGTCGTATTCCGTCGAACCGCAAATCCCATACAGTCGATGGTGGTCCGAAGATCATGCGTTTGATTTCGGACGTCTGAATGCAGAAAAATATAATAAACAACCGCCCAGAGGCCGCGATGGTGTCGACGATATTGTTTTTGAACTTAACGGTGAGGGCAATCGCTTTGAGGTGACTATGGAACGCGGGATTCATGTTTCTGGCGTGGTTGAATTGCCTGAAGATCTGCCCGAGGGAAGCGTGACTGTAACCTTGGTGCCTGTTGGAAACCAGCGCACGAGTCTGACGGGAGATAGCCGAGATAACATTCCGGTTGATCGCGAGGCTGGTCAATTCTCTGCGTGGATGCCCGCAGGTAACGGCATGGCGTATAGAGCGTGTGCTTATTTTCGCGAGTTTGGCGGAGCAGCTCGCACTGTGTATTTACCTGCTGCCTTGAGCGAGCCCTTCGAGTCTAAACCAGGAGATGCTTTTGAGTTTATGTTGTCCATGCACGGCGGTGGTTGGCTCACGGGGAAAGTTGTGGATCGTGAAGGGCAGCCAATGAGCGGAGTCGGTATTCAAGCGATCCCCTTAGACTATGCTTCAGGTGTCGATGCGGAGCCGACTGCGGTTACCGATACGGAAGGGCGATACACGATGGGACCAATCCGTGCCACAGAATACGAAGTGCGCATCGACGAAGCTGTGGGAGTTCATATAGACAGAGAGGTTAAAGCTAAAGTGCACGCATTAGTTGAAGAAGGCGAAAGCGTTGAACTCGAAGAGCTCCGCTATCCTTAGGCTCAACAGTATGCTAAGTAGTCAGTTACTTCGGCAGGTCGATGCCGGGTGCGTCAGTGAGTTCGTTGCTGGTATCGAGGTTCTTGAGTTTTACCTTGAGCTCGAAGAGGTCGGTGCGGCGGTCGAGGCGTGGGGTGACGGAGCCGCTGG
>JABBCA010000075.1 GCA_018607135.1 Opitutales bacterium
GAGGTATGTATTCTTTGAGAATGAATCGTTTCCACTCCAATTGCTTCATAGGACCAAAATTAATTAAATAACCCACTGCTTTCTTGGTGATGTGCATGTAATTAAGCAACTGCTGCTCATGTTCTGAAGTCAGCTCTTTAACTACTTTTAGTTCAGCGATAAGCTCTCCATAAACATGCAAATCAGGAATGTAGCGCTTGTTCAGTAAATGCCCCTTATAATAGACCTTCAACTCAGTTTTAGTTTGATATGGGATATTGCGCAAACCCAACTCCCATTCGAGGCTTTCCTGATAAATTTCCTCCGAGAGTCCACCATTCAATTCACCGTGCACCTCAAAGGCTGCTCCCATCAAAGCGTAGCCTTCGCCTCCCAAATACTCTTTATTATCTTTCTCCATCATAAGCGTGTCATTAGCGGTGATAAGCGATCTCCGACGCAGTCGGCCTTTCCAGCTTTGTCAGTAAAGTAAATTGCAACTGCGCAACCACTCACATCCTCGAATCCAAATACTTGCCCTTTTCCTCGTGGCTCAATTCGGGCAGCACACTCAGATAATGCTCCACGATTTCTGTCTTTTCCCACGGCCCTTTAGATTCACGAATTTTGGAGATAGCAGCATCAAACTGATCTAAGGTGTCAGAATCAAAATCGGGCTGATTTTTAATCACACCGATTCCATTGAAGGTTTCCATATCGAGTGTTTCATTCCCCATAAAAAACTCTTCGTACGCTTTCTCGCCAGTAGTATCACTACCAAAGAAATACACGGGCCACTTCTTTAGCGAGATCAGTTCAGATGCCCGATCACGCGCCTCATCTTCAGTCGCACACTGCACAGGCTCATAGCCATGATTCTCTAAAAAACGCACCGCAATATCTGAGAACTTCGTCAGTTCGAGCTCACCATCTTGATGCGGGAAAAAGATATCCAAGTTTTCGCCGAAGATTGCCGACATCATACACAGTTCACCCGACTCTTGCGGAGTCACAAAATAGCGACGTACGTCATTGGGCGCGGAGAGCGGCTGATGCTTCATCAAGCGCTGCGTAAAGCCATGCAATAAGCTACCGTCACTAAAAGCAACATTTGCAAAACGTGCCATCGAAACATCGACTGCCGAAGACTCACGATGAAGAAACTTCTCCATGATTCGCTTAGACCCACCCATAAGGTTCACAGGGTTCGCAGCCTTGTCGGTGGACACTGCAAAATACTTCTTAGCACCTTGAGCCGCAGCAATACGAGCAGTCTTCACTGTATTGAAAACATTCACCTCCAACATCCGCATCAAGGTGTATGGATCCTTCTCACTGCGTACATGCTTCAATGCAGATAGATTACAGATATAATCATAAGGCTCTTGAGATTCGATAAAGGCATCAAAGTAACGACTATTCACATCAACGGGGACGGTCTGAAAATCACCACTCCCGTAACCTAGTGTGCTGCGCACATCGCGCACCAATTCGACCAAGTTATTCTCGCTGATGTCCACAACGTGCAAAGCTTGCGGGTCGCGCTTAAACAATTCACGCGTCACTGCCTGGCCAATCGTCCCAGCGCCACCGATGACTAAGATTCTAGAGCCACCAATCAAGTCCTTCAATTGAGCTTCTCGACTCGCTACATCCTGATCAAACAATGGACGGGTGCGCCCAACTATTTTCATAATATCCATAATAAACGTTCTCTAAGTAATACGACTTTCACTAGCAGAAGAAATCACTTCAGGCTTTAAATCGACCTCTTTTAATAATCCAAAAACTCTCTCTCTCTCTGGCACAAAAAGACCATCCGAGGTCTCACTACTTAAGAGCTCAAATCGTGACTCCAAAGTCGCTTGAGCCACGACTTTGATCGCATTCGCCGCGAGACGGAGAATCTTAGGATGCGCGGTCGGAAGCAATGCTTCCTCATTGTATTGCAGCACCTCATCAATCTTCTCGCCTGGTCGAGCCCCGATATATGTCACTTCAATATCCACATCTGGCTCCAAGCCTTTAAGGCGAATTAAATCACGTGCCACATCATCAATTTTCACAGGGGTGCCCATGTCTAAAACATACAATGCATGCGCTTCTTTAAATGATGAGGCTAATAAAACCAAGCCCACTGCTTCTGGAATCGTCATGAAATAGCGAGTCATCGCACGATCCGTCACGGTCACTGGCCCTCCACGATCGATCTGCTTCTCAAAGATTGGTATCACGCTTCCCGAGGAGCCAATCACATTTCCAAAGCGAACCATCGAGAACCGAGTCTTACCAGTATCTCCACTCGAAATCAAAGACTGGATAGAGAGTTCCGCCAAGCGCTTCGTCGCACCCATTACGCTGGAAGGATACACTGCTTTATCTGTCGAGATTAGGCAAAAGTGTGCCACACCATGCTTTACTGCAAGTTGAGCCAACTGATACGTCGCTTTCGAATTATTCAAGAAAGCCTCATGTGGCTGACGCTCCATCATC
Organism: Opitutales bacterium; assembly: GCA_018607135.1. Taxonomy (GTDB): domain Bacteria; phylum Verrucomicrobiota; class Verrucomicrobiia; order Opitutales; family Coraliomargaritaceae; genus JBPOFY01. Next base: position 2,473 of record JABBCA010000075.1, read on the forward strand.
CCTACATGTTTATGCGCGGCCGCATGATAGATGGTATCCGGTGAAAACTCACTAAGCATACGACCAATCGCATCGCGATCCTTCACATCTACCACGCGCGTCACGATCTCGACACCGACACCATTCAACTTACTCTCGGTCAAAAATAATGCACTCTCGCAGCGATCGACTATTAATAATTTCGCCGGCCGCATTGAAGCCACCTGTTCTGCGAGTTCTTGCCCAATGCTTCCTCCTGCACCGGTAACCATTACCTGCTTACCCTTAATAAAGTCACGGATCTCATCCGTATTGATTTCAATTGGTTCACGATAGAGTAAGTCTTCAATGTTCACTTCACGAATCTTCGAAACATTAAATTTACCACTAACAATTTCACCAACACTCGGCACGGTTTCCACTGGGATGTTGTGCTTCTTCAACAGCGATATAATTTCACGTAATCGCTCAGGTTGTGCACTCGGCATCGCAAGAATAACCTTATCAAGATCGTGGGTGCGAAAATATGAGGGGATCAACTCTGGGCTACCCGCAATCGACACCCCATGCAATTGCCGCGAATGCTTCGCCCTACTGTCATCAAAAAAGACGACCACACGCATTCCAAGTTGAGGTTGCGAACTAAGCTCGGATGCGAGCGCTGAGCCCGCTTGCCCAGCACCGATCACTGCAACGCGCTGTAGCTTCTTCCCTGATTTTAGAAATCCCTTACTTTGTTCATCAAAGACGCGAATCGCGACCCGAATGCCAACGATTAAGCTGGTAAAGAGGAAAAAATCGACCAGTAGAACCGACCCAGGCGGAACAAATGCATAAGAGCTCGCGACCCAAACAATTGAAAAGATCGCAGTCGCAATTGAAGAGCCAATGAATAGTCGTATGGCATCGGGAAGTCGAAAAAATCGAACTAGGCCCGTAAACTGTCCAAGTAAATAGAGACAGACCAACTTCGTCGGTATCATGTAGAGCGCTTGTAGTACTACTTTGTCACGGAAGCGCTCAGGGATCCCGTCCAGCTCGACGTAGAACCCAAATCGCAACTTCCAGGACACCCAATAACTAATCACTGCAGCACCGCCATACAGCAGTAACAGTACTAAAAATCTAATTGAACGAGACATTTTTTTAATAATGAGACAGTGGCTCTGTATTTTTTGACCGCTTATTACCGCTTATAGAACGCTTATCTTATACTCTGTAATCATATGAAGGATTTTCATTTCTATGATAAGCGTGTGATTAGTGGTAATAAGCGGTTTCCGCGTAGCGGCTCTGGTTTTCACGAACATTCATGGGCGACAAGTTAAAACGACAAGGTAACGTCAGGAAACAACTAAGCACCTACAAATTACGTTTATTCATTCGCCATCATTTATCACCCATCCGTGCAAAGCGCGTCTACAACCCCGCAGTGCTCGGAATATTTATGATTCGTTGCGCCACCTCCTCGGTGGCACTCAAATCCATGCGAGGGCAATCCGCATACATTGGCAATAAATGAAGTGGAGTCCACACGGGCCGGGTCATTATGTTCTGACTATTCGTGGCCTCAAGTATCGCATCACGCTGCTCAAGATTCGGTTCATCGAGCACAATTGCATTGAGCCAATAGTTACTTTGACAATTGCTAGGTTCAGTTAAAAAGCGAAGCCCATCCAGCCCTGCGAACGCTTGTTCATAACGACTAGCCAGTGCACGCTTTTGCTCCAACATTTTGGGTAGCTTTTCCATTTGCGCACATCCCATCGCTGCATTCAGTGCGGGCATGCGATAATTGTAGCCCATCTCATCATGATAAAATTCCCATTTATGCGGACGCTTCGCCGTGGTGGATAAATACTTCGCATGATCTGCCAACTGCTCATCATTAAACAGAATAGCTCCACCCCCTCCAGTGGTCATTACCTTGTTGCCATTGAAACTTAAGATCCCGCATTCCCCGAAAGTGCCAGTGTGCTTCCCCTCATAAAAAGAACCCAAGGACTCCGCTGCGTCTTCTACCAGTTTCAACGAATACTCATTCACTACAGAAGTGAGCTCTTTCAAAAGCACTGGATGCCCAAACGCATGCATGGGGACCACACAACGTATCACGCGCCCCGTCTCACGGTTATAAAGCAGCCCATCGCGAGACTCGCCGATAGTCTGCAAATGCTCCCGAAGCTTGAGTGGATCCATACCGAAATGATCCCGTTCACAATCGACAAAATGTGGAATTGCACCTGCGTAACGAACGGCATTTGCAGTCGCAACAAATGACAACGAAGGTATCAGCACTTCATCATTAGATTCTACACCTGCGACCCTCAGTGCCAGATGTAATGCGGATGTGCCATTCACACAGAGAACCGCTCTTTTCGCTCCAGTATACTCAGCCAATGCTGTTTCAAAACGATCGCAAAATGCCCCCACCGAGGAGACGAAATTTGATTCAACGCATTCACTTAGTAATTCAACTTCACGATCATCAAAGATAGGAATATGAAGCGGAGTGAATTGGTCGCATGAACCTATCACTGATTTAATCCGGTCAATAATTAGTATGTTATCCATAAATAATATGCTATAATCTTTATCTGTACTTTGATTTGCAAATACTAAGCAGAAGATATATATGCAAACTACTTAGTAATTTCACTGCCACTTCGTAAGCGTAAGCGCACCTCTCATTGAAGTGCACCCCGCGTTTAATATTTCCATAAGCCGATTTACACATTATGACACTCCACACCACTTCTTCGAATGCCGACTGGAAGGAACTCGCGACTTTACCTAGAGCACTTGGAGGCCATACACTCGCCACGCTAAATGAACAAATTTTTGTTTTGGGAGGCACGTATTTCGATGAATTAGAGAAATCCCTTTCTGATGAAATCTTCGGCTACGATTCTAAAAATGATCGATGGGATAGTGTCTCGAACACAAACGAGCGCCCTATACCTGCATACTCAATCGCTGCAACGAGCAATAGTGACACCTGCATACTCTTAGGTGGACTCATTAAGAAAGCTGCCACCGAATCAGCGGTTCACATCAACAAAAGCGGAAGGGTCATGCAGCAATCTTGGGGTCTGCCTGATTCACTCATTTATGCATCTGGATCCAGATTTGGTGATCTCGCCATAGTCTCAGGAGGATCTAAGAGTGCCGACGATCTTTCTCAAATTACTAACGAAACATTTTCATTAAGCTTGATTGACGGCTCATATCGCCAACTAGCACCGAACCCTCTAAATGCTAGGTGCTTATGTGCAACAACAGCGAACCAGAAGTCATTGTTTTTATTCGCTGGCGCTGCTTACGAAGCAGATAGCGTGATCAACAAACCAGAATCAGCTGCATATGATGTTTCGTCTGATACATGGAGAAAACTGACAGACTATCCGATTCCCGTTCGCGGAGCAGCCGCAGTCACTTTGAACGAAAATTCACTCTACATTGCCGGTGGCTATGATAGCTCCAAAGGTGACTTTACGAATGAAGCATACGTGTATCATGTGACCGAGAACTCCTATCAAAGAGCTCGGAATATCCCATATTCCGCGATGGTCAGCCTCGGAAAGACTGAAGGCTACATTTATTGTGTTGGTGGCGAAGACAAAGCGAAGCACCGAAGTGATGCGACTTTTAGAATAAATATTGCGAGTATTCTTAGCAGCTTAAGCTAGTAGCTAAATCCAACATAAGAGGGAAACAGACAGTTTCGGGGCGAAGAATAAACTCCACGCAGACTACTCCAATGTATAAAAAATTCCCTCTGGATCGATTGATCTTAATTCTGCTGCTTTGCGTTGACTGCTCGAAACCCAATAGCGCTTACAGCATTTCTGCATCAATGACCAATCAGTGGAACTGTCCCCCCATGATTCTACTACATCAGCCCACGACAAGTTTAACTTGGCTAACCATTTATCCACAAAGACCACTTTAGCCTCATGAAAACAAGGTTCGCCTATAAGCTCCCCAGTGAATCGATTATTATCCAATTGATATGAGGTGCCAACAATCGTTACCGGATGATCTTGTAATGTGTGAGCAATTGCAAATGCTGCCGATGCTGTGACAACAAGAACTCGTTGCCCATCGGAATGCGCCTGTAAAAGTCGCTCAAAGCTTTGCGTCACTTTCTGATTCAAGACCTTAGCTCGAAATCGATCTAGAGGCTGCTTTAGCGCTTCTAAAGATTTACCTTTAACCAGACTACCAATACACCGACATTTTAATTTCTGAAGCTGCGCAGGATCCTTTCCGCGAGCGAAATACATACCTACTAAATAACAAAATGCCGCGGGCAACTTCCAAGGATTCCTCCTGACTAGTTCCTTGATGAGCCAGAGGGTGCTATCCCTCCGAATCAAGGTGCCATCAAAATCAAAAATCACTACGTTCTGACTCATCCAATCATACCTTTCTCTACTGGGTTACTGCTACGATTGCGAATAAAGGAACTCCCATAAAACGCCAACTCCCCTGCAAAGGCTCCTGGATCTGAACGATTCCAGTCATCAAAACTATCGGCGGGCTGCTTAAACAATGTCGTCCATGCCTTGCCCACCTGTCCACGAGCCAACTGCCCAATCGCAATAATCAAGTCACCCAGCAACCAACGCGCTCTGTGTCCGATATGCTTGGTTCGAGAGGTATGATATTGAATCGCAGCCTCCGGTCCTTCGCTCGCACATAACCATGCTAGATAGGGAAACTCAAAACCAGATGCTACCGACAGATGTAGCGAACCCCACAGACGCGGATTCACTTCAATAAACCAGATCTGACCCGTTTCTGGGTGCATCTTATATTCAACCATCGCGAAACCATGCCAACCTATCTCAGACAGCAACTTGTTTGAATAAGCCACCAGCTCTTCGTTCTCGATTGATTCACGGTAAGTGCTTGTGCCCCCCGTCTGAGTCTTCTCACGCAGTCTGCGATGACAGAAGGAAGCGATTGGTTGCCCATGCCAATAAAACGATGAGCAACCACACCCGTCGCCATCGACACAGTCTTCGATTTGCGGAAAACGATCCGCTGACAGTTCAAATTCTTGAATCAAATCGCCCACTAGCGTCTGTGTTTCTGCCGGTGTATCCGCATAAAAGATCCCTTTGGCACTGTTTCCTAAAAGTAACTTAACCACGACCCTTGAAGCGCCATGCTGTTGGACTGCCTCGGCGACTTTTGCTGGATCTTGATAGTCAATCCTCTCAGGGACAGGGACTCCATGATCACGAGCCAGCTCATACGAACGTGCCTTGTTATTAAAGACCGCGCATTGCTCGACATTCGGCAAAAGCGCACACAATTCTTCAGAAAATTCATCCCGATACTTCGCGAGAATCTCAGTCTCATTGTGTGACCCTAAGATCAACCCCACTTTTTGCTCCGCACAGATACGCTTAATATCGTCAATAAACTGCCGTTCATCTTCGTAGTGCGAGGTATAGCGGAAGCACTTGGTCGGATACTTCGACCACTGGCACATACCGACGCGATTCGAATCGGCAACAATCACATCCACGCCGTGTTCGACGAGATTGCGAACCGCCACATAACTCGAACGCACCCACCCGTAAGTGACTAAGACTTTATTATGCGAAACAGCCATTAGGTTTTTGCACGCTTGAATAGCAATTCAACAATGCGCACACCATACCAGAACGGCAGTGTCCAACGCTGCTTCAAGTTATAGTGATCCACCATCCAATCTCCATCGGGAAAAATTCCACGTAAAATACCTCCGAGGTTATCATACAGCATCAAATTAAAACAAATATACCCGAGCTTACTCCATTTGGAATCATCTGGCCCAAACAAACCCACTTTTCGAATCCAACGCAGAAGCAAACGATTCTTGATCGGAGAAACGTTTAAACGAGTCAACACTGCTTCGGGAATTGGAGTGTTAAACAAGGAGTGCGGTATGTTCAGCGACAAGTAAACTGCAGTCTTCACTTTAATTTTCTCTACATGTGCGCAAAACACATCCCAATCAATCGAGCAACCTCGAACGATACGATCCACATCTGTATGCAGTCGAAACCCTGGAGCCCGCACATAACTGTGCTTCGCGGTGTGAAGACTGACTTGTAACAAATTATCCTCCGGCGAAAGCAAGCGCGCAGAGGAACCTTCAATCGGAACCGATCGAGCCATCAATTCATCCGCCGGTGGCTCTTGATCCGGCTGAATCCAGCGCCCCGCAACCGGGCGCCACTGCAATTCAAACCAAAGAATGCTGCCGTCGGACAGCTCGTAAGTGTATTCAGAGCCGCCGTGCTGCTCGGCCTCGTCAATATCTTCCACTTGAAACGGGCTGCGATCGTCCATCTCATAACCAAGCTCAAGCATGGTCTCATGCGCCAGGCGAAAATCACTGGGACGAACCAACACATCTACATCACCCATCGGGCAAGCGGCGAGATCGCGATAGATGCCGCGAGCGATGCCCGAGTTCTTTAAAGCCACTAAAGGAATTTCCTTTTTTGCAAGGGCTCCTGCAACACGGTCTAATTGCTCTAGATACAATATAAGTTTCTTCTCAATGCGACTCGCCGACTCTAACCAACGATCCGCTAAGCCATCAGAACCATACACCCTTTTGAGAGTAGAAGCGACAATGCATGAGGAACCTTCATTCTCTGAAAAGTCCCAAAGCTGATCTTCGCCGACTTGCGCATAATTGCGTAAAAAAGTCTCTCTCTGCGCCTCATGATCTCCCGACAATGCAGCAGAGAATAGATTCTCCACGGGGCTGAGAATCTTAGTGTTTATATATTTCTGATGCGACATACGCTTTTTTTATTTCACTAATAGCAGAAGGAAAACCTATCTTTTCTGCAACGTTTCATCCGCAAGCGCTTGCAATCTCTCCTTAAATTTGGCCACGCTTAATTCTTCTTCGCTAAATTTTCTAGCACGCTCACCCATCGCACCCAGCTCGTCAAAAGATGTCGACGCAAACGCTTCAATTGCTCGAACCGCAGTTTTCATATGATCGTCTTCTAAGAAGAACCCACATGCCGAAGGTATCAAATCTTGAGCAAGATCATTTCCAGGTGAAAGTATTACTGGTGTCGATGCAGACAATGCCTCAGCGCCAGTATGCCCGAAATTTTCTCGCTGCGAAAGCGATATAAACGCATCAGCGGCTAACAAGTAGGCATCCTTGTCATCTCCGTAGACAGGTCCAGTCACATGAACACGGTCTTCAACCCCTAATTTTCGAGCAAGTTCACGGCATGACTCAGCAGACTCATCATGATCGGGGCCAACCATTGCGAGATGGACATTTGGTGCATCGCCCGCCGCGAGTGCCTCAATTGTTTTCCGGGGATTCTTCATAGAATGCAAACGCCCCAAATAGATGAGCAAGCGATCTTCGGGGTTTAGCCCAAGCTTAGAGCGAATATGTTCTCGCGCAGTCTGCTTCTTAGAAACATCGATCAATTCAACAGGCCAATGAATCACACGCGTGTTCTCGCCTTTGTAAAACCAAGCCGCCTTTTGCCTTTCACGCTCTGTTGCGAAAATAACACATGCTGCATCTTTTAAAATCTTACGTCCAAAAACCTTCAACCACAGCTTCTTAATGATCGCTCGTGTCGTATACACATACGGATCCAATTGGCCATGCGTGACGAACCAATATGGACGTTCGTTTCGACGTGCAAATTTACGCAACCAGCAAGCGTGATGACGTAACATTATATTACAGCATAAAATGTCTGCCTCACTTGCTACCTTCTCAGCCTCTATTCTAGCCTTTGAATTTGCGTATCCATACCATTCAAGAAGCTTATTCTGTGACAGGGGAAAGTGCTGAATCGGCTTATGCCGAGTAGCGTCTGCCGGAATCTCTTTTCGCTGAGTAAAAGAAATAACAGGGCTCTCTCCGAATGCTTCCGAAAATTGAAGTGTCGACTTATGGATCCCACCATTTGCTGGAATCAGATCGACGCCGACTTGAATTAATTTTTCCATAATACAGGTTCTCAATAAAGTTCGCTAGCTCGGCTCGGTAGAAATAACTTCTTTAAGCACTTTGATATAATGCGCCGTATTGACACGGCTATAATGGGTTTCTGCGAGCTGTCTAGACTTCGATTTATAACTACTCAAACGCACGGGATCATCCACCAGCGCAATAATCGCATCCGCAATCTCATCCGAATTATCTGGATCAAGTCGAACACCACAGCCTCCCTCTTCCACCACGTCGGCCACTTCGCAGCTTGACGGCACCAGTGCCACCAGTGCTGAGCCAGCCGCCATGTAATAAAAGGTTTTACTCGGGATCATGAAACCAGCTATCGCGGCTTCCATCGACACAATGGATATATCACCTGCTGGAAGTGTCTGAGGGAGCATGTGCTCTGGCTGGAAGGGTAGTAACTTCACGTTCTCCATCGCCTTCCCATTAACCTCTGCCTCTAGCTTATCCCAGAGAGCGCCCGAACCAATAATGAGAAAGCCAATATAGCTGCGATCCTTCAATTGTTGGGCGGCTTTCAATAGACCATCGAGATTGTGAGTATTTCCGAGATTTCCGGAATAGAGCACTATCTTACGCTCCTGCCACCCGAGAGAAATTAAAAACGGATTTTCACGTTGAGGAATGGGTTTAATAAAATCCACATCTACCCATATGGGCACCACTTGCACACGGGACGACTCCATTTTCGGCGCTTCTAAACGCATGTTCGCCGCCATGTGCTCGCCAATCGTAAAAACAACCTCAGCACGGGACCAAACCAAGCGATTGAACGCACGCCACAGCATCGCCACTGGACCACGCTGAGATATCTTACCCAGTTTAATCAACACCGCAGGATAGACATCATACACCAACAGACAATAACGCTGGCCACGAAGCACCGACGCCAGCCACCCAACTAAAGGCAAAAATGGAGGGTTCGACACGATAAAGAGTAATCGATCCGGTGACGATTTAAACGTTTTATGCAAAGCTCCAAAAAAGAAACGGCTCCACGACCACGCACGCGTCAATAGATTACGACGATCATAATCGGGACCAGGCACAATGTCCAAGGTAGGCGACATCTCTCGCGCAATATCATCCATGTGTCCGGAAAACAATTCGCCTTCGCCAAATGCAATTGAAATATCTTCCGCCAACTCTCGGAAGAGCGGGCCAGCAACTTGGTTCAAAAACAATATCCGATGATCCTTCATTAGGCTTGTGCGCTCAAAAATTTATGCACGCTCTGCACATTCAAGTTTTGTCTATCAACGGCGTCATCCACATTCGCAAACGAAGACACCTCTGCGTCTTCGAGTTGAAAAACCATTTCCTCGATCCACCAGATCACAGCTTGCACCAACCGTTCATCACGCCCAGCCGCAGGCACTTCCAATTCCGGAAACGTATTCGACTGCTGCAACCATTGTTCCACTTGAGCGCACCACGCTTGAACGGATTCAGCCGCTAAGCGAACGCCTGAACTCATCGTTGCCAAGTCATATAACTGAGAACGCTCCGTCGCATTTTCCCAATCAATGATGTGCAGCACCTCGCCACTAATCAGAATATTAGCGTCCTGAAAATCTCCGTGCGAGAACACCAATCCCAGTGACGCGTCGCCTGCGTGTTCATTTAACCACTTTGATAGCGGTAAAATCGTATTAGTGAACTTCTCGGAGAATGCGCCTAAACGTTGAGTTAACTGATCCAAATAATCAGCGACTACAACCGTCCGCAGCGATGGGCGATGCACTTCTGAAATCAAACGCGCGATTGCCTCATTACAATAGCACGTCTGCTGCTCGGGAGGAAAACGGTTGGCAGGCGTGCCAATAAAATAGGCTTCAGAAAAGGACGATCCGCCCGCATCTAAACCAAAGAACTGAGGCGCCACTGCCGCTGCTGGCCCCATGCGAGCAAACACTTCGCGGTCAAAGCCAAGCCGATCAAAGCCATGCTTGTGTATCACCATACTCTTGCCCGCCGCCGGATGTATCATCCGCATACGACGATTGCCACCGATCAGCAACTGTTCACGCGCGAGTGGCACGTCCTCGGACACTGTAAACTCAACCTGTGATAATACATTACGAAACGGCGGACTAACAGCCGCTTGCACATAAGCCGCCTGAATCCAACGCCGTGAGCGTTTCCGACTATGGCTAAACTCACGCTTGATGATTTCAAAACAAGCAGGGTCCACGCCCTCGACACAGAAGAAATTGAGATAAATATTCCCGCGCCAGACCTGACCTGAAATTTCGGACTTCCCCCAATGAATCTTGAGTCGAGAGTCACTCCCCTCGCCCCAATACCCTGTCATCGTTTGCTCCAGAATCTCTCCAAAAGGCTCACGCTGCAGTAAGAGACTTAATCGCATGATTCCATCGCTCCTAAGATTTGCTGGTTCACCGCCTCGATAGAATCCAAGCAATCAATCGAAACCCACGGCCCCGTCTTCGCTAATTCCTGATAACGCGCATAGCGCCACTCCAAAGTTTCTGGCGAATCCGGGAACGGCTCATTTTTTAAAATGGAACGACGGGCGGATTCCTCTGGGGGGACGATCAACAAAAAGCGTAAGCGAGGCCGGGGCGCGAGTGCTTCTAGCAAACGCCAGCTCCACCATAACGCGACATCCTCTTTCGGAAAATTATGATTAAAGTCCAACAGCGTATCTTCAATATAACGGTCACAGATCACGGTATAGCCAAGCATCTGTTTCAAACGCAACCAGCCTGCATAGCACAAAATCAAATCCAATATCGAAATCAACAACCACGTCCTCCGCACACGTGAAGACTTAAACTGTTGGCTGCGGGCCTTAGATGGCCCAGGCTTAGGAACTGAACCAGGCCGAACTTTTCTGATCAAAGCCTTAAATAATGAGAAGCCAGGCGTATATCCGCCACGAGCCCAAAACTGGGTGACTTTCACACCTTCAGCCACAAGTAAATCATCCAACAATTGAATCTGCGTTGATTTACCGGCGCCATCTGTGCCACTAAAAACAATGATTCTCCTTCTTAATTGTGAAATCACTAAGCCCATAAAACGTCTCTTTCTGACCGATGGAAATAGGCTCCATCTCCTGGCATTTTCTTAATAAATGTGGCCGGATTACCACCAACTAAGGAATAGGGTTCAAGAAAACTTTTTACGACAACACTGCCAGCGCCAATGACGCAGCGATCACCTATTATAGTGCCCCCAATCAATCGCACAGAACTGCAAATTAAACAATAGTCACCAACGACCAACGGTTTACCAGACTGAACTCCGGTTGCCACATCAATCCCGTGCGTCCAAAACTGACTCGCCTTTCCAGCTATTGTTGTAAACGCGCCAATTTTAATCGAATCACCCAAGTCGAAATAATGCCCTGAAGTGATGGCTGCACTTCGTCCAAGCTCTAGGAATATTTCTGAATAGTCTGGCAACGTAGATGTTCGATGTCGTTCCACAAAAGCGAAGTGATTAAAAGACCCAATACTCGCCTCTGAACAAAGATGTAGCAAAGGAATCTCTTTGACGAAATTAAACTTTCCAATCCTCGAACCAGACTCCATCCTTAACTTCCTAACGTAGATAAAGCTCAGGCCGATATAGCAACCGTCTCCAATTTCATATCCGAACACACGTATATAAATTAAGCGCTTAATCCGGAACGGTAGCACCGCGGCAAGGGTTAGTAGTAATTTTCTCATTTGTCAGATGGTAGAACCTCAAACCGAGAACTGCGTTTACGATATACCATTAGCACCCGGCGGAACCCCTTCGTCAGCACCAGAGCGCGAAGCTGGACTCTTAAATACTTGCGAATCAAATTCAACCGAGAGCTAATCTTAGAGGCACCATATGATTCCGCAATTTGGCAGGTCTCGCGCATGGTTTTCCCCAGATTATCATATGAAAAACCACCCGGCCGAACCGCCGCCAATGCAACAGGGAGATATCTAAATGTCCGCTGGTTAGTATAAAAGCGTAAAATCAAGTCGTAATCCATCGCACAGCGCCATTTCGAATCAAATCCTCCAAGGTCTTGATACACTTCTGTTCGAACAAAAACGCTAGCGTGCTTTAACGGCTGACGTTTCCAGATTACCGAGAGATCTGTATCTGGTTTGACTATAAACTTCGTGTCCGTCCCTTCATCGAAAACTACGTCACCGTAAAGCACGTCCACTTCTCCGTTTTGCTTCCAATCTTCTTCAATTTTATTTATAGCACCTGGCATAAGGTAATCGTCTGAACTCACGATTCCGACGAGGGAACCAGAGCATTGCGCAATTCCCTTATTGAAGGCTGATGAAATTCCGTCGTCTGGTTCTGAGATCAAATAAGAAATTTCATCACGATATTTATCAAGAATCGCCAAGGTCCCGTCAGTAGAACCGCCATCGATCACAATATGCTCGATGTCTCCACTCTGAGTATAGATCGACTTCAAACATGCTTCCAGATGAGCCTCACTGTTGTAAGTTGCTGTAATGATACTGATCTTCATAACTCGTAACTAGATTTGACAGATTACCTACAGATAAACCCTAGAATCCAAAATCTCGAAAGACCGCCTTCTCTTCATCACTCAATAATTCAACCCATCCACCTGGAGCACCTTCGCGCTTTGAAAAGTGATCGGGGTGTACTTGCGATTCAGGATCAATCATTTTCTTCAAAGCACCACGTGACACTGGACGAATCAATTTCTTCTCTATCCACGTCTTACCGATCGGAACACGTTGCCTAAGGTGAGCAGCATTATGTATCAATCGAAATGCAATGCGTTTGAGTAAAGAAGGCTTCATACTTTTACCAACTGCATCTGCCATCAGATTTTCATCAACCGTTACACCGATAAAATTTGCCACCTCCAAAGCAGCTGTATTTTGATCCGCAAAAGCACACTCATACGCCTGAATCAGAGTGTCGTCTCGATTTTCAAGATAGGCCATTGCCTGCCTATAATCCCCGACCATTTCCGAAATCTTGCTTTCGTCATAATTCCATTTTTCTTTCGCTGATAAATAGGCGTCCCGTAGGTCTCGGTGGATAAATAGAATACGCAGTTCCGCTTCAGCCGGAAGCGCTTCAACAATGCGCACGTCATGTGATTTTAGCACCACGTATGCGTTTCCTTCCGCACGGACTATATCCCAATCAACGTCACCAATAGTTTCATCAGTAAAAAACTGCAAATTCGTATATTTCACAGACGCCGCATCCAGTGCTTTTCGCACATAGGCAAACTGCATCGTAGATCCGGACCTCTTGAGCCCTAAGCATGCAATAATCTTCATAGTCGAAACCTTGAAAGGAAAAATATGAGACTTAAAAACGTCTCCGATGATGAGGCCCTAGAGCTGGTGGAAGCCCTCCACCTCTCATACCTCTTTGCCCCTGACCGATTGCCGCAAAAATCTCAGGACCGAAAACAGCAAACCCCACCCAGAATAGACTGGGCACATATCCCCACAACCCAGCATAACAATACTGAAGGAGCATGTAAGCGGCAAAGAACATCGCGATGTGCCGATTCGGGTGAACCCGATTTCGTAACATTGTATAAATATTGAAAAGACCTACAGCAATGTAGAATAGCACTAAAAAAATACCCCCCTTAAACAATAAATTACCATAACCTAAATGAAGGTTATAGAAAGCTCGAAAACCGTAATCAAAACTAAGAAAACCATTTCCAATAATCAGCCTTAACGGCGTCATGCTCTCAAGCATATAGGTTACTTCGCGTATACGGTCCAAATTCTCGACACCCTCGTAACCAATGTCGCTGAATCGACCGATGACTCGCGACAGAAGAAAATTTAGGGCTCCCCCCTTCAAAATAATAAAGCCAATCGTCGACGACATTCCAATTCCGAGAGCTGCCAAAGCCCATTGCCGGCCCTTTCCTCCCTTGGTAAAGATAAAGTAATAGAGAATAAAGGCCGCCAAGAAACCAAACTCTAATAGGCCCTGGCGCTTAGAATAAACCAGCGATGAATAAATCCACAGAAGTAAACCCGATGAAAGGCATACTGTAATCCATTTCCTCTTAGAAGTTGCCAACGAGATGAGAGTCATTCCGGCCGAGGCACTACCGATGGCAACAACCAAAGCATACCGTATCCATTGGCCAGTTTGCTCAAACGCGTCCCCACGGCCATCTACCGCAACAACACCTTTAATATCCACTGTCCTAATCAAGTAGAATCCAAGCAATATTAGCGGAATATACGCCAGAAAGAAAATATCTCGCTGATTTGGCCGAAAAAAGCAAAAAGCGAGAGCACCCATAATGTAGGGAAAAATCATGGATTCCCGAACAATCGCGCCGATGAATCGAGTCGGCGCCAATGAAAAGAGCGGTAAACCCACTAGCATCAACAGGGTAAAAAAGAAGATTAGCCCATATATTTTGAATTTCGTCCCAGTTAATATTGGAACACCTTTACCGAGACGGCTCAGCGAGAAGATTGCACAACACGCCATGCATACGTAAGTCCCGAACTGAAAAACATTACGAAACGCATATAGACCTAGTTCAGCCCGGGCAATGAACGCCATCCATCCTGAATAAAACCCCACAAAATAGAGGATGAACGGCAAGTTTTCTTTACTAAAAATCGATTTCATTGCAAGGCATTACATTATTACTTTAACATCACTGTTACTTCGATGCGCGAAGGGATCCCAAAATAAAATTAGAATGTGCTTCCACATTCCCCGGAGAGTCATCCCACGCCATCTGACCGATGTCGTCTTTAAATAGAGACCGCCCCCCCTGCCCATAAAAAGTTCCATGCACCCAGCGCTCCCATCCTGAGTCCTCTGAGGAAACCTCGAGAGGGGTGCATTGATCTAGACTAGTAAGTTCTTGAAGTGCCACTTCACCACAAGCGGTTGCCATGCGAGAAAAGGGGGGCCTGCCAAAGCAATAGGCCGGCTTGCCGCGTAATCTCGCTTCGAGCGTAACATTTCCAGCCAAAGAGACCACTGCAACTGATTTATCGATCAAATCTGGTGAAGATACTTTTGTAGAGACCAACCGCACGTTCGGGAAACGTTTTATAGCATCGTAATATCCTTTCGCTCGCTTGCCGAGCATTCTAGGATGTTCTTTGACCAGCAGCAGAAAACCAGTAGGGAGCGCTTCTGCAACTAGACGACAAATCTCAAGTTGGTCACGCCACTTGGGGCTATACATTAAAATAGTCGCCTCAGGTTCCATGTGAAGAGCCAGATAAACCGTCGGGGTAGTAATTTTGCCTAACTCATTTGACATATGAATATCCCAAGGGTCTGAAGCTTGTCGACTCAACCATGCATCGAAGCGCCAGTGTAAGGCATTCCATAACCAGTGCCGTTTACCGTCTACAAAATAGGATCCTGAATCATTATCCATCTTACGAAACGCCGCCAATTTGCGTGCGATCATTACGCGATATTTCAAGCCGACCATCTCACCGCGCGTCGGAGCCTTTTTCATATATTCAATACGTTCTTCAGGCGGTAGTTTGACCTCATTTGCCGTCTGAGT
The DNA here is from genome assembly GCA_018607135.1 of Opitutales bacterium. Taxonomy (GTDB): domain Bacteria; phylum Verrucomicrobiota; class Verrucomicrobiia; order Opitutales; family Coraliomargaritaceae; genus JBPOFY01. The sequence continues at coordinate 17,994 of JABBCA010000075.1, forward strand.
TAGCATTCCAGCAGCATTTTCCGTGGATGCCTGGTTCACCCATGTTTCCCAAGGTGTTCTTAAACCGACCACGCGACCTGCAGGCACCCCACAGCCTACAAAGGCAAAATGGGCGCCCCCCTTTTCGAAGGCGAGCATTCCAGCGGCCACATAAAAAAAGTGGTCATACATCGATGAAATACTGAGCGTGTTTGCTTCCACCAACTCATCCAAGACGGTCAGATGACGAAGCATAAAATCTTGAACGGCTTCACGGCCTGCTGGAAGAAAACGTTCCATCTGAAGCATTCGGTTCAATCCCGTGTATTGCTTACGGCAAAAGATATCAATTTCAGCGATACGTTTTTCAGAAATGGGTGAAGCGCCGACTCCTTGCATTGCCTTCGGAAAATGCACCGCCTCAAAGCCTGCTGCCTGAGCAATCTCTACTGCGTGCGAAAAGAATGACACAAACAGCACCTTCGCGGCAGGAAACTCACCTGAGAGACGCCGAGCGAGTTCAATATGAAAGTGAACCTGAACCGTACGCGTATAGATAATTATCTTTTGAGGGGTCATTGTAATAAGTCCCAACACATACGCGTGCCTGAGGTAATGTCAGTTGCGACTTTCCGTCCAATCAGATCATTCAGATGCTTCGGAGCTAAACCATATCCAGGCCGAATAGAGCGGATACAATCTTCAGAAATGACCGCTCCCGCCTTCATATCCTTTACGATGTAGAGCGATCTCCGAAATTTGACGTTTCCTGACTCGCTGGACTTGCGTCCATAATCGACTCCACCAAGCGCTTCCCAAGCAATTTTTGAATCGCGGCATAGTGCATGTAACTCCTTTGGCTCTAGAGAAAAACTATCGTCTGGGCCTCCACCAGAGCGATCAAGGGTGAAATGCTTTTCAATAATCGAAGCACCTAATGCTACGGCGGTTATAGCAGTGGTATTATCTAGAGTATGATCCGACAAACCCGTCACACAGCCAAAACGTGCAGCCATGTCTGGAATAGTCTGAAGGTTATAATCACTTGATGGCGCAGGATAACCACTGACGCAGTGCAAAATTGCGAGCTCTTTACAGCCACCGTCTCTTGCAGCTTGGATGGCTTCTTCAATCTCTTCTACGTCCGCCATCCCTGTCGAGATAATGAGTGGTTTACCGGTCGAAGCCGCATAGCGAATGAGCGCATGGTCCACCGCCTCGAAAGAAGCTATTTTATATGCTGGAGCGTTCAGCTCTTCCAATAAATCGACTGCAGTCGTGTCAAATGGAGAACTGAAGAGTGTTATACCACATTTTCTGGCACGATCGAACAACTGCTCGTGCCATTCCCATGGCGTGTGCGCTTTTTCATACAATTCATACAATGTTGTCCCAGCCCATAATCCATCACTGATACGAAAATCAGGAGACTGCGAATTCATGGTTATAGTGTCGGGGCGATAAGTTTGAAGCTTGACGCAATCAGCACCACTTTTTGCAGCACATGCAATTAATTCCATCGCAGTCTCAATCTTACCGTTATGATTTGCTGACACCTCAGCAATTATATAAGGCTTGGATCCTTCCCCGATCTCTCTGCCATTTATCTTAAATTGCTTACTCATATCTCTTCTCTTCGGATGTAACAGGTGTTTGTGGAGTGTCCAGACAATCAAAAATCATACAAATCGCATCCTGACTTTTTATTTGTTCAGTGCCAGCGATATGGTAACCTGCCTTTTCAAAAGCTTTAAGAGAGGCCAGATTTTTAGGTCGAATGTATGCATGTATCTTCGAAACAGAAGAGCACAAACCATACAGTTTTGTGCCTTCACTGATAGCACTTAGCCCATAACCCTTACCCCGAGCATTGGGATCTATATTAATAGAGATCACTGCATAACCCTCAGTTTTAAATAATTCGAAGCGAACTATGCCACACGGCTCAAAGTGATCACCGTCTTCAATGATTCGTATCCATGAGCAACAATTCGCCAATTGCTTTGTCCACCACGTCAGATGTTCCTGAAACTCTATCTCATTCTGCGTGAAAGACATTTTGCGGGAGAGAGAATCATTTGCCCATTCCCATGTTTTGTTAACATCCGCGATACAAGCTCTACGAAAAAACAGCCGATCCAGCAATAAACTCGTGATTACTCGGTCGGCACCATTCCCGTCAATCAGAGATTGTGCCTGATCCCGGCAACATACCGAACCAGGATCGTCCGCCCACGCCGACAATTGTGTGTTTTTATCTTTAAATTCATCACTATTGAACCAGCCAAGTGGCAACGCCGCTTTGCGCTCCTCGGTGAGCGCGTGCACAATCGGCAATTGATTGTCTGCGATGGTAACAATAGCACCGGGCAATCCCAAATAGAGCCACTCCCAGCAAGTGCTGCCACCCGCTGAGATAATTCCATCCGCCCAGGCATACTGCTCGGGCATATTGCGCGCGTTTTGAATCACTTCAATCGAATGCTGACTTGTAAAGGTTCGTAAAGACTCGATGTGCGGGTTATCTGCACCAGCTAAGACTCGAATCTCGAGGGGACGCTCACATGCTTGGGTTAACAGTCGAAGGGTTGCTTCGGTGGCATTTTCCGGGTCGGAACCGCCAAGGGTAATTAGCAAGCGATGGATCGCACCCCACTCACTAGAAATTTCTTTTTCCTCTAAAAATTCTTCACGAAAGAGGCAAAAGGACGCACCTAATAGAGCTTGGGAATCTGCGATTTCATTATCGTAAATGAATGATTTTTCGGCGTCGAGATTCTGGTTTAAAATCGCATCGCAGCACCAGCGCTCCGAATAGCCAAAATCATCGGTGCAGAGCAGAGAAAGACCGGATGCTTTAATTGCTTTCTGATAGTCGAAGCCAAAGTGATAGCCGTCAACCACTAGCCAAGTGTTCGGCGTAGTCGAATCCTTGTCTAGTGGTAATGGCGAATGGTGGATGGAGGATGGTGGATTCTGTTCTTCGCTACCGACTCCTGCCCCCTGTCCCCTGGGTCTCGTCCCCTCGCGGAGCGAGGCTGAGCTTGTCGAAGGCTGACTACTGCTCCCTGCCCCCTGAACAACCGCCAACGTCGCCCGTGCATCCTCCTGACTCCCGGATTTGGCTGCGATACGAATCACCTCACAACCTTCCTGGACCAAGCGCTCTTCCAATGTATCTGGAAGCTGCGCACAAATGAAAGTCACTTTGCCTCCGCGACGCTGATACGCTTGCGCTAGCGCAAGCATCCGCATCACATGGCCAGTGCCAGTAAACCCTCCGGCATCGGCTCGGACAAAGAGCGAACAAGCGTTTTTTTTCGAATATTTCACTGATTTAAGCTTCTTCCGAAGGGATATATTCACGAATTTGCGTCGTACTGACTATCCACAATTTTCCTTGCATGTCATCGAGACGAGACAAACCACGAACCAATATTTCCAAGCACTCTAACAAATCACTGTAGGTGGGTTCTTTTGCGGGCCTCAAAACAACGATCCCTTCGTATTTCCATGGCGGGTAGTGAACTGGATTCGCGAAATCTAGGTCAAGCGTGACAAGCACGCGTTTTTCAATTCGACAGACTTCGATGAGGACATCGTCGATCGCACCCTCCAGCTGTTGAAGAGTTACCGTAGATACATCGTGACCGCTGTTGGTCAGAACAGACTGACCGCGACCACCAAGATTTTCATCTAGCTTAAACTGCATGGGTTCTCAGATCTCAAGCCGTTTGCTCCAACGGAACCTCTATGTAACGCTCACGCGTCATTTCTGCACCATAAGCAAGACACGCAAGAATGTCCTCTCGAGAGAGTTGCGGATATTCCTGAAGAATTTCGCTTTCTGTCATTCCATCCGTTAGCATATCCAAAATCAAAGAGACCCATATCCTGTGCCCCTTTACGCAGGGTTTTCCAAAACAGACATCGGGATTGATTGAAATGCGGTTTAGATATTCTGCTCTCATTACATATATTTTGTTTAAAGGGAAGATACTGTCAACTTGTCCTTTGTAGCCGAGTCTTACTTTTCGCTTCACTACGAAAAATCCAATTTTTCAGATCCTATATCCATGCCGTGCAGCGGGCGAATATCAAAAAGCAATCCAGCAGGGATAAAGTGCAAATTAAGCATTTCTACTGTCTTTACCATGCAGTCCAACCTCCATCTACGGGTAGTGTGGCTCCTGTGACATAGGATGCGGCATCGCTAGCGAGAAAGACTGCAGGACCCGCAATCTCACTGGCTACGCCAATTCGGCCCAATGGCACCTTCTGGGCTAATTTATCAACAAATGCGGGATTGTCGCGCTCCACTGCGGGTGCAGGGAATGGCCCGGGACACAGGGCATTCACCCGAATCTTATCTTTGGCAAGTTCGCAAGCAGTGTAGCGTGTTAATTGCAAGAGTGCCGCCTTTGCAGCACCGTAAAAGGGTGGATTCGCAGCTTGCGCTGTCTCGTAAACACTTAGGTCGGGGCTCACGAGCCCATACATCGAGGACACATTAATCACCGATGCTCCCGCGGTGCTATGATCGACGGATCGCCGTAAGAGGGGTAAGGCGGCACGTATCAGCCCAGCAGCCGCCGTGACTGCGATATGATACGACTGCGTGAAGTCCTCATTAGTTGACACTTCGAGAGTGCCGCCTTTCCCGTAATAGGCATTATTCACGAGCACATCCAAGCGCCCGTGCTTTTTCTCAATATGCTGCAGGGCCTCAGACACTGCGACGCTGTCGGTCACATCAAATGAGAGCACCGAGGCTTGACCACCGCTTGCTTCAATTTCATCGCAGAGTTTATGTAAGCTGGATTGGTTGCGACCGTTTAAATAAACCATGCCACCGGCTTGGGCAAATCCATGTGCCATCGCGGAGCCTAGATAGCCCGCCGCTCCCGTTAATAAAACGACCTTTCCTTTCAAGTGTATTGATATGGGTGTCATGACTAGTTTTTACGCCATTGTGACGGATCGAGCAACTCAACCGGTAAATGCGGAATTCGTGCGGCAAGTTGCTGCTGTTGTTCCAAGGTAAGTGGCTGGTAACGTGCCATCTGAAAATTTTGTTCGAGTTGCTCTTTGGTCTCTACACCCACGACTATTGAATCGATCCAATTCTGCCCAAGGATGTAAGCCATACATAAGTCGGCACGACTTTCACGTGAAAAATCAGCAACGAGCGTATCCAAAAGCGCACAGATTTCAGCCGAATTCACCCCACTAATCTGAGGCCAACAATCGGCGGCATTGACCAAAAGTCCCTGAAGATAAATACTCCGCGCATAGATTGTGCAATCCGTTCTGGAGTTCGCCATTCCTGGAATATCCAACTCGAACCAACGTTTATCCAATAAATTAACCGGAACCTGCACATGCCGAACGAGCGGCTCGGCGAGTGCGGCAGCGGCTTCTTCAGGCCGATACACCGAGGCCCCAAGCTCACGTATAACACCCTTTTGCTGAAGCTCCACGAGTCGTTGCCAAATGCGCCCTTGATGGGACTGATAGTGCTGCCATCGGTGTAACATCAACACAGGTAAAGTGCGCAGGCCTAATTCATAGCAAGAGCGATAAACACTGGCATCTACCGCGTCGATGACCGCCTGGTCACTCGCCTCTTCCGGCAATGATGCCAATGGCGATAATTTGGTAATCAAGCAAACATCTCCAAGTGATAGTCGCTCTAGATTTCGGCCAACGCGTGCTTCGGCTTCCCCATAGGCTCGCGCGCAATCGATCGCTCGAACATCGTTGCGAATTGCGCAGTCTAGCAGTTCAAAAACGGAGTCGTCGTTGAGGTGTCCGACGCGATTGGCAATGCCATAGCCGTCAATACCCAACTGGGCGGTCCCAAGCGTGAGAGATCGTGCCATGTTTTAATTCGGGATGCGCGTTTCACGATTGAGCATATCAATCAGCCCTTGATCGGTTTCATACTTGATTACCATCCCATTATTAATCGACGCAATCGCAGGGTTTTGATCCAAAACATCGAAAACGTTTTTCGCGGTTGAGGGCAGCGACCGCTTATCGAGTTCCGCATACAGACGGTTGAACATTTCCAAGTCTTCCGGGTAGTCCAAGGTCAATCGATAATCGCGAATCAATGACTCGGGGAGATGGACCATATTCACTTTAAAGCGATCAGCATTATTGCGCATATAAAAACCCATGTACTCCGAGAATTTCGCCTGACCAAGCAATTCGATGACTCGCCGCAGAGCGGATACGTTGTAAATTTCCGAGTTCGTGCCCACCGCAAATTTAATCGGTGCGGTAAAATCAGCACCACAGGCAAAATGAGACTCTAGCATGAAGTGCACAATCTCCGGTGATACGACCGGGCAATCGCCTGTAACCCGAATGACGACATCGATACCGTGCTGATCACACGCGTTTAAGTAACGAAGGATCACATCGTCGGGATCTCCTTTCACAAATTTCACCCCGGCAGCTTGTGCATTCACATCAAGAACCGCGTCTTCCTCCACGGTCGAAGTCGCTAAGACCACGACGCTTAAGCCATTAATCATCTGAACATTTTGCAAGCAGCGCTCTACGGAAGGCACCCCATGGATGGGCAACTTTGCCTTCTGCTTCAGACGCGAGGATTTCATGCGACAAGCGACAATACACCCGATAGACGCATCCTTAAAATCACCCGCTTGCAGCACTTTGTTTTCTTCGATATCATGACGTAGCACTTTGCCGGTTTCTTGCAGTGCCTTCAGTTGATGCCAAGTGAGCCCTTTTTCATCCGAGCGTCTGAAAATCAAGTCCTTCTTAGCGATTAGCTCTCCAGCACGCATTGCCCGTTTCACAATCGGGAACTGATAACTCTTCTCTAAATATTCCGCTTCCTTCGGTAGAATAAACTCCCCCTCAAAGGCTGTGGCGAGGCTTGAGATGTTTGCGAGCAATTGAATAAATTGCTCCGGCTCCAAAGCTGAAAATTTATCATAAGCCGCTTTTTCTCGGCTCAAGCACACATGCTTTTCAATATATTCGCAGCCTAAACCAGCGCCAAGTAAAGGGATATGAAGCGCAAAGGGGTCTTCGGCGTCCACATGATCGGCGAGGCAAAGCGCACGACCAGGGAAGGCCTGCTTTAACACTTCGATTTTTCCGAGACCGGTGTCACGAATTGCGGTCGGATAACTTTGATAGCCAAGCTGTAAAATTAGCTGTTTCGGCTTTAATAATAAATACTGTGCGACCATCTGTTCGATCTCCGTCAACGGATACCCGGAAATATTTACGATGAGTTCCAGCCCTTCCATCACGCCGCCGAAAAGTCCCTCATAAATTTCAGTGTTATCCAAAACCGATGCCTGAAGTTTCACGCCTCGAATATTGCCTTTGTTTTGTTTGACGACATCCACCCCAAATGAGTCGAAGATATCAATCCAGACAGGCCCAATTTTTGCAGTCGCATGATCGATGCACGCCGCCCAGTCCTTCGCTGAAATTTGGAGTTTTTGATACACTTCAAAATACTCAAATGTGGGCAAGGCTAAGGTCTCCGGGCTAAAAGGCTGAAACTTAACTGCCTTACCCGCATATTCAAAAGTCGCCACTTGATCGATCAACGCGTTGATCTGTGAAACATCGCCACCATGAAAGTTGGCGAATTCTGCAATAATGTGAGGTAGGCTTTTCATAATCTATAACTTGCTTAGAACAATTGCTTTACTGCTTTTACCACAGATTCAACATCCTCATCGGACATCGTGGGATAGAGGGGCAAACTGAGCGCTTTGGCGTAATACGCTTCTGCATTTGGACATTTCCCCACAGTGTAACCATAGGTTTCCCGATACCACGGCTGTAGATACACGGGGATATAGAGGACTTGGGTGCCGACTCCCTGGGCGCGAAGTGCGGTCATCACTTCGGTTCGGGTTTTACCTAATGCCTCAAAATCGATTTGAACGGTATAGAGATGCCACGAAACGCCTTGCGTTTCGGATGGCGGATTGTGGATAGCGGATGGGGAACAGATTTCAGGGGACGGGGTGCTGGAATCAGGGGGCAAAGAATCCTGTTGACCGACTCCTGACGCCCGACGCTTGTCCACTGGTGTCTGCAACCAAGATAACTCTTCGAAAGCTTCATTATATCGGGCAACAATCTCTTGACGGCGCTGAATAAAACCTGGCAGCTTCTTTAGCTGGCTGCGACCAAGGGCACATTGGAAATCGGTAATTCGAAAATTATAGCCGAGGTCCTGCATTTCATAGGTCCAGGGACCCACTTCAGCAGTCAGGGGGCAGGGATCGGGAGGCAGGTTACTGTCACCTGTTTCCTGTTTCCTGTTTCCTGTTCCCTCTCTTCCAAAAACGCGAAATGCTTCTGGATCACGAACCATTCCATGCATGCGCAAAAGTCGGGCTTTCTCAGCATACTCAGGATTATCTGTTACCAGCACCCCCCCCTCACCCGTCGTCATGGTTTTGACTGGATGAAACGAAAACGTCGTCATGTCGGCCCAAGGATGCCCCCCGAGTTTGTAGGCTTTTCCCTCGTACTCAAAACCACCTCCGGTTCCGTGGCATGCGTCTTCAATAACCACAGCACCCCGTTCACGAGCAACCCGTGCAATCTCCGGCATATCTGCGGCCTGCCCACCGAAAGCGACTGCAACGACTGCTTTTGTATCGTCGCGCCAATTTGCTTCGAGTGCGCGAGGGCACAAATTATACGTGAGCGGATCAATATCTGCGAAGTCTGGCGTCGCTCCAACGTAAGCCGCGCAATTTGCTGATGCTAGAAAGGTATTTGGAGTCGTCACGACTCTGTCACCAGATTTAACACCAGCAACGATCATCGCGATATGAAGTGCTGCGGTGGCATTGCACATGGCAACCGCATACTTCGCACCAACCATCTCGGCAAACTCGGCTTCAAAGGCATCGACTTCGGGGCCACAGGTAAGGAAGTCTGATTTGAGAGCAGCGACTACGGCTGCGATATCGTCGTCGTCGATTGATTGTTTACCGTATGGGATCATAAAGTCAGGTGGCAGGTTTAAGGAGGCAGGGGACAGGAAGCAGGCGACGGGAACAGGGGACGGGGTTTAATGTTACTGGTGGATGTGAAATTACTGTGGAAATGTCAGCGCTTCAAGGTGATCCGCATATATTTCAACTAAATCGTGTGAGCGGATTTGCTGCTCGATGGCAGGCCAACGCGCTTCCATTACCCTCAGTAAATCGTTTTTACGTATATTTCCAAGGCGTATCCAAATCACTTTAGGCGGAGGCCCATGCCTGAGCAGGCGATCAAAAAAATCAGTGTCCCGCGTCAATACGACATAATCATTTTCTCGTGCCCATTGCCAGAGCAAGGAATCGGAAGCCTGCTCTGCGATTTGTGAAGCGTGAATATAACCTAGGCCAAGCCTAACACCGAGGGAGAACGGAAGATTCTCATCAATCAGCAGACGCTTCACGAAACGAGTTCTATGCTAGAGTGGATTTCGCCGACCCTGGCGGCATAAGCCAAAGAGGCCAAGATATCCTCACGGGACAAATTGGGAAATGCTTCCAAAAGATCTTCCGTGGAATCGCCGGCACTTAGGTGGGACAGCACCGTCTGGACAGTGATTCGGGTGCCCTTGATGACAGGCTTACCATTACAAATATCAGGGGACCATTCGATTCTATCCATAGTTCACAGATACTCTGAGTGTTAAATTTTGCAAGCGGAATGAATGTAGCAAACGCTACGAGATCGGGAGGCAGGTTGCAGGGAACAGGAGGCAGGTTGCAGGGAACAGGAGGCAGGTGACAGGTTTCGGGGATCAGGAGGCTGGAGTTAGGAGCCATTGTTTTGGATTATTCAGCATTGCTCCAAGTAAACGGCCGACTTGCTGATTCGTTGTGACTAAAGCTTCGTGTTGTGCATCAGTGATGTAACCACAGTCACGAGCAAAATCAAGAGAGGTCTCGGTTTCATTGCATTCGCCGTCGCAGTCAGTAAGTTTACTTATAAAATGAGCTTCGTAACGACGTTTTGCCCAAGCTTCACGTAGGTTCATCGGCACAGAGCGAGACGAGCGGCGGATCTGTGAAATTAGAGCAAATTTCTCCTCCGAAGGAAAAGCCTTCGAAAGCTCAAATATATCCATAGCAAGCTGGTAAGACAATTGATACGCTTTGAGTTCTTTCGCATTCTGCACGCTCATAATTTTTATCCAGGGGCAGGTTTCCTGCTTCCCGTCACCTGTTCCCCGTCTGCTGCCGCCTGCTTCACACGGTGAAGCCTAGATCTACGTGCGCTTTAATCAGCTTTCGCAGATTGTCCACGGTCTCGAAATCTTCGTTGTCGCCTGAGGTATAGCAAAAACCACGGGGAACGGGCTTCGCGTTGAATTGCTTAATATAATCTGCGAGTTTCCATCGCGTTACCTGTGGTAAAATGACATAATACTCGCCCAGATCATACGTCGTAAAGGAGTCGGAACTGGTGATCATTTCCTCGTGGATTTTCTCACCTGGGCGAATACCAATCACAGGGTGTTCACACTCTGGACCAATTGCTTCAGCAACATCAGTAATTCGGTAAGACGGAATTTTGGGAACATACAATTCTCCACCCCAAGCGTGCTCCATCGCATGCAGCACCATGGCAACACCATCTTCCAAGGATATATTAAAACGTGTCATAGTCGCGTCTGTGATCGGTAGCACCCCAGTGCTTTTGCGATTTAAGAAGAATGGAATCACCGAACCATTCGAACCCATGACATTACCGTAGCGAACGACAGAGAACTTTACGTCTTGTTGTCCCACGATATTATTGGCCGCAATGAAAAGCTTATCTGAGGCCAGCTTGGTCGCACCATACAGATTGATAGGCGCACAGGCCTTGTCAGTGGACAGCGCAACGACATCCGTCACCGTGCTGCCTGGCGTCAAGGCGGCTTTAATGACATTCTCCGCGCCACCGATGTTTGTCTTTACACATTCATCCGGATTATATTCAGCAATATGAACATGCTTCATCGCAGCTGCGTGTATCACACAATCGACACCGGTAAAGGCGCGTTTCAAGCGTTCCAAATCGCGAACATCTCCAATAAAAAAACGAATCATCGGATATTGATCCGCTGGGTACTCTTGGGCCATGACGAACTGCTTCTGCTCATCTCGCGAATAAATAATCAAGCGTTTTACATCCGGCCACTTCTGCAAGATAGTCTTCGTGAGTTCTTTGCCTAACGAGCCTGTGCCGCCAGTAATGAGGATGCTTTTTCCGTTTAACATAATGGATTTTTTATAAGAATATTTGGATTTAATTGAGGCTGAATCTTAAAAGAACTAGTATTATTTTGACAAAGCGCCGTAGAGATTATCAGGAAACGTCCATACTCGTTTTCCACGTAAGCTTTGGTTTGCGAACATATCGAGAATGAAACCTGCGTCTATGCAGACAGTTTTTTGATTTTTAAACTGATCGATTAGTGGTGCTGATCCAAGTCCACAACCGAAAAGTGCGATATCTGGAGCATGGGGCAACTGCGAAGGGTCTATCGTTTCCAAAACTGCAGTGTGCGGGCTTACCTCAATGAAATCAACATTAGCAGCTCCCATTGATCGAAAAGCTTTCTCTAGACCTGATCGCCTCATCTCATCAAGCCATGTCACGGCAACGATATTTCGTCCCTTCACGGCTTTTTCAAAATCGGGGCCGGCTAAAAATGCATATACCCCAAAAAAGGTGAAATAGTTTTCAGCATTGAATGTAATTTTGTTTTCACGAAAAAACTTCATCATCTTGTCGGTGTACTCAAGGTATGTATGTCGATCATTGAATGCTGGAGCAATCAACCCCTTTTTAGAAATTGACTGCGCGGCGGAGGTCCAAATACGACGGATCTTCTTAAAATCCTTTCCTTCGAGTTTTTCCCTTGAGAAGCCATCGTTTTTTTTGCCGTTATAACTGATTTTCGCCATCAATCCTGTATTTCGAAGGATCGTTTTAATGAAAAAGTTAATCTTTCGCCGAAGCCCTTTCGGCACCGCACGTCCAACACATAGAGTAAATTCTCCATGACAGACCCGTAGTATCGGGAAATATTTTTTTTGATCCAGAGCTTCAAAAATAATCGCCACCATTCTCTCATAATGCGTCTCACTTAGCTCGTCGCTAAAATTATAGAAATGCCGCACTTGGGTGTCTTTCTCTTGTTTTGTGTAATGTGGGAACCGCTCACGGATCAGATGGAGATTTTCTTTCATAGTATTAAAAATTAAGAAGCATTAGTCTTCGCATTGGATATCCCTACGCGTAACGAAAAAAACAAAGCCGAGGAGTACCGCAGAATAAAGTGCAGTCACTCCAACCCGAGCCACTGCTACACCAACGATTCCATAATCCAATTGGATCGCAAGAATACCAGCAACCCAAATCAGGCCGACCGATACAACACCGACTACAGTCGGCACCCAATTTTTGCGCAATGCAGGGATAATTGCACTACTACCCGAATGAAATTGAAAAACTGCTCCCAATGCAACGACTTGCGCAGCAGGTATTCCAGCTGTATAGGCAGGTAATAAAGCTTTTACGGCAATTGGGATCAGATACCATGCCAACAGGGCGAAAGGTAGCATCACAGCCATATTGAGCCCTAACCCGATCCAAACGAAACGGCGTAAACTACGACTCGAACCACTCGCCCCAAACGCTCCTGCAATTCGTGGGTACAATAGCATGTTAATTGACATTGGAAACACATTTACCGCGCTTGCAACGATTCCAGCCAAAGCAAAATACCCCAAATCTTCAGCAGTCAAAAACGAAGCAATTATCGTTCGATCTGCTACCGACATCCATCCAAATACAACTCCTGAGATCATCACAGGTAGACCGATTTTTGAAAGCACACGGACATCACTCCAATTCGCACTAGCGTTCGCCTCTAACGGGACGCTACGACGCAAGCCAAGCCAAACCACAAAATTGCTTCCTGCCATTTTCAAAACCATACCCCAAACTCCCCAAAAGGCGGTAGACAATGAGCTTACTAGATTCCAAATATTTTGAGCGTGAAGTGATTTCCCGACTGATTCGAAGCTCAACATTCCTCGATGCACCGCACTCAAATGCAGTTGAAGCGGATTGAACAAAAGCAAAGGGATCAGAGCAATTGACACTAGTGGAAAAAGTGAATTATCCGCACGAAAGAAAAATACAATCACCGAAAGAACTCCCAAAAACGCGCCAATACCCCCAATCCATCTCGCGGCCATTCCAGAAGCATCCACAAGACGCTGTGCTTGCTCTGGGTCTCCTTTAGCCCGAAAAAGGGGCAAATTTCGACTCAAGCCGCTAAAAACACCCAACTGTAGAATGCCAAGATAAGTTGGTATCAGCATAATCGCTTGAGTAACGCCAAGTTCCTCTGGAGCTAAAAATCGAGCAGCAACAAGTCCTCCAATCAAACCCAGAAGTGGCGTCGATAATTTCGCTGACAACAACAGGAGGTCACCTCTTTGAGATTTAATTTTTTTGAGGAAGAACGAAAGCATTTGCGAATAAAGACTATCTAAATACCTAGGATATTAATTAGCACCAGTTTGCAGAAAATCCGAGCTTACGAAGTCGCTGGTTTTGAGAAGAAAAAGCCGCTTTCATCGAACCAAATGCGATCGGCTTCTCCTTATGGCTTCCAGCATTGAAAGCCTTTTCAGTTAAAAGACCGCACTTTTGTATTTCTAGAAAATCACAAACGCTTTCAAAGTTCTTTTCAGAATTCTTAAAAAAATCAGCCGAATCAATCAGCAGCAACTGATCTCGAGAGAAAACGGAAAGCCATTGCTCCAGCGCACTGGCATAGTCTCCCCACTTAAAATAAAATTTAGCAGGTAGGTCAGGGCAATCGCCATTACGCCAACGCTCAATCTCACTTTCGGAGAAGACTTCATTAATCGGACGTTTTTCTAATCCACAACGCTTCTCATGATAATAATGCGATACCGCACGTGCAGCAGGCTCACGCATGACAATAATTAATTTCGCCGCTGGAGTAATTGAAGCAACATGCTCTGGAGCCTGTAACGAATACAAATAGGTCGGCGTTGCTTCCCCACAAAGCGCTTTATTCCGTGCCAATGTTGAGCGTAAAGGAAAATGCCTCTGATACCAATCAACACCTCGACTAAACTGTGCCGTAAAGAACATCACCTCTTTTGGCATCGAACCCGTAATTTGTGGGTGTAAACATAAATAGTTAAATAATGAAGTCGTCCCCGCCTTTTGAGCTCCGATTATTAGGAAATCTGGAAGAGCCCGGGAACTAGCATTGAACTCACGACATTTCAAATACCCTTCTTTCGCCCACGGGGGAATCTTACCATTGATGGCTAATCTAAGTTTATGTAGCATGTGCAAGGCGAATAGCGAATAGCGGATGGCGAATGGTGGATGACTAGTAGAGAAGGCGGATGGATGACTGCTACGCGATATCCCGATAAACCGTCGCATAGGCTTGTGCGGTCGCATCGGCTGAATAGCGCTTCGCATTCTCTAGTCCAAGATCGATAAGCTCAGTTCGATAATCTTGATTCTTTAAAAGGCGTCGAAAGCCTTCACGGATAGAATCGACCTCGAGTGGATCCACAAAACAAGCACCTTCTCCGGCAATTTCTCTCAATGTCGAAGTATGACTCGTTAAAACAGGACGTCCTGTCACCTGCGCTTCAAGGACTGGCAAGCCAAAACCTTCGTAGGTGGAGGCAAAGGCGACCAAGTCAGACTCACGGTAAGCTTGCAGTACTTCTGCATCCGAAAGTCGCCCGAGCTCGTTAAATGAGAGTTCTTGTTGCTCGAACCGCTCTCGTTGCCCCTCAGACAATTGGCCAATGATTTGAACATCCACTGAAAAGCCTACCAAGGCAGCACACATTCGTTCGATATTCTTCTGTGGTTGTGTGCCGATCATTAACACAGAAGGCCGCTCAGGCCATTCTTTAGGCGTAAAGCTAAAGTCATTTGAAATACAATTGGGAACCGTGATCACTTTGTCAGCTAAGTTGCCCAACTCTTCCTGCAACTCACTTTGAATGGATTTTGAAATGGTGGTGACTGCAGTTGCAAGCCGCACTGGCAATACATACCATAATGCTCTAAAGACTTTACGAGCCAACCCGGTCTTCGGTCGGAGTGGTGCTAAATCATGAATCGTCAGAACACTTCGTCGTCCAAGCAACGCGGGGACAAGATAATGAATATCTCCAGTAATATGAATCACGTCGGCTCGTAGAAATAATGCCTGGAGGCAATTTAACAAACGTGGAATGAGTCCTCGGCTGTGAAACCATGAATGTACCACACGGACTTCAATATCAGCAGGAAGTGCTGCTCGAATGTCGTGAAAGAGGCGCTCAAAGCTGTGAAAGCCTTCTTGAGGTTTTCGGGTTAGGTGAATGACGCGGAGACGAGCAGAGCTCGTCGTGGGAAGGTGTGAAAGTTGCAAAGTGGGAAAAGTGGAAATGGACCTAAGAAAAGCTACCAGAGGTCGGGCGACAGGGAGCAGGGGAAACCTAGATACAGGAGTCAGAATTCAGAAGACAGGAGTCAGTCCCTGACCATGAAGTATTTATGGAATCGCAGTACCTCGCTATTTGGCAGCGCCTTAAGTTTCGTAAATCGTTCGCATTCAATTCTGAATACTGAATCCTTTGGTTCTTCGCTATTTTTAGTGGATCAATTAAAAACTAAAATGGCAATGACTGCAGAGATGAGCCATTACAGATTAAATTTCACAACCACCCGCTACGCGGGTTAGAGGAGGGAGGCGAAGGGAGTGAGGGGTGTCAGCATGGGGATTTCATCGCAATCATTACCTCCCCATACTCGCCGGGAGGGCAACTCTAGCGCTAGCGATTGTGAAAAATCATCAGTGCTAAACTCAAAGGATTGCGAACTCGCTATCCACTAAAAATAGCGAAGAACCAATCCTTTCTTCTGACTACTCTTTTAAGGGTATACTAGCACTAATGTTTTCAGCGGAGCTGGGAACCGCTTATCACCGCTTATGGAACGCTTATCTGGCAACGACGTAACGGATCTGGCATGACTCTTAGATGAGGCTTCACAACGAGCTTGGAATATATTCTTTAAGAATAAAGCGTTTCCATTCCAATTGTTTCATTGGACCAAAATTGATGAGATACCCGACTGCTTTCTTAGTGATGTGCATGTAGTTCAGTAATTGCTGCTCGTGCTCTGAAGTTAGCTCCTTAACTGCTTTGAGTTCGACCATGATC
>JABBCA010000033.1:0-2090 GCA_018607135.1 Opitutales bacterium
AAAAAAACCGAACGTTTCCGTCCGGTTTTAAAAGTGGTGGTCGAAGGGGGACTTGTTCCGAGGCCGTAGGCCGACAAGACCGGGCGCAAAGCGAACCGGAACACCGCAGGTGAAAGTCCCATGCCGAGTGTGAACTCTAAGCACAAAAAAACCGAACGTTTCCGTCCGGTTTTAAAAGTGGTGGTCGAAGGGGGACTTGAACCCCCACGCCTTGCGGCACCAGTCCCTTAAACTGGCGTGTCTGCCGATTCCACCATTCGACCTATTCCTACGCTTTCGCGCGGTGAAGTTGGAAGGTGATAGGGCTCTTTATTATGAGATCAACATAAATATTTAAAAAAAAATCATTTGTGCCTAAAAATACTGTAGTCATGCTTGTAACTTCGATCCTGATTCCATAGCACTTTACTCTCAAACTAACTAAAACCCACGTGGCCAATTCTTGGTTGCGTTTATTCAAACGGACATGGCTGAAAAACCTGAAGACAAATCCTCTAAGCAAGCACTCGATTTAAATGCCCTCTCAGGGCTTGATTTTGGGCCGAATTGGGCTGACGAAAATAATAAGAACAGTCGCCCCAAACAATACGACAATTACAAAGGCGAATCGCGAGGTCGCGGTAAGCGTCCAGGTGGAGGCGGTGGAAATCGTGACCGTCGCTCCGGAGGTCGTCCGCAGCACCGTGATGGAGGTGAAGGCCGTCCACCGCGTCGCGAGGACCGTCAAGGCGGAGGCAATGAGCGTGGGGGTGATCGCCGTCGCCACGCACCTGCAGTGTTCCATCCTACCGTGAAGGTAGACCTTTATCCACAAGATGAAGCGTTTGAAGCTTTAGTGAAACGCCTGCGCGCGACGGCTCGCACGTATCAACTTTTTGAGATCGCGCATCTACTACTTGAGAAACCAGAGCGCTACGTCGTGGTGGTTACCAATAAAGCCAAGAATGGCGAGCCAGCAAAGCCACTTTATTTCTCGGTTCCAGGCCATTTACCCTTCGAAACTGAAGAAGCGGCAATCAGCCACGTGATTGCGAATCACTTAGACCAATTCTTCGAAATTGAAGAAATCGAAGTCGAAGCACCTAAAGGTAATTTCCAAATGGTGAATCGTTGCACAATCACAGGAGAGCTGCTCGGACCGCCAAACTATCACCGCTACCAAGAATTTTTGCAGACTCATTATGCATCGCGTATCACTGGAATGCCTTTCGAGCGTTTTCAATCTAAGATTGAGACCGTCAAAGAGCAGGAGCAGATCGATGCCTGGTCGGAGTCAATGAAGAAGGGCGCTCGTTACACGGTTAAGGATCGTCAAGAGGGCGAGGCTGAGTCCTTCGAGTCCTTAGAGGCGGTGCGTCATTTTCTATTACAGCACCGTAAGGACAAAGTTGTCAGCTCGGGTGAACATGTGCGCTTTGCAGGTCGTGATATCGTCAATCTTCCCAAGGGCGACATTCGCCGCTCGGTGGAGGCTTATGTTGAGCAACAGCTTCATTTCCCGCTTGAAGCTGCGAACAATATACGTGGGCGTTTACGTCGTCATAAATTCACAGTTTATAAGAAAGGCTCTAAGGGTGTCTCTTATGTTTGTGCGGTTAAGCGCAAATTTCGTGAATCTAAGACGATCTTTACAGATTCGATACGTGATCTGATTGATTTTATTGAGAAGCATCCAAACACTTTAGCGTCGAAATTGCCAAAGTTGTATATCGACATTGATACCGAGAAGCAGAAGCCAGTTGAGTTGAAAGTCTCGGAGGAAGAAGTCGCTGCAGCAGCTGAAGCCAAAAAGGCCGCCGAGGCAGCGGGCGAAGACGCGCCTGCGGCTCCTGCCGAAGCATCCGTCGCTCCTGATGCGGAAGCATCCACAGAGGCCACACCGAAGGTTGAATTAACGGCGGATCAACAAGCGAAGCTCAATCAATTGATGCTCGATCTCCGTTGGTTAATAACTGAAGGTTACGTGACTGAGTATGGCGATGGTAAGCTCTTTGCAGCGCCACCGATGCCAGAGCCGAAAAAGAAGGAAGCGAAGCCAGAAGCACCCGCGGCTGTAGTCAAGCCAGAGCCTGTAGCTGAAGCACCTAAGG
>JABBCA010000033.1:2190-119264 GCA_018607135.1 Opitutales bacterium
TTGAAGCACCTAAGGTTGAAGCACCTAAGGTTGAAGCACCTAAGGTTGAAGCACCTAAGGTTGAAGCACCGACAGAAAAAAAACTTGAAGTCGTTGAGGCGCCCAAGGCAGTCGAGGTTCCTCAAGAGACGAAAGAAACGTCACCAGTGGAAGCTGCAGCCGAAGAAAAGCCAGCCGAAAACCCAGCGCCCAAAGCAGAGACTCCACAGCCTAAGAAAAAGGCTACCAAGAAAAAAGCCGCAAAGAAAAAAACTAAGCTCAAGAAGGAAGTTTCATCCGACGAGCTCGATTTCGAATCGTTGGCAGATCTACCACCAGAGAAGGACTAAGTTTTCATTAGAAGTTTTACAAAACGGATATTCGCGAGAATATCCGTTTTTTTTGGAGCGTTGATCAACGTAAACGAGTGAGCATCAATAGGCTTGGATTACTTTATGGTCTCAGCGTCCTTTGTGGATTCGTTCACGTTTGAGCAGACCATGGTGTTTTTGATGGTATTCGCATTCGAGTGCTGTGTTTCTGATTCCGCAGACTGTCTCAGAATGGAAATTTCAGCAATTTCTCAGTCCTAACGAACCAAAAGCTCACGCTTTCGGCTACAG
The DNA here is from genome assembly GCA_018607135.1 of Opitutales bacterium. Classification (GTDB taxonomy): domain Bacteria; phylum Verrucomicrobiota; class Verrucomicrobiia; order Opitutales; family Coraliomargaritaceae; genus JBPOFY01. Next base: position 2,793 of record JABBCA010000033.1, read on the forward strand.
TTTACGATTTGTAGCCGATCCGATGCGACCCCGACAACCCGCATATGTAACGATTTGTTCATTAGTGAGATAAACTCCTTGCCGAGCGCCTCCGTAGCCGAGCCGACTGAGTGCCAAGATGTTTAGAGCGGCATCGTTTTGACGTTGTCCTCTCTAGCTCGTTGGGCGAATCGCTCCTTCGCTTGTTTACCACTTCGCCAGTGTTCTGGTTCGAAAGTAAACGTCAAACTCAGCTCAGAGTTTAGTCTCGATCCATTGTTTCCTCAATGGTGTTTTGCTGGCGTGCGATGTCGTGCAGGGTGACGATACCTAAGAGTTTGGTTTCGTCCTTGCGGCTCACGACGGGGACTTGGAGGACATCCTTAATCACGAGTGTGTTGGCGACATCTCGAATCGAATCATCAGGATAGATGCTGATGATCGGATGGCCTTCAATCCATTCGCTGATGAGTTGCGCATCATTTGCAGCACTGATTTCTTCCAACTCATGGTGAGTGATCACTCCGAGTAATTTGGGCTCAGTCGGACTTAAGACAATCGGATAACCGTGGTGGGGGTGTCCATCGGCTTTAATACGCTCCAAGTTTTGTTCAGCGTTTAGGCTACCGCAAACGGTGCGTGAGTCATGAGTCATGATTGTGCTAATTGGTAAATTGCGCCAATCTTGCTGGCCTCGGTAGGCGGGTAGCTTTTTGAGGCTGATGCCGTCCTGTATGAGTAGGGCATCGTAAATGGGCACGTGACGCAATTTAACTGAAATCATGTAGGCCAAGAGATTACCGACCATGAGCGGCAAGATCAGGGAGTAGTTCTGTGTCATTTCGAAAATGATCAGCACAGAGGTGAGCGGGCAGCGAATGACTGCAGCGAAAAAGGCACCAGTTCCAAGCAGAGCACAGGCTGCTGCAATGGATGGATCTAGGTTGAACGCATTTACGATGGCGACCCCGAACAATCCGCCAAGCATACTGCCTAGAAATAAGACTGGCGCAAAAATGCCACCACTGGCACCCGAAGCGTAGCAGACCGCGGTGGCGATGAATTTACCTACGAGTAAGAGTAAGAGAACCTTCCATGCGAGCCCACCGTTTAGGGCTTCATTCAGATCAGTATAGCCGATACTAAAGACACCGTTATGCCCTCCAGTGAACTGCCAGACGGTGATACCCACGAGGCCTACGCTCAAGCCGCCGATTGCTGGCTTAAGCCAGACGGGAAAGTTGTGCCATTGCTTGAAACGTCCGCGTAACGCGAGGAGCAAGGTGGTGAACAGGTGACCTAGAACTCCAGCAGTGGGTCCGAGCGCGAGGCAGATCAGCATCCACCACGAGGTTTCAAAAAAAGCTCGTGTGGCGTGGAGCGCGCTGTGTTCACCCAGTAGGCTACGTTCAACAACTGCAGCGACGACCACTGCAATGAGAATTCCTCCAAGTGCTTTACTGCTGAAATTGTTGTCGAAGAGTTCCTCAAAGACGAAAGTGATGGCAGAGATTGGCGCATTAAAGGCAGCCGAAATACCTGCTCCCATACCAACGGGCACCATCGCTTGCACGCGAAGCTTTCCGAGGCCAAAGAGTCGCCCAAGTTTGGAAGATACCGCGCTACAAATATGCACCGTGGGTCCTTCACGCCCCAAGCTGTTGCCCATACCTACTGAAATGGTGCCAATGATGAAGCGCCAAAAGGCTTCTGAGGTTTTAATGATACCAAACTTTTGATAGTAGGCTGCTTTGGTTTGTGGGATACCTGAACCGCTTGCAGTGGGTGAGACATAGCGGATCATAAGACCCACAATGAGTCCCGCAACCGCTGGTGAGAAGATCATGGTAGGGTATGCCCACACCCCCATGTCTTGGTAGAGGCCAAAGAGGCCATCGAAAACGCTGGTGATGGCGAGGTGGAAGCTGACACCGATCAAGCCACAGACGACACCCGCGCAGATACAAAGCACCAGAAAGCGCTGCCCATCATCGAAGCGTCCTCGCATCCAATTGGGCAGGTTATTTAGGCTCAAAGTTTCCCGTTTCATGGTCTAAATTTACATTAAAAATACCGCCAAGGTGGCTACCAGTGCGGCATACAGGGTATTGCAAAACTGTGGATCAAATGCACGAATGAAATTTTATAAAAAATTACTTGGCATTGCGGAAGTTAGTCCTACAGTCCGCGTCTTCACTTTTGGTGAGATATGCAAGTGGCTAAAGCAAGCAGACTGTAAATCTGCCCTCATTGAGTTCGCTGGTTCGAATCCGGCTCTCACCACCATTTTTAAAGGCCGTCCGTTAGGGCGGTCTTTTTTTGGTGTGGAAAGCCGGATGAAGGGCCAGCGCTGGTTTGACGAAGGGAACGCAGTGAGCGGAGAAGGGGCGCGCTTCAGCGCGAGTCCGAAGGACTGATCCGCAGGATCACCAATCCGGCTCTCACCACCATTTTAAAACCCGTTCGATAGAGCGGGTTTTTTTGTGGTGAGATCGGATGAAGTTCCGAGGAGTGTATCACTCCGACATGACCGATTTCAGAAGTCTGAAAATCGGAACACCAGCGCTGGTTTGACGGAACTTTCCAAACGAAAAAGCTCAAAGTAGAACGCTGAGCTTTGGGATATTTAGCGATTCGCGTGCTTACTTCTTATTCTTGTGCCAATACGCTTCGAGCTCTGCTTGGGTGACTTTGCCATCGCTGTTGGAGTCGATTGCGGCGAAGTGCTTGACGATGAATTCTTTCTGACTCGCTTTGGCTTCACTTGGGGAGAGCGCGTCGTCGCCGTCGGTATCAAAGGGTTTGAGTGAATTATTCAGCCCTGCGTGTAAGATGGATACGGTGGCAATCGCTGCGATGAGGGTAATGGTGAAGGCTTTCATATTTCTGTGGGTTAGAGTCTCGCTTAGGGGCTAATGGTAGAGAACTATTTTAGAAGATGCCAGATTCGAAGGCTGAACTCTCTAATGTCTTCAAGAATCGTATAGAATGCTGGCACTAGTATCAGAGTGATGAAGGTGGCAAAGAGCACGCCGAAGCTGAGTGAAATCGCCATGGGGATGAGGAACTGCGCTTGTAGGCTCTTTTCAAAAAGAACGGGGAGCAGGCCTGCGAAGGTGGTGAGCGAGGTCAGTATAATGGGCCGAAAGCGTAGGGCGCCTGACTTTTCGATGGCCTCGCGTAGTGGGATGCCTTCCGCACGTTCTTGATTGATGAAATCAACGAGCACGAGGCTGTCATTAACCACCACGCCAGCGAGCGCGACAAAGCCGAGCACGGACAGAATGCTCATCGGGTCGCCCATGATGATGTGACCACCAATCGCTCCAATCAGTCCAAATGGAATCACACTCATAACAATAATCGGTTGAACGTAAGATTTTAACGGCACGGCCAAGAGCGCATAAATAATGAAGAGTGCAATGAGTGTCATTTGTCCGAGGCTGGCGAAAATATCGGCTTGCTCGCGTGCTTCGCCTTCGAAGCTCCAAGAAACACCAGGGTAATTTTCAATAACACTGTCTAGGTAGCTCTCTGTATCTTTACCTCCTTTCAAGTCGGCTTTGATCAGACCGAGGTCAGCCACACCTTTGTCGGCATCGGCTTGGATGTTGAGCACGCGGCGGCGGTCGATCCGTGTAATTTTAGAAAAGCCTTCGGTGATCTCGAAGTCGGCAACTTCACTGAAAGGCACTTCGGTGCCGTCTGCTGCTCGAATGCGTAGGTCTTCGAGGTTCTCCACTGAAGTGCGTTCCTCTAATGGGTAGCGAACCATGACTTTAATGTCGTCACGTCCACGTTGGATACGTTGTGCCTCAATGCCATAGAAGGCTGCGCGCACTTGTCGTCCCAGATCTGCTTGGCGTAAGCTGAGAGGTTCTGCTGAGGGCAAAATATTGAGTTTGATTTCGCGCTTACCGCTACTGTAGGTGTCTTTAATATCAAATAAGCCTTGGTAGGTTGCGAGCTTCTCTTGGATCTCTTTTGAGGCGGCTTGCAGCATGGCGAAGTCTCGACCGGTGAGTTGAATGTCGATCGGGCTACCCGCGCCACCTGCGGCGTTGGCATTGAAGGAGACTTCTTTCGCGCCAGGGATGGGACCGATCAACTCACGCCAGCGGTTGGCTAGGTTCGGTGCCGAGAGGGCATCGTTATCTCCACCGCCGACGAGGTCTTCACGTTTGACCAGCTCAACCGCAATTTCGGCAAGGTTGGTGTCGCCTGTGCTGAAGGATTCGCCCATCGGGCCGCCGCTACCTTCGAAGGGTTGTCCGCCAATGGTCACGACTGCGTTGTCAAACGGGCTGCCATAGCCTTTCGCCTCGGTTTCAGCGATGAGTTCATCCAGGCCGCGTTGCATCTGGTGTATGGCCCGTGTAGTCAGCTCGACGGGGGTGCCTTCTGGCATCACGAGTTTGGCGACAATATAATCGGATGGCACGGGTGGAAAAAATACGAACGGTAGGTGCTTGCCAACGAGCATGCCAAGCATGGCGATGAGAATTGCGATGAAGGTCGCGGCGGTTGCGTAACGAAATTCGATTGCCTTGTGTAGAAAGGGGCGATAATAGGTTTCGATACAACGCTCCAAGCCATCGGCAATCTTGCGCTGCTGGCGCTGTAGCCAGTTGATTTCTTCGCGACCGCCGCTGCCAACTTTGCAGAGGGTGAGGTGGTAGGGTAACACCAGCTTTGATTGAATGAGCGACCAAATTAAGGTCGCAATGACCACTACTGGAATCGGATAGAAGAATTTACCAAGAAAGCCTGGAATCGTGAGGATGGGGAGAAAGGCGACAATGGTGGTGAGCACTGCAAAGGTGACAGGGATCGAGACCTTCTGCGTTCCAGCCACCGAGGCCGCGACGCCTGGGCCGCCATGTTTTTGAAACTGGGTGAAGACGCTTTCGCCAACGATGATCGCATCGTCGACGACGATACCGAGCACTAGAATAAAGCCAAAGAGTGAGGCCAGGTTGATGCTGATTCCCAGCGGGTCCAGAAAGAGCATTGAGCCTAGGAATGAGATTGGAATTCCGAGCATCACAAAGAACGCGAGTGAGGGGCGCAGGAAGAGGGTGAGCACCATGAAGACTAGGATGAGCCCAAAGATACCATTTTCGATGAGCATTTGCAGGCGGCCTTTCAGGTAGAAAGTGAAGTCGCGAAAGGCTTCAATATCGATGCCTTCTGGAAGTTGTGAGTCGATCGTTTTGGCGAAGGCTTGGACACGATCGGAGACTTCCAGCGCGCTTTGATCGCCGACCGCGAAGATCCGAAGTAGGACTGCGCGCTTGCCGTTGAACTCGGTAATTAGAGGGTCGTCGACAAAGCCATCATCCACTTCAGCTAGGTCGCGAATGCGCACGACTGTGCCGTCGTTTGCAGTGATGACCGGGATGTTCGCAAAGGCATCGCCCTCGTAAGCTTTACCTGTGGTGCGAAGTAGTATCTCACCACCACGGGATTTAATGCTGCCGCCAGGGATATCGACCGAGGTGGTGCGCACCGCTTGCACGACTTGGTCGAAGGTGATGCCGTATTTACGTAGTGAAAATTCGGATACGTTGATCGAAATTTCAAATTCGGCAATGCCTTTGATGTCGACTTGTGTGATGTTTTCCTCGGTGTTGAGGACATCGCGTATAAACTCTGCGATGTCTTTGAGCGTTTTGGGGTCAGCATCACCGTAGATCGCGAGTGAGATTACTTCGTTACGAATGAGAAGCTCTTCGACGGTCGGCTCTTCAGCCTCTTCAGGGAAATTGTCGATCGCGTCCACCCGCACTTTAATTTTGTCGGCGACTTCGGTGGCATTGTAACCACGCTCGACCTCAACGCTCAGCGAGCCATAGCCTTCGGCGGCCGTAGCATTGATTTTCTTGATGCCATTGACGTCTTGAATGCGATCTTCGATGAGTTCGATGATGCCGCTTTCAACTTCTTCTGGAGCAGCGCCTGGGTAGGGCACTGCGACGCTGACGATATCTAGATCGAGCTCAGGAAAGAGCTCTAGTTTAATTGTATTTGCGGAAAAAAGCCCCGCTACGATGACGATGCCTGCAAGCAAGTTGGCGGCGACGCCGTTTTCTGTGAACCAACGAATCATAGTGTTTTAATTCGTAGAGTTTTGGAGCGTCGGGCTTCGTCCCGACACTAGATTCAAGGATGGGTCTGCTTTTGATGTGGGTGCGAACATGGGCGGTCGCGCTTTCGATTGAGTTTTAGCGGTCTCACTAGCCGTCTCAATCACTTCCACTGGCATACCCTCTACATAATAGGCAATCGGGCTAATTGCGATGCGTTCACCTGGCTGTAAGCCTTCGCCGATGATGACTTGTTTCGAATCGCTTTTTAAAATTTCTACGGTGCGTGTCTGTAGTTTGTTTTCCTTGTTCAAGACGTAGAGTGTATTGGAGCCTCTTAGCGCATAGCGCGGAAGGGTATATGCGTTTTGAACGGAGCGTCCTTCGATCTCCGCTTTGAGGTAGGTGCCTCGACGCAGAGCGGGTTGTTGTGCGGAGCCTTCGAATGGTTCTTTTATCTCTGCCACCACATAGAGGAGTCGGTTGCTGGGATTGATGTTCTCTTCTACACGGGCAAGGCGTGCGATCCACCTGGTATTGGATGCGTCGTTTTGCCGAGTGAGTGTGACAAAGTGCTGGCGCTTTGTGCGGCGGTCTAAAAACTCAACTTCTTGTTCGGTGATTGGCAGCCGCACCTCTGCGCTAAGAGTTGAGTAGATGCGGGCGAGTGGGTTGGCAGGATTGGCGGAGACGAACTGTCCGAGGTCGACTTGCTTTGAGAGGACAATGCCGTCGTAAGGCGCAATGATTTTGGTGCGGTCGAGATCGCGTTGCGCTTTTTTAAGAGCGGCTTGTGCGCTAGTGACTAGGGCTTGAGCTTGTTTGAGCTGTGGTTTGCGGAGTGTGAGTTCACTGGGCTCACCGTCGCCTAGAGCCTGCCAGTCGGCAGCCGCTTGTTCGGCTTGAGCACGTTCTTGAGCGAGGGCAAGTTCTGCATTGGCGAGTTCGGATTCTCGTGCGGCCGCTGCGGCTTCGTAATCGGCTGGATCGATTACGAGCAATATATCGCCCTTACGAAAGCGGTTGCCCACTCGAAACGAGTCGGCGACTTCGATGACACGGCCAGTCACCTCTGCGGATAGGTCGGTTTCAATGGTCGGTAAGAGCGTGCCCTGACTGTGCACTGTGAGTTGAATACTCGTGGGCTGTGCGGTGATGATCTCGACGTTGGTAATGGGACGCTCGATGGCAACGGTGTCGGGCTCTGGCTTTAGCTTGAGTTGGATGCCAACTAGGACTGCGGCTGCCAGCAGAATGATGATGGGAAGCAATACTTTCATGATTCGTTTTCAAATGGACCACCGAGCGAGAGATAGAGGTCGAGTCGGTTTTGGATGAGTAAGTTGCGGAGATTGATCAGGCGGCTACGAGCGGACGCGGCTGAGCGTTGTGCATTGAGCACGTTTAAGAAATCGGAAGTGCCGTCACGGTAGCGTTTCCAAGCGAGTGTTTCGGTGGCCTCGGCTTCTTCTGCGGCGAGTGCGAGCTGACTTTGTTCGCGTTGAAGAAAGCGCTCCGCGGCCAGCGTGGATTCGACTTCTAGGAAGGCCTGTAAGGCAGTGGCTCGGTAGTTGGCGAGTGCTTGATCGCGAAGGGCTGCGCTACGGTCGATATTGGCAAGAATACGACCTCCTTGGAAAATGGGTTGAGTGAGGTTAGCACCCAAAGACCAGACCGAGAAGTTGCTATCTAGTAGGTTTTGAAACTCTTGCGAAGAACTTCCACTCGATGCGGTGAGGCTAATTTTAGGGAGCAGATTTTTGCGTGTGGCGATAAGTTCTTTGTCCGTAGAGGCGAGTCTACGTTCTGCTGCAACGATGTCAGGACGGCGGGTGAGTAAGTCGGCAGGGAGGCCAGCAGGGATTGCTTTAGGAATGGATTGAAGCGACTCGCTGGTAGTCAAGGCCGCTCTGGGATATCGACCCACTAGGGTTTCGAGTGAGCGTGTGGCGGCATCCAGTGAACGTTTGCGAATTTCGATGTCTGCAGCTGAGAACCCTTGTTGCGTGCGCACTTGGCGTAGTTCCAGACCTTGGCTCAGTCCTCGTTTAAAGCGGTCTTCAATTGTTTGCAAATTAGCAGCATCGGCTTGAGCAGTGCGCTCTGCGAGTCTGAGCTGCTCTTTTGCCTCAATATAATTGAACCAAGCTTTAGCAACTTGCGTCGCCAGTGAGAGTTCGGCGCCGTTGAGTTCTGCTTGTGAGGATTGGACTAGAGCGATCGCAGAGGAGGAGCGGTCGCGGAGCTGCCCCCAAAGGTCGATTTCCCAACTGAGGTTGAGTGCGAGGTCATAGTTTTCAAATCGCACACCCCCTGTGCTACTCGGACCGAAGGTGCTGATTTTTTGTCGTGTGCCATTGAGCCCAAGGCCGGCAGTGGGCAGACGGTCGGCGCCTGCGATGCGCGCCTCCGCGATGGCTTGATTAAAACGCGCTGCAGTGACTTGGAGGTTTGGGTTCGCTGCGAGTGCTTCTTGGACCAAGGCTGTTAGTTCGGGACTGTTGAAATCGTTCAACCATGCGCTGGGCGCTGTGGATTCGTTTTCACTGCTCCAGTTTTTTGGGATTTCTATTTCTGGAGCTGCGCTTTGCTTGGGCGCGGTGGCGCATCCTGCAACGAGAAGACTGACAGCAACAAAGAGCAGCGAATTATTTAGATGTGTGTGCACGTTAGGATTAAGGAATTAAGCGTGATCGAAGCCTGCAGCGGCGTAGGCGATCAATTCGCTGACTATCTTATCGTAGTTGGGCTCGGTAGACTTACTACTTGAGAGGTTTTCTAGCGTCACTGTATTGATCGTGGCGCCTAGCATGGTGCTGATGGATAAGAAAAAACGGTAGCGAATGGTTTCCTCATCGAGTTGCGGACACGTCCGCTTTAATTCGGTGAGATATCTAAAGCTGAGTTCGGTAAAGAAGTCCTTGTGCAAGTTACGCATGAAATCAGCGGGTTCGGTGAAGGCGCGACCGATCATTTGTATGAGTGCAGGATTGGGACCTTTGCTAGGGCCATCGGATTCGAAGAGAGGACGAAATAAGGAGTTAAAGATAGCGCTTACGGGCACTGGTGCTGGGCCGTGGGCTTCGATGAGCTCGGCCAGTCGCTTCAGGCGTTCGACATTGATTGGTTCAATGCGGCTACGAATGGCTTCGCGCATCAAGTTGCATTTTGATCCAAAGTGATAATTCACGGCGGCTAGATTGACATTGGCCGCTTTGGTGACATCTCGAAGTGTCATGGATTGGTAGCCTTTATCGGCAAAGAGTTGCTCCGCAGCTCGGACGATCTTTTGACGAGTTTTATCGCTGGTAGAAGAGGTAGCGCGCAGTGACATATTCAAACAATTGTTTGAATATGGTGTCGAGTCAAGCGCATGGGTATTTTTTAGCTGGTTCAGTAAATGTGGGGGGAGTGAAGAGTGGATAGTGGGCAGTGGATAGGAGCTTAATTGATTTGGGCACCTGCACGAGGTAGGCACGTGCGAGGCGACAGTCTCAAAATGACCAAATCGTTATCGATGAGGGTTGTAAGCGTCGCCTCGGATCGGCGACAAGCCAAGATCGGTAGCCGAAAGCGTGAGCTTTTGGTAAGTTTAACCCAAACTATGCAAAGGCGTTCCCCGAACAAGATTTCGCCTTCCCTTCGGGCACACCTCAAGAGGTGCACCATCTTCGCTCTGCCGAGCTTCGTCAGTTGCCGAGCACCTTGCTCATCCAATCGCATAATCCGGGTTTAAATAATGAATTCGCTATCGTTTTCTATTTTTTAGGGAGTCTCCAAGCACGCAGACCACTTTATTTTAAGTGTTCTCTAAAAATGAGAAGTGTGTTAGGTGCAGGTAGGACTGGTATGATCCATTTGAGACCGCGTAGCAAAACAGTTTAACTGCGTATCACTAGGTCTTTAATCTCACTGCACTGCTCTAAAGCTTGAATTCGTTTCAGCACGGCGCGCTTCTGAAACTGAAGTTCTGAGCGCAAAGTTTGATTTGTGACTGATACGATAAGTGTATGGTCATCTTTAATGCGCACAGGGTTACAACGACCTGAAAGCTTTGGACCAAAAACCGTTTCCCAGTTCTCCACGAGTGTCCGCTCAGGGCTCGGTTTTTCGAGTTTATACTGCTCTTGTAAAACGACCAATAGATTATCTAATGGGGTGGGTTCTCTACGGGAAGCATTTGTCACCGTGCGGGGAAGTCCGCGGAAGTCTGCGATAATATCTTCTATGTCTTTTCTAAACTTCATTCAGCGATTTGGGCGTGTTGACTAGATTATGCAAAAAGAATTAATATTTGTGATTAAAAACGGATCCTTTTCGCCAGTTGGCATACTTAGTGTTATAGAGAGAATCAGTTATTTCTCCCGTGTATGGGAGTTGGGGTAATAAGACAAAGCAGAAAACAGTGTGGCGCGGGGTTTAGGGGTAGGCCTCGCGCCACTAAGTTTTTTAGCGGATTCTCCAATAAGTTGAACCTTAAATACCATAAACGCGATTACGAAACGTGGAGTTTTGAGTTCTAAGCTACTACTGGCTGGCCAGGTCCTTATGCACCGTGAGATCGATCCGTGCCTATGGTATCTTTAACTAAACGATGAGTGTTCATCCACCATTATGTTTCAGGTATATGCCCGCCCTTGTGATTAGATTAACTAATACTAAATATAAGTTAAGTTAGTAAATGCGTATACGAAGCATATTCGTCTTGCGAACGGTTCATCATTGGCGATTGTAGGGGCATCAACACTTTCTCCCGCAAGGGAGTTTGGGGTAACAAATAAAGTAGACAATGGTGGCGCACTTCTTAGGGGTAGGAAGTGCGCCTTTTTGTTGCTGAGTCACGACAATTCGTAGCTTCATCATTGAAGCAAGGAGTCATTTCAGCCAGCGCTTTAAGCTAAAAAGATAGGATCTACACGTGCTCCTCAGTGAGCGCACGGTCGAAGATGTGTTCGGCTTTATGGCCAACAATATCGCTGTGGATCATTTGCGTTCTGACGGACCCTTTCGATAGCAAGAGGTTCATTGCGAACTAGATATATGGCCGTGCATAATCGCCCGCATAAGACTCGATATTGAATCCAGAACGCAATTTTGAGTTTTACCTCTATAAAACAGTCAATTTATATAATGATACCAGATCGTTGGGTCGGCTGACACTTTTCCGTCAATTAGATCGCTCAGACGGGGTCGAGCTTGTATACAGACACTTGGACCGTGATGTAATTTCTAAGTGTAGCGATGAGGGCACGTTTTAATAACAATTATATTGTATTGATTCTTGGAATTCAATTTGGTTTATGCTTTGTTGATTTCTTTATATACAGTCCAGTCAGCTGAAGCCCATTGCCCAGTCGTTGAATGAACAATTACCCCTACACCAGATTTCTAGCACTTTTAGTCCTGATCGCTCAAAGTTTTATTTGCACATCGTTGCAAGCGCAGAGCAATCTCGATGACAAGTCCGACGCTCAACTCGTCGCAGAGTTGAAGAAGCGCATGGAGACCAGCTTAATCGAAGCACGTCCGATCATGCTAGAACTTGTCGAACGTTTGAAGGACAAGCCCGAGCGTGAATCCTATCTGTTTTTGATTGGACTATCTTATCAAGACGAATTTGCGGAGAGCTCAAATAACCAATCGCTGACGATGGCGGTTGAATACTACAATCGCTACCTTAATGACTTTCCTGCAGGAAACCGCGTGGATTTCGTTCGTTTCAATTTAGCGGGTGCCTACGCCGATCTGCAAAATTACGATGAGGCGATCAAATTTTACCAAGTGACCTACCGGCGTAGCAATAATGCCGTCTATCGCTCGGAATCGCGCAATCGTATGGCCAGTTTATATATTCGCTCGGGTCAGGCTTCAGCTGGCGTGCCGCTTTTCCTCGAAGTTTTCAATGCCGCTCTCCTCAATCCGGAGCTGCGTGCTCAAGCAGCTGCTTGGTTGATTCAAGGTTACTTGGCGAACAATCAATCCGATGCGATCGTGCCGTATCTTCGCTATTTGGCAGGTCGATATGAAGCGATTTATGACCCTGCATTCAACATTACACTGCTGAAGTCTGGAGACGATCTGTTCGAAAAGAAAGATTATGATCAAGCCATACTCTTATATTCTTTCGTTAAAGGTCGTGGCGAAATCATACGGTTCTATGAAGTATTGATTGCTGAACTGCAGCAAAAGGTCCGCTATGTGAGCCCTGAGAGCGATCAGTTCATTGTCGTAGATGGTCAGCTCAAAGCTGCGGAAGCTCGTCTGGCTGCGGTTAAAGAAATACGCGCCTATAATGTGGACCTTAAATGGCGCATCGCACGCGTTTATAAAGAGACCAAGCGAACATGGGAGTCGCTTTGGGCGTTCGTCCACCTTTACGAGGACTTTCCAGAGCACGAGCATGTGGAGGATTTCTTGTTCACCGCTTATAGTGAAGCGATCGAAATAGGGGATGACACGATGGCCGAAGCACTCGCTGAAGCTTATATGGCGGAGGATTCGTTTATTAAATATGAGGCGCAAGTTATACCCGGATTGGCGCGGATGTATGCCGATGATCGGCGCTACGAAAAGTTGATGAAGCTGGTCAATGACTACATGCAAGCACCCAAAAATTTCAGCGTAGCGGCGCAGTTAGTAAATGTTGTATGTAGCTACTACATGGTAGGCGCGGAATATCAAAATGTTCGCGAATTCGCAGAGGGCACGCGCGATCGCTTCGCGAGTAAAGAGCCACTCTACGAGGCCTCACGCTACTGGTCTGGGCTCTCCTACCTGCTGCTGGCAGACTATGTCCGAGCATCCAATTCGATGGCTCTGTTTATTGACGCCTACTCCCGTCAAAGTGTATTTTATGAAGATACTTATTATCGCTACGCAGTTGCGCTATTTGGTGAGCAAAAGATGGCTGATGCGGAGGCTCAGTTTATTCGCTTTGTCGATACTTACCCCCAGAGCAATCTTAGAGGCGAGGCCGAGCTCTATGTCGGGGACTTGATGCGGAGTCGCGGGGCACTTGAGGATGCGGCATCTCGCTATCGTTCCGTTCCGCAGTTTACCGACAACGCCGCCTTCATTGCTAAAGGGGTGTTCGCGCTTGCTGAAGTCCTTGAAGAATTGGGGCAGCCTCAGGAGGCCGTCGACGAATTGGAAGCGTATGCGAAGAAGTATGGTCAAGAGGCGCAACTTTCCGAAGCCTACTATCGAATTGGAATGATCTTTGATCGACTCGGGCGACTTGGAGATCGTTTTCAAATTCACTCGATGGCGATCAAAGAGCTGATAGGTAACGTCTCAGGTTATGCCGTCGATGAGTTGATACGTAGTTATGTGACTGATCACGGCCGCTACGAAACAAGCTTTGCAGACAGTTTGAAACTTATCGGGCGTTTAGTCGACGACGCCGCGTTTAGAAAAAAATTCCTTACGGATCGTTCTCACCAATACCAGTTTATGCAGAGTGCTGAAGGTATTTATGTAGATAAAGAATTGGCTTATCTGTTAATCCGCGACAGAGCTTTTCGCAATAAAATCATCGAGACGGAGCCCAAGCTGGACCCCGAGACGGGAAAGCCGCTTCCTCTGAATGATGCGGCTGTAACCGAAGCGATGGCGATCAAAGAGCTATCGGAACTTGAAGAGTTTTTTGAGAGTAAGGCCGCTAGCATTGCTAGCTACGCGCCCAAGTTGCTCTTTTCAGAACTGTTGTCCACTGGGAGCGACTCAGAAGAACTCATCCAGCGGATGCGTTCGCACATGGCGCTGGATATGCTTTCTGCAGAAACCGCACCGCCGCGCTATGACTGGGACGAATTAGCGATTGCGCCACCTGCAGTGATTATTTGGGAGGCAGCTAAGCACCGTGAGACCCGCCCTGAGGCGACTAAAGAACTTTACCAGATCATTCTGGATAAGCATCCATATTCTAATTCCGTTTACGATGCGCTCTTAGCCCTCGGCGACCTTACTTTTGATACGGCTCAGCAAACAGGTGTTGATGAAGATTGGCGCGAAGCGCTCCGCTATTACGATGTCATTACCGAACGTTTTGCTCTGCGCTCCAAAACCGCCACTGCGCATCTTCGCAAAGGACGTATCCTCTCCGAACTCTCTCGCGATGAAGAGGCGATTCAAGTGTTGGGGCAGATCTTGCGTAACCCTGCTTGGAAAGGCTTGGATCACGCTAAGGCGCATCTAGAACTTGGCCGAGCCTACCGTCGTCAAGGAAAGTTGGATGAAGCCCACGGCTTTTTTGAGCGCCTAATCGTTGCCTATGGAGGCTATGCAGAGACCGTTTCATGGGCTTATTATTACGATATGCTGACCTTAGAAGCGATGAATGAAACTGAAAGCGTTCGCCAGTTGGTCGAGGAATATAAGACTCGCTCAGCTGTGCTTTCCAACACTGAAGCTTATCCCTTGATTGATGAAAAGTATGCACTCTAGACCTTACAATCTACCACGTTTTTCGGCCGCGCTGATTTGTTGCGTCTGGTCGCTTTGTGCGACAGCCACCTCCGCGCAGGACTTGAATTTGCCTCGATTGCCACAGGTGGCGACACCCTCTGATACCTTCACGCTGTCAAAGCCCATCGCGATTACTGATACGAATAAAAACACTCAATTATTAGTCGGGATGGAAAACGGCCAACTTCGACTATCGTTTCCGAACATGCCAGGTGCGGAAGCGATTGTTCCGATTGATGGCGACGAGTTTATCATTTCTGCGCAAGTGCCTGCAGGATACAACCGTCTGCTGAATGAATACCAGCTAGGTAATCTAGGCACCTTCATTACAGGCCTTCAAGAAACGGCTGAGCCCTTGGCTGGCTTCCTCATGATACCGCCCGAGAACACCAACTTTCATAGTATATTCATTCGTTACTATGAAGCAATCGTGACTGCCGGTCGGCTCGAAGACGCCGCCAAATTAACGAACCGTATGCCTTGGGGGCAGCTACCTCAAGAATACATCGCACTCTCAGAGCGTTTAGTCTATCGCAGCATCGAAGATCGAGAGTTTCAGCAGACGCAAAAACTGCTCTCTCTTCTGTTTCAGAGCTTAACCGAAGAGTCTTTTGCTGGAATCGCTTTTAGGGTCGCAGACACCCTCCGGGCGGAAGGTAATCACGAACTCGCTGCAATGGTCTACGGCTCGTTAGCTCTGTCTGAAGATTCTATTCTACGCCAAAAAAGCTTGCTCTGGGCCGGCTATAGTCGCGCGGTTTCAAAAGATGCTGATGGAGCTAGAAATATTCTTAATCAAGTCCAAGTGCTAGAGCGCAGTGATGAAAACTTCCTTACCTATTGCCTTGCACTAGGGCGCCTCGGATATGCTGAAGATAATATTAGCGATGGCCTTCGTCATCTTTCTCGTGCCATGGTGCTCACCGCAGTGGATGCTACTTTTAAGCCTGAGCTCTATTACCTGCTAAGTGTCGGTTATTGGGAATCTGGTAACCGAATTGCAGCTGACCGTTTGGCTAAAGAATTTTCGATCTTTTATCCTGAAAACCCCTGGCTTAAAAAATACCAAGCCGACTACGCAAACACTCTATAACATTAGACCATACCAATACACTATGAAAAATAAAATCAGTCTCCTCATGCTATGTGTGGCATCGGCTTTTTTCCTCGGCGCGACGAGTTCTCTTCATGCGCAAGACGCTAGCGGCGAAGAAATGGCTGAGCTGACGCCGGCAGCCGCAGAAAAAACGCTCTTCGATATGATTAAGGCAGGGGGGTGGGCGATGTTCCCGCTCGGTGTGCTCTCAGTCGCGACAGTTGGGTTTGTAGTCTTTAACTTTTTGGCCATTCGCCGCAGTAGCTTCGTTGATGACGCAGTCATTGAAGAGCTGGATGCTGCCGTCAGCCAGATGGATATCGATAAGGCACACACGATCTGCCTCGAAAATCCCAGCCCTGTGACGAACACGTTTAATTATGGGCTCGACCAAGTGCGCCATAAGGATTTTTCCACTGAGGCAGTCGAGAAGGCCTTCGACAACGCCTCGACTAAAGAGCTCTCTGGAGCATTTATTATCGTAAGCTATCTCTCGATCATTGCCGCCATAGCGCCGATGGTTGGACTGTTGGGCACCGTTTCTGGTATGGTCAAGGCTTTCAATTCGATCGCAGCCCAAGGTATGGGTAAACCAGAGCTACTCGCCGATAATATTTCGGAAGCATTGATCACTACCGCTACGGGTATGGCTATTGCGATACCCGCCATGTTCTTCTTTTTCTTTTTCCGCAACCGCTACGGCAAAATCGTTGCTGAGTGTAATCTCGTGCTCGGCCGTCTCTATACGGATCTTCTTCGTGCAGCTGGCAAGTAATCAGATATGAAACTCTGGAACAACAGCGAAGAGGATGGTGAGGTCGATCTGACTCCGATGATCGACATCGTCTTCCTGCTCATTGTCTTCTTTATGACGGTGGCCAATATGATCACAGCCGAAAAGAAGCCGATCAGTGTGCCTGTTGCGTTGAACTCTACCATTCCCGAAGACTATGGTGAGCGCACAACTGTGACGGTTCAGAGAGATGGCTCTCTCTATGCGGGCGTTTATGATGTGACCCTCGATGAACTTGGCGACATACTTAAAAACGCGCATGACCAAGACTCGAACGTTAAGGTTTATCTGCGTGCCGATAGCGCTGCAGAGCATCAATATGTGAATGACGTGATGAAAGCCTGCGCTGCAGCTGGCTTGAGCAATGTCATCTTCGCGGCCTTTCAAAGCGATAAATAACAGCAGGAGCGACTGACGATATGCAAGCTGAAGAAATTTTAACTGGTAAGATTAAAGCGGACCTGACCCCCATGATCGACGTGGTCTTCTTGTTGCTCATCTTTTTCATGGTCACCACTCAACTGATTAAAGAAGAGGCAGATCTCGGCATCCAGTTGCCGACTAACACCAAGGCCGTAGCCAGTGATGAGCTACCTAACAGACATACCATCGACATCCTGCCTGACGGTTCGGTTCTGTTTAACGGCAGTCCCATTGCCAGTTCGATGGAGCGAATTACCCTGCACGGACTTATCGCGACTCTTAAGCGCGTCAAAGGCACCTCTGATCGCATGGCGCAGAAGGCGGTCGTCGTCATTATTGCCGATCCTATCTCTCCTCACTACAAGTCCATCGAAGTGCTCGACGCCTGCGCTGCTGCCGACATCAAATTCGTTTCCTTTGGCGATTTCTAGTTGTTGAACAGTGAACATCAGTAACGCATACGCCCGCAACAAGGCACTTTTTCTCGTCGTCGCAGTAAGCCTCGGTTTGCATGTGTTGGGGCTTGTTGTCTTTGGCACATTTAAGATCGTCGAAAGCATAGTTCGCGAAGAGCAGACCTTCGAAGCGCCCCCCATCGCAGAGGTGCCACAAGAGCAACCCGAATACACCGTCAACCTTGAGCAGCGCAACCAATCGAGCGCTCCACCGCGACCCAATCCCATAGTGGTGGAATCGCCCGAAGTGACTATTCCCGCGCTCGATATCGACGTAAATATCGCGAATTCCTCCAGCTATGGTCGCGGCACTGGCGGCTTTGGCTCAAGTGCGGGCATTACAGAAATGCGTGAAATGGTCGTTGAGCTGACTAAATTCGGTTACAGCGGGTTCGTCGAAGGCACATTAGAAGGCACACTCTTTGACTTGAAGTTCAACAATAAGGGAAAACAACTAGTCGAGTTTGACAGTAGCAAAGAGCTCGAGATGTTGGTTGGCAGATACGCTGGGGGAATTGTAAAGGATTTTACAACGGGCTCTTGGAATGTGGGTGCTCATGAACGAAAATACAAAGCAGCTGAGCAAAAGCTTTACGGATCTTTTTTCATTATTCCAAAAAGTTCGGCTGCAGATGCGCCCAAAGCTTTCAACGCAGAAAAAGAGATGGATGCTAAGGCGATTATGGCGATATACAGAGGCTCCTATACTCCGACAGAATCAGGGCGATTTCGTTTTGCAGGGCAGGGGGATGATGTTCTTATCGTGCGAGCCAATAACCGCATCATACTCGATGGCAGCTGGAGCAATGGTTATTCAGAATGGGATCAAAACAAAGCCGAGAAAGGACAAGCTGGCTTATTCGGTCTCAACAAAGAACTCATTTATGGTGACTGGCTCTCGTTGACGGCGGGCCAATCCATTAGCCTTCAGATTCTCATCGCCGAAGTGCCTGGTGGAGCATTTGGTGCTTACCTGTTAATACAGAAAGAGGACGAGGAGTTAAAAGTGTTTTCAACAGCCGCCATTAGCAGTAAGGAGAAACGGCAGATTAAAGAGTTACATTTTGACGCCAGTAAATTTCTCTAAGCTAAAGCGCATCTGGGCAGAATTTCAAACTACAGTTTTACACTTATGAATATCAGTAACGCATACGCACGTAACAGAGCACTCTTTATTGTCGTCGCCGTCAGCTTAGGCTTACATATTTTGGGGCTCGTTATTTTTGGGACGTTTAAGATTGTCGAAAGTATCGTTCGCGAGGAGCAGGCATTTGAGGCTCCTCCCATTGTTGAAGTTCCGCAAGAACAGCCAGAATACACAGTCAACCTCGAACAGCGCAATCAATCCAGTGCTCCTCCGCGTCCGAACCCGATCGTTGTAGACTCACCAGATGTCACCATCCCTGCGCTCAACATCGATGTGACTATCGCCAACTCCTCTAGCTACGGTCGTGGCACTGGCGGCTTTGGCACTGGCACGATCGATATGCGTGAAATGGTGATCGCCGACCTTGAATTTTTTGGGGCAAAAGCGACTGGAAGCAACGTCGTCATGATTCTCGACGCGACTCACTCAGGCGCTGGGATTTTCAATGAGACGCGTCAGGAGCTGTTCAAAACGATTGAACAAATGAAGGGCACGGATGCCCAATACGCCGTAATTTACTTTGGGGGTAGAGTCGCGGGGCATGTCGTGAACAAGAATATCGACGTCGATCCCACGAAAGAAGACTTCTGGTATCCACGAGGTGTTTCTAATAGGAAATGGTTAACGGCTGATAGCGATGATACTGGAAAAGTAATCGAGCAACTTAAAGGTGTAGATCCAAGATCTAAGGAATCCAAAGTGGCAACTGCTAAAGATCTCAAGAAACCAGAGCAGTTCTTCGTCTTAGGCACCCAATTCTGGGGCGCTGTGAATGACGCCTTTCGCATGAAGCCTGCGCCCAATACTATTTTCTTTATGGTAGAACCAAGCGTGGCTTTTCCTAGTTTGGAAACCGCAAAAAAATCTTACGCATGGTTCGAGAAGCACGGACGTAGAAAACCTAGTGAGACCTCGGTTCAATTCATCATCGGAAAAATGCCAGCGGGTGATAAACTGGCTGCATTGCGTTACATGGTTAATGAGTTAAATGGCGGCAAACTAAGTGATTCAGAAATAGATAAAAGAATCACTCCGACACGATAGGCATCTACGGTAGAGTTTTCGAACAGGGTCGGCGTGTTAGCATCGTGGTTTGATGACTGAAGTTGCTGTCGCCTTGCGAGCGAATTTATGGGTGAAATTTGTAGTTATGAGCATGTCAGCATCACTATCTGAAACGGTGTGTAATGTCCCCGCGCTTTTCAGTCACGGAGCAGATGCTCCGTCTGATGCATGATTTCTGTTTGAATGATTGTTTCGTTATCGGCTAGGTGGATTTAGTCAGATCGAATGAGTCGTGTGCATCAGATACTTACGCATAAGTGGCATTCACTGCTTGTGTGTCTTAGCCAGATCGTCGCACACATCCTCGAACCAATTATGTAGTTCTGTTTCCAATCGGCTCACTATTTGTGGTTCTTGCTTGGCTAAATTGACCGATTCGAGAGGATCGAGTTTCAGGTTGTAGAGTTCAACTGGAGGCGGAGCAGGGAATTGAACATCTGGATAAGGACCCGTTCGAATTCCGTTTGTTTCGAAATACTCAGGCTCATACATCGAGACATCAAGCCACTTTATATCGGGCACTTCAAACGCTTCAGGAACGAATGGCCGAACCAATTTCCAATCACCGTCGCGTATCGCGGCGTTGTATTCTATATTAGGTGTATAGCGATTCCATTGCCAGCAGCGCATTGGGTTGTGCGGATTGGAATTCCCATGGAGGACCTCAGTTTGATCAATACCATCAATTTTCAAATGCTTTGGCGTTTCGATGCCTACCATGCTCAGAATGGTTGGTAGCCAATCAGTCATATGAAAAAAGTGGCTTTGAATGTTATTTTTAGAATCCAATCCAGCTGGCCACCTTACGATTGCTGGAACTCGTATGCCGCCTTCGTAAGTAGAGCCCTTTGAGCCATGTAAATTGCAATTGAACCTGTCGAGGCATTCGCTACCGGTGCCACCAAACTGAGGGCCATTGTCACTCGAAAATATGATGAGTGTATTCTCCTTCAATCCAAGCTCTTTAATTTTATCCAACAGTCGCCCCACGTTTTGATCCAAGCGATGAATCATCGCGTAGAGCACCTTGACTGCGTCTGTAAGGTCCTCTCGGTCTTCAAATAATTTCAAGTCCTCTTCAGGAGCTTGGAGGGGAGTGTGTGGCGCGTTATAGGTTAGATGCAAGTAGAATGGTTGCTTACGATGTCTCTGCGTAAACTCGATGGCTTCATCGGTCCAATAATCGGTTAGATAGCGCCCGTCACTTCTCAAGACTCGATCTCCTGATTCGAGTCGCCAGTTGAAGTAGTCGTGCATGCCACCGCGAAAGCAGACTGCTTCATCAAATCCCCGACATTCGGGTTTATAGCGTTTGTCAAACGCTCCAAGGTGCCATTTACCGATCAAGCCAGTTGTGTAGCCTTTGCTCTGTAGGATATTAGCTATCGTTGTTTCATTCAGGTCCAAGCGCTCGAGGCCCCACCATTCTAAGGTGTCAATGGAGCCAGTTCGGTGGGGGTAGCGCCCAGTAAGCAGCGATGCGCGTGATGGATTACAAACAGGTGAGCTCGTGTAGTGTTGGGACAAGCAGGTGCTTTCCTCGATGAATTGATCTAAGTTTGGTGTTAAATTCAGACCATTGTTGAAGCAACTGAAGTCTCCATACCCTAGGTCGTCGACTAGAATATGTATTATGTTTGGAAGTGTCATATTACGTTTTGAGAATGCTTTAGCTTACGCGAAACGACCGCACCAAGAAGTCTTAGCAAGACGTATGATTGCTGCCATTTCTTGCGTAGGCCCGCGTAAGTGATAAGCAAATTTTACTTAATTTAAAAACTGATTTTGTTCGTTAGGAAGAAGGTCTGCGGTTGCGAGCGTGTTGCAAAGACTAGGTTGATTGGGTTTATATATTCGGTATCGAAGAGGTTGTTCGCATTTAATGAAATTCTCCAATCGAACTTTTCAAATCTCTTAAAGTAGCTGATCACTGCGTTAATTTGAACGTAACCATCTACTGAATACTCTTGGTCTGGTATGTTGTCGCCGTCTGAGTCTAGATAGCCTGCGACGGCTTCACTTCGATAGTTTGCGCCCGCGCCAATGCTAAGACCTTTGAGTGTGCTATTTTGGAACGCGTAGTGAACAAAGATGTTTGCATTATGGGATGCGTTACCCGTAACGGTTTGACCCACTGGCAGACCAAGCGTTTCATCTCCGCCTTCGCGTATGACGTCGATATATCCGTAGCCGCCTCGAATGGTTAAACCTTTGAAGGGCTTGGCGACAAAGTCGATTCCAAAACCTTCAGATAATTGATCAGTGAGTGCCGCTCCACCGGGCGTGAGCCCAACTGTTGCCTGTGCGAGGGGTGTTGGCACCACTTCAAATGTATTTTTGTTTTTGACCTGGAAGACGTAAATGCTGCCCGTCAGCTTACTGTCATAGAGGTCATACTTAAATCCGAGATCGACTCCACTGGTTTCTCTGGGTTCTAAATACTCGTTGGTTTCTGCATCGCGACGTAGATTTAAATTGGCCGATTCCCCGTAATTGGCGAAAAAGCCGATGCTTTCGGTTATTTGGTAGACGAATCCTAAGGCTGAGCTTGTAAGGTTTTCTGAGACCTTCTCTGCTGGAAATCTAAGAGAAGGAATGATACTGTTGATTGGATCGAGATCGACCTTGTTCACATCATGTCGGACGCCACCCTGCACAAAAAGTCGATTGTTGAGAAACTCACCAGAGAATCCAATGTAGCCACCGACAACGTCAAATGCAAAGGCTTGATCACGGAAGGCTCGGTAACCTCCGCTGGGGTCTGAGTAAATGCCGAATTGAGGCGCGTCGCCAGCAACGATACTACTGTAATCGATGGTCATGAAATTCGGTGCAGTGGCTGCATTTCTGAAATCTCGAAAGTCCTCTATGTCGACAGATGAGCGATCATAGCGTGCTCCAGTTAAGAGCTTAATGACACTGTCCTCTAACTCGAATGTGTAACTAGTGTCGAGCCGTGTGTAAAAACTCTTACCTTCACGCTCTTGGCCGTTGAAGAAACCGCGCACGCTGCCGTCATCTAGAAGTTCATCGCCTCGAACAAAGGTCATTAAATCTCTTCCCGTCCAGCTCTGATAGACTCTGAGTTGGCTTTGGAGTTTTTCATTCAGTGCTAAGTTTTGAACTGTCAACTCAATGGATGTCCAATGGTTGTTTACGAAACTGTCGGGACCCGCATGTGATTGGGCAGACTCGAATGGAACCTGAACCTGCATGTCATCGCCGTTGCCTAAAATCCCATCGCCACCAGCAACTGTAACGGTTTCATTTTCAATGAAGCGGTTGTTGTAGCGTAGGATGCTACGTGAGGGCGTGTCATTTTCTTCACCTGTTTCAACCTCAAGGCGTATTTTTGTGGTATCGGATAATTGATAAAGAATGTGTGCATCAATCGCACGCTTGCTGCCTTCCTCATAGAGTCGCCAGCTTTCGTTTTCTTCATAAACGCCATTTACCCGAACTGAAAAGGGCCCTCTGTGACTGTTCGTATCAAATGTGCCTCTGTAGAAGTCGTTGGAGCCAATCTTAAATTCTACATCAGTAAAATTGATCGTATTTGGTATTTTGGTGTTTAAATTAACCAATCCACCTGGGTCTGGTCGTCCATATTGCAGCGCTGCTGGACCTTGTAGCACTTCGACCGTGCTGATATTGTAGCGATCGGGTGAGTAATCTAAGCTTAGAAAGTTACGAGTTGGGCGATTACTTTGCAGGCCTCGAACCGTATATGCTTGAGCGTTTCCACTCGCGTCGAAGCTAGTCTTCACGTTGGTGGCATACTGTAGTGCGTCATTGATGTCATTGGCGCCAATGTCTTCCATGAAGTCTGGCGTGAGCACCGAAATTTGAACCGGGGTCTTTCCAATCTCCTCGGCAAATAAACTTGCTGATGTGGTGTGTGTCGATTGATAACCAGTGGGCGCTACGACGGTGAAAGGGTCGAGCACGAAAATCTCATCATCAGTTCCGGCATTCTCGGTTTCGCCTGCTGGTAAGATAAGTTCAGGGAGTGTTGAATTTGTGGCTTCCGTATTTTTGATTGCAGATACTTCTTCTTTGGGAGCCTCTTTTTTGGGTTCGAGTGTGTCTTCAGCAGCGGGGACTTGTAGCGAGCCGAAAGTTAAGGTGACCATCAATATGAGGGGATAGAACGGCTTAGAATTGGGCATTGTAGTTGGGGCAGGGGGGGGCTCTTCAATGGATTGGTAATAGTAACATCGTTATTTATGTGTGTTTGTGTCAATTTTAATCAATGGATTGTTTTTTTAATCATGGAACTTCGGGCAATAACGAAGCACTATAGTTTAATCCACGCTTGACTCGCTTCCTAAACCAAATGTTAATAGTATCATTATGCGAATTTCTACCTCTTTTTGCCCTTTAATTTTGTGTCTGCTCAGCGTTTGTTGCTCCACGCTCTTAGCCAGTCAGCAGCCTAATATCATCTTTATTCTTACCGATGATCAAGGTTACGGAGACTTGGAACGCCACGGGCATCCCTATTTGAAGACTCCGCATACCAATCGTTTGCACGATGAGAGTGTGCGTTTTGATAATTTTTATGTGAGTCCCTCATGTTCACCGACACGAACCGCTCTAATGACTGGTATGCACGAGTTCCAAAGTGGAGTGACGCATACACTTCCGCCTCGTGAAAAGCCGTCTGCAGAGATGGTTTTCCTGCCAGAGCTTTTGAAGGAAGTGGGCTATCATACTGGATTTGTTGGTAAGTGGCACCTAGGGGGCTCTAAAGGCTACCGACCTGAGGACCGTGGTTTTGACTGGACTTCCACCAATCCTCGTGGGCCTAGGAGACACTTTGATCCAGAAATTATTCGTAACGGGGTGCGCACCCAGCGTGAAGGCTATCGTGAGGATATTTTCTTCGATGAGGCGATGACTTTTATTGAGGAAAGTGCAGACCGTCCGTTTTTCTGTTATTTAGCTACCTACTCACCGCATACGCCGTTAGCGGCTCCTGAGTCTTTCATTAAGCCATTTCGTGATGCAGGTTTAAATGATACCCACGCGACGTATTTAGCAATGGTTGAAAATGTAGATTACAATGTGGGGCGGTTACTCGATTTTCTTGAACGCACTGGACGTGATGAAAATACGATTCTGATTTTCATGAATGACAACGGCGTCACCGAGGGGCTCGACGTTTATAATGCAAACATGCGTGGCAGCAAATGCACCGCTTGGGAGGGCGGCTCTCGGGCAATGTCTTTTTGGCGATGGCCTAACCAGTGGCAACCGCACGAAGTGAACCAATTAACTGCTCATTTAGATGTATTGCCTACATTGTGCGAACTTGCTGGTGTATCGATTCCAGGCGACTTGAATGACAACTTGGAGGGGTATTCGCTGGTCTCCTTATTGGAAGGAGCTGAAACGACACCATGGCAAGATGGGCGTATGCTTTATCATCATGTCGCGCGTTGGCCTAGTGGCCAAGCTGAAGCGCACAAATATGCAATGGTCTCGGTTCATAAGGGTGATTTTCTTTTGGTTCGCAGTGAATCCTGCGGCACTGAAGCCTGTGAAGAGTTTCAAAGCCAATGCACCACCATGCGTGCCGTGCGTAATGGTTTAACGCGAACTACATATGCTTATGGCACTGCGCAAACACATTGGGGGGTGACTCCCCGTGGGCAGTGGGCGCTCTATAATGTCAAGCAAGACCCCGGTTGTGAAAATGACTTATCAAGTTCATATCCAGAGAAGGTTTCTGCGATGGCAGCCGGTTACGATCATTGGTGGGATTCGACCTTTCCAACTTTGATTGCTCGTGGTGGAGATGAGGGGGATCCGAACGTGAGTCGTAATGCATCTCGTCAAGCGCAGAAATGGAAGGGGCCGACAACGGATCGTGACTCAAATACTAGTAAAGGTGCGGATACAAAGACCTCAGCTGCTACGAGTTCAATGTTCCAGCGCATGGATACGGATAATAATGGGGCAGTGGATATGGATGAATATGTGGGTTTATTTGAACCGTTCTTTGAAAAGAAAGATCTCGATAAAAATGGCACTCTGGATGAAGCGGAATTTCAGTCTCAAGCATTTAAACATGCAGACGCCAATGATGATCAATCGCTTACGAAGTCCGAGTATCAGCTGTTTTTTAAGAATCAATTTCGACAAAGAGATGCGAAT
Source organism: Opitutales bacterium (assembly GCA_018607135.1). Taxonomy (GTDB): domain Bacteria; phylum Verrucomicrobiota; class Verrucomicrobiia; order Opitutales; family Coraliomargaritaceae; genus JBPOFY01. Next base: position 28,462 of record JABBCA010000033.1, read on the forward strand.
CACGATGGGCAATTAGAGCCTTCTGAAATGTAAACGTCCCCGTTGTCAATTATGAGAAAAAAGACTACTCTATTGCTCGCCATAGTTAGCTGCAGCCTTATCACCCCGCTTTCATTATTTGCTGACGATGCTCGTCTTGTGCAGCTGTTCAAGCGCATGGATCAGGACAAAAATGGTATGGTTACTTTGGAGGAAAATTGGGAGCTGTGGAGTATGATATTCAATTCACGCGATAGAAATAAGGATCAAAAGTTGGATTCTTCTGAAATGCCCGGTAAGGCGCAGAAGGTCGCTGATACGAACAACGATGGATTTGTCGACTTGGTTGAGGAGCAGGCATTTCGCACAAAGCACTTTATCAATATGGACGCCGATGGTGATGAGAAATTAACTCTATCTGAAATGTTGAATCGATAGTAGGTCATTTTCAATTTTTATGAAAACTCGTGTTATCTTTATCTTTGGGTTGGTAGCAGTAATAGTTGCTGATACTGCCTATGCTGCGCAATCCAGAGAAGATCGCTTGAAGCAGCTTTTTGATCGCACCGATACCGATCAGGATGGATTGGTGTCGTCTTTGGAAAACTGGTCGGAGTGGCAACGGTTCTTCTTTGAAAAGGATGACAACAATGATCGCTTTCTAGATCGTGACGAGGTGGTGAATGAGTCTCATTTGTTTGCCGATAGTAACGGCGATGGGAAAGTCGATTTATCCGAAGAGAAGGTTTTTCGCCAAATGCATTTTAACACTAAAGATTTAGATGGTGACGGTTTCTTAAGTCTCGCAGAGCTAACTGGGTTGAGCCAGCAGCCCGTTGAGCCGTTTGATTCCAAGCATTCTGGTAGCTATGATGTGATGCGTGCTAAAGTTGAAGCCTTGGGTGATATGGTTCAGCGCCCAATGGCGTATCGTGATGGGTCTTACGAAAATACTGAGCACATGCAGGCGATCTATATTGATGGCCTCACTTATGAGGGCAAACCGACTAAATTTTTCGGGTGGCTCGGCATACCAGAAAATTTAACGAAGCCTGCTCCAGGAATCATCTTGGTGCATGGGGGAGGGGGCACTGCTTACAAAGAGTGGGTTCAGAAATGGAATGATCAGGGTTTTATTGCATTTTCGATAGCAGTGGAAGGGCAAACAGACGTTTTTGTTGAAGCGCAGGCCAGCCAAGGTTCATGGGAGCGCCATCAGTGGGCAGGGCCCAGTCGCAATGGAATCTATGGCGACAGCGATCGCGCGATTGAAGATCAATGGATGTATCATGCGGTTGCGAATTCGATTCTAGCTAATTCTTTTCTCCGTGATGTGCCCGAAGTGGATCCTCAGCAAATCGGGATCATGGGTATTTCTTGGGGAGGAGTGATCGCTAGCACGGTGATTGGCATTGATGACCGCTTCGCATTTGCAATTCCCACATATGGATGTGGTGGGTTGGCTAGAGCCGATAATCAGTATGGTCGCACTTTGAGTCGAAACCCCATATATAAAGAAGTCTGGGAGCCCAATCTGCGACTGGAGCAAGTCCTGTTTCCTACGCTTTGGCTTTCCTGGCCTGGTGATCAGCATTTTCCAATGGATTCCCTGAAGAGCTCTTACAGAGCGGTGTCGGCTCCTGCAGCAGTTTCATTGATTCCAGATATGCAACACAGTCATCCAGCAGCATGGAAGCGCCCGGAGGCATATGCCTTCGCGCGTAGCGTTGTGAGTGGGAATGATACTTGGGGGCGAAATCTTAATATTCGCTTGGTCGACGGTGTTGTAAAAGCTAGTTTTAAGACCGATAAGCCCATACAGAGTGCTACTTTAGTCTGGACCCAAGGGGATGGCTTTACTGCGGGAAGAACTTGGTTGGAAGCACCTGCTGAATTTCAAAATAAAAATTCAGCATGTGCGGTTTCAGTGAAGCTGCCAGCGGGAGCAACCGCAGCATATATAAATATTGAATCTGATGGCCTTGTGATGAGCTCCCCCTATCTTGAAATTTAGACCGCTTAAGATGAGTGGCCACAGGCGTGTTGTATGAAGAGTCATTGTTTACTAATTTTAGCGGAATGGTCTTTAGTAATTGAAAATCACAATAATTATTACAACATTTTGTTTTGTTGAGTTTAGGGTCTGCAGTTTATTTTTAATTTTTAGTAGTAAAATCAATATATGAAATCAGTTGTTAAAACAAAAGCATTCAGTGTGATCGAGCTACTTATTGTGGTGGCTGTGATTGCAATATTAGCCGCAATACTTGTTCCGGCTATTGGCCGCGTTCGCGAAAGGGCCAATGCCACTAAATGCGCGAGTAACCTTCGTCAGATTGCGATCGCAGCAAACATGTATGCTGCTGAAAATAATGGGGATTTTCCCTCATTAACTGGAGAGGCTGATGACGGTGGGGGTCAAGTGACTTGGCTTGAGCAGCTACGGCCTTACATACATGTTGAAGGCTCTAATGAGGCCATAGAGCTGATCAATTGCCCTGCTGCGGAACATTATCTCGAGGTCGATGGTAATTCTAAAACAACTCACGCCTATGGGTGGAATCCTCGCTTGATACCTGATACGAGAACAAAGGCTGATGGTAGTAAGCGACTACCCTTTAAATCAATTAAGGTGCAGCGGCCCAGTGAAACCATCTTGATGGCTGATGCTGGCCAGCGTTATCCCAGTGGCTGGGGCTTTGGCTATTTCGCGTTTGGAGGTGTCTATAATCCCAGTAGTGCGGAAACCGCTCTGACAGATGCTGATTTTACGCGGTATGGCGCGTCTGCTAGTAATCCATCATTTAGCACCCGGCATGGAGGGGTAGGAAACGCTGTTTTTGTTGATGGTCACGTGCAGTCATTTGCTTGGGGTGAGATTAAGCAAAAGCACGTATACACCGAAGACTGAGATTTAAATTTATAAAACTATCCGTGCTTGGCTTGGGCTCGAATCACGTATGCTTTCGAGCAATTACGGTGAGGTCATAATTTAAATGAATCTTATTGCCATAAAAAATGAGGAAATATCTTGTTAAATTTCTCACGGAAATACAGAAAAGGTTAATATGAGTAGCCGAAAAACAGTCAGTATGAAGCTTATTGCTGAGGAGGCAGGTGTTTCTGTGATGACTGTTTCCAGAGTATTGAGTAATCAGTCGAATGTGTCCCCACACACTGAGGAGAAGATTCGAGAGATTGCAAACCGCGTAGGTTACAAGGCAAATCGACTGGTCCGCGGGATGCAGAGTGGTCGTAGCGGAATCATTAGTGTTGTCTTGCCAATCGGCCATTCACTGGCGCCTCGCATGATGGAGGGAGCATACGATTTCTTTCATGAAAAAGATATGATCATGGCGGTCGATTTGGTGCATGGAAACCTGGGTGAGAAAGCGATCTCTGAGCAGAGTAAGATCATTAACCGCTTATTAGAGTGCCGAATTGATGGTATCTTGCTCTTGCCAGTCAATGAAGATGCGAACCCTGTGTATTTTAAAGAGATTGTGGATCGTAAGATACCCTTGGTATTGATGGATCGAAATACGAATCAATTTGTTGCTGATTTTGTTGGAACCGATGACTACGCGGGCGGCATGGAAGCTGCACGTCTTTTAGTTAAGAATGGGTGCAAGAAACCGGTTTTGGTTTCTGTAGGTAAAGCTGTCAGCACTAGCCGGGAGCGTGCACGGGGCTTTAAAGATGGTTTGAAAAAGTTGAAAGTTAAATTGGTAGAAGAGATTGTGGCTCCGAACTTCCTTGCGAATGAGGACTTGATGGATGAGTCAATTGCAAAGCTCAAAGGTAAATTCGACGGTGTTTTTGGTGTTGCCGACCGCCTCGCAATCAGTGCTTGGCACGCTTGTAAGCTGCAAGGTCTCGATATACCTGAACGTGTAAAAATTATCGGGTTTGGCGCTTTGGACTTACGCGATCCTCGTGTGGCGATTTCAAGTTTTGATCAGGATGCATATGCAATCGGTCGAAATGCTGCGCAGCTGCTATTTCAGCGCATCGATAAGGGGCTGTATAAGCGACGTCCAAAGGCGAAATCATTGCTAAATATGCCTAATTTTGTCGAAGGCACATCGTGCCCATTTGTATAGCGTTTTTTAGGTGGGCTCGACTCGCCTTTACTCTTAGCTTGGCTCGTGTCTAGCGGGTTTCGTTTGTCTACTATCGGTTCGTCAGCCGGCACATACAGGAACGTAACTCTATCCCAATAATCACACCGAGGTGAAGGCTGGCTTTAGTTGGTAGCCTTAAAAGTGTAGCTCCTTGTTTAAGAGCGTTTTAGGGAGATGGGTGCGCTTCCTCAATAGATTAAAAATTGGATAAATGGCTCTGACGTTTGCTGCCTTATTTCTCTTTCAGTTACTTTGAGATGACATCTAAATTGAGGCAGCTCACTTTGTAGAAAAGACTAAAGTAGTTCTCGACGATTCGCATTGGTTAGTATTAACATGGGCGATTGCCCTTATGTATTCATTAGAAATCATCGACTACCTCGTCATCGTTGCGATTTTACTTACCCTCATTGGTGTAGGTCTTTACTTTACCAAGAAGGGGGGAGAGGACATGGATTCCTTTTTCGTTTCGGGGCGATCATTGCCCTGGTATATCGGTGGCACCTCCATGATTGCTACTAGCTTTGCGGCAGATACTCCCTTGTGGGTGAGTGCACTGGTGCGGACGCATGGGGTGCACTATATTTGGCAATTTTGGGCACCCATGATTGGGTCGGTATTGGCTGTAGTATATTTTGGCAGGAAGTGGCGTCGCATGGCGTTCGTCACTGATATTGAGTTCATGGAGGCTCGCTATGATGGCACGCCTGCAAAGGCTTTACGGGGATGGTCAGGAGCTTGGGGGGCCTTAGTGATCTGTCCTTTAATCTCTGCGTGGGTGATAAAAGCCATGGAGACGATCGGTCGTGAGGCGGTTGGCCTCCCTCCTGAATCCCAAGTAGTGGTCACGATCGCAATCGTTGCGGTTGCGATTTTAATGTGCGGCTTATCAGGTCTTTTTGGCGTGGTTTACACCGACTTTATACAGTTTATCTTAGCGACTGGCGGCACGATTTTGTTGGCCTATTTATCGGTTAAAGAAGTCGGAGGGCTTGCCGCTATGGTCGAGCAGGTTCGTGCTTTAGAAGACTGGGGTGGTAACGAGTTAAAAGTTGCCCCTCAAATCGGTAGTGGGGTCGGTGAAATGTCGGTCTGGAATGCGATCGGGTATTTTGGATTTTTATGGATTGGGGTCGGCCTCAGTGGCGGTTACCAGGCGCAGCGTTTGCTTGCGAGTAAGGATTCTAAAAATGCGAGTTATGCGCAACTCCTTCATTCGGTGGTGTATTTTTGTTTAATGGCTTGGCCGTGGATCCTAGTGGCGCTCTGCTCATTGATTTTGATTCCTGAAGTGGAATCGGCAGATCAGAGCGCAGCGTATCCGCAGATGATTGTAATGATCTTACCTGTTGGGCTTCGTGGCCTGTTGATTGCAGCATTGCTGGCTGCGTTTATTTCCACGATTAGCACACTGTTTAACTGGGGCTCTTCGTATTTGGTGAACGATATTTATCGACGTTTTCTCAATCCGAATGCGACCGAGAAAAACTACGTTTTCATTGCTCGATTGGCGACTTGTTTTATGGCGGTTACGGGCGCATACATTTCGCTACAGGCTGAAAATATACAGCAGTTGTTGACTCTCGCTTATGTCTTAGGCTCCGCGGGTGTGGTGCCAGGTGTCTTGCGCTGGCTTTGGTGGCGCACGACTGGCAAAGGGGAGCTGATTGCTTTGCTGGTAGGTTGGGTCATGACAATACTTTTGGTCTTTGTCCAAGCATTTGATGCGCCTGCGCAGGCGGTCTTAGGTCTAGAGGACGGAATTTCGTTCAGCAAGGATCCAAATCTAGTCGGTGCCAGAATGTTCTTGATGGTATTTACCGTGGGTTTGGCGACAGTGATGGGTTCGCTCTGCACAAAGCATGAGGACATGGATCAATTGAAACGCTTCGCTGCACGAGCGCGCCCATTTGCGTTTGGATGGCGCCCTGTTATTCGCGAGATGGAGGTGGCCTATGTAGAACAAGAGCCGATTGGTCGCACTTTAGTTTCGTGGGCCTTGGGCTTGGCTGCGGTCGTGTCTATTTTAATCGGCGTGGGTCGATTGCTTCTAGGGTTACCAGGAACAGGGCTGCTGTTGGTGATTTGTGGAGGTGTGGGGATTTTTTGGACGATCAAGCGCATTCAGAAGGACTGTGCGAATGATGTCGATGAACCAGATATCTTGGATGTATCGAAAACGGGGTCAGCGGACAAGTGATAGCAATGTTTTATTTTAAGTAAGAATGAATTTAGCGAACTATACAAATGAATGGAAGGAGCGGACGTCGCTCTTGGAGATGACACAGCCTGCGGGTTGGTGGCGTGATGGGTTTCCATTAGGAAATGGAAGCTTGGGAGCCATGCCTTACGGGCGACTGTGTGAAGAGCGTATATTAATCAATCACGAGCGCTTGTGGTATGAAGGTGTGCGTCCAGAGCTACCAGACCTTGGTCACTTGTTGACAAAAGCGCGTCAGCTAATTGACCAAGGTGACTACCTTGCCGCGAACGAACTCTACTACGACGCACTAAAGAGCGAAGGCCGAGAAGGCGTTTGCGCAGTGTATCATCCTGCTGGAGATCTGTGCTTTAGAAGCACGATACAATGGCGCTTTAAAAACTATCGTCGCTATTTGGACATGGCAGCAGGCGAGACCTTAACGCGCTGGGAGTGGTTGGATGCGGTTCAGATCCGTCGCAGCTTTGTTTCTAGGGCGGATGACTGTATCGTAGTTGAGCAATTGGGAGGTGGCTTGGTTGATCAAGAGTGGAGCATCAATTTGGAATTGCATGACTTGTTTGATGCAATACGTCAAAATGGAGACCGCTTTCAGCCTCCGATTCAGTTTACATCACAGTCTGATGGTGAGTGGATCTACGGCGTTGGAACCTATACCGATCCTAATTACGACAATGCAACGTATGGTATTGTTGCGCGTGTGGTAACCTCGGAGGATGCGGGGGTTCACAGCGAAGCATTAGGAGCGATCACGGTTCGAGGTTCGGAGCGTCTATTAGTCATCGCAAAGGTCTTTGTGTATGAAGAAAGTGAGAATGCAATTCGTCGATTGAAGGAGGAAATTATCCGACTCGATACCGATTATGACGTTCTGTTGGCACGTCACGAGATCAAGCATCGTCAACAATTTGATGCCTGTCATGTGGAGTTTTCAGATGGTGAAGATAATCATACTACGAATGAGGTTTTACTTGAGAAGGCATACAATGGAACGATGCCGGTTGTCATGTTGCAAAAGATGACCGCATACGGTCGTTACTTGCTAGTGGGGAGTTCCAATCATACTTCGGTGCCTTCAAATTTACAAGGTATCTGGAATGGTGATTATGCCCCGCCATGGGATTGCTTCTTCATGATCAATGAGAATCTGGAGATGAACTATTGGCAGGCTCTACCTGGGGGGATGAGCGAAAAAGTGCTCGGTGTGTTCAATTTTTATGAATCCAACTTAGAGCAATATCGTGAGAATGCGAACAAGCTCTATGGCTGTCGTGGTATTTTTATTCCTGCATTGACCTCACCTGAGACCGGCTTGTTAACACACCCTGGTTCATGGATTGCGAATTGGATATCGGGTGCAGGGTGGATGTGCCAACTGTTTTACGACTATTACCTATACACAAATGATAAGGTTTATCTGCGTGATCGACTGTTGCCGTTTATGCGAGAGGTGGCGCTCTTCTATGAAGACTACTTTACTTACGATGCTGCTGGTAAAGTGGTGATCTCGCCATCGACCTCACCAGAGAATTGGCCAAAGGAATTTTGTGAGATCGAGTCACCGACCTCCCATTATGCACGCCTTACAGTTAATGCGACGATGGACGTGGCAGTGGCACGTGAGCTGATCAGCAATTTATTACTCAGCGCGCGGGAGTTTGGCATGTATGGTGAAAGCCATGAGCGGTGGGAGTGTATGCTGGACGGGCTTCCTGATTATGAAGTTAATGAGGATGGTGCGATTCGCGAATGGATTGACCATCGTTTTTCAGACAATTACGAACATCGCCATTTATCGCATATCTATCCAGTCTTTCCAGGGTTCGAAATTTCTGCAGATAGTGATCCGACGCTGTTCCATTCGTTTAAGACTGCGGTGGATAAGCGCGGCACGGTAGGTTTGAAAGATCAGACTGGTTGGTCACTTGCCCATATGGCAAATATTCGCGCCAGAATGGGTGATGGGGCGCAAGCATATGAATGTTTGGAAATATTAATGCAGACCTGCGTCGGTAAGAACTTCTTCACCTATCATAACGACTACCGTGGTTGTGGAATGACAATGGGATGGTTTTTCGGTCATTCGACACCCTTTCAAGTGGACGCGAACATGGGCCTGACCTCTGCCGTGTATGAGATGATCGCTCAATCACGCCCTGGCGTCATCCAGTTGCTACCTGCATTACCGCAGCAATTAAGTTCGGGACATGTGAGGGGCTTGCAAACACGTGCGGGTGTGCGCATTGATATGAAGTGGCAATTGGAACCGTTTGAGGTCGATGTCGATTTTGTGTCGGTTCGCGATCAAACCATTTGTGTCAAAGTGCCAACGTCATTTATGTTTGAAGCAAACGTTTCTGATCAAGCACCAGATACGCCATGGCATCTCTCTGAAATTGATTTGAAGGCAGATACGCCGTTGCACTGTAAATGGTGCGCAAGTAGTAATCAGCTGGTTTTAAGGAAGTAAATTATGCTGTCTGTGCGTCGCTATTTTAACAAGGAGCTGTGCTTGCTACTGGTGTTGGCCTTTGCGAGTCAACTGGTAGGCACTCGTTCGACTGTCGCGATTGAGCCGCGTCCAACTTCGACATGGGAAATGCCCGATTCGGCAGACGTTCTCCATATGACATGGGTGAAGGGGCCACCAGCCATGCAAGCCTTCAACCCGATCGATAAACATCTAAGCGGCTTTCGTGAGGATGCAGCAGAGTTGGCCTTTCGTAGCGGTCGTTGGGGGATGCTGTTCAATCCGCGGATGATGGAACTCTCGCACCTAACTCGTTCAAAGACTGCGGATGCTAAAGCTGAGTTACTCGATTACGATCAGTTGCGAAGCAAGTGGTCAATAAGTCAGTTGAATCTTGCTGCTAGAATCGATGGTAAAATCTATCGAGCCGTGGGCGGTGCAATTCCCAGTTTAAAAGAGGACTACAGTTACTCACCGATTCACATCGTAGAGAGTGGTTCTTGGTATCAGCACGTAGCCATTTATGATCTAGATTTAGTGGACGCTGACGGGGAACTCCTTCCCGCAAAGTCATGGTTTGAAATCAGAGCGTGGGGAGATCGTTGCCATTTACAGTGGTTTGTGGAGCCCGAGTCTGGTAAAGCGCCAGAACTACGGATGGAATTGAAGAGCGAGCAATTACCCAATGCAGGGTTTGTATATAAGAAGAGTCCGGTCGTAGAACTGTCCCTCAATTTTTCTGAGCAAGCGACCGATCAAGCCTTGCACGGTAATTCAATTCGTGTTCAGGCAACTACCACGGATGAACACGCGCGCAAAGCCCCTAGTGCGAAGTATTCGAATCAAAGTGGCGCGTGGGAAGTTTCGATCCCACGGCAAGTGTGGCGAGACCGTAAGGGCGTTGCGTTCAATCCCGAGTATTTAGACCGTCAGTCAAACTATGACCTGAGCTTTGAAAATGCATCTGATGAACCTTATGATTTAAGGCTGCGTTTATTGCATGACTATCATCCTATATCTGGCTATGTGCCTTTGATGTATGATGCCGATGGAGTCCAAACTGGTTTGCCCCTGCAAAACAGTAAGAACTGGCACGTTAAGAAAGGTCGTCCTTTTCCTTATGAAGGATCTTGGATCCATGTGAGCACGCGTATGACACTCGCTCCGCACTCAAAGGTAGACTTAGATTACATAATCGCCCACGCGCAGTGGCATGGCTTACCTGCTTCTTCGGTCGCGCAATTAAGCCTCGTCGGTTGGGGGTATAATGGATTTTGGACGCAGATGGCGCTTGGCTCGTGGGGTGAAACACTCTGTGTGCAAGCTGGTAGAACCATGCGTCGTGCATTTATTACGGATGTGCGCCCTTTTCTGGTGAAGGGGAAGCGAGGCGATACCTATGATTGGACCAATAACGTCGGTGGTGCCGATATCGCCAAAGTGGTCGATAGCGAAGGGAAACTGGTGGTCTGGCAAGGAGCGGTTCAGGAGTATGACTTGATCGGGCCGAATCTCTCTCACTTTCGAGTGACCGAGCGCTCGGCATCGGAACAATTGCGCCTCACGATAGACACCTTCCTCCCACGCAGTGATTCGATCAACCGCTCTTATTTCAAGGTGCGCTTGGACGCATTAGAAGACTTTGATTTTCAAGAGTTAGCACTCTTTCAATTGGGGAGTGATTATTACAATTCGATGCGGTCACGAAAAATTGGCTGGGGTTCTGGTGAGCAGCTTACCAAGGTTTCGAAGCCTGAAGCTGCAAAATGGGGACATGTGTCCGAGCCCGTTGCGCTGGCGGGGTCCGATCCTTGGGTCAGTCTTTTTGATAATCCCAACGAAAGTTCTGAAGGTGGTAGTGCGGTGCGAGGGATCATTTTAAGGCAGTTCGAAGCTAAGATTGGCTGCAAGACATACACTGAACCTTGGGTGGTCGCAGGACGCACTAAATCCACATTAAACGCAGACATTACATTGTCCCCAGAAGTCACTCATCTTAACAAAGGCGACCGTATCGAGTTTACGGTCGAGTTGGTGATTTTTCCATTTGCTGCGAAGGATTACTATGGGCCCGATCAAGCGCTCAAGGCGCGTCTAGCAAAGCACTCTGACAGTTGGGAGCTGACGGCGCATGAAGCTGCAAATGTTGCGGTGCAGATCAATGGCGTCCGCAAACTCTTTCCTGCTACGATCGATTATGATGCACTTTCCGATTCAACTTTTTCAGTTTCCGGTAGTGGTGGTCTAGCCACGGTCCTACTTACTGGATTACCCTCACCTACGACATTTGAAATTGTAGAGAGGCTGGGCGCTAAGAACTATCCGCTTGGTGAGCGTATCTCCGTTGAAGCAGGACCACAGTATCATTACGATATAAACACTCAAACCTGGACTGCAGTGCTGGCACTGGAGCTAACAGATAAAACTGAGGAGCGGGTCTTTATGCTTCACATTAAAAACCAATAGGCGAAATCTGCTGATGCCTAAACTGTATCTAGCTTTTATTTTCAGTGTATATTTTCTGTCTAGCGGTTGGATCGCAGCGAAAGCAAGTCCTGATACCTTTTGGACCTATAAGACCGTCGATCACCATGAACTAAAACTCTCAGTGTTTTTACCAGAAGGCTATGAACTTTCTGTGCAGAGTTTTCCGACCTTTGTTGTCTTTCATGGCGGTTCGTGGCGTGTCGGCACGCCCGACATGCACTATCCTGATTGCGCTTATTGGGCCAGCCGTGGAATGATTGCTGTCTCAGTTGATTATCGGCTCAGGGAGCGCGATCAGGTCGAAGTGCCCTTGGAGTGTGTGAAAGACGCGAAGTCAGCAATACGCTACTTGCGAGCTAATGCTGTTGAATTGAAAGTCGATGCAGATCGTATCGTTGCTGCTGGAGGTTCGGCAGGGGGACAGATGGCGGCATCGGCAGCCATGCTTCGATCTTCGTTTACTGATGATGCGGCAGATGATGTATCAATTGTTTCAATACCGAATGCCGTCATACTATATAATCCGTATTGGGAAACGGGTTGTAGCCCCGAGCTGACACCGCCGAACTCTATCACTAAGGGCTTGCCGCCTATGATTACGTTTATCGGCGGGAAGGATCAGGCGATCCCAGTAGAGGGAATTAAAGCGTTTCACGACAAATTAAAGGCGCACGGCAACGATTCGGAGCTCTATATAGGCCACGAGGGAACGCACGGGTTTTGTAACGGCCGTAATCCTTTGAATCCCTATTTTTACTGGTCTCTGAAATTACAGGATCAATTTCTAGTGAAGCACGGTATGCTTCGCGGAGAAGACTCTATCCAACGTCCCGATGGTGTTCCATTGCTTAAGTCCGCTCTTGATTTTACTGCTTATTATTAACCCCAGTTTTGATGATACGTTTATTTCTTAGCTTATTTTTAGTATCTACAGCGGGTCTCCATACTGGCACTGCGGCAGAGGTAACTCGTCCATTGCAGCCAAATGTTATTTTGATTCTTGCAGATGACCTCGGCTGGCAAGACGTGAAGTGCTACGATCTCGATGAGCCTTCACCGGTAGAGACGCCGAATATTGATAATTTAGCCAAGCAGGGGGTGTTGTTTTGGCAGGCCTATTCTCCGGCTCCAACTTGTTCGCCAACTCGTGTAGCGATCATGACAGGTGAGCATCCTGCGCGAAACAATCGGACCCATGTGATTGGCGGCTCGCCGCCATCTCCTTATAACAAAGCGCAGCACCGCATGATGCCTCCTTATTACAAAGGACGGATGGAAGTCGACGAAGTGACCCTACCTAAAGTTTTGCGGGAGCATGGCTACGCGACCGGGCATTGCGGTAAGTGGCACATGGCAATCGATCACCACGCCTATCCGCAACCAGAAGATCAAGGTTTTGACTGGACGCGTAGCAATCTAGGCGCCACCCGTCGTATGCAGCCAGATCGTATGACTGGATTTGCCACTGACGCGGCAAACGATCCCTACAGACTGGATGAAAATGGCTTTCCGTATCACCAGAATAGTGAGGATGCGATGGAGTTTATTCGTGGCCATTCAGATCAGCCTTTTTTCCTCTATTATGCGACTTGGCTGGTGCATACGCCAATCCATACACGCAGCAAGCAGCTCTTGGATAAATACGTGGCTAAGCTCGGGGTTCAGCTTCCTGAGCATCCAGAAGAGTGGCATGGAGAAGGGCAGACGAACCCATTTTACCTAGCGATGGTGGAAGAGCTCGACTATCACATGGGGCGACTCTTCGAGTATTTAGAGGCGACCGATGACCCGCGCTGGCCGGGGCATAAGTTGAGCGAAAATACCTACATTATTGTTACCTCCGACAATGGAGGCATGGAACGTGTCCCGAATCAGAACATTACGGACAATTATCCACTCGATCGCGGTAAGATTTCGGCGATGGAGGGCGGCACGCGAGTTCCGCTCATCCTACGTGGCCCACAAATACCTGCAGGTGTTGAATCTGATGTTATGGTCAATGGCTTGGATTTCTATCCTACGATTTTGACCTTGGCAGGTATTGATAAGCCCGAAGGCCGTATCTTGGATGGGGTGGATCTTACTCAACTCTTGTTGCAGGATCCCACCGATGCGAGCCTCGTTAAAACCGACGCGGGTGCCATTCGCGATACAATGCTTTGGCATTTTCCAAATAGTATCGCGCTCGAAAGCACCTTGCGGATCGGGGATTGGAAACTCATTCGTAATTACGACTACGTGAACAATCAGCAATCGCCAGATCGCTATGAATTGTATCGTCTCTATGATTCCACTGACGGTGAGATGCAGCGGGTTGATATCGAAGAAGCGCATAACCTCGCAGCTGAATTCCCCCAAAGAGTTGAGTCGATGGATGCGCGTTTGTCCGAGCTATTAACTGAAATGGATGCGAGGTATCCGCACTACAATGCCGCATTCAAAGGGCCATTGCCGCACAAAGATGAAGTGCCGACCGTAGTTTCGCATGAGCGTGATGATAGTGTGGTGACGTTTGTTTACAAAACGAACGGCGCGCTGGTGGAACGTGCCGATCTGATCTACACCTTGAACGGTGGCGAACGCTATGAAGAGTGGTTTCAACTGCCTGCAACTTTAGGTGGCGGTAATCAGGTGATCGCCGAATTACCAGAGGGTGCGACGCACTATGTCATCAATTTAATGGATGAGAATAACTTCCTAGTCAGCTACCCCGAGATGATGGAGATGCGACTGAAGAAGCGAAAGAATTTGTATTCAACCAATGCCTTGTCGGTCGATTAGCGGATGCGGTCCTTGGATTGTCTTTAGGGATTTCGAATGATCGTAATGACTCCGAGCGATAAAGCGCGTTGCAGGGCCTCCGCGAAGAGGTCGTCTTTAAACCCAGATTATGCATTAGGATGCGAAGTGTGCTCCGCAACTGAAGCGCAAGGGAGCGTATGAGCATACGTGACTGCAGGGCTAACAGGCAGCGATGTGCGCTTGTCGCCTAAGCGTCTCACGGACACCCGTCGGGTGAGCCCATTTCTAATGCGATTCATTAGAAATGTGCCTGATTGACCAGTCATTACGGAAGCTAAAATCTTGTTCGGGAAACGCCTTTGCATCGTTTGGGTTAAAATGACCAAATCCTTACCGATATGGGGTGTCGACGTCGCCTCGGTTTGGCTACAGGCCTTAAATTTGTAGCCGAAAGCATCAGCTTTTTGTCAGCTTTAATTGTAGATTCACTGTAGTTTTCTATTTTTGAGTCAGGTCCCGAGCGAGGGCCCTACAAATTTCATCGGAATCGTTACAATACGATCACTGGAATTTAGTCTGATGGCGATGCCATTCGGGACGATCCTAGCAGAGATCCTCAGCCTGTTGTAAATCTTGAGCTAGTCGAAGGTTCGAAGTGGAGTTAGCTAGATTCTACATATTCTAAACCTAAATCGACAAGTAGAGCTCATTGTGTAAGGACCAGTTGTAGGAGGAGAGGGGATACTTTCTGTGCTCGATTCTTGTATACGGCTTTAACGCTGTTCGACGATGAAAGCTACCGTTTTACTGACAATTGCATTGAAGCCGGGCTCAATCTCAGTAACTCCGTCGGCCTTGCGCCAGTTGTGTCCTGCATTTTTAACAATGACCACCTCAACAGGGGCGTTGACACCTGCCGCGACCTCTTGAATCCGGTAGGCGTGCTTTACGGGGATCGTAGTGTCGCCATCTCCTTGTATGATCAGCAGTGGGGGACTTTTTGAGTTCAAATATGTGACCGGGCTCATTTCACGGTAGAGTCTTTGCTTATCTTTGGGCTTCGAGTTCGGCGGCAAGATGCGTGATCCAAAACGGTCTCGGAAATTTTCACGATCATTGTGGTTGAATAATTGCTCGTCCTCAAAGTCGGTGGGACCATACCACGACACACCCGCAATCATTGTGTAGCGGTAACCCGCTAAGTCTGGATCTCCGTGCAGGTCGTCTGGCGACGAAAGTAGTAGAATTTGCGCCATTTGACCACCCGCAGAATCTCCCCATGCATACACTTGGCTTGGGTCAATTTGGTAGGACGTCTGATGTTTTGAAAGAAATCGAATCGCATCTTTGGCATCGATCACGCAGTCACGCATCGTCGTATCCTTCTCTTTGGTGCACAGCCGATATTGAACGGCGGCCACACAAAATCCCTCTTTGTTTAATTGTTCAACGACTCGCCCCATTAGTCCGACTTTCGCTTTTTCCTTGCTGCCAGCCGCCCAGCCACCGCCGTGAGTGTAGATGACTAAAGGATAGCCTGATGCCTTAGGTTTTGCTTCAGGGTAGTAAAGGTCGAGATGTAGCTCCGCTTGAGGCGTTGTTTTATACAACACATTCATGTGTTCATCGTTGGCGCTTGAAGTCGCCGAGAAGAGTGGACTCGTCGCCGAGAGTAAAAGTAGGCAAAAGCTTATTATAGTGCGGAGCATAATGGCAGGGAATTGAGGATGGAGTCTAAAAAGATTGTAAAAGAGAGGCAGTTGTGGTGCTCGTCTGGGGTATTTCGTGGAGTCTCGATGTGAACTTTCACCGTATTATTCTCATATTTATAATGGTTTTGTCGATGCGAGAATGATACTACTATCATTTATGTGAATGGGGTGTCTATTCTCAATGCCGTAGAATAATGCCTTCTTAGGCTATAGCAGGCTCTGCATTTCCTGCGGTAAGTCGTGGCAGCACTGCCCTGCTGGATTGTGAGTGAAATGTGTAAAATAGTCCGCAAGCAAATTTCAAAGTCAAAGCGGTCAGTAAATGTTAATATGCTGAAGATAAGTTTTTGCTTGCATTATGATGTAGAGTGTAACTACGTTAATAGTAACATTAAATCCAACCTATAATACCTCAAAGAATAACATTATGACTAAATATACATCGCAATTCTTCGCTGCCGCCTCGCTAATGGTGCTGACCGTTCAAGCTCAGGCAGCCACCCACACGTGGGTTCCAACTGCAAACAATGGCCGGTGGGCAGTTAATACCGACTACTGGGACGTTGCAATCGTTTCCGGCAACACCACCGATGTGGTGCTGACCAACGGGACTACCAATCCCGCGCTCGGAGGAAACGCCGCTTCGGGAGCTGTTTCCTACACAGTCAGATCTATCACTTTTGATAATGGAGCTTTCAATCACGCTCTTCACCTCGCGAATTCTTTCAGTGGCGGCACAGTTGCTCGAGATCTAACTTTCAGCGCTGATTCGGGCAATGCGACGTTGAAGGTCAATTCGACGGCCACTGGAAACTACGTTATCGAAGGCAATACAGGTTCGGCTTCCGATATCATCATGGCGAGTTCGCTTGATGTTATCCATGACGGCTCTGGCACTCTCACTTTGGGGAGTAGCAATTCGCGTATTGAGGGCGGAGCGGGCCAAACACTTACAAAATCAGGCACAGGCACCTTGGTTTTCGCGGGTGCGAACACCTACATTGGTAACACTGTTATCTCTGCTGGCACGCTGAACCTCTTGGACAACGCCGAACTTAGCTTTTCGATTGGGGCCACGGGCGTGAACAATCAGGTCAGCGGTGCAGGAGTTATCAATCTTGACGGTGATTTCCGCTTTGATCTCACTAGCGCAGGCACCACAATTGGCAATTCTTGGAATGTCTTGAACATTGCGTCGCTGACCGAGACCTTTGGTGGCACGTTCCAAGCCTTCAGCACTCTGGGCAGTTTTACCAACAATAGCGGTATCTGGTCGATCACTGAAAACGGAGCCGACTACGAATTCTCTCAGGCTACCGGGTTGCTGACCGTTGTTCCTGAGCCAAGTGCTTACGCAATGCTTGCAGGTCTGCTCTCGCTGTCATGGGTGATGGTTCGCCGTCGCAAATAAATCCAGTAAGTTTACATTTCATCAAGCCGAGTGCCGAGAGGTGCTCGGCTTTTTTTATGTCTTACGTTCGGCGAGTGTGGATGAATATTCATGCGAAGAGCCTTATGCGTGACCAATTTTACCGTCATTAATGCCAAATTCAATAAAGTATGAGGATCCAACTTTATTGAATTTGGTATAAGGTGGGTATTACCCGATTGCCCGAGATCGAAACTTCTCGATTGGTTGTTTTTAATCGAGGATCAACGGAGCAAGGACATTTCTGTTCTTGTCTGGACGAGTTTAGCCCAAACCAGACGGACAAGAATCTCCGTCCCCCTTTACCTAATGCCATGCGAGGCGTGCCTGTGAGAGCTCCTAAGCCTATCGGAATGGTGCTACACTATACCCTTTTTACTAGCTGGTATCAGTGTCATTCTGGGCTGTCGAAGGGCACTATCTTTTCGGCGTTCAGTCAATATTGAGGGGACCATTCAGTGGAATACGTGGGGCCCGCGCTCGGAGACTATTTCATAAATGACCAAATCGCTACCGATGAGGGTTGTCGGCGTCGCCTCGGATCGGCTACCAAATCAGCATATCTAGCCGAAAGCGTGAGCTTTTGATTGGTTTGAGTCGTGTGATTGTAGTTTTTTTATTTCGAGACAATCTCCTAGCGCGGCGTCGCTTAAGGTCGAGCGTTCGAGGCGACTCACGCTGCGCCTATCATGCCAAAGCTCTGCATTGCTCAAGTTTGAGGTGGGATGATCAAGTTTTTGGTAATCATCATTGGTCAATTCAGTAGTGCTGAAAGGGGGCATGTCCGTAGCCTAATCGGTGACGATATGCTTGTTTTTTGGCAGATATAAGGGGATCGTCCGCCTCATGTTCACAGCCTCAGTAATGACCAAGCGATCAAATACTATAGCATCGATCTGACACTTCAAGATCATGAGGGTGGTGGACTCATTCAGATCGATTTGGAGTTAAAATTGAGTCAATGAGCTAGAAATGTTAATATAAACATTGATTTATACTCGAAGCTATTGTCTAGTAATCTATCGATATTTTTACGAGTGTGTTCGGATCATTCATCTTTGTAGCCATTGACTGCATTCGTTATTGATCTATAGTTTACCGCATATAAAGCGCTCAGTTCGTTTCGAAATTTTGACCCCCATTTAATCACCCCCGAGCAGATGAAATTTTCAGCTTCTACGCCCCGATGCATCGAATCATCACGCCAAGGTTTTGCGGTCGTTATCGCACTCAGCCTCATGGCCTTTGTCCTGTTGCTCTTACTCTCAATCACTACGCTTGTTCAGGTGGAAACCCAAGGGTCTTCGATTCAGATGGACCAGCTCGAAGCCGAGCAAGCTGCACTGCTTAGTTTAAACGTCGCTATTGGTAAACTACAAGAGACTGCAGGCTTGGATCAACGGGTAACGGCGCCTGCTGAGGCTGTTGACGGGGTGAATGGTGCAAGGCAAGTGACCGGTGTCTGGCGTTCTTGGGAAGGGCGTGATCATAAGGCAAGTGGTTTTCCCATTGCCCCAGACTATGGGTCCAAGTTGAGCACTGGAGATCAAGAAATCGATGTGGGCTCCTCTGGAGCCGGGCGTTTTTTATCTTGGCTGGTGTCGACCGCTTACGATGACTCGATTACGCCAGTGGGTAGTTTAAGTGCGAATTCACCTCCCAACATCAATGAAGTGGCGGGTCGGACAGTGCCATTACTTGGCAAGGCGAGTGTGGGCGTAGACGATGCTGCATATGCTAGAGAAAATGAAGTCCACTTGGAACCGACTACGTTGGCTGACGGTAGTTTATCCTATGCTTGGTGGGTAAGCGGTGAAAACACAAAATCATTACTTCGCGACTCACCTGCCGCTACAGGGGTTCTTGATTGGACGGAGCGTCTGTCCAGTTCAACACGCCCAGAGGTGAACGTATTTGATATCAGTAATCCTAGCGACTTAGACAAAGCATCGACTCGGACAAATTTAAATCTGGTATCCAATCGAGCAGCGAATGCATTATCCGTCGCTCAAGAGTATTTTCACGATCTCACCACTTATTCACGTGGCCTCTTGACCAACACGGCTACAGGCGGTTGGCGCCGCGATTTATCTCTTTTGAGCGAGCAGTGGACGGATGTTTCGGCAAGTGATTTCAGCCCACTGAATGGACTGCCATTGTTTACGCTAGAGCCTGGCGTGCAAACTGAAGCTAGAAAGGGTGGTGAAGACCCCGCTGACGCTGGTGCATTGATTTATCCTTGGGCTATAGAAAGTTCTTTTGACACATCCTCAGTAGCGGGTGCGAACAGCTCTAAGGGGGCCGCTTCGGTGAGTTGGAATTCGATCGTGAATTTTGCGAATCAGTATAAGGACATAGTCTCTGGATCGGCTAATGGTATTGTAGTCATGCCTGGCACCACAAACGGGATTGATGAGGATGTTTTTCGCCGCGATGAGATCCCTCGTCAGTTGGTGCTTGCTCGTGTTCACTGGATTTTTTCTTTTTTTTCCAAGGAGGATGAGAATGATCCTTCTAAGCTGATTCCGTATTTGAAGGCGAGTCCGGTGCTGACTTTCTGGAACCCTTACAACGTAGCGATTGAGCGTGCTACGGATAATAGACTGATTCAGGGCAACTTAGGCACGCTCTTGCCTTACCGCTTTAAATTTAGTGTGGGCGGCTCGGCGCTTTCTACCGATTTTAAGCCGCTCACTGATTTTTTCGTAGGCGGAGGCCGGAAAGAGTTGTGGTTTGTGGTCAATGATGATGGCAACCGTATCTGGAAGCCAGGCGAGTCGCGTATTTACAGTATTCGAGACCGAGGTGCTGACCGTTTAGCATCTGGCAAAAGTGCTCAGTTTGAGCTGGGCTATCGCACCACGCGGGGTTTTGAGTGGCCGTTGACGACTACTGGTTACGGTAGGAGCGGCGATCCGAGCACGAGTCTTAGCTTTACTGTCGAAACAGATCGGAATACGGAAGTTGCTTTCGAAATGAAAAATACGAATCAGAATACGTATTTAAGAAGTCTAAGCGACATCGATCCTACCATTTTGAGTGATTACTGGGACGATTTAACCATCACCAATACGAATCAAACCCTATCTTCAGTAGAAAACAGTCCTGAGCCTTTTTTAGTCGCGATTATGCAATTGAGAACCCCATCGGATCGATCCACTGACAGTATGGGATATGCGCAAGCGAAACCTATCATTAGCTTTGCCAGTAACCGAACCACGGACGGAGCCGCACTTCAAAACCCTGAGGCTTTTCCTCTGGATTGGGTTTTTGAGACACCAAGTAACAGCGGAGATGTCGACATGTTGCCGCAGTTTGGTGACGCAAACTCCAGTCTGATTGGCACGAGTTTTCGTGCAGCAGATGGGTTGACGCGGCTTATTGTGGCAGAGTTGCCTACCAAGCCACTTAGATCTATCGGTGAACTGCAACATTTTGACATCAACGCGAATAATCCGCGCCCGCCATACACCGCGAATCCGATCGGAAACAGTTTGGCTAGCTATTTAGTCAGGCCCAACGCTGTAGCCATTAATGGTGCCGCTGCAGATTCAGTAGAAGTCTCTTTGGACCATAGTTACCTCTCTAACCATCTACTTTTTGATGACTGGTTTGTCTCATCAATTGCTCCTGAAACGAATCCATTCCAAAGTTCAGAGATGCGCACACTCAGAAAAGTTTACGAAGACTTTGTATCAGGAAAAGAAGAACTGCCGAACGCAGCTTACCTGCCAGTTGAAGAGCTAACATCAGCAAACGCGGCAAGCGCTGCGAAGGACTTGGACGACGATAAGACTGCATGGCACAGCGTCGCTTCAAAGTTGGAAGTTGAGGGCATGTTTAACATCAATTCCACTTCAGTAGAGGCATGGACTGCCTTACTACAACATGCACGTGCTGATAGTGTCCCATTTACTTCAATTGATCTCACTAGTGACAGTTGGAGTGTTGCCTTGGAGAGTGGATCGGGCAATCCGGTGAGCCGCACGTCGTTTGCAGGTGACCCAGTGGCACAACCCCTAGATCCAGATATCAGTGCTCTTGGCACTCATTCGCGTTTGAGTGACGGTCAGATCAATGCTCTAGCGACTGAGATCGTTGCTCAAATTAGGGAACGTGGCCCCTTCCTTTCATTATCTGAGTTTATCAATCGAAGACTGACCACGGATGTTTCGCTCGCTAAATATGGGGTCATCGAGGCGGCCTTGAACGAGTTAGCCTCCAAGGGGACCTCGGATAATCCTTTCAGTGGATTGCAGAACTCGTTCAACCAAGATGTTGTAATTCCTTCTGGTGTGAGCTACCCATTTCAAGAAGCTGCACAAGGTAATCTGGTTTACGGATTCCCAGGCTGGGTGCGTCAGGCGGACATTCTTAAGCCCATTGCGCCAGTGTTAAGTGCACGCGACGATACTTTTGTGGTTAGAGCCTATGGTGAAAGTAGAGACCCGATAACTGGAAAAAAGAATTCTGGTGCGTGGTGCGAAGCTGTTCTACAGCGAAAGGCAGACTACGTTGAGGCATTCAATGACGAAGCAACCGTGTTGCCTGGCAAGTCAACGCTTGCATCCGAAGTCAATGAGCGTTTCGGTCGACGCTTTGTCATCGTTTCATTCCGCTGGTTGTCAGAGGATGAAGTTTAATTAAGCTTTAATTTTATTTTGAATATCACAGCCGTCATTTTAAGAGCCTTTTCAATAGGCGTATTTGTCATCACTGCATCCTCGGTTTCTGCGGATCGGGTGGCTCGTATCTTGTATTATGGTGCTCCCAAAAACGCGCCAAAGACTGCTTTTGTGTATCAGAATCAAACAACTTCGCAGGAAGTGGAGTTAAGTCGTTATCACTTTTCAGATTCATTTGATATTCCTGCGGGGGATGCCGTCTTGAAGTTTTTGCCACGTGAACTCTTGACTGATGAATCAGTCCCTGAATCAGCGCCGCAATTGAAGATTCCCAAAGAATGGAAGAAGGTATTAATACTGGTTTCTGAGGACTTAAATAACAAAACATTCCCGATACGGTTAAACGCCATCGACGCCAGCGATGACGTATTTGGGCAAGGTGAAATACTCTTTTTTAATTTTTCAGAAGTGTCTGTTTTTGGAATGGTTGGAGAGAAAAAATTGATACTCAAGCCAGAAACCACTGCTCTGATTTCAGATCCAATTTCAGATAAAGGAGATTACCTTGTAGAGTTAGATTCAATTAGAAACACGATAGAGACGCGCCGTTGGTTACTGCGCCAAACGTGGCACCACCAACCTAAGTATCGCTACGTCGCATTTGTGTTGCCCATGCCAAAGCCTAGGGTGGCCAAGATATACTCTACACCGATACGAGATTTCTAAGTGAGTAGCCAGCGCCCACTTGAACCCACTGCTCAGGTTTATCTGCCTAGTCGACATTTAGTAACTCGACAGGTGTCAAGTAGTGGTTTCTCTTTAGGCGGCTCGACCGCAAGATAGCTAGCCCTGTCGATTCCCGAGCGTAGAAGGGCTTGAGGTATACATTTAACAACGTTCTGAACACGTCATTGTTAGACATGGTTCGAATTAATAAGCAGGGACAAGGCCTCAATTTTATTCGTGCTGAATTATAGGTTGTGCCGGCATTGCCGCGAATCTAAAAAAATAAACAAAGCGGCGCCAAGCAATGAATGCAGAGGCCTCTAGTAAATGAAATCTAGAATCAATTGCTTTTAAACATTCTTTGCTCGGCGGCTGCAATTGAGTAGGATGATTGCAGTTCCTAAGAGTAATGCATAAGCGCTGGGTTCAGGGATGACTGCAAGCTTAACGCTCTCATCGTCGTAGGTGATTTCTGCAGAAAGCGCTTCATCCAAATTTTTAATTGTGACGTTGGCCGACTCGAACGCACCTACAAGCGCCTTGTAATTGATCAGTGGAATGTTGGCTTCACCCCCTTCGTAAGCACTGGCATCTATGGATAGCTGGGCGCTTTCGCTAATAGTGAGTGCTCCTGATAAGTCAATTGGAGTGACGCCATTGGTTCCAAGCTCATAGGATAGTGTAGCTGCATCCTTTAGGCGCAACTCGGTGTTGTCCCGAATGTCGAAGCTAATTATACCCTTTTGACCTATGATTGCAAAAACACCGTTGTTGTAAATGGTAACCATTTCGGAAAGGCCACCAATCAAGCGTATCGTTCCGCCACTCATCGTGTAGATTCCTTGGCCTTTACCATTTCCTGGTGCGGATATCCCTTGTGTATGACCTATTATGAATTCATCGCGAACGCGGACCAGTCCCGTTGTATGGTTCACTATGGAGCTGTCCGAGGTCTGGCCGTCTGCGCCAATTCGAAACGTGCGAATGCTGCCAAAATCTGCGTCGATATCTAGGCGTCCACCGTTTCTAATTTGAACGTCAAAAAGTCTATTTGCAGATAGGTCATCTTTCACCGTTGCATAATCGTTTTTAGAAATCAACTGAGAGTTGTCGATTGAGTTCGTGCCTGGCACTACGCCTCCTAGCCAGTTTTCAGGTGCTGCCCACTCGCCCCCAGTGCTGCCTCCATTCCATTGGATTGCTTTTCCACTTAATGACGATGTTACTGCTAGGGAAACTAAGGCGAACGATGTTTGAATTTTGGTAGGGTAATGCATTGGATTTAACAAATAAGTATGTTATAGAACGCATTTTCGAGTCTGAAGTCAACGTATATGTTAATAGTATCAATTTCTGGCGACTTTAGGGCCTTAAAGTCTTTTTTTCAAAACATTGAATGCGTTGAGCGATGATGCACAATGAAGACGAAGCTTGAACTCTTTCTCTTAGAGGATCTTAGTGATTACTAGTGCAGGAACTTCAGTGTATCAGATTGGTGGTGATACTTTTACTCGTCTTGAGTCATTGTAAACAGCTACATGCAGTAGAATCGAAGCCTCATTTTCCTGATTTTTCATGGCAGACCATTCCGCGCTGGGGCTTTTTATCTTTCGAGGGTGATTCGATCACTAATAAAGAGGCCAATTACATCGCGATGAACTATCCCATCGCCACCTTGTTTTGGTTACCACGAGGGCACATTGAAAATCGTCAGCAGGCAGAGTCTCAGATCTTGCGATCGGCTAAGCAAATCAAAGAGATCAACCCAACTATTAGGCTGCTTTACTATTGGAATTCGACCTTGGCGAACGATCATTATTCGGCATTTCGTGAGTTTGAAGCAAAACCAAGCTGGATGATGACCGATAAGCATGGAGAGCCGGTTACTGTTCGCGGCGACGTTCTGCGCTATAATGTTGCAGATCCAGGTCTGCGGGATTGGTGGTCAGAGCATGCTGCTAAAGCCGTCCGTAGTCCTTACTTAGATGGAATTTTCGCGGACGCGGTGGCAAAAGTTGAGTTGAACCGGCGCAATGTCTATGAGGCGAAGATGCGACCTGGAGACTTTGAAGATGCTGTTGCTGGAATGCATACGATGCTTGCGTTGACTCAGCAGAAAATGGGGGAGGGCAAGCTCTTGGTTTACAATGGTATTCGAGGCGACTTGCGGCCAGGCATGTGGTCGCATGGCGGCGCTGTATACCTAAAGGAGGCTGATGGTGCTTGTATGGAGCACTTTCTTATTCATTCTGCTCGCAGGCCATCGGGCGAATTGCGTGTAGAGCACGTGCTTTTGGACATTGAGCTAATACGCGCAGCTGCTGCCCAAGGTAAACTTGTTTTGGTAAAAGCATGGCCTCAATCGGCTACGTTCTTAGATCCACACTTTAAGCGTATGTCAAACGAAACCAAGAAATCGATCTTGAAAGAGGAACTGTTGTTTCCACTGTCACTCTTTTTAATCGCGGCTGAAGAAAATTGTTATTTTAATTACGGATTTGGCTATCGCCGTGAGTGCCTTCCGTTGCATCATCTTTCTGAGTATGACCAGCCACTCGGGGCCCCTTTAGAGGCTGCAGTGCAAACGGGCATGCAGTTTAGTCGTCGATTTGAACATGCGACCGTGCGGGTCGACTTAAAGACTCAAATCGGACAAATTAACTGGCATGATGAGTCGCCTTAAGTCCAAGTCGTTTGAAATCACTAGTTGCTTGGTGTTTTTCATCAGTGAGTTCCTATTGCATGAACGTTTTCAGGGCCAATCGGTAGTTTCTTAGTAGAGGGAGGCTGGCCGCAGAAGTCTGTAAAACGAAGTGTAAGTAGGCTACTTTCTATGTGAAACTTCCGTAAATGACAAGGTGCTGTAATGAGGTTTTTTACAGCTCATGTGTAGCCACTACCCCTAGTCCTCTTCATTGCAGCACTATGTAGGGCGCAATTTTGTCTAAACTCAAATCTCGTTTTTTAAATAGAATATTTTGGCAAGATGGGCTTGCTATTTGTTACTATTAACAAATGATGTAGTTCAATTGTTTGTATATCGTCCAATTGATTACGTAATTAGGAAATTGGATGATTGCTGACGCTTTCATGCGAATACGCGCATGATCCTCTACCCCAGGAGCCCAGAACCATGCCTACCTTTAGCCCTAGCGAATTGACTCGCTTCCACACTGTGCTGCAAAAAACAGTTCGCACAGCGATTAAAACAACTGTCGCACTTACCACATCGTTTGTTGGTGTGTTTACAATCCATTCCGATGTGACGGCCCAAGCTGCTGAGCCTGAGTTTTCATGGGATACGATTCCACGCTGGAATATTTTTAGAAGTAATCGACGTATGGACGATGCTTCGGTCACTCGGGTGGCAAATCACTACCAGATCACGGTGCTTGAGAAAAGTAACCAGCAGGATTTACCTTATACTGAGGCGGGCCTAGCAGATCTTGCAGCACGATTAAAAGCCGCGAACCCTAACATCGTGAATTATGCCTACTGGAATTCATTCTACTACTGGCCGGGGTATGAAGCGGGAATCGACTTTTACGCTAATTGGGAAGCATGGTCTCGGGACGAGCCTGTGTTGCTCACGGATTTCCGTATGAAGCTTCAACATAACAACGTAGGCATGAGACAGTGGTGGGTAAGCACTGCGTTGCAATTGGACAGTATTTCAGATGTTGATGGGTTGTTTTTTGACACGCTTCGACCAAACGCGTTTACTATGATGGATGAGTTGTTCGCGGTATTACCTGCGACTTCGTTGACAATCGGTAATAGTGTGGAATTAAATCCAAACGATTGGTTGGTGAACCGACCGTTGGGAGGTTCCTATAACGATGATTTTGGTGCTCCCGGCGATGAAATTGTGGATCGAATTAGCTTCTATCGAAACAATAATTTAGCCCAAGGAAAGAGGGTTCTTTTTAGAGGAAGTCCGATTTTAAATGCTCAATTTGCTGGGGATGTTGAGCCGAGTGATTTAGCGGGGCAACTGGATTGGACCGAGCGGAATGTCGATTTCGCACTTGCAGTCTATTTGATGGTCGCGGAAGAGGGGGCCTATTTTTATTACGGTAGTGGACTTCCATACGCTCAATTTGGTGATAATCGAGCCGGTTACATTTGGGATACCAGCTACATGGAAATTTTTGATAAGCCGTTGGGTAAGCCATTGTGGGCACCCAATAAAGATGGCTACTTATATTCACGTTCATTTGAATATTTAGACGTGTCCGTGAATGTGTTAACAGGTGAGACTTCATTGATTTGGTATGACACACCTAGGACGGAAATAGAGGCCATAAATTGTGGTGGCGGCGCGCTCACATCAACTGATGGGACAGAGTATTACGCCGATCAAAGTTTCAGCGGTGGATCGACCTACTCCACAGTGGATCCGATTTCTGGAACATCGGATGACCCTTTATATCAAACCGAACGATTTGGTGCGTTTTCATACAACGTGCCTGTAGCCAATGGAACCTACGATGTGCTTCTTCAATTCGCCGAAATCTTTAACGATCAATCTGGAAGTCGATCGTTTGGTATTGTAGTTGAGGGAACGACAGCTGTTTCCGATTTGGATATTTTTGCTGAGGTTGGTCATGACTCGACTTATGATCTATTGATTCCCGATGTGGAGGTTGAGGACGGTTTTCTGAGTATCTCGTCAGTGGTATCCGTAGGTAACCCAAAGTTATCTGCCTTCCGTTTTGCTCGATACGATAAGGTTCTTCAAAGTCAAAGCTTCGAGTTAGGCTTGGGGGACTGGGTAAACGTATCCAGTGGTGATAGTCATGATTGGACACGTGATTCCGACGGGACCTTATCCTCGAATACTGGACCTGCCACCGGTGCCAATGGAACTGACTGGTATTTATATTTGGAAACTTCGTCCGCTGGAGGCGGTGCGTATTCTACTGGCAATTCTGCTATCTTAGAAGGACCTGAAATCGTCGCAGCCGAACAATTGACGTTTGCATATCATATGTATGGAGCGGATATGGGGACGCTTCACGTGGACGTGTATGATGGTGCATGGAACTTGTCCGTATGGTCGCTGAGTGGCCAGCAGCAGCTATCCAATGCAGCTGATTACGGGCAGGCAACAGTCGACTTGAGTGGATTCAGCGGCGTGATTAAAGTGCGCTTTCGTGCGGTTGCCATTGGTAATTGGCAAGGCGATGTCGCTATTGATTCGATTGTAATTACTCGGAGTAAGTTCTCTTCTTGGGCCGCGAGCAATGGATTGAGCGGAAGCGATGCGACAGAGGCGGCTATGCCTTCTGGAGATGGATTGCCGAATCTTATGAAGTATACATTGGGACTCGATCCAAATGTAGCATCTACGGATCCGATGGTATTTGAAAGAGTCACGGACGGGGGGGCGAGTTACTTAAGTTTAAGTGTCGCTCGCGATCCATTAAAGTCGCAGGTCCTGATCGAGGGGCTCAGCAGCAGCAATTTGGTGAATTGGTCTACGAGCAATGTTGTAATCGAGGTCGATACGCCTAGTCTTTTTCGTATACGTGATACTCTACCAATTGATGCGAATGAGCAGCGCTTCCTTAAACTTCGCTTTAGTCAGCCCTAAGTCTCTTCGTTTTGCCCTCGAATTTGTTAGGGCCTTAATTTGAGCACCATGGTTTTGGCTAGATCGTCATCTGATGAATGGAAAAAGCTTTAATTATAAAGCACTAAACGCAAAATTTGTTTGGGATTATTGGTTCATTTGAGAAAGATGGTGCTTATGTATGTATTCAAACTATCTGGATTCAGATCTTTTTTTGCCAAGTTCATCTGTGTTCTAATAGCTCTGTTGAACCATGCCTTAGCGGGATCGGAGCGTCCCAATATTCTCTGGATCACGAGCGAGGACAATGGGGCGCAGTGGTTGAGCGTCTACGGGTCGCCCAACGCCAAGACGCCGAACCTAGATCGGATGGCTGAGGAGGGCTTCCGCTACACGCATTGCTTTGATAATGCGGCGGTCTGTGCGCCGACGCGTTCGCTATGGATTACGGGCGTCCATGCCGTCTCGACTGGGACCGAGCAAATGCGGAGTCGTTACGAAATTCCTCACGATTTGATTCCTTACTGGCCCGACCAAATCGTTAAAGCTGGTTACTTAGCGACCAATAAGCACAAGACGGATTATAATATCGGCGGTCGCGCTGACGAGGATCCTTGGCGGGGTAGTCGGGGAAAAGCAAATTGGACGAGTTATCGGGAAAATCAGCCCTTTGCCGCTGTCATGAATATCACCTTCAGTCACGAGAGTTCTCTTCATCCAAAGAAAAAACAAAGCCAAGGGTTAACGGATTCGTATGCGGATCGCATGGTGCTGCATCCGTATCATCCCGATCTGCCAGCCGTGCGTAGTAGTTACTCAAAGTATGCGCAAGCGGTGGAAAAGATGGATCACAGAGTGGGGCGCATACTCCAAGAACTCGAAGAAAACGCATTAGCTGAATCGACGATTGTTATCTACTGCTCCGATCACGGGGGGGCGTTGCCGCGCGGTAAGCGTTTCCTCTTCAATAGTGGAACGCATTGCCCGTTAATCATAAGGATTCCCGAGAAGTTCCGCGATTGGTGGCCCGCTGAGAAGCCGGGGATGACGGTGGATCGTTTGGTCAGTTTTATCGATCTACCCAAGACAATCTTGTCGCTGACCCAGGCCGAGATTCCACCGGCGATGCAAGGAAGGATCTTTCTGGGCGACGGCATTGAGCCGGAACCGGAATATCACTTCAGCTATCGGGGGCGGGCCGACAAGGGGGCAGTCGATATGGTTCGTGGGGTGCGCGATAAGGAATTTCTCTATATTAAAAATTACATGCCGTGGGCACCCCGTGGGCAATATCTCCCGTATATGTGGGAGATTGAAGCGACGTCAGCCTGGCACGATCATTACAAGGCAGGGCAGTGCAGCTCGCTGGAAGCACGATTCTTCGAGCCCCGCGTGGTGGATGAGCTTTATGATCACGAAAATGACTATCATAATATCAACAATCTGGCTGCTGAGCCAGCGCAGAAAGCACGCATTGAGCGGCTAAGGCACGAGCTTCGACAGCAGCAGCTGGCGAACTTTGACGCGGGTCTCATTCCTGAGCAGATGCGGAAGGCCCGCGCGGAAGCGCATGGATTGACGATTTACGAAATGGTGCGTCAGCCCGATCTGTATCCGCTGGAGCGCTATTTGGATTATTCGGATA
The DNA here is from genome assembly GCA_018607135.1 of Opitutales bacterium. Classification (GTDB taxonomy): domain Bacteria; phylum Verrucomicrobiota; class Verrucomicrobiia; order Opitutales; family Coraliomargaritaceae; genus JBPOFY01. The sequence continues at coordinate 58,197 of JABBCA010000033.1, forward strand.
TGGTCTTGGCGGGAGATGCCCGCAACTTGCCTCAGCTAATCGAAGGTGCGAAGGACGCCGACCCCGCTATCCGATATTGGTCGGCCTGTGGATTTGCCTATTTGGGAGTCGCAGCAGAATCCGCCGACAAGGAGATCGAGACCTTGACGGAAGAGGAATCGATCGAGGTAAAGATCATGGCATTGTTTGCGCTCGCTAGATCGCAGGGACAAACGGAGCGGGTTCTTAAACGCTACGACGCTCTTTTATTGCAGGCTGAGCAGGAGGGTAAAGTCGATCAATCGGATTACATCTCGTTGATCTACTCGCTACAGAATCTGCTCACCCCCGATGACTTGCTGTGATTTACGTGAGGTAATTTTAATCTTAATTCAGTGATTAATTTTTCTAAATCAAAAACTATTCGCAACGTTTGAGCGAAGCATGGTTTTTTCCTGAATTAAGGTTTACGTTTATTCGCTGATTACATTGGAGTGTATATACTTACTAAGTCTATACGGTATCTCTTAGTTTTTATAAATGCACGTATTATTGTGCATTAATGTTTAAATAAACTTGTATACTTGCTAATGAATGTTAGTAGTATCATTTCTACTGCTAGTAATTTTATAGTTCTAGCTAATTACCCCATACACCCCAAAAGAGCTGTTTACGCAGCTCACTAAATACTATGCTTAGAAGGCTCATTTCTCCTGCTGTGCTCGCAGTTCTGTGTCCTGTAATTGCCTCTGCTGCCAACAGCCAATGGGTTGGTAGCAGCGGATCCGAATGGGATGCTGCCCAAAATTGGTCCCGCGGCGAAGTGCCAAGCAGCGGCTTAAGTCGTGATACGGCGATTTTAGCGTCAGGAGATGTCGTCGCTGTCAGCTCGAATGTAGCAATGACGCCCCAGTCGGTTGATATTATTATGCGGACAAACGCCGTATTAACGGTTTCTGCAGATTTCGCAAATATAGGGAATTTTAATTTTGGACAACAAGGCGGCGGTGTAAATTTATTACACGATAGTGGCACTCTTGTCTCGACTGGGAATTTTGAGATCGGTAAAGGCACGCACAGTCGTTCAAATTATCTGATGGAGTCTGGGGCCATACTCGAAAATTCTCAAAAAATCACGGTCTACTCTCAAGGCATTTTATCTCTGGAAGAAGGTGCCTTTGTTTTGGCCGAGGACTTGGAAGTAAAGAGTAGCGGAACCATTCAATTTAATGTCGGTGAATCAAACACGGGTCTGATTGACGTTGACGGTGCACTTACGATTGCACCGGACGCTAAACTAATACTGGATTTTTCAAACTATCGAGGGGGTGGTGGCTTATTCAACATCATCGACTATAATAGTATTACGAGCGAACTATTGGATACTAATTTTTTGACGGTTGGTATGGAAGCTGGTGCAAATGTCTTTCAAGCTGAATCAAACGGTTCGGTGAATCAAGTTTCTGTGGATTACATCCCGGAGAGTCGACCTTTCGAAAATCTATGGTTTTCGTTATCACCTAATACGGGTAACGGCGCTGAGGATGTCGCCTTGAATTCTGGGCGTTACATAGAAACGGTGAATGCTCCTGGCATAGAAAGAATAAGTTACAACGATGGTAATGGAATCATCTACGAGACCAGATGGTCTGGAAATGACTATAATGGAGACGACGTGAGAGACGTAGTCACTGTTCGTTTTCGAGTAGATGCTTATAATGGAAGTGGTTTTGCCTACAGTAGCGTGCCAGGGCAGTCGGAGGTAACTACTTTGGGTGGAGTCGCTACAGTCTCTACTTCCGGGAACAAGTGGGGAGTGGTCGGCGGCCAGCGTAATGAAGAAGTTAATATAGGCCAAACGCTTAAGTTTACATATCTCGATGCCACTGTCGATACTCCTGGATTGGAAGTTGATTTTCTTGGATTTAGAGAAGCGACCTTATCTCGATTTAGTGGTAAAGAACACAAGCACATCATAGGTGTAGGGAGTGGTCTCAATTCAGGTGTTTTCACAAATACTAATGCGGGTAATAACCGATTTTCACTCGATGGAGCTAGCGAAGTTTATTTTACCGGTGCAGGTAGTCTGCCCAATAATAACGGAGCGTTTTGGGGTTGGAGTGTTGGGAAAATCGGTTTGGAACTTAAGGTTAAAGACCTATCTCAATCGAATTTCGCTCAGAACATCTCTGATTATTCGGACATTCCAGCAGGTCCGAGCTACTTAGATCCGTATCCAGCCGAAACCGATTCGAACAACTATCCTGAATTCTCTTGGGACACGGTTCCGCGCTGGCTCGCAGTGCGGAACACCAGGGAGATACCCGACGATCAGGTGGACGATATTGCAGATAATTATCAAATCGTCATGCTTGAGAAATCAAATGCGCAAGGTGCGGCCTATCAAGATTTAGGAACCGCGAGAATTGCGAAGCGTCTGAAAGACCGTTCGCCTAACATCTTCAACACTTTCTATCGGAATACTGTAATCCATTACCCAGGTAATACATTCGATTCTCTTTTTGAGGAAGAGCTTGACGACTGGGCACGATCGAGAACTGTAGGCGGCGAACGTATCTACTTAGACCGAAATGGTCGAGATATAACCACCAAAGCAGATGGTAGTCTTTCTGAACGTTATACCTATAATGCTGAAAATGCAGGCCTTCGTGACTGGTGGGTGAACGCAGCCGTGTCTATATTTGGTAATGCGCATAACGACAAAAACGGCAATACGATTATCGGTGCCGATGTCATTGATGCCATTTTCTTGGATCGTATCAGTGAAGGGGATCAGCCACTAGTAGATGAGAATGGCAATCCTGCTTCGGGTTATGTTCAGATGATTCAGGAACTTCGTGACCGCGTAAATTCGCAATATGGTGACAAGCTGATCGTCGGAAACACCCTGCGCTCGGAGAATAATAATGGAGATCGCGAAATGATGAGATTAATGGAGGGCTCCTATCTCGAGAGATGGACATTCGAGAACAAGAACAGCACTCCAAAACAAAACCGAGGCGAGTCTGTCATCAATACCATTCGTTTGATGCGCGAGGCGCTCTCGTTAGGGAAAATTATTATGCTCCAATCGGGTCCCATCAGTTTCATCGAAACCGGCGATAATTTGGCTGACTCATCTTCGAGTGCAGACGAATATGCCAGCAAAGTTGATTTTGCTCTTGGCGTATTTTTGATCGTCGCCGAAGAGTATGCTTATTTCAGCTACCAAGATAGTGTCAATGCAGGCAAGTCGGCAGGCGTCGATACGCCACGATGGATGTGGGATAGCAGTAATATTCCAGTCTTACAGCGTCCACTTGGACAACCTTTAGGGGACCCGCAGCAAGTTGGCTACGTCTACGTTCGTTCCTTCGAAAATGCGGATGTTTGGATCAATGTAGATACGCGTGAAAGTAATGTGCTATGGAAAACGTCCATAGGAGTCAGTGGCAGCCAAGGCTCGGGGCAAGCGGAGACAAACAAGAATTACGACTTAACTGGTAAGGGGAAGGTCCTCGGCACGAGTGATCGTTTTCACTTTATGTCTAAACCATTGCTTTCAGATGGTGAAATCGTTTTACGCGTCGACTCGATCAGCGCCGGCTCTGGTAAAGGCTTAGGTGGTGTTATGTTCCGAAAGGATCTTAGCGCGAATGCTCCGTTTGTCGGAATTGTGGTCAATCAATCTGGAGATACTTCGATGAATTACCGCACTTCAGCGTCGGATCGAGTTTTAGTGCGCGGCACTAAAACTGTTGGTGGCAGTAACCCAAAATGGATCAAGTTGGTTCGCTCGGGTGACAGCTATACCGCTTATGTATCAGTCGATAAATCCAGTTGGACCTATGTCTATAATACGTCAGCTGACTTAGGGCTAACGCCAGATGTTGGTATCTTTACGGTTCCGCAGGGACCGGGTGACTCGCAGGCAATGGTAGGTGATTTAGAGATTAGGTAGCTACATTCAACGATTAGGATTATGGTCGAAGAACATCGGATTCTTCGGCCATTCTCGTAATCGGGAACCCGTCGCTTTACGCTCTAGATTTTAATCAGGTGGAATTATTTACTATTTGGTAAACTAATTTGAATTGCACCTTTATTCTTAGATTCGATCGTCTCGCCTTTAATTAGAAAATCTTAAACCGTCTTTATTCCGAACCGCATACTTAGATGTATTTTTTTACACGAGCCACTCGACTGCCCCGTTACTTTATTTCTGTTTTTTTGCTAATCTCAATCCCGCTCGCGGGTATCGCAGGCCAAAATATAGCGCGATACGATGTGATTTGGGATAGCCCCTCAAAAGATGCTTCAGGGCAAATGCCACTTGGTAACGGCGATATCGCCGCCGGCGTCTACGTGATCGAAAACGGCGATCTCTATTTACTACTGTCGAAAAACGATGCGTTTACCTACAGCGGCGATATTTTCAAAACAGGGCGGGTCCGTGTATCCCTTGATCCCAATCCATTCGTTGAAGGGAAGCCGTTTCGGCAGACGATGGATCTCGAAACGGGCTCGGTTCGGATCGAAGCCGATGGGGTCAGCCTCTTAGTTTGGGCTGATGCGAATCGTCCCGTGTATCATGTGCAAATAAAGTCACCAATAGAGGTCGCGGTCACGGCGCATCCTGAATTCTGGGAACGCATCGACTCGTGTAATTTTAATGGCACCAGAGCTCCGCTTGAAAGCGGTCCGACGCAGGATGTGCGTCTGGATAAGGATGGCCAGATATTATGGTATTATGCCGTTGGGGACCGGAGCCAGTATGCGGAGGATTTGGCCTACTACGATGTCCCTCATATGCAGTCTGAGTATCCGGATCCGTATCGCTTCAATACCTTTGGTAATCTCTTGGAGAGCTCCGATTTGATCTTGGAGGATGGCGAGCTGCGCGGGGCGGGGACCAGTTTTGATATCCGGATTCACTCGCTGACCCAGCAGACTCCAGACGTATCCGCGTGGATTGAAGCGATCGAAGGACAGGCCAAGGCAGTCGGGGAAGTCGCGTCCGATTGGGCGGCGCACCGTAGCTGGTGGTCTGCATTTTGGGAGCGCAGTTGGATCATCGCTTCCGACAACACGCTCGCACCTGAGGCTCGGGAGCGGTTCTCAGGTGAAGCTCCCGGCGGGCGACGGGCTGAGGAGGATGGAGCGGCGCTCGTCTCACAGAGTTACAATGTCTTTCGCTATCTGATGGCCTGTCAGAGCCGCGGACGGATTCAGACCAAATTCAACGGCGGTCTCTTTACACAGCCCTTGCTCAATAGCACGCGCAAACTCCTTTTTAAAACCGAGCAGCCCGATGGGTCGACACTGACGCATGAGGATGATCGGCTGTGGGGGCGGCGCTACACCTTTCAAAATCAGCGACATCTCTATTGGCCGCTTTTGATGAGTGGAGACTTCGCTCACATGGCTCCTTTTTTTAATTACTATTCAGATCTGTTGCCTATTCGGACGGCAATCACGAAGGCATGGTTCGGTCACGAAGGCGCCTATTACCGCGAAAACATCGAGCCGACTGGGGCAGAGCGAGATAATGGCAAGAGCGGTAAACCGCCGAAGACAAAGCCAGGCGAGAATAAAGGAGACGGCTATTTTCACAGCTACTACTTTACTGCGGGGCTAGAGATCGTGGCGATGATGGCTGACTACGTAAATTACACCGGAGACGAAGCATTCCGAGAAACCGAACTGGTTCCTTTCGCGCGGGAAGTGCTGCGCTTTTTCGACCTCCACTACGAGCGCGATGCCTCGGGGCTGATTCGCCTCGATCCGGCAATGGTTTTAGAAACCTGGTGGATCGCTGTTAACCCAGCGCCCGATATTGCGGGCTTACGTTTCTGCTTGGACGCGCTCATCGCGATGGATGCCGGAACGAAGGAAGACCAAGCCACATGGAAGCGTTTCCGCGCGGAGATTCCCGAGATACACTTACATGAAGTTGAGGGCGGCTTGGCGATCGCGCCCGCTGAACAATGGGAAAAGCGTAAAAACCGAGAGAATGGCGAACTCTACCCTGTATTCCCTTTCCGAACCTTCGGACTGGGCTTTGGGACAGAAGCGATTGTAGCCCGAACGCTGGAGCACCGTATTTTTAAGAACGCTTTTGAATACAGCTGTTGGACGCAGGATCAGATTAATTTTGCCTATGCGGGGAATGCGGCGGAGGCCAGTGAAGGACTTGTCCATCGATTCAGGAATGCATCGACGGAGTGCCGCTTTCCCATGTATGGCGAGACTGGGCCTGATTCCTGTCCGGACTTCGATCACTTTGGGTCTGGCAGCACTGCACTGCAACGGATGCTCGTGCAAGAAGCGAAAGGGAAGATTCTATTGCTCCCCGCGTGGCCCGCGAATTGGGATGTCGATTTCAAGCTCCACTTGGAGCACAATACGGTGATCAGCGGTAAGGTGATTGATGGAGAATTGATCGAATGGACGATCGCCCCCGAGTCGCGGGAAAAGGATGTAGTGGTTTACGCACCACAAGTCGCTCCGGCCGAGTGAGCGGCTTGTGGTTCGGCCATTTAGTATCTTCTCATTGCCAGTGTTCCTACAACTTAATTGAACTCTAGTTTTTAGTGGCTGTTAATACTAACTTGTAACCTGATGAATCTATCTATTTATCACTGTTAGTTGTTTTCATGACTGAATGCCTGACTGCTCAACTACCGTTGTAGTATTTGAGCGCATATCCCCTTTTTATTTCAGGAATGAACGCGTTCTCTTTGCCTTTAGAACTATTCTTTTTCGAGTAATTGATCCACTTATGAATTGTAAATACGGTTTTTTCTTCTTTCTTTTATTACTATTCGCAGGGCCTCTCAACATGGGAGCTCAGAATACTCAGCCGAACATCATTGTCATTTTTATGGATGACATGGGCTACAATGACATCGGCGCGCAGACCTTCCCGGAGCAGGACCCGTATCCGACCTCTGGGCCAACGCCGAAGCCGGGATATTCGGATCCGGACATCCCAGCTCCTAATGAAGCGCAGGGCTTGACGCCTGCTATCGACAGGATCGCTTCGGAGGGCGTGCGAATGAGTCGCTATTATACGGTGCCTTTGTGCTCGCCAGCTCGTGGTAGCCTTTTGAGCGGACGTTATAATCAACGTTTGAACATTACCCGAGTGTTCTTCCCCGGGAATAATCTGAGTGGCGGCTTTAGCACTCAAGAGGTGACACTGCCGGAGTTACTTCGCGAAGAAGGGTATACGACCGGTATGATGGGTAAATGGCACCTTGGCTATCGGCCAGACCTACACAGTCCGTTTCAGTTGATGCCGACGCGGCACGGCTTTGAGTATTTCTACGGCTTCCCCCACAGTAATGATATGAGCAATTACGATTTGATCGAGAATGAGACAGTTCTCGATACCCGAAGCGCTTCCGAAGCCGATCAAACGGACATTACTTGGCTGCTGACTGAGAAGGCACTCTCTTTTATCAACGAGAGCACGGCGGAAGATGCTCCTTTTTTCCTCTTCTTCTCGCATCCGATGACACACATCCCATGCTGGCCGTCCAACCAAACCTTCGAGAATGCGGATGGCACGATTTGGCCACAGTTCAAAGGTGCGAGCGGGGTGAGCTATTATTATGATATTGTTATGGAGGTGGATCACAGTGTGGATCGCATACTTGATAAGCTCGATGAACTCGGGATTGCTGACGACACGATCGTCGTGTTCACTTCGGATAATGGTCCGTGGTTGAATTTAAATAATATCAATTCGACTCAACGGGCAGTCGGCTCCGCATACCCGTTAAAGGACGGTAAGTTTAGAACGTGGGAGGGCGGTGTCCGCGTCCCCTTCCTCGTTCGCTGGCCTAGCGTTATCCCCGCAGGAAGCCGCATCGATCAAGTCGGTGCCGTGATTGATGTTATGCCAACATTGGCTAAAATCGGAGGTGCGGTAATCCCAAGCGATCGGACCGTTGACGGCTTAGATTTACTTCCTGTCTGGACTGGTAACGCGACCTACCCAGACCGAAGTTTCTTTGTCAACGAAAGCGGAAGCAATAATACCCTAATCAAGGGAAATTGGAAAATTCGCAATAACGAACTCTACGATCTATCTGCTGATATCCAAGAGCAGACAAATGTATCGGGTGTCCCTGCAAACAGCGCCACGCTCGCGGCGATGCAATCCGAACGCTCTGCCCTGATCACTTCTTTCAACAATGATAATGAGCCTCGAGGCGAATTTACAAACTTCGAGATCTTGCTGTCGACTAATGATATCGACGTTCCAGAAGGTGGGACTGGTGAAGCTCAAATCCGCTTGAGCGCTGCCCCGGGGGCGACAGTCACAGTGACGGTCTCTCATTTTTCGGGAGACAGTGATTTGAGTGTCAGCGGCGGTAGTAGCCTCGTTTTCAGCAATTCCAATTGGTCCGACTGGCAGACTGTCACATTTGCAGCGGCCAACGATGCCGATGCGACGTCTGACGGCGCGACCTTCCGAGCCGAGTTGAGCACAGACAATAATGTCCGAGAGCTTTTTGTTTTCGAAGATGACGATGAAGCACCCGCCGATGTCGCGAGTTCGCTCGTGTGGCCGAAGACCCTGCCGGTGGTGACAGCTGATTCGACGACGAAAATCGTAGGGCAAGGGCGTTCCAGCCTCGACGGGCAGATCGACCAAGCGGGCTCTGTGTATGCGTGGGCAAAAGTCTCTGGGCCAGGAGCCGTCACGTTCTCCAGTCCAAATGACAAAGTAACCGGAGTTTCCTTTTCAACCGATGGCGTTTATGTGGTCCGGTTTTACGCGGATCACCCCAGTGCCGGTTCTGGAGATAGTATCGACTTTACGGTCTACGTGAATGTCGCACCTGAGAATGATTCGACTGCGAAGTTCTCGCCACAGTTGATTTATGAAGCGGAAAGTGATGGCGATGGCGATGCTACGTGGGAGAATACACTGAGCCCCGGATCGATGGATATTTCGCTGAGCTCGGGTGTGACTCGAAGCGTCGCGATACCTGGGACGCCAGTGACTCTCGTCGATTTTGGTATGGACGGCGATATCAACGGCGGCAGCGCAGGTGCTGAAGCCTCTGGGATTTCTGGCAATGGGGGAGGTGTTTCTTGGGCGCTGGGGACTCCGACGACATTGGATAGTAATCTCTCAATCGTCAGTGGGGTGCAGTCAATCGGCATTCAAAACGGAAGCGGGATTTCGGTTCCCGCCGGGAGTGGTCAGCAGACAAACGATTACAGCTACATAGGGCACGATTCGACGACTTTGGCCGGCGCGATTTCCGGAAACGACTATATCTTCGTCCGGCTGACGATCGCCAGCGGCTACGAACTATACGTGGACGGTTATCAATTCGACTTGTGGCGTAACGGCGGACAGGCCGTCGAAAATTATGCGGTCTTTCACGGAGCCTCGGGCTTCTCTGCAGCTAGCGGTAGTGAGGACGCAGCGGCCAATGTCCCCGGGGCCGGCACCGGAAGTTTAGCTTTCCTCGGAGCCAGCGGCTTGGGTGCGGTTTACACGGGCACGGTTGAGTTTCGAATTTACGGTTGGCAGGGAAGCGGGCAAACCGAACTGGGTAACACGCACTTCGATGCTTTTTCACTCACAGGAATCGTCTCCGAAACAGCGGCATCTGGTTCCGATTCATTTTTTTCGGCAAGCTACAACTTCCCCGGTGGTCAGACTATGGAAGGCGGTGTGGCAGAGTCTCTGGTTAGTTACTCGAGCGGGAATGCCTCCTTCGAGATTTGGTTCAAGCCATCATCCTTACCAATTGCGACTCCTCAGGTCCTCTGGGAAGCTGGAGGGGACATCGGTGTCGCTCTGGTTCTGAGCGGCATTAGCCTGAGCTTTGTTGTCGACGATGGTGATTCGAATGTTGTCAACGGTGCGACCATCGATGGGACGCTTGCGCCAGATCCCGGGCAAGATGGCTACGTGCACGCCGTCGGCGTGATTGATTTGGATGCAGGTCAGACAAAACTCTACTTAGACGGAGTGCTGGTCGATACTGGTTTGATTCCCAATGTGAATACGTGGACGGGGTCGAGCGGCGTTGGAGTCGGTAAGATTGATTCCGCAGTCGCTGGCAGCAATGGAGCTACCAGCTTTGAACTTCTAGGCGGCAACGACCAATTATCGCTCCCGATCGAGGCCTTTGGCGGTGAAATCGCACTGATCCGCTTTTACGATTACGCGCTGATTGCAGGGCAGGTCTCCGACCTTTTCGCGGACCCAGCGGCGAGTGAACTGCTGAACCGTAGCCCGCAAATTTCTGCGGGTCCCGATCAGGCGGTCGATTTCACAGCCCCTTTAGTTCTGGTTGGCAGCGCATCGGATGATCGGCTCGGTAGCGGGGAGCTGAATATTAACTGGAGGCAGGTCAGCGGTGCGGATCCCGAATCAGCGTTTCCCGGCTCCCTGACTTTGGCTGATTATAGCGCTCTATCGACCAGCGGAACCACGAACGCGGCTGGTAGTTATACACTCTATCTCGAAGTCGATGATGCCGAGGTGAAAGTATACGACAATATCGATATCGAATTTTCACCCTTAACGTATGCCCAATGGGCTTCAACGATCAGTTTCCCAGTTGGCGAGAGTGCGCCTACTGATGATCCAGATTTGGATAAGATGGCAAACTTGGAGGAGTGGGCAAGGGGGACCGAACCACTGGATTTTGATGCAGCCCCCAATTCTGGATTCAGTTTGGAGAAGGTAGGAGCTATCAATCAATACACGTATACATTTGATGTGCCTCGAGACCGAGCTCCGCTGATCGCACTGCAGTGGAGTGTGAATCTCTCCCAATGGTATACAGTTACCGATGTGGATCCTAGGTTCGATGTCATGAGTGGTTCTACCGTGCGCTGGTCCGCTGATGTCGCTGTTGACATCTCACTAAGGTCAAAGTTTTTTCTGCGAGGTGTTATCACTGCTGAATAAATTATGTTTTAGCGAACGTATATGAGTGACGCTTAATTAGTGATTATTTGTTAATACTAACTTGACCTTCTGTTTTTTATTTTTGTTATTACTAACTTAAATTCATCGTCTTGTTCTATACACATCCTAGTAAAACCAATGAAAACTAAAAAACTGATACTCATGACAATCGCTGGAGCTGCTCTTGTGGCCAGCTCATCAGCTCAATCACTCTATGATGGCTTTGATTACTCAGGGTCGCTCTCCAACGGCGCAAGCATCGGCGGTGCGAATGGAGGTTCGGGTGATTGGAGTGGCGCATGGACGACTAACGTAGGCACATGGACCTCAACGGGTCTGACTTACACTACAACAGGCGGCTCTTTACAGACTACTGGTGGTGCCCTGCAGGATATCGATACAACCACGGCAAATAGCAACATCACTGGTTCACGGACTTACTCATCTTCCCTGGGTGCTGACAGTCAGACTGTTTGGTTCAGTTACCTTGTCAGCTTCGACAATGCGGTTTATCAATCTGCACTCTTTGGCAGCAATGCAACACTCCCTCAAGGGGGAACTGACGGCTTCGGGACTTCAGTTGGCCAAAGTAATAGAAGTCAAGATAATGAGCTAACAGCAACTGCGTCTAGCAGCGACTCAACAAATATCTTGGATGTCTCTGCGGGTAATACGCACTTCGTCCTAGGGCGCGTAGACTTTTCAGGTGCTAGCGATACGTTAAATATCTGGTGGGATATTGATCTTGCTGAGACCGCTTTAACGATTGGCGCTGCGGATGCCACTATTGTAGGCGCGTTTGACGTCTCAACGGCTGCGTTTACCTTCATCTCTGGACAGGGAGCCGTTTCGACAATCGACGAAGTTCGCCTGGGCACAAGCTTTACGGATGTTGTCGTCGTGCCTGAGCCATCTACTTTTGCATTGCTAGCAGGTTTACTTGGACTTGGCTGTGTGATTTCCCGTCGCAAGTAGGTTCTGAGCGTTTTCTTCTGTTTTGTCTAGGTCTAGTTAATAATACGTTTTACGAATGACCGCACATCTTTGTAGGCTAGAGCCTTACAAGATGCGCGGTCTTTTTCATGTCGAGAGCTGCATTTGAACTTAAAATGGAGTCAAGGTTCTCAATGCCGACTGCACCCTTATAGGCATCGTTTTGATTGGTTGTCAGGCTATATGAAAGCCGCAAACCCGTCTATCCATGATTAAGTAAGGTTCCAATTCACATACGTTGATCATCTTGGTCCATGTTACTGGTATATTAATTTAGTGTCTCTTGCTCTTAATGATGACTCGTTTTATTAATATTTGAATTAGTTTAATACGATAAATTCTAGCCACTCTTTGCAAAGTATAGGCCACGCACCTGCAGGAGTATTTCCTTGTTCGCATTCCGAATCCATGTCCATTTACAAATAGAACATCTAATTTAAAAGGCACTTTGTGCGTTCGTCAGGCGTCACCCATAGCGAGGCTGCTGTTTGCGAACCGGCCATCACTTGTTATGAAGAAAAACATAAGAGGTGTGTTCGCGTCGACCGAGATCTTACGTCTTAGACTTTGATTGCGGCCTCGGTCTAAATAAACTGAATGAATGATGATGGAGCAGTCCGGGTAGGCCGAAAGGGTATCAATAGTATCAACCGATGGATATCCTTCTTAGGTGTAGTTCGTGCACTGAGGTTGCCTTCTGTTGAAAATCGTAATACGCCGATTTTGTTCGGGTCTATCCTGCATTTTTAGACGTTAGCCTAGACATATCGAATCGCCGCTGTGTATCCTGAAACACTCCGCCTGCGTTTTTTGAACTGATAGTGTAAAACGAAAGTCGTTTAGCTAAATTTGCTGAACCAATCGGCAATGACTGAACCTGCAGTCTTAACTACCAAGAAATCGTAGTCCTCTGCTGGGCAGATGATTGTAGCCGTATTGTTTTGAAAGTCGGGGTTAGGGGAGTGGCATTCAGTGTTGGGTTGATTGCCTTAGTTAGTGCAGCGGTCAGACCTGCCGAGTTGGTGGTGCCTGCAGCTGCTGTTTAGCTTCGCTTTGCCCTGGGACGTAGCCGAGTCATATATAAAAATCGTCTTGGCCTCGACCTTGCGTTGTTATTTCCAGTCTATTTTTGCCGTTCGCTTCTCAGTGTCCACCCAAACACGGGCATGTTCAAAGTGACGAGTGAATTCCCATTTATCGGGATATAGTCTAGTGAACTTGGCGAGTGGCTTACCTAGTGGTTTGTGTAGCTCAGGGTAATGCTCCAAGGGGCCTGTATTGATATTCCATGCCCAATTCCACTGGAAGTAAGCATACGGCTGTGCCCCAATTAGGTAGAGAGCCAGGTAGAATTCTAATTGTTTCTTTGAGAGTTCGGCAAATTCGTCACGTTTATCTATGATTCGACCTTTACCGCCCTTATACTTTGCTAAGTGAGAATTCGGTTCGGGTTCAGTTGAAAATCGATAGATACAAATTTTACCAGCATCTGCGATCTTCTCCATGAGTTCCCAATCGTTTAAAAGCGCTTCTTTAGTGTGCGTAACTTTTAGATCGTAGTGTTCAAACATGAAGGCATCTGAAATCTCAAATATCTCTGGTATGTGCGCACCATTGTTGGCTAACAGAATTTTATCTGGGCCAATTTTTTGTTTTAACTGACGCATCATATCGATGACCCCGTCGCGCACGTCGCCGCGTTTTTCTTCTGGATGAAGCCACGCGAAGCCGTGCATTTGATCAATAAATATTCCATCTGCATCTCCAGTGAATACCATGTCAGCTGCTGAATCGGACCACCACTTTCGCATGTCTGGGTTGAGCACATCCAGGCAGTATTGAGTCATGAATTTATGAGGCTTACCCGTCTCTGGATCCTTAACCAAGAATTCGTTCATTTCAGGATTCTGGTCGAGGTTTTCATCTCTAAAGGACTCTGTATAACGAGTGAATGGGAACGCACGTGCGGCATTGAAATACCCGAGCACTGTTATCTCGGGTTTAATGCCTTTGAATGCGTTTGCTTCGTGTTTAAGGCCTAGCACAGCATCTCCCAGAGTCGTCAATCCGTGGTTTTTCTCGATACAAATAAAGTCACTTTCACTGGAGATTTTATTTAGTTCTTCATCGTTCAGTAGGCGGTCTGAGTGTGTAAACATCATATACACAGGCACGCGCTCCCAGTTGAAATCTGGATAGAATGGCTTGGCTACGAAAGGGACACCATTCGAGGTTTGTAAAGTGTCAGATTCTTTAACCTTAAGGTTGGGGGACGCGCAATGTGTCGCGGTGAGTGCTACGCAAAGTAGTAAGGATTGTATTCTCATGTGTCGTGGCGATGTTTGGGTGCTAAAAAGAGAATGTTTAAAACCCAAGCGTGCGCACGGCGGCGTCTTGGATTAGCGGTAAGTTGCTCTCGGGCTCGGTAAGGTAGAAATAGGCCGTCGTGCTCCAGTCGGAAGGACGTTCTTTAATCCGCTTTGCAATGTGTGGGCCGATCTTCATGGAGATTTTTTCATTAAACCAAAGCGGGTCATCGATGTAGTAGCGGTAGCACACCACCCATAGGCGTTTCTGGGTATCCACATTTACGTAGGAACGGCCGTAATTAGGCTCGGTGTAGGCCTGCGGGTTGACTTCGCTCGACCACCAGCCAGAGGCGATATAGTCGTCGAGCGTGCCCGCGTCGATGCTCGAAGCATTCGGCTTCGTCGCGTTCTTACGGTCATCGTAATCGATACGAACCGGGCGGACATACCAGGACCACCGCTTCTTAACGTCGTCTTGAATGATCGCCCAGCTCGTTCCGAGGTAGCGACCTTGGCCGCGTATCTCCGGTAATGCGGTGAACTCCTCTCTGAGATTTACGTCGGTCTTGCGGCTCCAGTATGCGTGTAAATACAGGGCATCTTCGGAGACTTTCTTGTAGTTCACATTGACCTGATAGTAAAAGACGCATGTTGTGTCGGAGCTATTGACCAACTCGATGCGGGCTGATTTGCGAAAGGGCATCGGTATCCGCGAGTTATAAACGCCGAAGGCATTCGATGCATTAAACAGTGCATTCTTGAAGGGCTGAACTTGGAGGGCTTGTCCAAAAAAATCCGCCAGCGGCACGGAGACGGCAGGTTTTTCGGCACCGTCCCAATACATATTCAAAACGATGGCACGCCCTAGGTAGTTGTATTGATCCTTAACCTTAATCTCAAAGGTGCCCCACAAGCTGGAGATGACCCCTTCACCCTGTAAATCTGCGAGCTCGACCGATCCATTTGCTGGAATCGTCGTCCGCGTCCAGATGACTTCTGTTTCGGCCCCGCGCTGCATTTCATAGAGGTCGGGTTCGGCGCCGGTCGCTGTCTGCGTGGTGCTGAGCCCGAGGCCTACGGCAAAAACTGCTGCCACTAGCGAGGGTGTATTCTTTAAGGCACGAAGCCACTTGGCCGGTTGTATGATTTTCATGTCTGCTGGGTCGGGCTTAGGGGCACTTGATGACAATCGATTTTTTGATGTTGAATTCACCGTCAGTAATTTGAGCGAATAGTCGGTAGTTTCCTGGTTCTGAAAAGGTGACGGTGGGTGTCGTGGTGTTGCGATTATTGTTCTCGAAGGTGGCCGATTTCGCGTTGCGTCGGTCGTTCCAAGTGACTTCTGGGATCTCGCCGTCTTCGTCATTATCGATGACTTCGGCGTGGATGGTAAAAGTTCTTGGTTGGTCGGTCGGCGTAGCCGTCAGCGTGATAACTGGGGGCATGTTTTTGGCGGCATTATCATTCTTTTGAATGTTGCTTACGCGGGAGTTGTCCTCGATTCCGCAGGCCCAGAGGGCGAGGCGCTGACTAAACTCCCGGTTATCCGAGTGGCTGATGCGTGTTCCTGCGCCCGCATTCCAGAAGAGGTTACGGTCGAAAACGCCGATGACACGGCCTTTGCCAAGTTCCGTTACGGCGAGTGCCGCATCCGTTGTTGGATTAAATTTCCCGTCAATTTCGCTCACGATTAACTTACCGCCGAGGCCACCTTCTTGAAGTTTAGCGAGAAGCTTGGCGGGCTCAGAGACTCGGACCGCGCTGATGCCCTCGCCTCGAAAGAGAACGCCGCCTTGCGGATTGTTATTATTGAGGAAGTGGGGTTCGGTGTATTCGCTGATCAGGTAGTTGCCGCCTCCGTTATCAGTGAGGAAGTGCATGCCAAATTGCTCCGTGAGGGTATTGTTGGAGTTCCGGCCAGCTTCATTGGCCACGCCGACTTTTTGATAATTTCCGCCAAACGCGCTATCTGACCAGGCGATGAGGCCACCTCCGTTTGAAACCCATTCGGCGACCGCTTTGGCCTCGTCTTGAGAGAAAATCTTTTGGTTGGACCCGAGAATTAAGAGATCAATGTCTTTGAGGAAAGCGGCGTTGAGTGTAACTGTATGATCGGCTTGTTCGCTAATAGTGATGCCTGTTTCTTCGATGGCTTGGCTAAATTGGCTCAGTCCGAGTGGGCCTTTATCGTTGAGGCGCATCTGATGAAAGGGCGCGGCTTCTCCAGATGGGGTCGTCCCGTCGTCGGCGACATCTCCGTGTAGGTAGAGTGCTGTTTGAGCGATGAGCGAGACGGGGGCGATGAGTGCGGCAAGGGCGGGGTAGAGGCGTTTCATTTATATTTTAGTCGGTTGATCAGAAGCTGACGTCTGGGTTTCGAGGTCTGGACGAAATTAAAAAATCCCGTCCAGACGCTCCGACACTCGATCCAGAATAGTGTGCCCTTCGTTAACGCATTAAGCAGTTAAATTATGAAGTGATTGCTTATCGGGCTGCACTGACCAGCGTTATTGTTTCGCCTTTTTTCAGGTCGATTGCCCAGCGTTTCCTGCCTTCGGAGCCGTCTACCGCTTTGAATGAGGGCTTCGTCGAGCCCGCAAATTCGAACCGATCCATGTCCGTTTGTAGGATTAGTGGCTCACCAGAGCGGCTCTCGATCTTGATTGCTTGCGTTTTGCCGTCTTCCCACAGTGCGGAAACCACAAAATTACCTCGGGCGACGAGGCCCTCGAAGGAGCCGTTCGCCCAAGCTGCGGGGAGAGCGGGGATTGTTTCTACATATCCCGCGTGACTCTGTAGGAGCATTTCGGCCACCCCTGCCATCGTCCCTAGACTGCCATCGATTTGAAAGGGAGGATGAAGGGTCCATAGGTTTGAAACTGTGCGTTCAGAGATGAATTTCTGATACACTTCGTAGGCTTTTTCGCCTTCCTTGAGTCGAGCGCGGCAGTTCATGCGGTGGGCCATGGCCCAGCCTGTTGTCCGATTTCCGCGGAGGTCGAGGGTTTTGCTGGCCGCCTGCATCCAAGCGGGGTTTTCAGCATTGATGAGGGAGCCGGGAAAGAGGGGGCAGAGGTGGGAAATGTGGCGGTGGTTTCGTTGACCGATGTCGCTGTAGGCTTCTTCTTCGCGGTATTCTTTAATCTGCCCAGAGGTGCCAATTTGGATCGGGTCCAGTTTAGACATTTGATCTTCGATGGTGCGGAGGAAGTCGTCGTCTTTGCCGAGTTCCTTGGCGAGAATCAGGGTATCATGATGATTCTCCCAGACGAAGCCTTGGTCGAAGGTGCACCCGACTGTGACGTAGTAGCGGTTTCGACCAATGTGCCCTGGCATGCCGATGAGTTGTTTCTCATCAGGGATTTGCTGTTCAGGCGATGCAGAAGGTTCGACGAGAAGCAGGTCACCGTGCGGGACTAGTGCTTTGGAGAAGAATTGGCTCATCGAGCGCATCGCGGGATAGGCGACGTCTTCTAGGTATTCACGATCTTGAGTGAACAGGTAGTATTCCATCAATAGTTTAGAGGTGAAGCCACCGGTGCCAGGACCCGAGTGGCCGCCGCCAGCTGGCGAAATGTCGTATGCGTTGGCGGCAGTTCCGATGATCCATCCATTATCCTCATCGCCCTTGCCGAGCCGGTCAGGATTGTGCTCTTTGACATAGTCGCTGGCGTATTCTTTCGCCTTTGGATAATAGGCCTTAAAGTATCCGATGTAGGCCTCGAAGCATTCCGATAGATTGGTGCTAAGTGAACCCCAGTAATTCATCTGAACATTGATGTTGTGCCAAAAACCGCCTGTCCAGGGAGTGTATTGATACTGGCTCCAGGCCCCTTGTAGGTTTGAGGGCAGGGTATTTTGCCGGGAGCTGGCGATCAGTAAGTAGCGGGCGTATTGGAACATGAGCTCCTCAAGATAAGTGTTTTTCTCGCCCCGTTTGTATTTTGTGAGGAGGGTGTGCGTCGGGTCTGGAGAGACCTCTGAATTCAGGTTTACCGAAACACGTCCAAATAAATTTTGATAGTCTTGGAGGTGGCTCTGTTTGACGACGTCAAAACCTTTTGCGTGCGCGCTGGCGATCCGTGCTGTTACCGCCTCGTGCGGGAACTCCTTAGGGTCCAGTTTCTGGTCATGCTTACTGGTGAAGACTTTGTTGCCCAGATGATAGTTTGTCCCAGCTGCGACCAAAAGTGTCACGGAATCCGCGTCCGAAACGGTGATCACACTGTTTCCGCCCACGGTCTCGGTCTTGAGTGATCCGCCCTCGTTGAGCACTTTGACCTGCCCCTCGAAATTAATGTTAAAATGGGGGAGTGTTCCGGCGAGTGTCAGCAAATCTGCTTGAGCGGTGACTGTGCCGCTGCGCTTATCCTTCAAATTGAGATAAGGGATTTCTGGGCGGACGCCGAAGGAAAGCGCTCCGCGCCGATCAGCACTCACTTTGACAACCATGACATTGTCAGGGTAGGACATGAAGTATTCCCGAGTGAAGGTGACACCGTCTTTCTCATAGGATACGTAGGCGATGGCCTCGTTCAGATTAAGTGAGCGGCGGTAGTTGCTGACATCGCCATGATTGAAATCTAGATAGAGCTCAGCAAAGTTGGTTAGCCCCTTATTGTTGTGAAGCGTTTTCTCGGTGATTTGTATACGCTCCGAGTCGACACGACCAAAAATATTGGCGCCCATATATCCATTGCCGATGGGGTAGGACCAGCGCTCCCAATCTTTGTCGAACGGACCTCCGCCCATGACCTTACGATTGAGGTCAGGGCCACCATTCGGGGCCTGGTCGGGTTGCCAGAGTTCGTATATGCGCGGGCTCTCGGCCCAGAGGGAAAGGCCAAAACATGGAATGAGTATCAGTAGGTGCAATGTAGATTTAATCATCATTTCGATTTTCAGTTTGTGTAGTCCATTTTTAGGGTAGGATGGTAAGCATTGAGCGCCTGGAGTTGCGGCTATTAATGAATGTATTGTTGGTGTGCGAATCAGGCATTGTAATCTAGGCACTCTAGAAAGATTGAATTTTAAAAACGTCTTAGAAATGGCTCATCATATGCCGTGCATGGCGCACCGTAATTCACTGTTGTCAATATACGATGAATGCCGTCTAAGGGGCTGGGTAATATAGCTCATTTTAGGTATTTCCTTATTAATATTGTTGACCGAAATAATAAGGCGAGATTTTTGTTAATAGTAACAAGATTTACACCAATTCAAACTCCTCAACTCGAATACGCTGATTGTCTAGTGCATTCGAATAACTGCCCCCCCCCCATTTTTTACTAGTTAAATCTATGCGTTAATAGACCCAATAAATGGTTTATGTCGCAATCTGTCATGCGAGGTTTAGACGCGCATGGCTACTGACTCTAGTCGAGTCACTCAGGCTTTTTGTCGGGCTTTGAGTAACTTGGCATAAGTGATACAACCCATACTACCCTAATAATGATAAAAAATACCCACAACAACACCCCACGCAAGTGCGGGACCTTCGCCTCTGGGCTGCTTCTCGTGACTATTGGTCTCGGAAGCATTGCCTCTACTGCATCCGCAGTGCCGCAGATGCCGCAAAAGTATATTGATGAAGCAAATCAATTTCAATGGGACAGCATTCGGAGATTTGCGTCGACCGATAACCTTCCAGGAATCTATCACGATGATTACGATATTGGAGTTGAACATGGATACATCAATTGCGGCCTTTCAAAATCCTTCCCCGCAAAAGCGACGGCGGAGGTGAATGAAGCCTTCTTCTACGAGTTGAAATCTGGCGCGAAAGATCCCAGTAAGCCTCTTTCAACCACCCAAGCCCGAGTAGACTGGCACCTTTGGGATCTCAGCACAGGCGAAGGCAGGAGGACTTGGCGGGTCGAGGCGAGAGATTCATTGCGAAATAATGGTCGAGAAATACTGTTCATTGATGGTGTTCTTAAAGCAGTGAGTTACTGGAATGAGCTCATTCCTGTTTTGGGACGCAGGGGCGATTCAAGACAGGACGATTACCGAGAGATTGTCAAAAATGGAACCTTTGCTCCGCTTCCCAGAGTATTTGGAGCAAATACTTTGCTGATTGGTAACTGTTGGCGTTACAACCAACCTGAATTCGGATTTGATAATTTAGAGGACTATTTTCACGGCACATGGGCAGAGTTTCTTGAGCCCTTACAGTCTGTAGATCGTCAGAAATACAGTGATCATATAGGTAATCTTATTAACGCCAGCAAAGTTGTAATTAAATACAATGAAGAAAACCCCAGCAATCCACGGATACGGTTCTTCGAGTTTATGCCATGGGATCATCGACCTCTTGGCACTTCGAAGATGAAGTCTTTGGCTGATAGTAAAGGTAAGGCTTTTCCAAGAAACTTGACGGGCCTAAGCTTTTTATCCGCAAGCGAGAGAATACAATTCATGGATGAGAGTATACGATATAAGGTCGGTCTTTTTCTCCTCTGTGCAGATGAGTATTCATTTTTCGGATTCTCTGGGGTCCGAAAACCAGACAGTTTTGGTGTAGATTGGCCAGAGAATATTTATCACTATGAGCATGAACTACTAGAATACGACTATGGCGCACCGGTTGCGGCACCCAGATACCTAGCAGCTAGTAATCGTTGGTATCGAAAGTTCGAGAACGCTGAAGTCATCTTCGATATGAATAATTTGCTAATGATTATACGAGATACAAATCGGAATAACATTTATGGATCGCGCACTAACTAGTGACTCGCTTCGGCTTACTGATATGAATTAAGCAATTCATATGCTTTACGAAGCCATGGACTTTTGAGTCCATGGCTTTTTCGTGTTAGTCTGACAAACAATCTAAGATAGAAATTTTGAAATGAAATCAACTTTGTTACATTGCGGCTGTATCAAGCTCGATTGCGAGTCGTCGGTCGCTTACTTAAGCCCTATGCTAATATTATTCTGAATCTCATGAAACGTTCGATCGTCAATACAACCATACTTTTAACCATAGGATTTTCTTGCGGTTATCTGTTTAAAACTTTTCAGGCTTCATACGAGTGGAATGAATCCAAAATGAATCCAGCTGACTTATTAGTGATGGATACTGCTCTTTCTTATGAGGTAAGCGATGTCGTTGGTGATGACATAAACGAAACTGAGAACGAAGGCGAAGGGAAGTTTGAAGCGTTCGTGACGGCTCAACCATCCGAGCTAACTCAGAAAGCCGATCCTTACGGAATGTTTAGTGATGTGCTTCATGAGCGGAAGGATCCCGCGGGCGCACATGCTTGGTTAATGGCAAATCGAGACCAAGTCCCCCACGAGGAGTTTGAATCGTATCTGTTCGAAGCGCTGGTCGCGTGGTCTGCAACCGATCCAAACGCAGCAGAACAGTATCTTGGGCAGCTTGACGATGAGAACTACGTTTACCAAATCATCGAAGCGCTGGCGACGGGCTGGGCAGAAGAGGATCTGACGACCGCTTTCGAGTGGCTTGAATCTCCAGTTTTTGACAATTTGCCAGATCGTGTCGTTGTGCAAAGTTACAAGAATATCATGAACAAATACGCCGAAGTCGATCCGGTCGGAGCGGCGGAAGCTGTCGCTCAATTAGAGTCGGAAGCGGTTCAAATAGAGCTCATGCATCCAATCTTAAAAAACTATTCTGAGCAAAATTTTAATGACGCGTTGGAATGGGTCTTACAGTTGGATGCTGAGAGTGTTCGGAGTTTTGGACTTGGTCGTCTTTTGACTTTTCATGATGGGGTTGAAGCGGACGCGGCCATGGAGCGTATCCTTCAAAGCCAGTCGGACCTTCCCATCAGCGCTCTGGTTTCTGCGTTTAAAAAGCTGGGTTTCGCCGACATGCCCGCATCCGCAGAGAAACTGTATCGTATTTCGGACGACAAACAACCTGAAGTTGCAAGAGCGCTAACATCTGAGTGGCTTTTAAAGGATGCAGATGGTGCGGTCGCATGGATTCAAATGCAGCCTGAGAATAGTCCCATTTATGAAGCTGGAGCTGAGGTGATTTTTGACTCCGTATCTCTTGAGGCGCCAAGCTCGGCGATAGCATGGGCGCGAAGGATCAGTGATTCCGAAAAACGAGTGCAGTTGGTGAAAGGCGTAATTAACAGTGTGGATGCTGAAGAATTGAGCGATTTGGAAGCGGCCATACTGCGGGCCAATTTTCCGCCATTAGAAATTAACGATTTACTCAGTGCATTTAATGAAAGAGTGAGCGAAGCGACCGCGCCCCTTATCCTGCCCAGCCGCCCATGACTTTACTCTCGAAATGTGGCTCTCCCCTTGGTGCTTTATTTGGCCGACAGAGTTCGTCTACGCGCGGCCTGTTGTTTCTGGTGGATATCAGGGCGTCGAGTGGGCAAAAATCGCCCGTCTAGTGATCTATTATATTTCGACATGTTTGCCAAACTCACGAAGGTGTGTGCGAGAATATGCGATCTTGTCTGGAGAACTATTTTAGTGAAACGCAGCCTATAGTTCACAAAGTTTACGAGGTGAACGATTCATTATCTCGGTGCAGTGTAGGCAGTTCACTTAGTCAGAGCTGAATCCGCAAACCTAGGAATCTTTAAACTGTGTTACTAGCCCGGTGACTGTAGCTTTAGCGTCCCCGTAGAGCATGCGTGTGTTGGGTGCGGTGAAGAGTGTATTCTCAAGACCTGAGAAGCCAGCGCCCTTGCCGCGCTTGAGGCAGAAAGTGGTCTTTGCTTTGTAGGCTTCGATGATAGGCATGCCGTAAATCGGGCTACTTTCGTCGTTGGCTGCGGCTGGGTTTACGACGTCATTTGCGCCGATGACGATGGCGACATCCACCATTTCAATGGTGGGGTTGACGTCGTCCATTTCGCAGAGCTGTTCGTATGGGACATCGGCCTCTGCGAGAAGCACGTTCATGTGTCCAGGCATACGACCTGCGACGGGGTGAATGGCATAGCGCATTTCGCAACCATTGTCTTCAAGGAGCTCGCCTAGTTCTTTAACGGCGTGCTGCGCTTGTGCGACTGCCATGCCGTAACCGGGAATGACCACGACGCTTTTCGCCGCTTCGAGAATATAATATGCGTCCTCTGCAGAGATTGGCTTGAGTTCTCCAGTGCTGGTGCCGCTGGATTGTTGTGCAGTGGCACCAAAGCCAGAAAAGAGCACGTTGACGAGTGTGCGGTTCATCGCCTTACACATGATCACGGTCAGAATGAGGCCTGAGGCGCCGACTAAGCAGCCCGCTACGATCAAAACATTGTTACCGATCACGAAACCTGCGGCAGATGCTGCGAGGCCTGAGCAAGAGTTTAACAGTGAGATGACAACAGGCATGTCACCACCACCGATGGGCATCACTGCGAAGGCGCCCAGCGCGAGTGATAGCACGATCACCGCAATGAGCATTGGGTAGCCAATCGAACCTGTTGGATCGAGAGCAAACGCAATACCCGTGCCGATGATGCCGAGTGCAAGGAGTGCGTTGAAGGCTTTTTGACCAGGGAAGGTGAGTGCACGGCCACCTAGCTTTCCTGAAAGTTTACCCCATGCATAGATGGATCCTGTGAAGGTGATGCCGCCTATTAGGATGGCGAGCACGGTGACGACTGCAGTAAATGTATCCACTGCTTCAATACCTGTGGCTTCGACGACTTTCCCAAGGAGGCTGCCATTAATAGTTGCATGCGCGCGTTGATATTCAGCTGCGCCGACTAGGAGCGATGCCAGTCCTCCAAAACCGTTGAAGAGCGCGACGAGCTCAGGCATGCCTGTCATTTGCACACGTTTTGCGGCAACGAAGCCGATGGCGCTACCGAGAGCGAGTGCGCCAACGATCAGCGCATAGTTGAGATCGCTAGCGAGTAGGGTCACTACGACGGCGAGTGCCATGCCGAAGGAGGATAGCTGATTGCCTTTGCGAGCAGTGCTGGCATTGCCGAGCATCTTGATGCCAAAAACAAAGAGGATCGCAGCTGCGATGTAGGAGAGATTTACTAAATGTTCCATGGTAAGAAGGATTCAGATTTCAGAATACAGAAGTCAGAATATAAAGTGGTTATTTCTTCTTTTTAAACATGCCAAGCATGCGGTCGGTGACCATGTAGCCACCGACAACATTGATCGTTGCGAGCACAATAGCTGCAAACCCGATCCATGCGGATGCGGTGTCTGCAGTGGTTTTGACTGCGAGGATGGCGCCAACTACGGTGATGCCAGAAATCGCATTGGAGCCAGACATGAGTGGTGTATGCAATTGTGAGGGCACTTTAGCGATGAGCTCAAATCCAAGAAAGGCCGCGAGCACGAAAATGAAAAGTAAGAGTGTGAGGTCCATGATTACTTAATGGCTAATGAATAATGAATGATGGTTAATGGCTGATAACTGATGGCTGTTAGCTTTTGAACTTTTCGTGGACGATGGTTCCGCCTTTGGTGATGAGGCAGCCGCTCAGAATTTCGTCTTCGATATCGTATTTAAAGTCTTTGGCTTCGGTGTCCCAGAAGTGTTCGATTAGATTGTAGAAGTTGGAGGCCAGCATGAGTGTGGCGTCTTTCGGGTAATAACCTTCGAGATTTTCAGGGCCGATGATGCGCACACCTTTTTCGGTGACGACTTCGTCGCCGACTTTGGAACCTTCAATATTGCCACCAGATTCGACGGCAAGGTCGATGAGGATGGAGCCGGGCTGCATCTGATCGAGCACCTCTTGGTTGAGGATGAGCGGTGCTTTGCGTCCGAAAAGTTTGGCAGTGGTGATCACTACATCTGCACGCGCGCAAGCTTTGGCCATTTCGAGACGTTGCTTTTCAAGCTGTTCGGGGGTGAGTTCCTTGGCGTAGCCTTGGTCGGTTTGACCCATTTCGCCAAGGTCCACTTTAACGAATTTGGCTCCAAGCGACTTGACTTGTTCTTCAACCACAGGGCGAGTGTCGAAGGCTTCGACTCGAGCGCCAAGACGCTTGGCTGTAGCGATGGCCTGTAGTCCAGCAACACCAACACCAATAATGAAATAGCGTGCGGGTGAGATGGTGCCTGAAGGGGTCATCATCATAGGTAAAATCTTAGTCATGCGGTCGGCGGACATCGTGACCGCCGCATAGCCTGCGAGGTTCGCTTGCGAGGAAAGGGCGTCCATCTTCTGTGCGAGCGTGGAGCGCGGGATCATTTCCAAACTAATTGAAGCAATTTCACGTTTTGCGAGATTGTTGATCAGCTCTTTCTCGTTAAACGGATCCAAGAAGCTAATGTGTAGCGTGCCAGCTTTGACTTGTGCCAGTTCGACGGGCTCGGGTTTGCGCACGCGAGTGACAATGTCGGCTTGATCGTAACCAGACTTCGCATCCGCCACAATGGTGGCACCTGCGTCGGAGTAGTCTTGATCGGAATAGTCAGACTTTTTACCTGCGCCAGTCTGCACAAGGACCTCGATTCCGAGGTCGATTAACTTTTTGACTGTTACGGGGGCAATGGCTGCCCGAGTTTCAGCTGGATGGGTTTCTGTCGGAGCGAATAGGCGCTTCATAATGAATTTGTTTCTTAAGTAAATCTAATGAATTTTTATTTGTTGATAAGTGCTGTTAATTATGAGAGCAAGCGGATAATTAAAAATGTAGATATTTTTTTGACAAATTTCAGCAGATGAAACTTTTCTTACGCATAGGGCATTGTCTAAAATCGTCTTGCGGGGTGACGTATTGTTTTAATTTTGAGCACCAAAAAGGCCGAACGCATTGCGCTCGGCCTTTTGTCATCTAAATAGTGGGCAGTTTTAAACAGTGCCGAAGATCGTCTTGCCTGTTGAGCAAAGATCGCCTGCAGCTTGTTCAAGACGAGCTGCCATGCTTTTTTCAGCTTTTTTGAGGTAGCCACGTGGATCGTAGGTCTTCTTGTTGCCAACTTCGCCGTCGATCTTGAGCACGCCTTCGATGTTTTCGCAAATGTGAGTCACCACTGGGCGCGTGAATGCGTATTGTGTGTCAGTGTCGATGTTCATCTTCACAACACCATACTCAAGTGTTTCGCGGATGTCGCTAAGCTCGGAACCAGAACCACCATGGAAAACAAGGTCCATAAATGCTTCGTCGCCGTGTTTGTCTGTAACTGCCTTTTGACCATCACGTAAGATGGTTGGCTTGAGTTTGACGGAGCCCGGCTTGTAAGCGCCGTGCACGTTTCCGAACGTTGCAGCAAAAAGGAAGCGGCCGATCGGCTGGAGTGCTTCGTAAACTTCGACCATGTCCTCTGGTGTGGTGTAGAGCTTTTCAGCTGGAAGGCCTGATGTGTCGTGGCCGTCTTCTTCACCGCCTACGCAACCTGCTTCTACTTCGAGGATGATGTTGAGTTCAGCACATTCCTTGAGGAGCTCCTTAGAGATTGTTAAGTTCTCATCGAGTTCTACTACAGAACCGTCGAACATGTGCGATTGGAAAAGAGGGCCTTTGCCTTCTGCGATTCGCTTGCGTGATGCTTCAAGAAGTGGCTTTAAGAAGCCGTCAACCTTCTCAGGGTGGCAGTGATCGGTGTGCAGACCAACAAGGATATCATACTTCTCAGCAAGAAGATGTGTCGCTTCAGCGAGCACGATGGCACCGAATGCTGCGTCTGCAACATTGAGACCGGATGCGAATTGACCGCCACCTGTGGAAACTTGGATGATGCCGTCTGTTTTGGCATCTGCAAAAGCTTTAAGCGCAGCGTTAATGGTTGTGATCGAAGTCACGTTGACGGCCGGATAGGCGTAGTTGCCCTTTTGGGCAGCGTCGAGCATTGCTTCGTATTGTTTTGGTGTTGCTACTGGCATTTTAGTATCAGTTTTTGTTATTCTACTTTAGGATTAGATTTAGGAATTCTAATGCTGTGAACGGGTGAAGAAGCAAGATAAATCGAGGCTGCTAAAATATTCAACCTTGGAATTGTGCGTTTGTGAACTCGATGGTGGTTCATTTAGGCCAAAAACTAGTGGCTAGTCGTATCGCCGACGTAGGTTGGTGGGCAGGATGCCAAGCTCTTCGCGGTATTTGGCGACCGTTCGGCGGGCAATTTTGATGTCTTTATCTTGGAGCAAATTGACGATTCCTTGATCGCTAAATGGTTTGGCGGGGTCTTCATCTTCAACGATATGGGTGATCATGTCTTTGATTGTTTTATTCGAAACGGACTCTCCATTGGCGGCTTTGAATCCTGGTGTGAAGAAGTATTTGAATGCAAACACACCGTGTGGGGTGTGGATGAATTTGTTGGCGATGGCGCGGCTAATGGTCGTTTCATGAACACCGACAGTTTGTGCGATGGTATTCATGGTAAGTGGACGTAGTTTGGAAACGCCATTCTCGAAAAACTCTTTTTGAAAGCTCAGAATCTCGTTAGTGATGCGCTCGATGGTTTGTTGGCGTTGCTCGATTGAACTGATCAGAAATTTACCTGAACGCATGCGCTCAAGCATGAAGTCCTTTTCTTTTTTACTAAGAGTTCCTTTAGCTAGTAGTTCTTTATATGCGCTGCTGATGCGTAGTCGTGGAATGTAGTCGTTGTTGAGGATGATCTTCCATTCGTCGTATTCATCCTTAAATACGGTAACATCTGGTTCAATAATCGAGTTGCTGTCCGCACTGAAACGTTTTCCGGGTGCAGGCTCGAGTGTGGAGATTTCTTCGATTGCCGCTTGGACGTCGTCTGGAGTAGTGCCTGTTTTACGACAGATTTCTGGAATGCGGCGGCGCACCAGTAGGCTGAAGTGGTCACGCAGTATGCGACTGGCGAGTGAGGTTTCGCGACCACGCAGCTCAAGCTGAGTGAGTAAGCAGTCTTGCATGTCTTTGGTGCCAATGCCAGCGGGGTCGAAGGTCTTGAGTAGTTCAACACACTTTTGCACGGTGCCGTAAGGGATGCGTGCGGTGAGTGCGATGTTGGAAACAGTTTCGGTTAAATAGCCATTATCGTCTAGGCTGCCGATCAGATAGAAGAGGGCCTCGCGCTCTGAGTCGGAGCAGTCGGTGAGTTCTGCTTGCTCGATTAGATGCTGCTGGAGTGAGACGTCTTGCGTGAGCGAGTTCATGAAGTGATCGCGACGCTCTTCGTCTTCTGTCGTGTGTGTGAGTCCGCTGTTCTCTTGGGCAAATTGCTCACGAGCGTCCTCGCTCATTTTATCGAGAATGCTATAGTCCTCGGCATTGAAGTTGAGTTCTTCGTCGGCTTCTGGTTCGTCGTCGACTCCGCTATCGCGCTCTTCCTCGACGCTGATGCAGTCGATCGGGAGTTCTTCTAGTAGCGGATTCACCTGGAGTTCTTCGAGTATGGAGGTTCGTAGTTCGACCGCAGGGGCTTGTAGAATTTTTAGCGAATTGCGTAGTTGCGGTGCGAGGACGAGCGACTGCGTTTGCTTTTGTGTTTGTTGGAAACCTTGTGAGCTCATACTTCTTACGGATTCCTAAATAAATGGGTTTGAGCCTATTCCAGGTGTTTTTTTACGAATCCAGCGGCGCGCAGCGTGTTCACCGTCTTTGCTGTAAAGATCTACGATGTAGTTCGCTAGCTTTTCATTGGTGGGGCCGTAGCCTTCTCCGTAGATAAATTTCTCAAGTGCCGTGAGCATGTGATCTGCGCTTTGGTAGCGCAAGTTGCGGTCGCGTTTGAAGCCAAGTTGTAAAATGTCGTCGAGTCGCGGGTCGATTCGACGGTCCATTTCATTGAAGTCAGGGATGGATAGTTTTAAGATGTTATGGCGCGTTGCAGAGCCCGAGCTTGCTTCGAATATATTTTCGCCTAGCAGCATCTCTGCCAATATGATCGCGCAGCTGAAAAGATCGGCGCGTGCATCGGTAATTTCTCGGCGCGCTTGCTCTGGTGAAAGATATTCGTCTTTGCCTGCAATCACTTCGCCTTCTTCATTATACATCAGGTCGAAGGCCTTTGCGATGCCGAAGTCGGTGAGCTTTACGTCACCTTCGTAGGCGAGCATAATATTGCGAGGGTTGACGTCGCGGTGGACGATTCCGAGTGGTCTACCTGACTTATCGCACTTCTTGTGTGCATAGGCTAGGCCTCTGCATATACGTGAAATAATGAAGGCTGCGAGATCGGGTGGTATGCTCTGGCCTGTTTCTAGGTGTTTGCTAATGAAGTCGTCTAGGGTGATGCCATCGACGAATTCCATAGTCATAAAATACTGACCACTGATTTCTCCAAGATGATAGGTTTGGACGATATTGGTATGAATGAGGTCGGCGACTAGTTTTGCTTCGCCAACGAAATTACTGCGAAACTCATCGATCTTTGAGTATTCTTCACGGATGAGTTTGACTGCAACACGCTTTGAGAAATTACCTGCTCCGTGCTGGATGCCATCATACACGATACCCATACCGCCTTCAGCGATGACATCAATCAACTCAAAGCGTAGTTCATCAAATATGTGTTTTAAATGGTTCACCTGCACCAATTAATGACACGATTTTTGAATTCGCAAGCGATTTCATATCAATCTAGCATGGAAAATGCTTTAACATTAGAATCGACAGAATCTAAGCTTCCGCTAGTTGACATCTAAGACTCCTAAGTTTTGATTCCATCTATGATTACGCTAACAGATAGTGCCGTGCAGCAAATTCGTAAATTGGCTGCAGAAAAAGCCGCAGACGGGCAGTTGCTGCGAATCTTTGTGGAAGCAGGGGGTTGCTCTGGTTTCGAGTATGGAATGTCATTTGATGACGTGAAATCCGAGGATCAGCAGCTTGAAAGCAACGGCGTGTCGTTTTTAGTGGATGAGACAAGCTTCGAGTATTTGGATGGTTGTGAGGTGGATTTTGACGATGGCCTCAGCGGTAAGGGCTTTGATATTCGCAACCCGAATGCGAGCAGCACATGTGGCTGTGGTCGTTCCTTTAACTAACCGAATCGTATTTCCGATTCGTGCGGATTACTCACTTGCATTTCATGTTTAGTGGATCTAATGCTATTTATTCTTTAAATTAGTAAACGAAATGGCCAAACCAACACCTCCTTTTCACTATCAAAAGCAATTTCCTCTCGGCGCGGATCAAACTGAGTATCGCTTGTTGACTAACGAGTTTGTCGAAACAGTCGACTTTAACGGTGAAGCAATGCTAAAGGTTAACCCTCAGGCGCTGACCTACCTTGCGGAAACAGCGATGCGTGAAATTTCGTTTAAATTGCGGACTAAGCATTTACAAGAGGTCGCAGCGATCTTGGATGACCCAGAAGCGACAAATAACGATCGCACCATTGCGTTGACGATGTTACGCAATGCTGAAGTGGCCGTGCACGGGGTGTTGCCATTCTGTCAAGACACTGGCACA
Organism: Opitutales bacterium; assembly: GCA_018607135.1. Classification (GTDB taxonomy): domain Bacteria; phylum Verrucomicrobiota; class Verrucomicrobiia; order Opitutales; family Coraliomargaritaceae; genus JBPOFY01. Next base: position 88,725 of record JABBCA010000033.1, read on the forward strand.
GCGATTATCCTCGGCAAGAAAGGGCAACGTGTTTGGACTGGCGGTGGTGACGAGGCCGCATTGTCGCAAGGCGTTTACAATACTTACACTAAGGAAAATCTACGTTATTCTCAAACGGCGCCGATTACAATGTATGAGGAGAAGAACACGGGTTGTAATCTCCCTGCGCAAATTGACTTGCTTGCTACGGATAGTGATAGCTACGACTTCCTCTTTGTGGCTAAGGGAGGAGGGTCTGCAAACAAAACATTTCTTTTTCAAGAAACAAAGGCTCTACTAAACCCTGCCAACCTCGAAAAGTTTTGTATTGAGAAAATGGGCACACTTGGCACCTCGGCTTGTCCGCCGTATCATATTGCAATCGTGATCGGCGGCACTTCCGCTGAGACTACGATGAAGACGGTGAAGCTCGCGTCGACGAAGTATTACGATGAATTGCCGACTCAAGGTAATGAGCACGGCCAGGCATTTCGTGATCTTGAACTGGAGCAAAAGCTACTTGGCTACACGCGCAAGATGGGCTATGGAGCGCAGTTTGGTGGTAAATACTTTGCACTGGATGTTCGCGTGATTCGCTTGCCGCGACATGGTGCTTCTTGCCCCGTTGGCATTGGTGTCTCGTGCTCAGCGGATCGAAATGCGAAGGCTCGCATCGATAAAGATGGAGTCTGGCTCGAGAAGCTCGAAGACAATCCGGGTCGTTTCTTGCCTGCTGAGGCTGATGAGAAGAAACCAGATGAGTCGGTGAAGATAAATCTGAATCGTCCGATGACCGAGATCTTGGCTGAGTTGACGCAGTATCCAGTCACTACGCCGCTCTCGCTGACTGGAACCATTGTAGTGGCGCGCGACATGGCACATGCCAAATTGCAAGAACGACTGGATCGTGGAGAGGGCATGCCTGATTACATGAAAAATCACCCAGTTTACTATGCAGGTCCGGCGAAGACACCTGCGGGTAAGCCCTCTGGTTCCTTCGGCCCGACGACTGCGGGTCGCATGGACTCGTATGTGGCGCCGTTCCAAGCTGAGGGAGGATCGATGATCATGCTCGCAAAGGGCAATCGCTCGCAACAAGTGACGGATGCCTGCAAGCAATATGGTGGTTTCTATCTTGGTTCGATAGGTGGTCCGGCAGCCTTACTCGCGGAGCACAATATCAAGAAGGTTGAGGTGCTTGAGTATGCCGAACTTGGTATGGAAGCTGTTTGGAAAATTGAGGTGGAAAATTTCCCTGCGTATATCCTAGTCGATGACAAAGGAAACGATTTCTTTGCTGGTATTCGCGACACTTGCAATGCCTGTGCATTACAGGCTTTCGAGACGGCTAAGGCTGACGCGAAGTAGAAGGGCGGTGGCGACTTTTTTTGTAGTAGAGGGTTTCAGCTAACCCAAAACCATTCTGTTTACGGCGCGCGTTCATGCCTCAAGCGGTGATGCCGCCTCGTTCACGGGCTTCGATGCATTGCGGGCTGCCGGCTTCAAAGCGTCGGCAAACACTGGGCCTTGTTGCGTAGATTTGGCAGAGCTGATCCTCTTTCAAGAACACACAAGTTTCGTGAAATGGTAGGGGATACATTTGGTAGGCTTTTTCCTCTGTTTGAAGGTGTGGCTCTAAGCTGCGTGTCTCATTTAGAATTCGTGGCTCGCGCTGGGCATCCTCTTTACTTGCAAAGATCGGGAAGCAGCGGCAGCAGGCTCCACAATTTGTGCAATCGTATTTGGTAGTATTCACAAATAAAAAAAGCTCTGTCGCAAAGTGCGAGCAGAGCTTTTAAAAATTAGCTGATGCTTCGTATTAAGCAACTACGTAGTCAGATGCTGAAAAAGTGGCCTTGTCACCTTTTTTGTCTTTATCGCAACCATCTCCGCAGCTACCTGCTAACTCGACGGACTGTGCAGAGAAAGTGGCCTTGTCAGCGTCTTTCTTTTTGTCCCCGCCACATTTAGAGCCACAATTATCGCCGGCCAGTTGGGTGTCGACCGCCATGTTACCTGCTTTGTCAGTCTCTTTTGTTTTGTCACACTTTTTGCCGCAGTTGTCGCCAGCGACGATAACTGAGGATTCAGTGATGCCGGCCTTGTCGCCTTTGTTGTCTTTGTCGCATTTGTCACCACAGCCAGAACCTGCGTAGGCAAGCGAAGCTGTGAGTGCAAGGAAGGAGAGAATGAGTAGTTTTTTCATAGTAGATGTTATTTTGTGTGATTGTAGAGAACGTTAACGACTGTTAGAGAAACAAAGTTTCATAAAATTTCAAATTTTGTGACGATTTTTAGCAAACTTAGAACTGACAGAATCATTTCGAGTTGACGAAGCGCTGTGGGCGAGGGTTAAGCCCTCGTCCCGTGTGAATAGTAAGCTTTAAGGTCGAGGGATAAACCTTCTCCTGCAAAGCAAATAGTTTGTGCAGCGTAGAGGTTTCCAGAAGGTGCACATTAGCTAAACTTTATGCCTGCTTAATTATTTGAATATCGGGTCTGGTTTCCACGATGTCCTGTAGGAGCGCCTCGTTGGCAAAAGAAAGCCCTGTGGATAGGGCGTCTGCTTCGGTAGCAGTCGGAGCAATGACGCTGAGGCTTTTCCATGGGGTGCTTGATCGACCTGTCAGCGGGTTGATGAGGTGGTGAATACTACCGTCTGAAGCGAGTGGGGTCCCGTAGCCGCCACTGGTGGCCAGTGCATTGTCGTTGAGTTCGGCGACGGTGTGAAGGTCGACAGGGGAGAGGGCGTCTTTGATTCCAACATTCCAAGGGCGCTGCTTGGGGTGATTACCGATTGCACGGGTTTCGCCCAGTTCAACGAGCACGTGCGTGTATCCTGAATCCTTTAGGATATGTGTAATGCGATCAGTGATGAAGCCTTGCGCGATTCCATTGAGCGTCAGCTGCATGTTTGCTCGTGAGAATTGGATGGAGCCTGAGTCGTAGTTTACATGCTTCCATCCGACATGTTTTAGAGCCTCAGAGACCGCTGCAGGATTGATAGAGTCAAACTTAGAGCGCTGTCCGGTATAGGCTTTCCATACTGGCTGTATGGTTGGATCAAATAAGTGGCCAGTGATTGCATTTGCTGAAGCTATGGAATCGAGTATGCTCAGCCATTCTTTGCTGGGTTTGATGAGCTGACCATCACGGTTCAGTTGTGAGATCTCTGAGTCGCTATCGTAGAGACTGAATCGTTTTTCGAGGCGCTGTATCTCTTGAAAGCAGAACTTAAGGACCTTCTGTGCTTTTTGAGGCAGGTGTGTGTAGAGGGTGAATCGTCCTTCTGCACCCATCGTGTAGCCATTCCATTGAACAGCTTGTAGTGGATGGCTAGTTGCACTGAGCGAACGTCCGATACTGGCTCCAGCAACGCTCGTTGCGAGTATTTGGATGAAGCGGCGACGTTGCATTAGTGAGTGTTGGTTTTGGTTGGACGGCGTGACTTACGGAACCACCCGCCAATGCCAGATGTGATTAGGATGATGATCGCAAGGGCGCTGAGATCCATCAACGTTCGGCCTCCCCAGCCAAAGAGTCGTCCTGAGTGTAAATCCAGCATGACTCGGTAAAGTGAGACGCCGCCACCTTGGAAATTTTCGAGGATTTGGTTTTGTGTCGCGGCATCTAGCTTCGCTTTGACGCGTGGAATGAAAGTCGCTGCTCCTTCATAGGCTTCAAAAGTCAGCCAATCCTTATCGGGTGTCCAATTTCCATTGTCTGCCATCAGCACTGCTTGGCTGCGCGGGTCCATGCCTACCTTGATCAAACTTTCGTAGGGTAGTTGTGAAGTGCTTACTTTTTCGATCAGCTGGCCCTCGGTTGTAAAATAAATGAGCGCCTCCTTGGTTGCGACGATCGTCATTTCCCTCGTTTTGATGATGTCCAGCGGTTCGCTTGCTTGAATGATGGGATCTGTGTTGTAAAAAAGCTGTCCATCCAAGTGCGCAATCGTATCTGCCTTGTGGATACGGTAAGCCGAAATTTGGTTGCCAGCGACCATTCCGTAGCGCTTTAAAATAAAACTATTCTTAATCGTTATCTGATCGAGTCCAAGCCGCTCTGTGTGATTGAGTAAAAGTCCAGTAATCGATAGCACCAGAAGAAAGAGTGCGGAGGCAAATCCAAGCCAGCGGTGCCATGCGAGGATGGTGCGTTTTCGTGGGAGTGATGGGCTCATTCTGAGGTGGCTTCCTGATGCAGAAAAAGGGCGAGTTTTGAGAGGCGAGTTAGGGCATTGACTGAAAGAGTCGCGCCGCTAATGCCGTCGATCTTTCGATTGAGCTTATTTTGCTCAGTCCGTTCGAGGCCTACAAATTGATCGGTGAAAAAGGGGTAGCGAACTTCCCAGCCATAGCTTTCTCGATAGATCAAGACGCGCATTTGGAGCATTTGGTCGCCTTCAATCAAGAAACCTGTGGTGATGGGTTTGACTTTTCCGATCTCCTCTAGAATCCAAGCGGTGCGATCGCCGAGCTGCCAGTAGCGGATACGCAGGCCCGGGTAGTCACGGCCAAAAACTTTTTTGATTTCAGCTTTGGTAGCTTTTGTCAGCCATAGCACATTTTGTTCGGGTTCACCATCGAAGCTTTGTTCAATAAAGAGCTCAGGCTCTAGATAGATGTCTTCCTTTGCCTCCAGCAAAAAAATCGGATGCGTGATTAGACATCCGAGTAAGATTATAAAACGTAGAGGCTTGCTAAACATTAGAATGGGTAGGGCTTAGACTGTTGAACGACTACGATCAAGCAAGTCCAAGCCCTACAACCGATGGACAAAATTTAGAATTGGTAACCGACGCCTAAGTTGACGGAATGGTCGTTGCCGTTGTCATTATTATTGGTGCCGTTGTCGTAACTCTCGAAATCAACTTTGAAGACCACATTGTTGGTCGGCCACCAGTTGGCACCCACAGCGATGATTTGGTTCTCACGCTGTCCACCTTGGTAGTATTCAAGATCGCTGTAACGAGCAAAGACGCCGAGGTCGCCATAGCGTTCGCTGATATTCCAACGATACGAAGGTTCGATGAACCAACCGTATTGCGTTTCTGCATCACTAGGCACGACATCACCACTAAGATTCCATTGCGCGTAGAGTGCTTTAAAAGTAAACCCGCGGTAAGTATAGACGAGATGCGCCGAGCTGAGTAAGCCTGAAAAGTCCACATCATTGTCTTCTTGGGCAAGGTCGTCTTGGTAGAAGACCGATGCGGCAAGCTCTAGACCGGCGATGCCAGTAAAGCGCACTCGTGAAACAAAACCGGGTTCTTCTGCAGGTGCTTTAGCGACTGCTTCCCGCCCCGAACGGATGCGGAATGCATTGTCACCCGCACTGGCGATATTGAGGCCAGATACGATACCGCCCTCAAGAGAGAGGCCATTGCCAAAGCGATGTGTGTGGCGCACGCCTGCCTCAAACCATGTCGTTGGGATGATGTTGGATTCGATATCATTGCGTTCCACGCCAAAGAAAGTGTTTGGCTCGTGGTAGTCATTGAGAATCCCGACTGGCATTAGGAGTAGGCCAGCGTCGGTGCTAGAGTTTTCGGTCCAATTGAGACGGACAAATGCCTGCTCCAGCTTCACTTCACCTTCGCTGCTGCCATCGCTTGTGTCACCCAAAGAGGTATGTTCAATTTCGATTTCAGAGTAGAGTGAGATCCAGTCGTTGAAGTCGTGATTCACGAATAAAACGAAACGGTGGAAATCAACTTCATTGGCTCCGGAATTGTCGTAGAAGTTTGCATGGAGTTCACCATAGCCACCGATAGATGTGCGCTCCCACCAACCAGAAGTGAAGGCGCCTGAGCTTTCTTCAACTGCTAGGGTCGTCGCTTCGAGTTGCGCCTGAGTGTTTTTGAGTGCCTTGCGTGTGCTGCTGGCCTCAGCTTGTGCACTCGATGCAATTTGCTTCGCACTCGCAAGTTCGCTCTTCGCTGTCGAGACTTCTTGCTGATTCGACTGCACCATCTTGGTGAGGCTATCGATCTGCTTTTGCTGCGCTTGGATGATGCGCCACATTTCTTCTGCACTAGGCATCGTTGCGGATGCATCCTGTGCGGATAATACGGATACAAATGCAGCACCACTGAGTGCGACGAATGTAAGGAACTTGGACTTGAGTTTCATGGATTACGGTTCGCTGTAGTTAAAGAGAATGAGTCTCAGTAGCCAAATGGGCTTGGGTCAAGTCCTTTTTGATACTGAATCTCATTTTCATTTAAATGAGACAGCTGTCGCAATTAATGGTGGCGGTTTAAGCAGGTGGACTCGTTGTCCGTTTCAGGTTGAAATCGATTCATTCAGGCACAAGTGACCCCATCGATGCCTGCGCCACTGCGCTGGGGTTCAGACTCAATCACTGGAAGAGTCGGTGTCTGCCGTTCGCTTTAGCGAAGACTGGTGCTCCTGGGCAGATTCGAACTGCCATTTGCGGCTTCGGAGACCGCTGCTCTATCCATTGAACTACAGGAGCAGATTCAAAGTCGGTTAGATTCGTGTCTGTATCCGATGGGTCAACGCGAAAACCTAGCGATTGCGCATCTTACGACCCATTTAGTCTAAACCACGCGCGATTCGCTCAATGTAAGCGATCATGTCATCAATTGATTTGAACTCCGTTTCGGCTTCAGGCGACTCTAGAGCGCCTTTGAGTAGCTTGATTTTGTTTTGTAAAAAGTCCTTTTTCTCGATCAATGTTTCGCGGTTCTCAGTTTCCCAAAATTCGCCTTCATCGGATACGATGAGATCGGAGAGGTAATGCTTTTTTAAATAGCGCAGGAGGCCGACGATCCAGATGTGCGTCTCGACTGAGGTGAACTGTGTTTTGGTGGAGCAGTATTCGGAATACTCGGTTGGCTCGATTTGATTGGTAATCAAATCAGCGAGGTTGCGCAGACGACCGTGTCGATCAAAGATAAAGCAGAGTGGCTCGCAATCACCCTTTGGGTTGACGATGATACCGTAAAAGTCGGGTTCGTGTTCGTCTTCGTTAATCCGTTGCGACATCCAACCCATGGATTCCGCGATGTCCTCTAGCTCGTCAACGAGTGGGTGAATGTGTTCAGTGCGGTCGATCCCGCCGCGATAGTGTATCGTGAGTCCCATAGTTATGTATCCATTTGCAATATACCAGAGTTACTCAGTTTTGCATGTAATTTGAATTTGCTTTGATTTTTCCTCGTATAGCAACTGTTCAATACCTCTACAGGCGAAGGATTGAGTCATTGATTGCTATGTGCCTCTTCTGCATTCATCAGAATTCCAAAGACGATCCCCGCAACTGCTGAGTAAGTTGGGGCGATAAACCAGCCAACAATAGGAATCAATAATAGGATGACGCCAACTAATGAAAAGAGCATGACGGGCCACTTTTGCTGACTCATCAGCTGGAAGGACGCCTGCGGGCTGTGTCCTGTCCGTTCCAAATAAGGATCGATATATCCGACTGCACTGAGGAACAACTGAGTTGGGATTAAAAATAGAAACATCAGGAAAGAACCGAGCAATGGGACCAGTCCTAACAATACGCCGATAAGTATCGTCGAAAAAGAGGCTAGCACGGCATACAAGGTAATCGTCAGCGGACGTAGAATAGACTCCAAAAACGGTCGGTTTTCTTCATTTGCTTTACCATTAATCAGGATTTCTGCCTTTCGTGAAAGCTGATCTAAGAACGGGCCATAGCAGACCATTATCAAATTACGATAGAGCACAAAACCCGTGCTGAAAATACAGCACATAATCAATGCGAGAATGAAGTAGCTTACCCATAGCATCGCATTTTCTCCATTTGAGAAATACGTTTCGATTAATCCGCTGCAATAGTAGGCCAATACGATCAAGCTCCCAAAAATTAGGGGCATCAAGGTCGCTGTTAATATAATTGGGATTAGTAGATACTTCCAATAGCCGTGCTCCCAAATTATTTCGTGGGCTTTTACAAACGCAAATTTGGTGTCTTCGATAGCGTTCATTGGTGAAATGTAGACCCATTAGCTAAAATTTTAGAATCCGAGCGATTGCTTTTATGAGCGGTGTTCCTTTCGCGGACATTCATTAACCATAGAAGCGTTTGGTTGTTGCGCACAACTGAAAAGTGTCATTTATTGACTGATTGTTGGGTCCTGTGTCGTGGGCCTAAACGATTCATCCCTAATTCTCGATGCATCTTCAATTCACGAACCGCGGATTAAACGGCAAGGTGATGTAATATGTGATGAAGTAAAAACGAAGCTACGGCTTATCTACTGGCCGAAAGTGCTTCACATTTCCGCTACAGTTCACTGCTGAAAAGATCTGGGTCAATCGACACGTAGCGTGCCGCTAGTTAGGATCTTCGCTCTGAGTCCGCCGTGGCCTTTGAGGGCTTCGTGGACGCCGGGATGGACGGCTTCGTCCATCCAGTAGCAGGGGCGGCATTCTTCAACGCCTTCAAACTCGATGCCTTGTAAGGTGAATTGTTTGCCGATGAGTGTGTTGAGATCGATTCCCTCGACTAATACGTTGCGACGAAACTTTTCGGGATCGAGTTCGGTTAAATCGAAATCGCTTTTAATGCGTTCGTAAACAGACCAATCGAAGAAGGTGATCTGACCTTTGAAGTCTTCTTTATGATCTAGGTAACGGTCTCCGATCAATCCGCGTCCTGCTACGCATTCAACGGAGTCGACTTTTTCGATGCCGTGGTCTAGGCGTCCTTTGCCATGTCGGCCGACGAAGTCGTGACCGGAGGAAATGTAGATGGCTTTTATGTGCATGTGAGGGCTAGGGGATAGGGGACTATTCCCGGTCTTAAATTTACTCCTAATCTTAATCTTTTTTTATGTATGGGTGAGCTGGCAATTGCTCTGTGGGATTAAGAGTAAGACTAGGACTTAGTGATGGTGTTCTAAATTCTTGGGGTCGGTGCAGCCGCAGTGATTGCTTTCGATCCAGGCTTCACTGCCGTCGGTGTAGGTTTCCTTTTTCCAGATGGGGAGGCGGTGCTTTACGTTGTCGATGATATAGCGGCAGGCGAGAAAGGTGTCGCCTCGGTGGTGAGCGGTGACGCCGACCCAGACTGCGATATCGCTGGTGCTTAATGCGCCGATCCGATGGACGACTGCTGCGTCGATTAGGTTAAATTTTTTCTGAGCTTCTTTTAGAATGGTTTGTGCGATTTCAGGGGCAAGCTGGGCGTAACCGCTGTAGTGTAGCGCTGTGACTGATTTGCCTTCGTTGTGATCGCGCACCCAGCCTTCGTAGCTGCAATAAGCGCCTGCCGACACGTTCAGTAACTCATGTCGTAGCTGCATGGGCTCAATGGGTGTGTCGATCAATTTGAATTTCATAGAATCTAGTAAATGCGTATGCGATGGCTGCGAAGCGAGATCGACTCGCTTCATTCGGTTTGAATGACTGCCATTCAAGAGAATAGCGGTATGACTCTGAATTTGGCGGAGACGATTGTGCGTGTGTTTGTGGATAGCCACTGGCACGCATGCAGTCAATATCCGCTGGTTGAATTTGGAGCGGAACCTTTACAAACCGCCTCGCAGGCGTTCCAGCCTAAACCTAAACGGTGGGCACCCATATCGATGAAACCTTGCGCTTGCGCGGTGTCGCGTATGCCGCCGGATGGTTTCACTTTGATACGGCCAGCTGCGGTATCAAGCATAAGTTGGACGTCATTGACTTGAGCGCCTGCTCCGTTGAAGCCAGTCGATGTTTTGACAAAATCTGCGCCCGCCTCGATGCAAATCTCTACGAGTTGCTTGATCTGTTCCTGTTCGAGTTGCGCGGTTTCAAAGATTACTTTGGATACGATGCCTGCTGCTTTGGTTTGTTGGGCGACGGCTTCGATATCAGTTTTAACGAGGTCCCATTGGCCGGACTTCACCCAGCCGTAGTTGGCCACCATGTCGATCTCGTCGACGCCGAGCTCGATGTATTGTCGTGCTTCTTGAGCTTTGGAAACGGTGAGTTGATCGCCGTGTGGAAAGCCGAGCACGACGCAAACTGCGGTTTCGGTGTCCTTGCAATACTCTTGAGCGAGTTCGATATCGCAGGGGCGCACGCAGACGCTAAATGTCTTGAGTTCAATGCAGGCTTTGATGGCTGCGATCGTTTCGTCTCGCGTGAATTCGGGTTTAAGAATGGCAGCGTCGAGGTATTTATTGAGTTCGTTCATACAAAGAAATTTAGCAGGTGAAGCGCGGCGAATTCTGATACTTTGGCGAGAGTTTTTGTTTAATGTTCAGACGATTGTGCTCTGCGCGTGCGCACCGCTTCGGCGAGCTCATCAAAGATGGCTTCAGTGGCATCAAAATCGATACATGCATCGGTGATGCTCTGGCCATAGACATTGTTCCCATCTTCAGTGTAGTCTTGGCGGCCCGCAACGAGATGGCTTTCGAGCATGACACCTGCGATGCCAGTTTGACCGGCTGCTATTTGTTGGGCAAGCACGTGGGCGACTTCAGATTGACGTGTATAGTCTTTATTACTGTTTCCGTGGCTGCAGTCGACGACGAGGTAGGGAGGTAAGTTTACCGACTTTAGTTGCTCTAGGATCGGTTCGACCTCTTTTGCTTCGTAGTTGGGGCCGGTGCGGTTGCCTCCACGTAGAATCACATGCGCAGACGGATTGCCAGTAGTTTGAAAAATTGCGGTGACGCCTTGTTTAGTTACAGATGGAAACCAGTGTGGTTGTGCGGATGAGCGCACTGCATCGATAGCAATTTGGACATTGCCGCTGGTGCCATTTTTGAAGCCCACTGGCATCGAGAGTCCAGAGGCAAGCTCACGGTGGATTTGACTTTCTGTGGTGCGGGCACCGATTGCGGACCATGCGATCGCGTCAGCGATGAACTGAGGTATGATTGTATCCAGAAACTCGGCACCCGTGGGTAGGCCTAGCTCGCAGATATCGATTAAGAGCTGGCGTCCAATACGTAGGCCAGTGTTGATTTCGAAGCTGCCGTCAATATTGGGATCGTTGATGAGGCCTTTCCACCCGACAACCGTGCGTGGCTTCTCGAAGTAAACACGCATAATGATTTGCAGATCTTCTTTATGTTTTTCTGCGTAGGGAAGAAGGCGCTCGGCGTATTCTAAGGCCGCCTGGGTGTCGTGTATGGAGCAGGGGCCGACGACTACAATGAGGCGATCATCGTCGCCACGAAGTATGGCTTCGCTTTCGGCTCTGCCTTTGTCGATGACAGCGGTGGCTTTCTGGGATAGCGGGATTTCTTCAATCAGAATCGCTGGCGGAAGTAAGGGCCGCATGTCTGCGATGCGAGTGTCGTCGTGTCGTGTGAGCATTTTAGTATGAATTCAATTAGAGATCTATTGAGGTAGTGTCGTCGAGTGACTCATGATAAAGAGCATCAGCAAGCTGAAGCCATTGAAGAAGGCGTGAAAGCACATAGGGACCGCAAGATTGCCTGATTTTTCGTAGGTGCGCGCTAGGATGATTCCTACAATAACGAGTGGCAAGAAAGACATTAAGTTCGCATGCATGACTGCAAAGACTGCTCCACTCATTACTTGTGCCGCCACTAGTGAGACTTTACTTTTTAAAAAGCGGTAGATGCAGCCGCGAAAAATGATTTCCTCAACAACAGGGGCAAGTATCACCGCGAAAATAACGAGCACTGCGATGGCAAGTGGGTGTCCGCCACTTTGAAAGAGTTGTATCAGTTCCTGAGGTGGAAACTCATCGATGATGCCAATGGCTTGTAGTCCGCTTAAGAGGCCGCCCCATGTAAATGTGACGATCCAGATGACGGGTAGGAACATTATGAACAGTGGCACTGCCTCTTTTAAGGCCGCACCGATACTGTAGCTTTGTGTATTCAAGCGGCTGGCATAGAGTTGCGGAAAAAATTTACGGGCGAGGTAGAAGACTCCGATCAGCGGCACTTGAAGCAGTAGCACGGCTGCAATGGCCAGACCTGGAGTGAGTTTGTTTTCTGCGGCATCAATATGATCCTGCAGGAAATGAAAGCCGATGGCTTGCACACCAATCACAATGATCACTTCTGCGCATATAAAGAGTAAGAAATCTACCCACGGAATGTTCCATGGGAGGGCTCCCATGTCAGGAATGATTTGATCTTTTGTGCGCTGAATGTGCCGTATCCACAAGGTCGCGCTCCCAAAAAGTATGCCCAATATAATAAGCGATGCGGTGATCCCCGCAGAATCGATTTCTTCTGTCATCAGCTTAAGGTCTTAGGCTGTAATCGACTTGCCGTCGAAGACTTGTTTGCCCGCAACGAAGGTTGCTTTGACTTTACCTTTGAGCGTCTCGCCGTGCCAAGGACAGTTGCGGGACTTGCTTTGAAAGTGTTCAGCATCGACTGTCCATTCTTCATCTGGATCTAAAATGCAGATGTCTGCAGGGGCGCCTGTGCTCAGTGTGCCTGCATCAAGTTTACAAATCTCAGCACCTTTGTGCGTCATGAGTGCAATGACATCGCTCAGCGAGAGTCGCTTGCTGTGGTAGAGTGTGCCAAGTGTGCTCGCGAGTGAGTTCTCGAGGCCAATGACTCCGAAGGGTGCGTAGTCGAATTCGCAGTCCTTTTCGGTTGGTGTGTGCGGCGCGTGGTCGGTCGCGATGCAGTCGAGTGTGCCATCGCAAAGCCCTTGAATGAGTGCTTCACGGTCGGCCTCGGTGCGCAGCGGTGGATTCATTTTAAAGCCAGTGTCGTAGTCAAATAGTTGGGCATCTGTAAATTCGATGTGATGCGGGCTGGCTTCAGCGGTCACAGAAACGTTGCGATCTTTGGCGCGGCGTAGGATGTCGACCGATGCGGCAGAGCTGATGTGCTGCATATGAATGTGTGCACCTGTGACCTCTGCTAAGATAACGTTGCGCGCGACGATGATGTCTTCTGCAGCCTTCGGCCAACCACGCAGCCCTAAGCGAATGGACCATTCGCCTTCGTTCATGACTGCACCTTCGGTGAGGCTTTGGTCTTGGCAGTGATCCATGATGGGGAGGTCGAACATTTTGGCATATTCCACCGCGCGTCGCATGATTTCATTGCTTTGAACGCATGCACCATCATCGGTCATCGCGACGGCTCCAGCAGATTTGAGCTGGCCCGTCGGAGCCAGGCTTTCGCCTTTCATTCCTAGGGTAAGGCAGCCAGTAGGGTAGACGTTGATGACTGCTTCGCGCTCCACTTTGTCAATAATGCGCTGAATGGTGCCCGCATTGTCACAGACTGGGCTGGTATTGGGCATACAAACGACTGTGGTGAACCCACCAGCTGCTGCGGCACGGGTGCCTGTGCTAATGTCTTCTTTATGTGTCTGCCCTGGGTAGCGGAAATGAACATGTATATCGACTAGGCCTGGCGTGACCACTCGACCCGCGGCATCGACCTTGGTGGCTTCGGCTTTTTCTGCATCGCTCAGTTGGTCAACGAGTTTACCATCCATGGCAAAGAGATCGCCGATTTCGTCGCGGTTGTTTGCGGGGTCAATGATTCGACCTCCAGTTATCCAGAGTAGGTGCTTCATTTCAGCGATTCAAAATTTCAGTTGTTCAGCGTTTCAGGATGGGAGTTCGATTTCGATGCCTTTGTGATGGCAATAGCAGAGGTGGAGAATCGCCATGCGAACTACGATACCGTTGGTGACTTGTTCGAGGATCACGGAGCGGTTGGAGTCCGCGAGTTCCGAGTCGATTTCGACACCTCGATTGATCGGGCCGGGATGCATTATAATCGCATCCGGTTTGAGCCATTGAGCACGCTCTTTGTTGAGTCCGAACATACTGGTGTATTCACCCAATGAAGGAAAGTGAGTCGAGGTCTGGCGCTCGTGTTGGATGCGTAGGAGCATGACCGCGTCGGCATTTTTGAGTGCTTTTTGTAAGTCGTGGCAAACCGTGGCACCCATGCTTTCAAATGCTTTCGGCACCAGCGTGCTGGGGCCAGCGATAGTAACTTTGGCCCCCAGTTTTTGTAAGCAGATGATGTTCGAGCGCGCAACTCGACTGAAAAGGATATCACCTAAAATAGTGATTTCTTTGCCATCTAAAGCGCCGAATTTTTCGAGTAGGGTAAATGCGTCTAAAAGTGCTTGAGTTGGGTGCGCGTGAGAGCCGTCTCCGGCGTTGATAACTGGGATATCGACTACCTTGCTTAAGTAATGGGGCGCTCCGGATGCTGAGTGGCGCATGATAATCATGTCGGCCTTAAGGGCTGCCATGTTCTGAGCGGTGTCGCGGAGAGTTTCACCTTTAGTCAGACTACTCGCGGCACCAGTTACAGTAATCGTGTCTGCACTGAGACGACTTGCAGCGACTTCGAAGGCCAATCGTGTGCGTGTGCTCGGCTCTAAGAATAGGTTTACGACCGTGCGTCCATTCAAGTAGGGCTGTTTCTTGTCGTCCGCCTCCATTGCTTGCTTGAAAGCGGTCGCTGCCGAGAAAATAGTCTCGATTTCTTCGCGCGACAGATGCTCGACGTCAATTAGGTCTTTTCGGTTCCAGGATAAACTGTGGCTCATGCTTAGTAGGAGAGCGATGGGTCTTGTTACATCGCCCAGCTCCGAAAACGGAAATGTGAACCCGAAATGTGAAAGGGCAATGAGAAAGCGTGGAAATTTCGTTCACTAGTGGTCTGCCACGCTTCTGTGGTCATTGGCCGCTTAAGCGATCAATTACACAATTGACAGTTTTGAGCTTATTACTTTGATTAGTCAAAGTATGAAATTTGAATTATCTACATTTAAGTCCATGGCTCTGCTAGGCCTTGCCGTGGTCGTCGCTAGTTGTGCGCCTGAAACGTCAAGCCAGACTGAGGTTGTGGACGGTGCTGAGCATCCTTATAAAATCGTCTGCACTGTTGGTATGATTACGGATGTCGTGCGTAATGTTGCAGGAGATTATGCCGAAGTCGAAGGGTTGATTGGTGAGGGGGTGGACCCTCACTTGTATAAACCAACACGCAGTGATGTGGTTAAACTAAGCGGCGCGGATCTAGTCTTTTACAACGGGTTGTTGCTTGAGGGGAAAATGACTGACGTTTTGGTGCGCGTGGCATCCACAGGAAAGCCAGTCAAAGCAGTCACTGAAGCGATTCTTGAAGCGACTGATTACTTGATGGAGAAGGACGATGGCTCTGAGCACACCGATCCTCATGTATGGATGGATGTAAGCGGCTGGTCTAAAGCGGTTCCAGTGATCGCACAAACTTTAGCTGCATATGACAGTGCCAACGCGGAAACCTATCATGCGAATGCCAAAGCTTATGCGGCTAAGCTTGAGGCACTTGACGCCTATGCGAAGAAGGCGATGGCAACGATCCCAGAGAACCAACGAGTGCTGGTGACTGCGCACGATGCGTTCAACTATCTTGGGCGTGCGTATGGTGTCGAAGTGCGTGGTATTCAAGGCATCAGCACAGAGTCTGAAGCAGGGGTTCGCGATTTGGAAGATCTAGTAGATTTTATCGTTAATAAGGAAATTCCGGCAGTATTTGTTGAGACCTCGGTAGCGGATAAGAATGTGCGTGCACTTGTAGAGGGGGCAAAAGCACGCAAGCACGCCGTGATTATCGGTGGGGAGCTCTTCTCAGATGCAATGGGTCAAGCTGGAACTTATGAAGGGACTTATATAGGAATGATTGATCACAATGTGACTACGATCACCAACGCTTTAGGTGGTCACGCCGAGGGTTTTGAAAAGCACTGATTGAGAAACATTAATGATGACCGCTGAAACTCAATTGCAGGATTTGAAGCAACTACCTTTGGTGGTTCGTGATTTGACGGTGGCGTATCACCGCAAGCCTGTGGTGTGGGATATTGATTTATCCATACCAGAGGGAAAGCTTGTAAGTATCGTTGGGCCGAATGGAGCAGGGAAGAGCACGCTGTTGAAGGCATGTTTGGATCTAATCCCGCGTTCTTCGGGTGAGGTGTTAATTTATGGCGAGCCCTACACGAAGGCGCGTAAGCGTGTCGGTTATGTGCCACAACGTGAGAGCGTAGACTGGGATTTCCCCGTGAGTGCCCTCGATGTGGTAGCGATGGGCACCTATGGTAAACTCGGATGGTTTCGCCGTGTGGATAAGCGGTCTAAGGCATTGGCCATGCAGGCTCTAGACCGTGTCGGCTTGGCGGATTATGCGCACCGTCAGATCAGTCAGCTTTCAGGTGGCCAGCAACAACGCACATTTTTGGCACGAGCCTTGGTGCAAGATGCCGATATCTATTTTATGGATGAGCCCTTCGCTGCGGTAGATGCGGCAACTGAGCGTGCGATCGTCGAGTTGCTTAAAGAGCTGCAGTCTCGTGGGAAGACGTGCTTCGTCGTGCATCATGATTTGGCGACAGTGCCGCAGTATTTTGATTGGACGATTTTGTTAAACATGCGGGTGGTGGCGAATGGGCCGACCAGTGAAGTCTTTACGCAGGGAAATCTTCGTAAGACCTATGGTGGTAAGCTATCGCTCTTTACTGAAGCTGCAGAGAAAATTGCTAAAGCACGTTAAAGTTACCGATGAAGCATTCAGGTTTAGATATTGTCCGTGCTGATTGGTCCTTACCAAAACATCGAGATGCAGTGGTGGAGTTGATGGATTTGTTTGCCAGAGATGTTCAGGGTAGAGGTGTAGGCCTCCGCGATACGGTGAAGCGAGATCTGCCAGATGAGCTCCTGAAGCGTTCGACCTGTATGGTTGCAGTGGCGTTGGTTAGAGGTCAACCCGCTGGCCTGTCGATCAACTTTGAAGTGTTTTCGAAATTCGCTTGTCTGCCTATTTTAAACATTCACGATTTTGTGGTGGCTCCGCAGTATCGTGGGCAGGGGATTGCTGAGCATTTATTGCAAGCAGTCGAAGCTCTTGGTAAAGAATGGGCTGTTAAAAGTGGACTTTGGAAGTGCTCGAAGGAAATGAGCGTGCTCAAAAGATCTATAAGTAGTTTGGGTTTAGCGGCTACGAACTCGATCCAGAGATGGGGCGGGCGATGTTTTACGATAAAAAAATTCAGGCATAATCTTTAAATACATGGAAATTGCTGATGCCCTCGAAGTTTTGTTTCTGCGTAACTATAATACGCGGCTCGTGGTGAGCTGCACCATGTTATTGGGCTGTGCTTGTGGATTAATGGGGGGCTTCCTATTGTTGCGTAAGCGTTCGCTGATGGGAGACACGCTTTCGCATGCAACCTTACCGGGGGTGTGTATCGCGTTTATGGTCGGAGTCATGCTGGGCGGACAGGGCAAGTCGCTGCCGATGTTAATGTTCGGAGCGACGGGGACTGGCGTTCTTGGTTGTGCGACGGTGCTATTTATCCGCAATCGTTCTCGGATAAAAGATGATGCGGCTATGGGCATTGTGCTCTCGGTGTTCTTTGGTGCAGGTGTTGCGCTTTTGACGATGGCAACGAAGATGCCGGCAGGGGCGGCTGCCGGCCTCGAGTCGTTCATTTATGGCAAGACTGCGTCGATGGTCTTGAGTGATTTCTGGTTATTAACCACCGTCACCGTTTGTGTGCTGGTGTTGTCATTGCTTTTATTTAAAGAGTTTCGGCTGCTGTGTTTCGATGAATCGTATGCGGCGTCTCAAGGATGGCCCGTGAAGCGTTTGGATGTGTTATTGCTCGGCTTGGTGACTGCGGTAACGGTTGCTGGTCTGCAGTCAGTAGGCTTGATCTTGATTATTGCGTTTTTAATTACGCCTGCTGCCGCAGCACGCTTTTGGACGGATCGTTTGGATCAAATGTTATTTTTATCCGCATTGATAGGCGGCGTGAGTGGTTGGCTTGGAGCGAGCGTGAGTGCACTAATTCCCAATATGCCAGCGGGTGCATTGATTGTATTAGTGGCTGCAAGCGGCTTTTTGTTTAGCATGCTTTTTGGGGTGGAGCGTGGTGTTTGTGTGCGCGCATATCGTCAGTGGAATTTGAAGCGCAGTGTTGGGCGTCAACATTTGCTACGTGCGCTCTACGAAATTTTAGAAGCGGATGATGTATCCGAAGACCAAATACGGATTCGGTCGGTTCCGTTTCGCCAAGTTCGCGGGCGACGCACTTGGACAGATGCGCAGCTGCGTAGGTATTTAGCTTCTTCATATGCCGAGGGGCTTATTGAGCAGGTCGGTAAAGAAGATGTGATTGTCTTGACTGAGGTAGGGTTGGAAGCAGCTGCCAAGGTGACGCGTAATCACCGGCTATGGGAAATGTATTTAATCGAATATGCGGATGTAGCGACCAGCCGAGTGGATCGTGACGCGGATGCAGTGGAGCACGTTCTGGGTGAAGACATGGTCACTCTTTTGGAAAGTAAGTTACAAAGCACTCGCCCTGTGGGGGCAAGTGCGGTGCCAGTGAGCCCGCACCCAATACATCCTGGTGACTAGCACCATGATCCATAGTAGGAAATGAATAATAGGAAATGAATACTTTTTCAGTCAGAGTAGACCTAGGATGTTTTAACCATCAGCGGTGAATCATTAGCGATTAGATTATGGAATGGTTTATAATAGATACGTGGATTGTAGTCGTAGGTATGTTGGCGGCGATCGCGTGTGCGCTGTTGGGTAACTTCCTCGTGTTGCGCAAAATGAGTATGATGGGAGATGCCATCAGTCATGCGGTGTTGCCGGGGCTAGCAATTGCATTCTTGGTGACTGGTGCGCGGGCGAGTTTGAGCATGTTTGTAGGTGCAGCCGTTGTGGGGGTGCTTACCGCTGTATTTACTCAGTGGGTGAGTCGCTTTGGAAAGGTTGATGAAGGTGCATCCATGGGGATCGTGTTTACTACTTTATTCGCGCTGGGACTGTTGTTGATCGTGCAGGCTGCGGATCATGTAGATTTAGATGCCAGTTGTGTGCTTTACGGAGCGATTGAATTGACGCCCTTAGATGTCGTCTGGCGACCAGAGCTCTTGGGGACGGTTATCGACGTGCCGCGTGCGGCAGTGGTCTTATCCATCGTGTGCTCGGTGAACGTATTGTTTGTCGTGTTCTTTTTCAAGGAGCTGCGTATTT
Source organism: Opitutales bacterium (assembly GCA_018607135.1). Lineage (GTDB taxonomy): Bacteria > Verrucomicrobiota > Verrucomicrobiia > Opitutales > Coraliomargaritaceae > JBPOFY01. The sequence continues at coordinate 107,701 of JABBCA010000033.1, forward strand.
CGTCATTCGATTCAGAATTGGCGACGACGATGGGGATTAGTGCCAATGTGATGCACTACCTACTAATGACTTTGGTTGCGGTCACTACGGTCGCTGCGTTTGAAGCAGTGGGTAGTATCATTGTCATTGCGATGCTCATCGTGCCTGCAGCGACGGCGCATTTGTTGACAGATCGTCTGGGCACGATGGTGATTTTGAGCGGAATTATCGCGGCGCTCACGGCAGTGCTTGGGCATATCGCTGCGTTGGTTCTGCCAGGCTGGTTAGGCTTTGATGCGGCTGTCGTGGAAACCACTTCGACATCAGGCATGATGGCTGTCACGGCGGGCCTGCTCTTTGCCTTGGCGCTCTTTTGCAGCCCACGTTACGGTATATTGGCAAAGCGATTCCGTCGACTGGATCGTTCGTCGGATTTAAAAGCTGAGAATCGCTAAGTAGAGGCTTTATTCTACGCTAGCACTTTCGAGACTGTTTAGATCTTTGGAAGATAAGAGCTCAATCAGCTTCTTCATCGCTGGAGTGAGCACTCGCCCTTTGCGGTGAATAAGTGCTAGAGGACGCTTGTAAACTTTGGACTTAAATTTGATAACATTGAGAAGTCCTTGTGCTTCTTCACGCACCACTGTGGTTTGCGGAAGGATGGCAATGCCTGCGTTGATTTCTACTGCACGTTTTACGGTTTCGACATTATCAAACTCCATAACTGGATCGCATTCGATGTTGGCTTCACGGAAAATTTGGTCAGTCGCTTTGCGTGTTGGAATGTCGGGTTCAAAGCCAATGAATTTTTGCCCAGCGATTTCTTCGAGCTCCACGCTTTTACGTTTGGCAAGTGGGTGCTCTGGGCTGACAACGAGAACCAGCACGTCGTCGTGAAAGGGTAAAATCTCCAGTTGCTTATGCTTTTGTGGGTAAGCGATTAGACCAAGGTCGATGGAGTTGGTTAGGATGTCCTCATAAACCATGTTCGCTCGACGATATTCTACGCGAATGTTCACCTCTGGGAACTTAGCGAGAAAGGCCTTAATGTAGGGCGGTAATTCATGCAGGCCGATACTGTAAACTGTAGAAATGTGTATCGTGCCGCTGATCACTTTCTTCATTTCTTGCAACTCACTGTTGAGTTTGTCGTATAGATAGAGGATCTCCTTGGCGGATTCGTAAAGCTTTTGACCCTCGCGTGTGAGGCGAAACTGCTTTTGGCTGCGATCTACTATGAGAATGTTGAAGTGTTTCTCCATGGCACGTAGCTGCTGGCTGACCGCTGATTGGGTGATGCCATTTAATTTTGCGGCGCGGGAAAAGCTTTCGCTTTCGACTAGATCGGAAAAGATTTTAAAGTTTTCTACGTGCATAAGATAAGCTGTATAATGGCGGCTAATGGGAATGCAATACTTTAAAAAGCAAATCTTATCTTGATAAATTGTATTAAATATTTTGCTTATAGCTAATGATATCCTACGACGAATTTTCTCAGAACTTAGCAACGGTGGAGGCGCGCATTGTTTCTGCATGTAAGCGTGCAAAGCGTTCACGTGAGAGTGTCTTGCTGATGCCTGTAACGAAGAATCATCCAGTGGCTGCGGTAGACTATGCGCAGCGCGCGGGCTTGTTGTCTGTGGGTGAAAATCGTGTGCAGGAAGCTGCAAGTAAGGTGAAAGAGGGTTCTGACTTAGCAGTGCGTTGGGAGTTGATTGGCCATTTGCAGTCGAATAAAGCGAAGGATGCAGTTGCGATTTTTGATCGAGTTCAATCAGTAGATTCGATGAAGCTATTAGGACGTCTTAATCGTCAAGCAGAAGAGCAGGGCAAGCGCCTGCCAATCTTGCTACAGTGCAATACGGGGGAAGACCCGAATAAGTATGGCTTTCGGGTTGATGAGATGGAGTCCGCCCTAGAAGCTGCGCTTAATGCTGAATCTTTAGAGGTGGACGGTTTAATGACGATTGCACCCCTGGACGATGACCCAGAGATAGCGAAAACAGCCTTTATTGGGCTTCGAGAGCTGCGAGATCAACTTGCTGAGCGGTTTCACGTCGAGCTCCGTGAGCTTTCAATGGGGATGACTGGTGATCTTGAGATCGCAATCGCTGCTGGATCGACTCAGATCCGGGTGGGCACTGCGTTGTATGGGAGTCGTGGGTAGTCAGTCTTAAACAATCAACATACCCGCAATTGCTGCACTCGAAAGGTTTGCAAGTGTGCCAGCTAGCACTGCTTTAAGACCGAGCTTGGCGATTTCTTGGCGTCGCTCAGGGACTAAGCTGCCCAGACCGCCTAGGAGAATCGCGATTGAGGAGAAATTAGCAAAGCCGCAGAGTGCAAAGGTGAGGATTGCTTGGGTGCGTGGAGCCAATGTCGCTGCGATAGGACCGAACTCGGCAAAGGCGACAAATTCATTGAGCACAAGCTTCTGTCCGATAAACGATCCTCCAGTGACCGCCTGCTCCCAAGGCACACCTAACATCCAGGCAACCGGGCTAAATAAGTAGCCTAGTAGTAGTTGTAGGCTGAGCGTTTCATAGCCTAGGACGCCACCAACCCAACCCAGAAGGCCGTTGATGAGCGCGATTAGGCCGATAAACGCGATGAGCATTGCACCCACGTTCAAGGCGAGCTTCAGGCCGTCGCTGGCACCATGCGCAGCAGCGTCAAATACATTGACTGGCGCACCTTCGGTTGATTCGGCGAGCTGACTGTTGTCTGGTGTGTCAGTTTCAGGTATGAGGATTTTAGCAAAAAGTAGCCCTGCAGGAGCAGCCATAAAGCAGGCTGCGAGCAAGTATTTGAGGTCGATTCCCATCGCTGCGTAGCCAGCTAGGACGCTGCCAGCTATAGATGCTAAGCCTCCCACCATCACGGCAAAAAACTCAGACTGTGTCATTCTAGATAAATAAGGCTTTACTGCAAGGGGAGCCTCGGTCTGGCCCACAAAGATATTCGCAGTTGCGCTTAATGATTCCGCCCGACTGGTGCTCAGCAGTTTACGTATGATTCCGCCGATCAGCGAGACTACGACTGGCATGACTCGTAGATAATAAAGCACCGATATGAGTGAGGAGAAAAATATGATGACTGGCAGCACCTTGAACGCGAAGATGAAGCCAAGACTTTCAGATGGATCACTCAGTCCGCCAAAAAGAAATAGGATGCCGTCGTTGCCAAACGCGATGATGGCTGCGACCACTTCCGAAAGTTTGCTGAGTGCCAGCTTGCCTGCGGGCACGTAGAGGACAAGAGCTCCAAATCCTATCTGTATCGCTATAGCTCCGCCAACGGTGCGCCAATTCACTTGCTTACGAGCAGTGGAAAGACTCCACGCAAGAAGGATGAGGATGCAATATCCGAGTAGGCTAATCAGCATGAGTTGGCAGTGTTTTAGTTGGAGCTTTCGCGTAAAATTTAGGTGATCGCCTCAATTATTAAAATTGACGATGAGCTCATTGACGGGCTGATTTTCGAGGTCGCATATCTGCACGGTCACTTTGCAGCTGGATTCAGACCAATCAAGCGTGAGGAGTCCGAAACCAAGATCTTTGTGCACCTCGCCGACACGATGGCGATTGGGTTCGCGTTTGAATTTTTTCCAAGAATGCGTGAGCCCACTGGAGGTCGCATCGAGTAGTGGATAGCCGATTCGTTCGTCTTCCAAGACTGAGAATTCATGTATGTGGCGATCACCACTGAGTATGATCGCACCAGGAATTTTGTTTTCAGCGATTTGGCTTAACAGCCATTCACGATCAGCGGGGTAGCGAGCCCAGCTGTCCCACCTGTGGTCTTCAGAGAGTATTTGAATGCCACTGACGAATAGATGGATCTGCGCGGTGCTGTTTTCGAGCTCTTTTTTAAGCCAGTTTTTTTGCTCGTCGCCGAGGAGCTCAAGTGAGGTGGCTTGCTTCCCTGTCGAAAAGTAGCGGCCATCGAGAAGGATGACTTTTACACGCTGGCCTTCGGGGCCAAAATCATAGCTGCCATAGATGCCCTCTCTGGATCGCCTCGGGTCGTTGCTTGGAACATCCATGAAGTCCAGTGCCATTTGCTGGGTTAGGTGCTTGATGGGGTAGTCCTTGTTGGCATCGTTCCAGCCATAATCATGGTCGTCCCAAGTGCCGACGATTGGGTGTTGCGTGCGAAAAGCCGCGTAGTTTGGGTTCGCGAGTTGAATCGCATAGCGCTGCTCAATGATCTTTGGGTCCTCGGAGTCTCCGTAAATATTGTCTCCCGCCCAAATCCATAAATCAGGCTTGTGGCTTGCGATGACCGGCCAGAGTGGTTGAGGGAGGTGTTGCCGGTTGCAAGAACCAAAGGCGATGACCTCTAAGCGATTGTCGAAGTTGGTGGGGTGGTAGGCCTTTAATGAACCGACAAGCGTCGCTATAACTGTCAGGATGGCAGGTGTTCTGTGCATGTCGATAGCGATAGGCTTTTAAAGCTCGGTGGCAAGGAGAGAGTAGAGTTGACAAGTCTCGTTTGGATGCTGTCAATCGGCTCTTTATGAGCGGAGAAAAGCCAGTCATCCTTACATGTGCACAGCCCACCGGCGACCTTACAATTGGTAATTACCTTGGTGCGATTAAAAATTGGACCACCATGCTGGATGATTACAACTGTTTCTTCGGCGTTGTGGACATGCATGCGATCACGGTGAAATATGCTCCAGCGGATTTGCGTAAGAATACATTGTCCTGTGTCGCACAGTATATAGCTTGCGGTCTGGATCCCGAACGTTCGAATATTTTTATCCAGTCACACGTGACAGGGCACACTGAGTTAGCATGGTTGCTTAGCTGCATTACACCGATTGGTGACTTGCAGCGAATGACTCAATTTAAGGAAAAGGCAGCCAAGCTTGGATTTAAAGCCAGTGAAGACAGTAATGATCTTAAATTCTCGCATGAAGGTGCACGTGCGCAGGCCTCAGTGAATTCTGGCCTCTTGATGTATCCAGTGCTGATGGCCGCAGATATCTTGCTATACAATGCGGATGCCGTGCCAGTCGGTAATGACCAAAAGCAACATTTAGAGCTCTGCCGTGACCTCGCTCAACGTTTCAATAGCAACTACTCGGAAACCTTTACAATTCCTCAGCCGTTTATCCCAAAGGCAGGAGCGCGCGTCATGTCACTTCAGGACCCGAGCCGTAAGATGTCGAAGAGTGATGCGAATCAGAATTCTACGCTCTACATTTTGGACAAGCCTGAAGTGCTGAAGAAAAAGATTATGAGTGCCGTGACAGATTCTGGGAGTGAAATTGTTGCCAGTGATGATAAGCCCGGGGTGAGTAATCTGCTACAAATTTACTCGACCATGAGTGGTCGTGAGGTAAGCGAGCTTGAAGAGCGCTTGTCTGGAAAGGGTTACGGAGACCTTAAGGCGGAGGTGGCTGATGCAGTCATTGCTGTTATGGAGCCCGTTCAGGCAAAATACGCTGAATTAATCGGTGAAAAGGCCTATTTGCAGTCGGTATTAAAGTCGGGGGCAGAAGCCGCTCAGAAGCGTGCCTATAAGGTGCTCGCTAAGGTTTATCGAAAAGCTGGATTCATTGAGCGCCCCCGTTAGCGCAAACTCTGTGAATAAGTCACTAAAAGCCTTCACTTTTAGGTCTTTTCGATCTTGACAGGTTCAGTGGTTCTCAGCACTTTCCCGCGTTTTAACTTTTACTAGATATGGCAAATACTAAATCCGCACTCAAATACATCCGTAAAACGGAAACTCGCACACTTCGCAACCGTCAGGTGAAAAGCCGCCTTAAGACCTTGGCTAAGAAGGTCGATGTCGCTACAGCTTCTGGCAACAAGGACGAAATTCTCGTCGCGACTCGCGCATTCATCTCCGCGTTGGATAAAGCTGCCAAGACTGGTTTGGTGCACGCTAATAAGATCGCTCGCCACAAGGCACGTTGTGCCGCGTTGCTTGCAGCGTAGATTTTCTACCCCACCCAATAGGTGCCCTCGGATTCGCAAGTCGGTCCGGGGGTATTTTATATCTGAGTTTATCGATCCATCATGAGTTCAAAGCCAAAAGTAAACGCTGTCGGGTTTCCGCCACCTTTAATGGGGGAGAAGCCTTTGCGTTTATGTGTGCTAGCTGAGACGGAAGACTGGGTTGCCTTAGATAAGCCAGCGGGTTTACTCGTTCGTGAGTATCCGTGGGACGGCAAGCGGCCCAACTTGGACGCCGCTTTGAACACACAGTTGCAAGCAGGGAAGCCTGAACTGGTGCGTCGTGGGGCGACTTTGTTTGGCTCGGTTTATTATCTAGATCCTGTCATCAGCGGTCCAGCGCTCTTCGGTAAGGGGCGAGAGTCACTTGCCAAGCTTCGTAATGCCTTTGGTTCTGGCGACTGTGCTTTTCGCTTCATTTTTGTTACTGGACCTAAACCCGTTGATTTGGAGGACGCGTTTAAAGCGGATGCGCCACTTTTGCCGCACAATGTGAAGCCAAAGATGATACCCTCTTCAGCTAAAGGTAAGAAGTGCTCCACGGAATTCAGGCTATTAGCTGAATCGACCCACGGATGGACCGTCTGGGAGGCAGGAACCACCTTTTTTAGGCCGCATCAAGTGCGCGCGCATGCGGCGGTGCACGGATTGCCAGTTCTCAGTGACGGGCTCTATGGCGGTGCTGAAATGCCGACCCTACGCGACCTGCAGACGCGTAGGCGTGCTGGTGGCTTAATGACTCCTGCTATGGATACAATTCCTCTGCATTTAGCCAGCTGTGATCTTGGGGATGGCATGATCGTTGAATCTCCATTGCCCAAAGCCTTTCAATTGTTTCTAAATCGATTGGGAGTTGCAGATGATTTTCAGTAAAAGCAGTAAGAAAACCCTTTACATACGTGGTTGAATCTGACTTTTTCTCCCTTTTCACCAGTTAACACTAGCAAACATTTTCCATGGGTAACCTTAAAAAGAAACGTCGTCTCAAGATGAACAACCACAAACGCCGTAAACGTTTGAAGTCAAATCGACACAAGAAGCGCACTTGGTAGTGTCTTCTTAGAGGCATATCTGAGCCACCACTCTTTATCAAACGGTCCTTCTCTAGAGGGACCGTTTTTTTGTTTATTTTAACGAGGCGCTTAGCTTTGCATCTGAACTCGGTGTGGTATTTGATTTCAGACTCGATTCTCTAGTCTACAATCGCGACCTCTAGGTGTATTCACTCAATGGATTCAATAGAGGAAACTCCGTAATCTTAGCGTAAATAGCTGGTTTGTTAGCAAATATCCGTCAATTAAATGTATTAGTGAGTGTTTGAGCTGTTTTATACTTGAATCGTAATTTTGCGAGTGGCAGAAAAGTAATGCGTCTGTCACTGAGATTATTCTTAACTAAGTTCTATCTATAAATTTATTTGCGATGCTCAGGGTTTCTCTAATTCGACGCTAACTATATATGTTAAAGCCAAAGTCAAAAGGTCTGTATCTCGACATATCTGAGTTCTCAATATTGGCAGCGAGGACATCTAGCTTCAAGCATCCGATGGTGGTTGAGGAAATCGCAGAGCTACCTCTCGACTCCAGTCAGGATGCGGATAGTATTCGCGCATTTTTTGAGCAACTAGTCGATTTCAAAGGAAATGCGTATTACGTCGCTCGCGCTGGTGTGTATCCTGAAAATCGCTTTGTTCGGTATTATGAAGCTGAAACCACTTCGAAAGTTAAAGACCCTAAGTTTTTAATGGGGGTTCTACAATCGGAGTTCAATATTGATGTAGATACCAATCACGTTTCGATTTTAGATGCTAGAAATGGTTCTGATTTTGACATCGGCAAAGCCACCTCCAAGCGACTGGTTTTTTGCGGAGGGCCGAAAGCTAATTTTCAAAACGAGCAAGATCGATTACTATCGTATGGCATCTATCCTGAACGATTAGAGTTGTCTACCATCACAACCACGGGAGGCTTATCCGATTATGCTAAGTATAAGGGACTCAATGGTCCGATACTCAGCTTCGAGCTGACTTCACAAAGCGCTAACATATCCATAATTAACAAAGGAAATGTGGATGTTGCGCGACCTGTGCCATTTGGATTGAATAGTATATACCCGTTGTTGCAGCGAGAACTTGGTCTTAAAGATGAGTTGTCAGCGCGTAAGCTTTTCTTTTCGAATACTTTTGATTTCGCGGAAATGGGACCTAAATTATTACGACGAATGACTAAAGAATTGCAGGCTTCGACAGGGTTTTACGAAGTGCAGACTGGGCAGACCATTGAACACGTTTTTATGAGTGTGCTTCCGAAGAATTTGAATTGGGTGGCTAAGACAGTGTCTGAGGCTTTAGGTTTACAGATTATACAACCAAGCTTTGAAGGATGGTTAGAGAGTCTAAATATCAAACTTTCAGATGACGTAGAAGTCGTCAGCTTGGGAACACGCTGGCTGGGTTTGTTCAGTTTGATGGGCGATTTTGCACAAAGAGAAGGGGGCGCAGATGGCGAGTAGCTCTAAAGATATACAGCCTCATTGGCGCCCTAATTTTTGCAACACGTCGGCGTTGCCGGATATCAAAGTGGTGCGGACTAATTTCATGATCAATTTTGTGTGCGTAGTGGTCGCACTGGTCGCACTGTTTTTTGTCTTAGAGCGGGAATACAGAGCGCATGGACTGATTGCAGAAGTTGAACGTATGGATCAGCAAATCCAGGAAGTGACGCCTTCAAATGAATTGGCCTTGAAGGAAAGTGAGGCATTCAAAAGTGTATCATCAAACATCATCGACATTGAAAATTTTTACGACGCACCTGAGACGATGCATGCGTTGATCGTGAAGGTCTCAAAATTGCGCCCCGAAGGACTGTCCTTTGATCAATTTATTGTCCAAGAAACATTGGGCAAAAAAGGAAGCAAGGTCTACGTAGAGTATAAAATAACGTTAGCAGGTGACGTTGAGGATCCTATTTTGCTAAGCGATTTTAAAGCTGCGGTCGAAAATTCAGACGTCTTTGAATTCGAAGCTAGAGGTTTCAAAGTCGACGAGTCGCTGATGGCTCGCAATGTGACTACTGGAATTTTCCCTTACCGGCTTTCGATTCTGATATCACCGCAAATTCCTGTGAAAGAAAAGAAAGCGGAGGGCTGATTCTCATGAGCAAAATTGATATTATTAAGAGCTATCCTTTAGTCATTGTAAGTCTTGTCATTACACTTACATGTGTTGCTTTTACTTTTTTTCGTGGCGATAGGATTGCTACGCTTGAGGCTCGCGAAACTGCGCTTTACGAACAGATTCGCCTGATCGAAAAGAATAAGATTAATGTGAACGGCTTAAACGAAGATTTAGCGTCGCTCAAAGAAGTTGTTGGAGGCATTGAAGAGCGTCTGTTTGACCCAGAACAACGGGCCGTGAACACACGTTTTTTTTATTCATACGAAGATGAATTTGATATGGTGATTACTAAGGTTGCCGAAGATGCGACTGAAGACCCAGTGCTCGGTAAAAAGGGACCTAATGAACTCAAGCAATATTCTGTTTTAACTTATTACTTAAGTGTGAAAACGGATTTCCATGAATTCCTTCGTTTTTTACACACATTGCACACTGACGAGCCCATAATGCGTGTGTCCGAATTTCAACTATTCAAAGTCGGCGGCAAAGACTCTGAGTCACTTGAAGCACAGATCAATGTCCGGGTCTTAGCAAAAGCTGAATGATGATCTCTATTATGAAATACAAATTTTCAGCAATACTGACGGCAATTGTTTTAACACATTCAATGCTGCATGCAGCAGAAATTAAATTTGCAGCAAAGAAGGGTGAGGTTGTGGCGCACTCAGAGCGTGAGGTCGTTTTGTCGGTTGCAAAGAAACACTTGGAGGGGAAAGGCGAGGGGGCATTTCTTGCCGAATTGAAATCGGTCGAAGAACCATTTGGACTAGTATCAACAACAGGTAAAGACTCGACCACCAAGGCCGTGGCAACAGAAGAATCAAAGCCCGCACCAGAAATTGTATACGACGACGCATCGGTCTTGAAGGTCATTGCAGATAATTTTTCAAAGCAAATTCGGGGCACCCTCGCGCGCGGTAACAACAGTTATATTCAGCTGCAAGGCGGCGGGTTGTTGAAAGAGGGCGCATCATTCGCTGGATACATTTCTGAGGCAAAAGATAAGCCATATAATGTTAAATTAATCGAAGTGACATCCGACGAATTTACCCTTAGCCTTGGCGAAGCAAGTTTAACGAAAACGTATTCTGATAACTCGGATGGCGTTAAAAGAACACAACCATTGACCCCATAAACCAGTAACCCTAACTCCGATAAATTTAATCGCACACTAACCAACTGTCCTATGAAAATAAAAACCACCTACTTCTTAATGCTCCTTGCGCCGTTCTCCTTGTGGGCGCAGGCGAGTTCTACCGAAACCGCCGACATTGTCGTGATTGACGAAACGCCCTCGGGCACGCTCGCCATTTCAGAAAGTTCCGCTGGCGCGGTTCCGACAGTGGTTGAAATCCCCGAAGCCGAGATTGAAGGTCTTGTGGTTTCTCAGCCCAGCATCCCTGTGGTAACTGAGCAAATGCCAAGTGGCACAGAGGTGGTTCTGGAAATGCCAGGTCAAGAATCAGGAAGTGGAAGCGCAGTGATGGATACGGAGGAGACCATTTCTGTTGATTTTCCAGACGAAGATGTCCGCACCATTTTACGTAATGTGGCAGATTTGTTCGACCTTAATTTGGTCATTCCAGATACATTGCAGGGTCGGACTTCGCTCAAGTTAAGCAACATTACTTGGCGGCAAGTATTTGAAGTCGTTCTAGAGCCACTGGGGTTTACTTATGTGGTCGACCGCAACATCATCCGCATCAAAAGCCTAGAGGAAATTACCGCGGAGCCTGTGGATACACGTGTATTCATTGCGAACTACGCACGTGCGAACGAGCTAGCAGGATCGCTTGCTCCATTGGTGGATACAACCGTTGGAGGTCGTGTTCAAGTGGATATTCGCAGCAATGCGCTAGTCGTGACTGAACGCCCATCACGTATGAATAAAATACAAGAAATTATTGAGCGTTTGGATAAGCCGAATCATCAAGTGATGATTGAGTCTAAATTCGTTGAAGTTTCTCAAGGTGATGAATTCGACCTTGGTGTTAACTGGGCTTATGTTGGTAGTGATGACGCTGATAATTTAGTGAATCCAGGAAGTGGTGTTGGTAATGGGTCGGTTTATAATACGATCCCTGGCACCTTAGGCTCAACTGTCGTTGATCCTGACACTGGCACTACTACTACTTTACCAGGAACTCCTGACCTTAACACTTTCATAGACCCTTTAAATGGTCGCGGTCTTCTTGCGGTTTTCTCTCGTCAAGAATTTGCAGCGACCTTGAGTGCGTTGGATGACAGAAATACCTCTGAACTCGTCTCTAATCCAACAGTTGTGGTGATGAATAATCAGCCGGCTCAGTTTGATGTGGGTGTCGATTATCCGATCCGTGAAGTGACCTTTAATCCTGAGACAGGACGAACTGAGTCTGGTGAAGTGACGAAGGAGTTTATCGGTATTGATTTGGATGTCACTCCATCCGTCAATGCAGCTGGAA
>JABBCA010000003.1 GCA_018607135.1 Opitutales bacterium
TCCTCCTTGAGCCGCTGCGGTTTGATCTCTTTGGGCTTCTCGAAAAAATACTCAGTGGGCTACGAGGCTGCGTTAATGATACGGTCTAGCATATCAATCGCTAGTTCCTGCTCCTTCTTTGGGAGTGCTCGAACTTTTTCAAACCGCTTATCCAGCTTTGAAAGTGGCCCCCGCTTTCCCTTCTTGGGCTGTAAGCCAAGAAGGCCTTCTTCGTCGGTTCCGATTGCTTCGGCAATCTTTGGAATCATCTCTAGCGGAACGCGGCGTAAGCCGCGCTCATAGTGAGCGTAGCTACCTTGAGTAATGCCCAGCTTTTGAGCGACCTGCACTTGCGTGAGACCTTCTGCTTTGCGTAGCTCTGCGAGTCGTTTTGGTAAATCCTGTTGCACGGGGAAATCGAAAATTAGTGCGCTCATTATACATGCCTTTTTTGAAAAGTGAGATTTATAGCTTTACGTAAATACAATATGTATTAATACGTGTTGTATTTAAATTATCAATTACGAACTTGACGCATTTTTGAGATGGCCCGAATCCCCGACGAAGAACTAGAAAACCTGAAACGCTCGACCGATCTTGCGGCGCTTGTCCGCTCGAAAGGTATGGAGCTCAAAAAGCACGGAGCGAAAGACCTCTGCGGCTTGTCGCCGTTCACGGATGAAAAGACGCCGAGCTTTATCGTGACCCCGGGCAAGAATCTCTGGCACTGCATGAGCAGCGGCAAAGGCGGGAGCGTGATCGACTTTATCATGCAATACGACGGCGTGAGCTTCCGCGAAGCGGTGGAGCTGTTGAAATCCAAGAGCCCGACGCTTTACAAAAGCGCGGCACCAGTGAAGAAATCGACCGTCCCGAAGTTGCCCCCGCCGGTTGAGTTTAACGCGGACGATCAAACTTTGTTTAGCCAGGTGCTCGATTACTACGCGGAGCGGCTGCATGAGAATCAACCGGCAATCGACTATCTGAAGAAACGCGGCTTGTGGCACGAGGAAGCTTTGAGGCGGTTCAAGATCGGCTTCGCCGATCGAACGCTTGGCCTGACCTTGCCGAACAAGAACAGGAAAGACGGCGCTGAGATCCGAACACGCTTGCAGCGTTTAGGGATCTATCGAGAGAGCGGCCACGAGCATTTTAACGGCTCACTAGTGTTCCCGATCATGGATGAGAGTGGCGCAGTCTCAGAGCTTTATGGGCGCAAAGTCGGAAGCCAGAAGAGTGGAATTTATCATCTGTATTTACCTGGTCCGCATCGCGGTATCTGGAACGCGGCTTGTTTGAAATCGTCCGAAGTGATCTTGACCGAATCGGTCATCGATGCGCTGACGTTCTGGGTCAACGGCTTCGAAAACGTGACTTGTATCTACGGCACTGAAGGATTTACAGACGATCATTTGGAAGCGTTTAAGACGCACAAAACGCAGAAGGTTTACTTGGCCTATGATCGGGACAAAGCGGGAGATCGGGCTGCAGAAAGAGACGCTTCGCGTCTCCAGTCCATTGGCATCGAATGCTTTAGAGTCCGCTTTCCTGCTGGTCACGACGCTAATGAATACGCGCTCAAAGTGACTCCAGCCACGAAATCTCTCGGCGTTCTGCTGAACTCCGCCGAGTGGTTGGGATCTGGAATCAAAGATCAAGCTATGCCTTCAAAGGTTGAGGAATCAGAATCCAATGACACACCGTGCGCGTTTTCTTCTTTAGTTGAAATAGCTGCTAACGTTAGCAGCTCAGGCGAGGAAGCGGCTAAAATAAAAAAGGTGGAGGCAGTGCAGGACGGTGACGATTACACGGTGCAAATCTCAGACCGAAGCTATCGGGTTCGCGGCTTGCACAAGAACGGTTCGCTTGAGGTTTTGAAAATCAATCTGCGGGTGTTGTCCGGAGAGTTGTTTTTCCTCGACACCTTCGACCTGTATCGGGCGAAAGAGCGAGAGCATTTTATCCGCGCCGCTGCGGAAGAAACGAACCTAGAGGCGGAGCTTTTGAAGCGCGACCTCGGCAAGGTGTTGCTTGCCCTAGAGTCGGTGCAAGAGGCGCGTTTGAAGTTGCCCGAGGAAGACGCGGGGGCAGAGATCGACATGACGAGCGAAGCGCGGGAAGCCGCGCTCGAACTGTTGCAATCGCCTGACTTGCTGGATCGCATCCTTGCGGATTTTGAGCGTTGCGGCGTGGTGGGTGAGGCCACCAACAAGCTGACTGGCTATCTGGCCGCAGTCTCTCGCAAGCTGGACAAGCCGCTTGCGGTGATCGTGCAGAGCACGAGCGCGGCAGGGAAAACGGCGCTGATGGAATCGGTCTTGGCCTTCATGCCCGAGGAAGAGCGGATCAAATACAGCGCCATGACTGGCCAGAGTCTTTACTATCTCGGTGAGACGAATTTGAAAAACAAGATCCTCGCCATCGTCGAGGAAGAAGGCGCCGAGAAGGCGAGCTATGCTTTGAAGCTCCTGCAGAGCGAAGGTGAGTTGACGATTGCGAGCACGGGCAAGGATCCGAACACGGGACGGATGCAGACTGAGGAATATCATGTGGAAGGGCCGGTCATGATCTTTTTGACGACCACGGCCATCGACATCGACGAAGAGCTTTTGAATCGTTGCTTGGTGCTCACGGTGGATGAAGGCCGCGAGCAAACCAAGGCAATCCACCGCATGCAACGCGAAGCGGAAACCTTCGAGGGCTTGAAACGTAAGGTCGAGCGCGAGCGGGTGTTGAGTTTGCACCGCAACGCGCAGCGCTTGCTGGAGCCTTTGGCGGTGGTCAATCCGTATGCGCCGCAGTTGACGTTTTTAAGTGATCGCACGCGCACGCGCCGCGACCATGTAAAATACTTAACCCTGATCCGCACGATTGCGCTGCTTCATCAGCATCAACGGGAAATCAAAACACACGAAGGTTTACGCTATATCGAGGCAACGCTTGCCGACATCGAAGCGGCCAATCGAATCGCGGCCGATGTGCTCATGCGTTCGCTCGATGAGTTGCCGCCGCAGACCTGCAAGCTTCTCTTGCTAATCGATATGATGCTCAAGAGCCGCGAGAAGGAAGACGGCGACAACCCCGAAGCGGTGTTTTTCACCCGCCGCGCTCTGCGTGAATTTACCGGATGGGGAACGACACAAATCAAGTTGCACCTCGACCGGCTGCAGGAGCACGAATATTTAGCTACGCGCACGGGGAGCTTTGGCCGCGCCTTTGAATATGAGTTGATAGTCGATGTGCAGGGTCGGGCGCAAGCGGCCACGGTTGGCCTGCTCGATCTTGGTAAACTCAAGCAGCCACATGGTTACGACGTGAACCTGTCGGGGCAAACGGGTAAGCTTTCGGGCACCTGTCGCCCCGTTAAAAACAGTTCCAAGCCGCAGAAAGATGCGGAATCGGTGCAACCTGTCGGGGTGTCGGGAATGCACAAGGGGGCTGAAACTCGCAAGGCGTCGTAACGTAGACGTATCGAATCGAGATGAGCGGCAAGAAGGGAATTGGCAACGTGGCGGGAATGCGCACCCGTCGCAAAGGAGGCCGCAGCGAGGCGAAGCCGGACGGCTTTGACCGCAGCAACGCACAGACCTTGGCCAGCCAGATTGACGCGTGGTTCGCTTTCCTTGATCAGCGCAACTACTCGGACAAGACCCTTGAAATGCACAAGTGGTCATTGCGCACGTTTTTAGGCTGGGCGCAGGAACGCGATTTACATTACCCCACAGAAATCACCCGCCCGATTTTGGAGAGCTATCAGGGCTATCTATATCGCTACCGCAAGACGAACGGGCAGCCGATGGCGGTGGCGACACAGCGCGGCCGTTTGGGGGCGGTGCAACGCTTCTTCGCGTGGCTGTGTCGCACGCATCAACTCTTAGCGAATCCCGCCTCCGACCTTGAATTGCCCCGCAAGCCGCCGCGCGGCCTGCCCAAAGGCTTGAGCTTGGAGCACGTCCGCGCCGTCTTGAACATCCCTGATGTGACCGATCCGCTTGGCATCCGTGACCGCGCCATCCTCGAAATGTTTTACTCGACCGGCATGCGCCGTAGTGAGTTGGTGCAGCTCGATGTCATCGACCTCGACGCCACGGGGCAAACGATCCACATCCGGAAGGGGAAGGGCGGCAAAGGCCGCATGGTGCCAGTCGGCACCGCTTCGCTGCATTGGATCGAAGCCTACCTTGAGCGCACGCGTCCGCAGCTGCTTGTTGATGCAGGTGAACAAGCCTTTTTCCTGAGTGGCTACGGGGAACGCATGAGCGCGACCTATGTCGGGAACTGGGTGACGAAAACGGTCAAGGCGGCCGACATTGGCAAGAGCGGTAGTTGCCACCTGTTCCGCCACAGCTGCGCCACGCACATGCTGGAGAACGGCGCGGACATCCGCTTGATCCAGCAGCTGCTTGGACACGCACGGCTCGATACCACGCAGATTTACACTGAAGTGGCGATCAAGGCCCTGCGTGAAGTCCACGCCAGGACGCATCCCTCATCCAATCTCAAAGCTTGAAGAATCTAGAATAATACCCATGTTAGAGACTATGAACGCAGCAGAAATCATCCAAGAGATCACACGTCTTCCCGAGAATGAACAGGGCAAGGTCGTAGAGTTCGTGGAAGCACTCAAGGGCACGAAGCAAGTCCGCTACATCGACAGCGCAGCTGTCGAGAAAACTGCGGATAAAGTCTTCCGTGAGCACGCACCCTTGTTCGAGAAGCTCGCTCAGTAATGGACGAGCCTTTGTTTTTGCGCGTCGAAGACGTGGAGAAGCTGCACACGATGTCGCTGCAGCGCTTCGGTGGCAGTGAAGGTTTACGTGATCGGAACGCCTTTGAATCCGCCGTCAATCACCCGAAAAATATCTTCTATTATGATCAGGGCGACTTGTTTGATATGGCCGCCGCTTACTGCTTCCACATCGCACAGGCGCAAGCCTTCCTCGACGGGAACAAGCGCACGGGAGCTGCCGCAGCAATCGTGTTCCTCGATGCAAATGGCTATCCGCTCACAGGCGACTCGATGCGCATCTATACCGCATTGATCGCTGTGGCCAAAGGTGAGATGGATCGTGACGGCGTGGCTGCAGTGCTTCGTGAGTTGACCGCCTGATTTATCTTAGCCGCCTTTAGTCGGTTGAGTCCGTCTGAAAAGGCCTTGCTTTGAACGCTGTGCAGGTTCACTTTTTAGGCCGTTATCCATGGTCGCCCTAAACGAAAATTTTGCTCCTGAAAATCCTCACTCGGTTGAAGAAAACCGCGTCGGGGATTTTTTTGTGAATAAAGTTAACTCGCGTCGGGTGAATCGGCTCGCAGCTCAGCAACCGCGCCTAGAAAACGAGCACAGCTACGACGAAACCGCGTCGGGTATGTTCTTTTACGGCTTCAGATATTATGATCCC
>JABBCA010000087.1 GCA_018607135.1 Opitutales bacterium
CGACTTGTAACTGAAGGATTATATTTAAAAATTACATCAAGCTCAAGATTAGTAAACTCAGGATCGATAATCTCAGGAGTAATTGATACAATATTCTTAGATTTAATAATACTTTTAACTTCTTCCTTTTCGTTCGTAGTTAATGCATCACCAATAAGAGGTTTAATACTAATATATGCTTTACCAAAATCTGGAACTATATTATCTTCACCACCCCATGTAGATATTGATTCAATATTCGCAAAGTTTTTCTGAATAATAGCAGAATAGTCTTGAGAAGTAACAGCTCGATCCTGTGCCTGGAATGTAATAGGTGCATTAAATCGTATTGACTCGGTTGTTTCCGCAGCAGTACCACCATTTGCATTTGTAATAGTTGTAACTGTAATATCTGGTTCGTTCAATGTTGGGAATGCTGTTACCAAATCAAAGTCATTAGCACCATTGGCCGCAACACCCTGCGTAACCAAATAGTCAAGAGTTACAATGTTATCATTCACTGGCTTCTTACCAATAATACCATCACCAAAGAATATTTGATAGAAACCACCTGAATTTTCTTGTAAGTGATAGACTTGGGTATCTGATAATACATCTTGTAAAGTTGTAAATTGCTGATATGTATCAAAAGTTTCTGACTGTTGATTATTTTGAACTCGAACTCTCAATGATGAAGTATCTGCGTCAGCATCTGATATCTGAAACTTTTGGTTTTCAATATCATTATCAACTCTATAAGATAATGAACGTACTGTACCTTCAGCAATAGGTATAGATTCAAAGATAAATTTCTTGGTTGATGCTCCTGCACCAACACTATCTGTTCGAACCGCTGCTTGAGATTGTGTTGCAGAAAATGTATATGATACACCATCAACGCTCGTTGTAAATTTAGTACCTCTTTCTAATACTAGAGTCGTAGGTAAATTGACTGAAGTATTGGACGTTACGTCTACAGTTAAACTAACAGTAGCTTGAGGTGCCAATACCGATCGAGGAACATAACCCAATAGACCAGCACGAGCTACAACATTACCTCGTATTTGTGCAGAATCAAGGAAGGCTTCATTCAAAGCAAAGTGCGCTAACATTGCGTTATAGTGTGTATTATAAGCAAGTATGTCTAGTAATACACTTAATCCTGAGCCGTCAAAATCATAGTCTTTAAACTGAGATTGTGACTTCATGAAGTTCTTTAGATTATCTTTTATTTGATCAAAATCTAATTCTGATACATTTAAATTTGACGCCATGGTATTTTACCTTAATCTTCTTAAATTAATTTCAATGTCTTGAACTGAATCGTTTTCTTTTATACTAAAAACAACAACAATTCTATACGCGTTTTCATCACTTGTCGCTTCAACTATGACATTGACATTTTCTATTCTTGGTTCGTGTTGATTTAATACATTCTTGACAGCATCTTTAATTGCTATTCGTGTAATTGAATCATTGGGCTCAAATAACAAACTTCTTAAATTCGCCGCGAGTGTTGGCTGAAAGGGTCTTTCTGAAAAGTTTGATAACACTAAAACTCGTATAGCATTTTTAACAGCGGCATCACCTGTTATAGGTAAAATATCTTTTTTCTGTGGATGTACTATCATTTGCAAATTTAAATCGCTATAACGGGTGTTCGAAATCTGTGAATTCGACGCTGGCGATAACGTATTACTAGTAGTAATAGTAGATCCGTTTGCAGTTCCAGATGTAAGATTATATGCCATACTGTTATTTATACCTCTCCAGCTTCTTCATTAGCAATTTTAGCTAATCTTCTTGATGTATATTCCTGAGCTGCTTCTTCAATAGTCGTACCGCCATAAACATCCGGAAACTTAGTGTTTAATTCGATAAACTTTTCTTTTACCGCTGGGACGAATTTTGCAAAGTATGCTTCTCCACCTGGATATTTTTTAGCTGCCTCGGCCTGATATTTTCGAAGATCTTCTAATGAATAATCGAATTTTTTTAAAGCGTCAAAGGTAGTACCACTCACTTCGGCAACAAAAATATACATCTCAGGATGTGCAAACTTCATAATAGCAATACCAGCTTTCTTACTATTAAACACCCCACCTAGTTCAGTCTTAGCTTGTCTAAAAAGACTTTTATAAGTTAGTTTATAAGCAGCAAACATTGTTCTCTTATTATTGTCTTCAATATCTTTATCTGAGAGTGGCGTAGGTTCTTCTGCCTTTGGTGGTTCTTCCGGAACCTTAGGTTCTACTGGTTGCTCCTTTACTGTACCATCAGGAGAAGCTTCAACATTTGGTACTACTGAACATACATCAGCACCTAAAAATGTAGTACTTATTAGCTCATCTAAATCTCCAACAGCATTACCAAACTTGTCTTTTATCTCAGCTTGTAAAGATGCAAGACCAAGGGGATCATCTAGTTTAGTCTTTAGTTCGTTCAGCTTATCTTGCAAACTATCAAGCTGTGGTAACTCTGGTTTAAAAGAAAGAAGATCTGCCTTCATTGCATCTAGTTTACCTTGCACCGCAGCAAGCTGATCCTTACCACCTTGTAGTAAGGAATCCAATTCAGCCTGCTTAGCCTTCAATGCATCTAATGATTTATTATTACCGCATGCACTCATTTATATCTCCTATGTTCCACTGTTAGGTGCATCTGATGCATTCTTCGCGTCAAGATTAGAACCATTGCCAGTATCCATCGATGTTGTCTGATGTGTATGAGTATGTAATGTAACGTTATTAGATGTAATGTTACCAGCAGGAAAATCAATACTTCCATCTGGAGAATCTACAGTCATAGCTGTTGATGCATCAATATCCAATGTGCCCGTTACGTTTGTTGTTTGACTCGCCGCATATGTTTCTGTTACAAGACCGTCAATTTCTTCTGCCAATGTACCAGTTACACCAATAGCTTGGTTAGCATTAACGTTTAAGGTATAATCACCCATCGATGTATGACCAAACGTGCCGGCATTCGCAACTGCATTATTATTCAAAACAGTTGTCGACATGTTATTTGTTACTGATATTGTATTATCATTACCAACAGTTAATAGTTTATCATTAATAATATTTGTTGTAGAGTTATTCATAACACTCAGGTTATCATCAGCACCAACGTTGGTTGATCGACTACGTACAATTTCTGTTTCACGGTTACCACCAATCATTTCTTGTACAGAACCTTTAACATTGACTGTCATATCTTTTTCAACTTGTAAATGATAGTTACCATATACGAGGTGACGAAGATCACCATCAACAGTCATATTGCAATTACCTTTGATATGAATATTTTTATTTGATAAGACAACTTCGTAGTCTTCACCAACAATTTTTACTTGCCTTGTACCGTCATTATAAATTTCTTCATATGAACCGGAAGAGTGTAATCGATGAGTACGTTCAAAGCCTGGAGTATCATCTATCTCATTGACGTGACCACTCTCAGATTCATAAACTTTATTAAACGGATATTCAGGTTCATGTTCATTCATCGCATCTAATTCCGTCCATGGTTGTTCTGTATAAAAAGCATCACTTTTATCTTCAGCTACAGATGTAACCTTGGCAGGTACTGCAGTTTGTACTGCTGGTCTATTATTAGACTTCCTTGTTTCTAATTGGTTAGATTCCCCATATAATGTTTCTCTAGCAGCAAAGTTAACATCTGATTTGTTTTGATATTCGCCTCGAGGATAATCTGTAGCAGTAAATCCTAGATCTTTACTCCGTGGACTATTCTTTGAAGCAACTGATCCCATGATAACAGGATCCTGCGCAGATGGCCCATCTCTAAAGAATCCAACAACCCATGAACCTTCCATTAAACCGTGTGGCGTATCACCAATACCAGAAGTACCAGAAGACGTAGTAGGCATCATTACTGTTGCCCATGGTAGATCATCTGTACCTATATCTGTTTTACTTTCTGTATGATAACCAAAACATCTTACTCTTACTCTATTCATTTCAAGTGGATCAAAACGATCTTCAACAACACCAGTAAACCAGCAAAAATTGCCACCTATAAATGCATCACTATCTCTATTCATATTTTAATCCTTTGCTTCATATTATATTTCTACGTTTGCGTGGTTTAACAGCGGCACTATTACGATTACTGTCTTTACCGATGGTTATATCTGAATCTAAGTCAAAGTCTAAGCTATCTTTTTGTAAACCAACACTACATCTATAATCACTAGGTGAAAATAAATGAGATATTGAACTTACAACATATACACCACCAATATATTTATCGGTAATATTACTGCCAGCAGCGATCCCAGATTGACTCGTATCAGGCTTTGGTATAATGATACCAACCTTTCGTCCAACAGATAAATTAAAATCACCATAGATTTCCATATCTAAACCCATAAAACCTAAATTATTATAATATGATTGCTTAGGCAATAACGAATTTGTAACAGGTTTGTGATAATTTATATCTTTATCAAATGCTTTTGAATTTAAAGAAATATAATATTCTTTATTTGACGTATATGTATTTATTTTCTTATTATCAAATTCTGTCTGCGTACTAAATGGAGAATTGGCATTTACCTTATAGTTATTATCATATGTAAATTGTGTTTGCTTATAAGTTTTTGTTGCAATATCGATAGTATGAAGTCTAGAACTATATGCCCCTTTATCAATAGCATCATATATTGATCTATTTAAATTAGAATTTAAACTTAATATTTTTCTTTCTAACTCTTTATAATTTCCTGGTGTATTCGGAACGTTCTGAGAAAACACTGAATCGTTATAAGAGCGATATAATGGCTCTCGAATCATATCGTTATATGACTTAAATTGTAATCCACCTTGTATTGTTTCGTATAAGAAGTAAGGTGTTCCATCATTAGAAGAATTTCGTGTCAACCATGTCAAAGCTGCTAATGGTGATAAATCAGGATATATTCCCTTTACACTATCGGATGAATCAGATATGTTTTTAGAATCGTAATCACGACCATCAACTAATCCTAAATCATTTGTAAAGATATTATTAACTAATTGGCCAATTATTCCATTAAAGGAACGATTAATACTTTTAGTATTACTCACCATTGCATGCTCAGATATACATTCAAGAGTGTATGCTTGAAGTCCCGGCTTAGGATTAGTATGACCAACAATAGCTGCAATA
>JABBCA010000021.1 GCA_018607135.1 Opitutales bacterium
CATCAAAAAGAGAAGCAGGACGTCTATGGTGTAATGGACACGACCGCTATGAAGATCGTTGCTGGATTTGCCAGCCACAGCTGGAAGACAAGGATAGGCTTTGGTGCGAAGAGCACAGTCTCTACGAGGACGAATGTTTCTACTGCGATCCGGCTCGGGCAGCTAATGGCACACAGCAAGGTTCTTCCACAGAATCGGACGCTCCAGCACTCTGGTGCAAGGAGCACGATGTTGCCGAATTGGAATGTGGTATTTGCCAGCCTCAAATCGCCGGCCAGCTGGCACCAGGTAAGAGTGTGAAAGTTCGCTTTGCTTCGGCGGAATCCTCTTCGATGGCGGGCATTGCTACCGCATATCCCACCGAAGGCCTTGCGCAGCCATCAGTATCGGCTTTTTTCGAAGTGAGCTACAACCGAAACAAGTTGGCGCTCGTGACACCACTCGCCGATGGGATTGTTCGCGTCGTTCACGCGGACGTGGGGCAATCTGTGCAGAAAGGAGATGTGCTCGTCGAGATCAGTTCCGATGAAGTGGCCTCGGCAAAGGCCGACTTTCTAACCAGACAAGTAGACGAACGTATCGCAGAGTTGGCGTATCAGCGCGAAAAGAAGTTGAAAGAGGAAAAAATTTCAGCCGCCCGTGATTTTCTTGAGGCTGAAGCTGCTCATGAGATTGCCCAGCTAAAGAGTAAAATGGCTCGGCAGAAGCTCCTCAATCTGGGGTTCTCCGATGCGGAAATAGCACAAATCGCCAAAGATCAAGACAGTAGCTCCACCATCAAATTGCGTGCGCCATTCGCGGGAACGCTCGTTGCGCGTGAAGCAGTTGTAGGGGAAGCCGTATCCGAGTCCGAAGGGAAGGCATTGTTCAAGGTTACAGACTTATCGACCCTCTGGCTGGATTTATCGGTGAGTCCAGAGCATGCCGATTCTGTGCAAGTCGGGCAGATATTAACCGCACGTTTCGACGGCGGAGCCGGAGACATCGAATACACAGGCGTTATCACTTGGGTGGACTCTGCCATCGACTCTCGCAACAGAATGCTTAAAGCCCGTGCGGAGATACAAAATCCGCATGGAGCCATACGACAAGGTATGTTCGGGCATGCCGAACTGGTGCTCACTGGGGCGGGTAACGCCGTTTTGCTACCGAGAGATGCAATTCAACACCATGAAGGCAGACCCTATGTTTTTGTAAAAGAAGCACCTGACCTTTATGCATTGCGACACGTGAGTCTCGGACAATCCGGGAACGATACGGTCGCCGTTACTGAAGGCCTTGGAGCGGACGAACTCGTCGTGACTGAAGGTGCCTTCATTGCCATGTCGGAGTTTCTTAAATCCCGTTTGGGTGCAGGTTGCGTCGACGATTAAACCCTTTGCTGATCAAATAAAATGGAATCACTTTCTAAACTCTCTTTGCAGAACCGTCTACTGGTTCTGCTGCTCTCAGCGATCTTCATCGGACTTGGCTCATGGAAATTATTCCAACTGCCCGTCGATGCCTTTCCGGATACGACGCCTGTCCAAGTGCAGATCAACACGGTCGCACCTGCACTGAATCCCGAGGAGATCGAGCAACAGATCACCTTACCCGTCGAGCTGGCGATGGGCGGATTACCGGGGCTCGAAAGCGTCCGCTCGGTTTCAAAGTTCGGATTTTCACAAGTCGTCGCCACATTCTCGGATGTCACGGAGATTTCACAAGCGAGACAGTATATCTCTGAACGGCTTTCCACGGTTGAACTGCCCGAAGAAATCGAACGGCCCCAACTCGGGCCTATCTCGACCGGACTGGGTGAGATCTTTCACTATACACTCAGTTCTACCGACCCCGATCGTTCTCTGGAGGAACTTCGGACGCTGCATGACTGGGTGATCAAACCAGAGCTGCGTAAAGTCTCTGGTGTCGCCGAGGTCAACTCTTGGGGCGGCTACGAGCGCCAGTATCATGTGATCGTCTCGCCGCAGAACTTGGTCAAATTTGGGCTCACTCTAGACGAGGTATCTGAAGCATTACAGGCAAATAACAGTAACGCGGGCGGCGGTATCCTCACCCGTGGTGGCCAGTCGTTACTGATCCATGGCCTTGGGCGTGTGGAGTCGATTGAAGAGATCGAGAATATCGTCATCGCCTCCTATGGTGGCAGTCCGCTACGTGTCAGAGACGTAGCGGATGAGGTGAAGATCGACTATGAAATTCGCAGGGGTGCTGTCTCCGCACAAGGGCAAGGCGAGGTTGTGCTCGGCCTAGCATTTATGCTGATGGGTGAAAACGGCAAGGTCGTTACTGAAGAGCTCAAAATACGCCTAGACAGCCTCCGGCGCTCGCTACCTGAAGATGTGGTCGTCAATATCGTCTATGATCGCACTGAACTTACCAGTCAGGTGATCGGCACTGTCCAACACAATCTTGCAGCTGGAGCCATTCTTGTTGTGGCAATCCTCTTCGTCTTGCTGGGGAACTTTAGGGCGGGTCTTTTGGTCGCTTCAGTGATCCCAATATCTATGCTCTTCTCTGCATTCGGCATGAGTTACTTCGGGATCGCGGCCAGCTTGTTGAGCCTCGGCGCGGTCGATTTCGGTATGATTGTAGACGGCTCTGTCGTTATGACCGAATCGAACATGCGCAAGCTGGGGCAGCGACGCGTCGAACTCGGTCGCCCCCTAACGAAGGCTGAGCGCCTAGAGATCGTCATTAGTTCGGCCAAGGAAGTGGCACGCCCCGTCATCTTCGGCATGGGCATCACAATTGTAGTGTTTTTTCCGATACTGACGCTCGAAGGCACAGAAGGTAAAATGTTCCGCCCGATGGCTCTCACCTTCATCTTCGCTTTGGCCGGAGCACTGGTTTATGCGCTGACTGTTACGCCAATCCTTAATTACTATTTCATCAAACCCAGTGCGAAAGAAGAAGCAGGCTGGATTGCGGGAACATTAACTAAGGCCTACGCTGCAAGTTTGCGGTTTGCGATGCGTGCCCGTGTATTCGTCTTGGCAGGCGTGGCGGTTGCCTTCGCCCTGACACTATGGGTCGGGGCGAAAATGGGCGGCGAATTTGTGCCTCGCCTGAGTGAGGGAGCCGTCACCATCAATACGATTCGCCTCGCTGGGGTTTCGATTCCTGAGTCTGTAAAATACAATACACGTATCGAACAACTCCTGTTGGAAAACTACCCGGATGAGATTCGTCACATCTGGAGCCGTATCGGCTCGGCGGAAGTCGCCACCGATCCGATGGGGACGGAGCTGACAGATATTTTTATCTCCTTGAATCCCCGGGAACAGTGGACCAAAGCCAAAAGTCAGTCTGAGCTTGTGGTGGCAATGCAAACGACTGTGGCCGAGTTACCAGGCTTAAACATGGCATTTACCCAACCGATTGAAATGCGGCTCAACGAAATGGAATCCGGCATTCGTTCCGATGTAGGGATCAAGATCTACGGCGACGATTTTGACGAACTGGTGCGACTGAGTGATGAGGTGCAACGTATTCTGCTTGATGTCGAAGGGCATGGGGACATCTCCGTCGATCAGTTGACCGGACAGCCGACATTGAAAATCGACATCAATCAGGACGTGATCGCACAGCATGGTATATCCACGCGGCACGTGATGAGTATTGTAGAATCCATCGGTGGCACCCGAGCCGGACAAGTATTTGAGGGTCAACGCAACTTCCCCCTTGTTCTGCGCTTACCGGATGCCTTGCGCACCGATATGGAAGCTTTGCGTAATACAATCATCCCTACTGCCGAAGGTCAGCAACTCCCCCTACACAGACTCGCCGACATTCGGATCGAAGATGGCTCTGCCACGATCAACCGTGAATGGGGCCGGCGCTTAATCCGTGTGCAGGTCAATGTAGATGATCGTGACGTTTCCTCATTCGTCGCCGAGGCGAAGAAGAAGATTAACGAATCACTGGAACTGCCCGAGGGCTATGTGCTCGATTGGGGCGGTCAGTTTGAGAATCTCGAACGCGCTCAGACACGCCTCGCCATCGTGGTGCCAGTTACATTAGCGGCGGTCTTTTTCCTGCTCTACTTCAGCTTGAAAAATATGCGTGACGTATTGCTCATCTACAGCGGTATTCCCCTCGCACTGATTGGCGGCATTCTCACCCTTTGGTTTAGAGGCATCCCCTTTAGCGTGAGTGCAGCCGTCGGCTTTATTGCCTTGAGCGGAATCGCCGTCCTGAATGGTCAGATTCTGATTTCAGCGATTCGATCTTATCGCGAACGCACGGCAGATATGCGTGAGGCAGTCACACAAGCGGCCTGCCAACGACTGCGCCCTGTGCTGGCAACGGCTTTGACCTCGGCTGCGGGATTTTTACCTATGGCTTTATCCACCGGCGTCGGTTCGGAGATTCAGCGTCCTCTGGCCTCTGTCGTGGTCGGCGGCATTCTGACTTCGACTTTTTTGACCCTTATGGTTTTGCCACTGCTCTATGAGTTGTTTGGCGGGCGCAACGATGGCCAAGATGACGAAACACAAATGTAATGTCTTTGTTTAAATCCAGCTACCAGGTCGAAAGATTGGACTGTCCCTCGGAGGAGCAAATGATTCGGCTCAAGATGGAAGGACTTGAGGCCATCCTATGCACATCCGTAGACATCGAGCAACGTAGGGTCAGTGTCATCCATCGTGGCGAAGTGGAGCCAGTCTCGAAGGCGCTTTCAGAATTGGGGTTGGGATCACGGTTAGAATCCTCCGAAGAGGTAGAGTCACATACCACTGAAGAACGGGATACCCAAAAACAGATTCTGTGGTGGGTGCTTGGCATCAATGCCGCGTTCTTCTTTATCGAAATGAGCTTTGGCATATTCTCAAACTCGATGGGGCTGATCGCAGACTCACTCGACATGCTAGCCGACGCCATCGTCTACGCGTTGAGTTTAATGGCTGTAGGCA
>JABBCA010000010.1:0-1827 GCA_018607135.1 Opitutales bacterium
TTGCTGCTCGTGCTCTGAAGTTAGCTCCTTAACTGCTTTGAGTTCGACCATGATCTCCTCGGCGACCTCAAGGTCGGGGATATAGCGTTTATTTAGCAGATGTCCTTAATAGTAGACTCTTAACTCTGCTTTAGATTTGTGGGAAATTTTGTGTAAGCCTAATTCCCATTCCAGACTCTCTTGGTAAATCTCCTCCGAAAGCCCTCCATTCAACTCGGAATGCACCTCAAAAGCTGCTCCCATTAGCGCGTAGCCTTCAAGACCCAAATACTCTCTATTTTCTTTTTCCATAATAAGCGTGATATTAGCGGTGATAAGCGGTCTCCGACGCAGTCGGAATTACGAGTGAGAGACAACGATGACGTTTTTAACTCCTCTAAGAGGCAACTGCAAATTCGCAGGCATTGGGTAACTCCGCATGCTTGGAAGCATTCAAGATTTCTAAGCCGACGATATTACCATCGGCATCATAGTCCAAGATGACTCCAGGCCGATTTTCATCGCTCTCCACGATTGCTCGCTCGCTCAATACGATGCGTAACACATCAACTTCTGTATCGTAATTTACTTTCATTTCAATTCCTCCCAATACTTAGAGACTTTACTGGTTTGGTAAGCGGTGACAACCACTTTAGGTTCCTTTGAAGGATTCACTATAATCCTTAATAAAGTGACTTCCCCGCGATCATTGCTGAAACGCGACTGATAACATGCCAGTCCATCTTTAGCAGCCACCACCTGCTCTGGGGCTGCCAAAATCGCTTCAATCTGCGAGGTCGATAGCCCACGCCGTTCGATTTCAATGCGTGCATGTTTTGATAAAATGAAATCCATATGATCTACGAATAGGTGCCTTCTGGTTGGCCATGGGTTCGAGTTTGAAGGCATTTCCTCAATTTTGGAATACGGTGGACGATCCCCGCAATCAGAAGATGCAGTAGCCAGAATTTCACATAGGCAAGTAGGATGCAGCACCCTTCCCAGAGAGAGCGACGGTTTGATAATAGACTACGTGTGGCCTGTGTTCGCGCTCGAATGCGCATCTGCTCGCTCAGTCCACCTGAAAGGAACAACGCGCCCACTTTCGGAATATGCCTACTGGAAATTCCGGAAGCGACCAAACGCACCATCAAATCAAAATCAGCAGCCAAATCATAGCGTTCATCAAATCGATACTTCGCCATAGTGGACTGATGCACGATCAAACTTGGATGCAGAACCGGAACATGATGATAAAAATGACTCAATTCTAATGTATCAGGAGCCTTTCGCAGAAATTCACGCTTATCATTTTGGTCAACAGTAACGCCATCGAAATATAGATAGTCTACTTCCTGAGAATTTCGTATCGCCTGTATTACGTTTGCCCCGAATCCCTTCGCAAACCAATCACCCGCGTTCAGAAAGACCACCCATTCCCCACTAACTTGATCGATACATTGATTCATGGCATCGAAGACTCCAGAATCTTTACCGCGAACCTTCCGAACTTTCAGTTTTTGATCAAAATGTTGCTCGCTTGAGCATTTCTCCAAATCAAGCGATCCATCCCATTCTTTGATGAAATACTCGACATCGTCGCAGTCACCAAATTCACGAAGCACCGATGCGTAGGTCTGATCGAACCCAACCGCAGGGCTTTTGATGACTGTGATAATGGAGAGGACACGCTTCGCGTGTACTGGCGGATGGCTAATCACTGATGGGAACACGCTATGTGTGCAATATGCGTTCTAAGTCTTTTTCTAAGTGACCGAGACTCGATTGGACTGCTGCCCAGAGTATTTCATGGTCTACGACATCATATCCATGTGCCAATAAATTACG
>JABBCA010000010.1:1927-4912 GCA_018607135.1 Opitutales bacterium
CTGCCCAGAGTATTTCATGGTCTACGACATCATATCCATGTGCCAATAAATTACGTGTGCCGATAATTCGATGTCCATCTGTGATTTGCTGGAAAGCCTCTTCATCCAAGTTTCGCAATCGATTAAGTGCTTCTCCCAAAACCTCAAACAATCGCTCCAAAATCAGCTGAAGTCCTCGATCCTCCAACAGGTCTTCATATGTTTTCCCACGAGTGAAGGTGCGCAGTTCATCGCAGGCTCCACGGGCATCATGCACAAGTTTTTCTAATTTACGCGGCATAAAGAGGCTGTCGGGTTTGCTCGATCTCTTGCTTAAAATAGGGGTTTCGGATGGCACTCTCGCAAACCAAATCAACTTTCCGTTGGAGGATAAACTCAAGCCCTTCCTTAAAATCAAAATACTGATTAAAAGCATTAGTCTGGTCGTCGCGTTTAAATACCACGAGGAAATCTATGTCACTTTTTTCGCAAAAATCATCCCTCAAAATCGAACCAAAAAGATCTAATCGAACGACATCATGCTGTTCGCACAATCTCTCAATCTGTTTATGATTGGACTGTATAAGATCATTTTGCATATTATTAATCTATTGATTCGTTAGGGTTAGGTAAAGAACTTAGAGGTGTGAGGTAGTTTTCTATAATAAGCGTTTAATTAGCTGTGATACCGTGTCCTGCGTAGCTCTAAGAGCGTAGAAGGAAGCGGTTTGTTCTTCTCCTGCTCAAGAGGGGATTACCCCTACGGGGCTATCGCCATCTACGCGCCCCCGCGCTTCTTCCGACGCAGTCGGCCTCCGTCTCTGATAGCTGATTAAACCGACCCCCCATTTTCGTATAAATCTATCGTTTCTTTTATCCAATTCGAGCGGCGCATGGCGGCACGCGGTGCGTGCGATGGCGAATGGCTCATAGTGAAGGACGAAGGATTAAACGACTCGATAACTCTCTTAATGGCTTCCACATCCGCCGATTTAAAAAAGGCTCCATTCTCGCCATCACGTATCAGCTCCCGACAACCTCGAACCTTGTTCGTTAAGACAGGCACGCGACGAGCGAGCGCCTCCATCGCGCTGACTGGCATTCCTTCACGAGCAGTCGGAAAGAGTAAGGCGTCTGCAATATCAAGATAAGGAAGCACATCATCTTGAATGCCGACAAAGCGAACGCTCGGATGCTGCTCAAAATCAGACCATTCTCCATCAGTAAGTCCAGTGGGATGCAGTGGGTCTCGCTCACCGATAACGATCCAACGAATGTCGGGGCAATTCTTGCTGGCTTCCATAAACGCCCGTGCAGCCAAATGAAACCCTTTGTGTGCAATGATACGCCCAATAAATAGAAACACTCGATCTTCAGAAGATAACCTCAGCTCACTCCTCAACTTTTGACGCGCTTCACTCGACGGAATGGGTGTATCAAAAAAACGGTCGTGGCAACCAAAGCCGCTGGATTTTTGCAGTGTGACCTTCACTGCCAACAGACAGTCCGACAGGGCTTCGTGATCATCTTTCGTGAGTACGATGACTTGATCCATTTGAGAAGCCGCAAACGTTTCAGATGCCTTGATGAGCAATCCATTCAGTCCAGACGCAAAAGGGAATTGAATTCCTTGGAAAGTCGCCAGCCAGCAAGCTCCGCAATCACCTCCAAGGCGAGCCAGTGACGCCGTCAAAATAGCCGATGAAAAATGTGCATGCACTACATCCGGACGATAGTCTTGTATGATTTTTCGAACTTCACGGCTGACAGCGAGGTGCTTAATCGGACTGGCTCCTCTTGGAAAATTAACATGGCGGATTTCGCCAGGGCCATCCACTGGTTGATTGGAAATCCCACCGCCTGGATTAAATAGAGTTAGCACCTCGTGCCCGTCATCAATCAAAGCCTGAGTCAGCTCACGTAAAAAAACGCGGAAACTATCGGCTCCTGGTATGATTTGCAAAATTTTCACGAAAATCAATGGTGGGTGGATGATGGAGGATGAGTGAGGGCGGATGAATGATTACGGATCGTTAAGAATGCATTAAAGACCTGAAGGGAAGTTAATCACGGAGTGCTTTGAAGGCGAACACCATGGAAGCGATTGGGGCTTCTCGCTGAAAAATAGACAGCCAACTTGATTCACCCTTTCGATAATACTCTGAGGCCAGCCTTGCGCGATGAAATGCACACACACTCGATGACCAATTCGAACCGTGCTTCTCAAGTAGCTGTGTTAAGCCAGTAATTCGCTTGTCTACACTCGTGGATAAGCGCGGTTGATCATGGTCAAAATATTCAATCCATTCACCCTGCAAACAACACAGTGGCGTGATCTTTTGGATCCTCAACCATAAGTCCCAATCTTCCATGCATGTCATTGTCTCATCAAATCCAAGTGCTTTTTCAAAGACATCACGATGCACCAGCATACTCGAACACCCACCAGTTAAATTGCGCTTCAAAATCGAATCAGGCTGAATCTGTAATGGTAATGCATTTCTACCCTGAGCCACTTTGCGTCCAGAGTGCATACGCCACCCTAACGACCACGCTCTGCAAACGGTTTCTTCAACCACTAGATTACGCAGCTTCGATAAACTTCCAGGTAGATGCGCATCATCATCATCTAAGAAACACAGATACGGATTCCGACTTAGCTGAACCCCTAAATTACGCGCAGCGCTGACTCCAATCAACGTTGGAGTCGATTTTAATGTAATCTTGAACGATAAGTTGTAGGATTCAATATCTAGCTCATGCCCATCTGCAACAACGATCACCTCGTCTTTACTGTTTAAACCAGACGCCGCTAGTGACAATAATGCATGTGAAGCATTTCGTCCTGGGCCGACTGGAATGATTACGGAAAACATAGTTCGAGCGGCGCTGCCGCTGTTTAAGTTTTGAGTTTTACCAGCCGAAGCTGGTGTTCGAGTTTTAGTTAATTCACTAGTAACTCGAACCGCCGCGCAGCGGCCCCAGCTCCAACTAATTACTGACATT
>JABBCA010000059.1 GCA_018607135.1 Opitutales bacterium
TCGCACGCAACTTGACGCGGCTCGAGGAC
Organism: Opitutales bacterium; assembly: GCA_018607135.1. Classification (GTDB taxonomy): domain Bacteria; phylum Verrucomicrobiota; class Verrucomicrobiia; order Opitutales; family Coraliomargaritaceae; genus JBPOFY01. The sequence goes on from JABBCA010000059.1 coordinate 30, forward strand.
TTTTGTTTCCAGGCCCGGTGCAGGACTCACCACTGATTTTTTTTCGGACAGAACTTGACGCGCGCTCGGGGACTTTGGTTTCCAGGCCCGGCGCGGGACAAACCACCGGTTTTTTTTTCGCACGGAACTTGACGCGCGCTCGAGGACTTTTGTTTCCAGGCCCGGTGCAGGACTCACCACTCATTTTTTTTCGGACGGAACTTGGAGGCCGCGCTCGGACCAACCCGCTCACGGAGATCTAGACGAGTAATTTGGTTTCGAGAAAGCAGCCCAAAAGAGGGTGACCGCATCGTAGCGTGGTACAAATTAGAATGGGAGCTGGGTTTGAGCAGTGGCTTCACGGGAAATTACTCCTCCAGATCCCGTGAGTGGTGCAGTTTGGCCGCAGGGGTGTGTGCAGGCAGTCCGGGTTTTCGGCGGTGGTCGGGCAAAAAGTATAAAAATAATACAAACAATGTGCGGGAGTGTGGCGTTTGTAAATGCGGCCAGTTTACACAGCGTGTTTTCTGGCGGTGAGTGAGGTCACGCTTCTCCCCCTGTGGCACTACAAGAAGGGGCTCCATGTGAGCGCGCCTGGTAATTTGCTGGCGCTGAGCAGCCTCGTGGCGATATGCTGTGCGGTATACGACGCGAGTGCGGCGCAACTTGCTCGCGGACACCCCTGTGCGTGGGAGCGGTTGTTGTCGGTCCGGGTATTTCTGGCAGTTTGTGCGTACGTGCCGGCAGTGGTGCTGTGCATTTTTTGCGTATGCGCGTGGCCCCTGCAGTGCTGCATCAAGGGCCCGAGGAAGGCATCCATGTTGTATGCGTTTTTCGGGGGCATGCATGCGTGTGCGTGGACCGCCTGGCTGGTCATGGTGCTGGTGCGCCACAAGCTGCACATGCTGCTTGCCGTCGCAATCCTACACGTGCTGTGCGACCAAAACTCGGGGCAGTCCGCGTGCAGCTCGGTGAAGAGTGTTCTGCTGCTGTGGGGCCTGACCTTCTACAACGCACAGCTGGTCTAGGTGTGCGCGTCTGGTCGTTGAAATAAGCGCTTCGTAAATACTCACAGGTAGAGCCGGGCTCTGCGCGGGTCCGGCGCCCAGTGGGTATCAGGAGATGGTGCTGTTCGGTTGTATATAAATATGGCACTGCGTCTTCTTTAGTTTACATGCCACCGCGTCGATCGAGGCATTGTCAGACCATTTTGCTCGCGCTGTTCTATGCGGTCACTGCTGGTATAGTGCTTCTGGGATTCCACTGGCAATTCGTGTCGCAACCTGTTGACGACTTGCAGACACTGACAAGCGATAAACTCATACCCATTGCCGAGGGCATCAAAGCAGAGTTTGAAACTGGCGTGAAAGACTCGTTGCACATTGCGCTGCATGCCGCGATGAACGCGTCGTACTCTGTTTCGTCGATAAAGGCAAGTGTCGAACAAAAAATAGAGGAGGAGTACAGGACTAAGATGCGCGAACTTGCGCAGAAAGCAGTGCAAATACGCGCCGACGCGAGCACCATTCTTGCCAATGCGCAGAAAGACGACGCGCTACGGCGGTAGGCCATGCCGGACGACGCGAAACGCGGGCAAGCGGGGCGCGCTGGTGCATAACAGAGCGACGCCGGTAGCCCATACCGGTGCGACGCGAAACGCGGGCATAGGGGAGGGAATGCCCCTGAGCGGAAAACTTGTGTATAAAAGGGACATGGCGCGGTGCTAAGTAATGCCTGCTGCCGAGCCGCCCACGCGCGCGGATGAAGCGTTGCACCTTTTGCACTCGTGCAACACGCGGCAGAGCTTCAAGTCATGGACGGTTGTGAGTGGCAGTGAGATCGAAAAGCTGACGGTGTCGATGGTGCCAGATGCACGCGTGTGCATCGACTTGCTGTGCGCGCTTGTGCGCGCCTTCCCGCAACGCGCGCGAGGCCCGTTCCTGAGTGCCCAGGCTCTTTCGCTCGAGTTCATGCACAGTTTTGAGCCACGGGCCGAGGGTGTGCCCGAGCTGTCGCGTCCTACGCGCAAGCGCGCTCGTGGCACCGACGATCCGCAGTCGATCGAGGACCAAAGTGCGCATCTTTCGTCGCTGCTGGAAACCTGCCTGAAGATGTACAACAGCAGCCTTGTCTCCGTGACGCGGCACGCGCAGGGGCAGGACGACCGTGGGCCGTGGCACACGTTCGACGTGGCCTTTACGGACCGCCTCAACCTTCAGTCCCTGGTGGCGCTATACACGCACGAACATGCGTGCTACATTAAGGACATGTGCATTGTGAACGCGGAGCCGGTACACATTTTCATACGACCCTTTGCCAGCACCGAGCGCCGCGTCGTGCATGAATGGGAGTTTGTCCCCCGCTACACCAGCGAGGGAACGTTTTCCGTGTTCCGGCGGCGCGCCGTTTGCATGGAGCAGCCATGAAGACCAAGCTGCTTCGAGCAAATTGACTTTGGTTTTGGAGGTCCAGTGCAGGACAGACTGCAAGTTTTTTTTTCGCACAGGGCTTGCACGCGCGCTCGGAGGGACTTTGGTGGGGTGTGGCGAATAGGATGCCTTGTCTTGTAGGTCTCTTTTTGAAATCAGCCCCGTAACGATAGAGCAGGCTCGATCGGATTTTTGTACCACAAATTTGATTAGGTGTCGCCAATTCGACACAGTTCTTTTTAGGCACTTTGCGCACGTGCACTTTTCTGCAAAGTGCAAAATACCCAAAATAGAATCACCTATAAAACCAACCTGATCTCACTTTTGCGCATTCCACGATTTTCGACCCACGCGCACACACAAAAAAGCCCAAAATAGAATCACGTCTCTCTCCACAAAAAACGATGCCGAAGAAATACGACACGCAAGAGCAGGAGAAGGAGCAGGCGAAGGAGAAGAAGGAGGAGGACGAGGGTGCGGATGAGGATGATTATTTGGAGGAGGCTCAGAAGTTCGAGATGGAGCTCCTTGCAGTGTCGAGCTATAACAACTCGACCGTCGCCAAGGAGGTGGAGTCAACGGTTGCCGATAACTGGAGGGTGGTTTCGAGGAAGCATAAGAAGAAAAATTCATGCAAGGAGGCTCGCTACAACAGCCCTGCGATGGTGCTTGCGTACTTCAAGAAGGTGCGTAAGATCGCTGACCTTCACGTCCGCGCCTTTGAAGGGAAGGAGAAGCAGGAGGAAGACAATGCCGACGCCGCCGAGGATCCACAGACACTGGATGGCTTGTATTAAGGCAAAGAAATACACTCTTGTGCAGTAGTTTGTGTTTTGCATATAATGCATATTTGGTGGTATCCTAGACACGGTAAGCGCGTGACGACTCTTTAGCCGCAGCAAAAAGGGAAGAGAGGCAGTAGGCTAGTTGAGAAGTTTTATTGTTCTCAATAAAAAGATGTTGTACCTATACTCGGCACCGCCCAGATTCCAGCTGCCAACTTTCGTCGAGAATATTCACTCGCGCCAGTTTTAGAATAAAAAAGGGGAAGAGGGCATGTTTGCAGAGTTGCGGAGTGTGCGTGGTAGGAAAGCTTTAATTTTTAACGTTTTTGTGATGCGAAATCTGGCGCATGTATGAATCGGGTGGGGACCGCCTGCCGCGTTTCCCGAGGATCCGTCCCAAGGCTACACGCATTGCGTCAAAAATGGGCTCGGGAAATTTTCGCGGGTTAAATTTCGGTCCACGTACCTCGGGATACAAAGCGCGCCGTGGGAACCCGGTTCGAGCCCGCATGGTTGGAAAGCGGGGTCGAACAGAAGGCACCATGTAAACACCGTTCGCCACCCTACAACGAACGTACGTGCAGTTCGCCCGGCAGCTGGCGTGCAGGAGAGAGGCTGGAGCTGGGGCACACCGCGATGTGCATCGGCAGCCCAAGCGTCTGCAGCATGCTCGATTCCACCACTCCGTGCGAGTTCACTTCGGACACATGGCGGTGGAGGCGTGTGTCGTCGAGCAACACCAAGTAGTACAGGCATTTTGCTCTCCTGATGCTGCTAACGACGTGGCCGGTAGCCCCGCGGAACGTATGCCCGTAGCGATTGACGACGTGCGCGTTTAGAGTGATTACGCTCTGCGGCGGCAATGCTTCCACCCCCGTGTCCTCGAGCGAGATGTGACGGGAGTTCACCGACCACAGCATGCTGTACGTGCACAGAAACTCGTGCTCGTAGCACACGCGCATCTGCCCCTGCACGAGCACGCACCAGCCCCGTTGCATGTAAAAAAAAGGGACGGTGTGGCGCGTGTTCGCGGCGGCGGCTGCAATGTGCTCGAGGGCCTCCGGGAGGCTGTCAAAGTACCGCTTGTCGTAGTCCTCGCACGACGCGCCTTGCGCGTGCCCCGCAGCAGCAATGCGGAAAACTTTTTTGACAATGTGGTGCGGGAGCTGCATGCGCAAAGAGGTAAATGTGTGCTTGGCGTATTCGTCCTCGACGTTGTGGAGCTTGAGGAGGGACATGCCGTGCGCCCACAGCAGGTGGGCGATGCGCTGGCATTGCGCCGCGTCGCACCCGAGCTTTCGGCTCACCTTGGTATCCACAGCGAGAATGTGCGCGCTGTCGCTGGCCGGGTCCAGCAAGTCCTTGTATTTTCCAGCGAGGGTG
>JABBCA010000097.1 GCA_018607135.1 Opitutales bacterium
CCGCAAAAGAAGTGATGAAGGAGTTCATCGCTGTATGGGAGAGCGTCCATGTCGGCACCGGGCAGGAAAGCGTATGACGGGAATGGCACTGATTGAATAGTCTTATTAAGTTATGTATTAAGCGTGCTGACTGGTCTTTGCTGTAGATGCGTTTGCTCAGGATATTTAATTTAACGTTAAACCTGAATGGCACTAACTTAAGCTCTTGGATCGAGTTTAAAAGTAGCGCCTTTGCCAGAAGTGTTCGGCATACATAAAGCTTAAACGGTTAGGTTATAAGCCCTAATGTGCTCTTGATAATTTTCTGGCATACTCGCGCCCTATTGAAAAAGCCCCTCAAGCAAATCGATCCGAACGAGCTGAAGCACTCCCGCCTACTCTCCATGTTCCGTGACGTGCTTTCTGAGGTTTGCCCAGGAAAGGACTTGAACACGAGTTGTTCGGATCCGAAGCGCCAGCTTGAGTTGGCTGAATTACCTGAGTTTGTTTCTTTTTGGTCTGGCCAATCCTGTAATCGGTTTAATGCGGGGCACGTGCGCGGCAAGAGCGCTATAGTGCCATGCGGGTCAAACGTTTAAAATAAATGTCCTTCATTTCCAACTGTGTAATGCACCCACGCCGTAACGTTTTAAAATCTGTTACGATGCTCCATTTACCCTGATTACTCTGCCATCGAGAGTCCAGCCAGTCGACCGCCCGTCCATGCGGCCTGAAAGTTGAAGCCGCCGGTGATGCCGTCGATGTCGAGGCACTCGCCCGCGAAGTAAAGGTTCGGCACAAGTTTGCTTTCCATCGTTTTGAAATCGACCTCTTTCAAGCTGACGCCGCCGCAAGTGACGAATTCGTCTTTGTTCGTGGTCTTTCCTTGGACGCGGTAACGGCCTTTGATCAGTTCGTTGATCAATGCGGTCTCCTTGTCTTTGGCGAGTTGTGCCCATTTGACGTCTTCGGCGATCCCGCACGTGTCGACAAGGCGCTCCCAGAAGCGACGGGGAATTACGTCAAATACTTTCGTTTTGACCTGAGTCTTGCCTTTGCGGAGCTGCTTGAATTGCTCGCGTAATTGATTTTCAGTGAGACTACCCAGCCAGTTAATGGAAATTTCGAAGTGATAGTTTTCACTTTGGAGTGCGAGGGCTTGCCATGCGGAGAGTCTGAGAATCGCGGGGCCACTGAGGCCGCGGTGGGTGATGAGGATGGGGCCAGTTTGTGGTGTAGGCTTACTCTGACGTGTTGAGGCGGTAGACTTAGGTTCGGCGGGCGTCACAAGTGAAGCCCCTACGAGTGAAACTTGAGCGTTTTGGACGGATAGACCTGAAAGGCCATGGGTGCGTTTGTCTGCCAAATTGAATGCAAAGAGTGATGGGGCGAGGGGGGCGATGCTGTGTCCCAAGGATTCAAGTGCACGGGTGAGTGAGGATGCCTTGAGTGATCCTGTTGCGATCAACACCTTGTCCGCGCGTATTTGTGTTTGATCGCTCAGTTCCAGTGTGAAGCTGCCGTCTGGATTTTGCTTGAGCTGATAAAGCCCAAGTTCTTTACGTAGCACAACACCCGCATCGCTTGCGGCCTTTTGAAAACAATCGATGATCGTTTGAGAATCATTGGTCGTCGGAAACATTCTACCATCGGATTCGGCGACGATGAGAACGCCGCGCTCCGCAAACCAATTGAGGGTGTCTTGCGGTTGCCAGCGGTGAAAGGCGCCTCGTAACTCACGTGAACCACGCGGATAGTGGGTCGCCAGTTTGGCGGGATCGAAACAATGATGTGTCACATTACAGCGACCGCCACCTGAGATCTTCACCTTTGCAAGTGTGCGCTTGGTGCGCTCGTAAATCGTGACTGCCGCGTGCGGGTTGGCTTCGGCGGCAGTAATTGCGGCAAAGTAGCCCGCGGCACCCCCTCCAATTACGGCAATCTTAGGAGTTGCGTGCTTGGATGGGATCGGTGACGTAGATGGTGTGCTCATTGACTCAACATTGAATCTTCGATGTTCGAAGTTGGCCGTTCAATGTTCAAATCGTTAATTTCGATATTCTTTCAGCTTACGTAACTTAAGCGCCTAGGCAATTGACGCCTTCGACGAGCATATTTACAATGTGGTCGTCATTTAAGTGATCCGTATTGATGACTAGATCATAGGTTTGTGGGTCATTGATGTCACAATGAAAATGTTGCTTTACGTAGGCGCTTCGTGACCGATCCTCATCGCGAATAAACTGTTTCGCTTCGGTTTCACTCATCCCATGTGCGTGCACCATGTGATAGGTCCTGTTGACTTCGTTGCCAATTAAACGAACACGTAAGACATTGCTCATGCCATGTGTGATCATGTTACCTGCTCGTCCCACGACGATGCAGCGACCCATTTGACTGAGTCGGACGATGGTGCGAGTCGTCTTCTCAAAGAGTGACCACATGGAGGGATGCCGGCCTAATATCTCATTGATTGAGCTTTCGAACTCACTCACCGCGGCTTCAGGCATGAATTTTTCCAGGTCTGTTGGTAGGTCATGATCTTCAAGCACTTTTTGCACTAAGTTCTCATCAAATAAGCCCCATGGAATATATTCGTTGGGCGTCTCTGCATTGAGTGACATCTGTAGTTTATGTGCGATCATTCGTCCTCGTGCACCTGCCTGCCTAGAAATTGTAATTGCTGGCAGTCGCGGTGTGTGCTTCGTCGAATTAGGCTTTGCTAATTGAGCCGCAACATAACCTCGGCATTCATCTATCGTGGGATAAGTTTTCATACGTGTGCCTTACAATTCGATTTTGACTGTGGTGTAACAGAGGCCAAAACGACGACTGTTAGAGAACAGCAAGAAACTTAACGAAATGGCGAATGAGAGGCAAGAGGAATTGAGGGAGTTCGAACTGAATCCAACTACTTCCGCGCCCATGCATCAAGCAATGCATAAAGCGCTTGATGCATGAGCTGATAGGTCTCTGCGGGCTCTCTTTGTAAACGTTCCATATTTTGTATATAAGGAGCATGCACCAACTCGTTACTGCAAGAGGTTGCGAGCAGTGTGAGGCTTTCAGGCGTCATTTCTAAATGGCATTGCAGCGCGAGCACTTTAGAATGATGGACAAAGCCTTGGTTGAAACAAGCATCGCTGCTCGCGATGCGGTGTGCGCCTTGCGGAATTTCGAAGGTGTCGCCATGCCAATGAAACACTTTCAATGTTTTCGGCATCGAAAAAGTAGTGGGGCAATCCTCTGTGCGGTTGATTGGAAACCAGCCAATCTCTTTATTTTCATTCGCAGTGATTTTCGCCCCCATCGAGACGGCGATCAGTTGCGCGCCAAGGCAAACGCCGAGCACATGTTTTCCGGAAGCGATTGCACCACGTATGTAACTTTTTTCTTTGGCGAGCCAGGGATACTTATCCTCTTCGTAAACATTCATCGGTCCACCCATGATAAGAATTGCATCATAGCCTTCGGGTGACGGGAGGTGGTGGTCGTGATAGAGTGGGGCAATGTCTAGTTCGTGACCATTTTGTTGCGCCCATTGCGCGATGGCACCAGGGCCTTCAAAGCCAATGTGCTTAATACAAAGCATTTTCATACCTTTGGAATCACTATTTTCTTTTTAGGACGATAGGAGAGTTTCATTCTGAGTTGTGTTCTAAAATGCACTGCGTAAATGTCCAATTATGAAGTCTGCTCGACTAGTTGTTTTCTTGTGTGCGCTCGCATTGATTGGTGCTGGCATGGGATACGTATTGTCTCATTGGTTAAATCAGCCACAGGACACGAATCTATCAGCAAGCGCAATGCCAGAACGTAGCCTCGAAAGATCTTCGATAGCACCTAGAAGTGATGAATCCTTAGGCCTAGTTCAAGGAAGGCTAACACCTAGTATACAATTTCCCAAAAATGCAGTCAATGGAGAGTTGGTCATGCAGTTCGAGAGCCGCGAAGACTATGATGCGTATTTGACTGCACTCGCTTCCAAAGGGTTAAAACCATTGGGAACAATGGATCGTTTATTGGCACTGCGCATTCAAAGCGACATGGCCTACAGGTTGAACCCTAATGACTATTCAGCACAGCTAGATTTTTCGTATGAGATTCGGCAACCTTTGCCGACGACGGAAATTCCACCAGAAGCACTTGCCAGCTTAAAGGGGTTTGGTGCAACCGCAAAGCAGATCGTCGGCGGACTGGTGGAAGGCGACGGCAGTGGCGTATTGGTTGCTGTGCTCGACTCTGGGCTGCAGGAACATTCTCAGTTCAATGAAGTTTCAATCGATCGAATTGACAGCGTGGGAGCGGGTATTGATGGTGAAGGCTCTGAGCACGGAACCTCGGTTGCTTCAATTATACTAGGCAGTGAAGGCATCGCTCCAAATACGGATCTGCTGGCTATCCGTGTGTTGGATGCAAAAGGTATTGGAAACAGCTATTTAGTCGCGGACGGTATTGTGCAAGCCACGGACATGGGTGCGCAGATTATTAACCTCAGCTTGGCCGCTTATAATGATTCCAGCTTGCTGCGCCAAGCAGTCAGCTATGCGCATAGTCAAGGTGTTCTCTTGGTCGCTGCCGCAGGCAATGATGGATACAATCAAATTGCCTATCCAGCGGCCTATGAAAACGTTATCGCAGTTACGGCGGTCGATGCGAGTGGACGGCAAGCAATCTTCCCGAATCAATCGACTAAAATCGATATTGCCGCCCCCGGGGTCTCTATTTTAACCGCAAACGAAGAACGTGGACTTGTTTCATTTACTGGCACCTCAGCTGCCGCTCCATTTGTTACTGGGACCTTGGCGTCATTACTGTCATCGGATGTATCAATGACTGCCACTCAAGCTGTGGATACGATTAAGTCGTATTTAAACGAAGCAGGTAGCGCAGGGGAGGATGCCGCTTACGGTGATGGGGTGATCGACTGGAATCGTATTCGTGAGCGAGACACTTCTGGAGTGATGGATCTCGCTCTAGCTGACATACATTTAGATCCTAGTGCGCTGCCGGGAACGACGATGCCGATCGAAGTGACCGTGCAAAACCGCGGGACTCAATGGACTGCGGTGTCGACACTTGAGGTGGTAATTAATGGCGGCGAACCTGTCACCTTTACTGTCGCATCGCTGGGCCCAGGCCTGATCACTACACGGAATGTATATACGCAAGTTCCAGCAGAGGGTAGTGAGGAACGCTTTACCATATCCGCACGTGTGATTCCTGAAAACCTGAATGACGACGTCAGATTGGAGAATAACTCCAAGGGCGCTTATTATCAGGCGAAGTAGAAACTTAGGGCCTTCGCTTTTATCATCTTCTTATGATGAGCTCAAGTAGCGTGCGAGCTTGCTCGCGCCACAGAAGGCAAGTGGCAGGGTCCAAGATCGCCCCAAAAACACCACGCGTAGGCCCGCGCAAGCGCCGACACCACTAGAGGAAACGCTGAAACACTTTTAAAACTTCTAAGTAAGAACAGGCAATGGCTTAAACACAGCTTGCAGACTACTCGTTAGCGTTGATTCCGAGTTGATGCTGGACTTCTGGAAACTCGCTCAGTTCAGCAAGAAACTCGTCCACTGAAAAATCAGCGACCATGAAATCTTCAAACTCAAATGTCGGAGTTTTGGTTTGACCACTTAAGGCGACCATAGCGTCCATGTCTTTAGGACTTTGCAATACATCACGCACATCCAAATCGACTCCTTGTGAATTGAAGTATGACAAGGCTTCTCGGCACCATGGGCAACCGGACTTAATATAAAGAATGGGTGTAGCTGTTCGATTCATAACTTAACTTACAGTTTAGAATCGAATGCCTTGCTGACAACGTAAATTGCGCATTTTGAAACTTTATTTTCCTCGGTCTTGCGCTTTGGTAGGGAACTGTATATAACTAGCTTCTCTCAATATATGGCTTCACCAAACGCACCCCAAGTAACTGCGATATCTGTAAAAGGTGCCCGAGAGCATAACTTGCAAAATGTAGATGTCGAAATTCCACGCGACCAATTGGTGGTCATCACTGGAGTCAGTGGATCTGGAAAGTCGTCACTTGCTTTCGATACAATCTACGCGGAGGGTTATCGAAAATATATTGATAGTTTGTCGACCAAAGCACGCATGGTGCTGGAGCAGATCCCACGTCCCGATGTGGATTACATTCAAGGCCTGTCACCAGTAATTGCTCTAGAGCAACGCACTGCGGGGGGCGGTAATCCGCGCAGCACGGTAGCGACCATTACCGAAATTGCAGATTTTGCGCGAGTATTATGGTCGGTTTGCGGCACCGCCTATTGCCCAAATGACGGTGGTGTAATTGAGCGTCGCTCTTTGGACGACTGTTTAACACGACTCTACGCCGAGCCTGAAGGGAGTCGCATGATGATACTCGCGCCATGGATGACTGCCAAGCCTGCCATTTTACGCGAAGAGCTACCGCGCTTACAGCAGCGGGGATTCCAACGAGTCAGGCTGAACGGCGACATCGTGCGCCTAGATGATCCGAATAGTATCGATTCCAAGTCTCCAGAAATTACGGTGGAGATCGTAGTCGATCGTATTGTGCTGCGTGCGGATCAACGCAGTCGTATCGCCGATTCCCTAGAGCTTGCATTTAGCGAAGGGGACGATCGTGCGTTGGTGTTGATCGAGGAGAAGGGCGCATGGCGAGAACTGACACTGAGTAATCGTTTAGCCTGTGTGACTTGTGGCGAAATTTACGGACGTGTTTCACCGCGTCATTTTTCTTGGAATCATGCAGAAGGTGCTTGCGGGACTTGCGGTGGGCTCGGTGAAACTCTGCAATTTCAGCCAGAGCTACTGGTCCCAGATCCGAACAAGTCGGTTAAAAAAGGAGCCATTAAGCCCTGGCGCCTAGGGTCTAAACAAATGATCATTAAGCGTAATGCTATTTTGAAGCAACTTGCAGAACAGTTGCCGTTTGATCCAGCCGTCCCTTGGAATGAATTGGATACAGAGGTTCGTCAGCAAATTCTACATGGTGCCGGCTCGCGAATGTTTAGCTTCAAGTTAAGAGGCGGGAATACAAAGCCAGAATCGATGCCATTCACCGGCGTGCTGGCCGACCTTGAAGACATGCGTCGAACCACCAGTAGTGATGGATTGCGCGCTCGTCTTATGGCCTATCAAACCAGTAGCCGATGTGACGCATGCCAAGGGAAGCGCCTTCAACCCGCTAGTCTAAGTGTATTGATCGAAGGTCGGTCCATTACTGATTTGCTTTCGATGTCGTTGCAGGAAGCTGAGTCCTTTGTCTCGTCACTAGACTCGAAGCGCACGTATCAGCAGGTGGGCGATGCGGTGCATGGCCTGTCCTCACGGCTTCGCTTCCTCAATCAAGTCGGGCTTGATTATTTAACGCTGAACCGGAGTTATTCGACATTGAGTGGCGGTGAGGCACAGCGAGTGCGCCTTGCGACGCAACTGGGTATGTCGTTAATTGGTGTCGTCTATTTACTGGATGAGCCCAGCATTGGCTTGCACCCATTGGACAACCGCCGACTCATACAAACGTTAATGGGGCTACGCGACCGTGGAAATTCGGTAGTGGTGGTGGAACACGATGCAGAGACGATGCACGCCGCAGATCATTTGATCGAGCTAGGGCCTGGTGCAGGGGTTGAAGGTGGTAAAGTTACTTTCGAAGGGACTCCAAAGCGTTCGTTTAAATCGAAGACTAGCTTGAGTGGGTCCTATTTGAGCGGCAGCACACGCATCGAAAAAGACGCCCATACTTTACGCCCAACCAGCGGTCAATTGACCGTGCAGGGCGCTTCCGAGCATAACCTCAAGAAAGTCGATGCGAGTTTTCCTGTTGGCTTATTGACCGTAGTTTGTGGCATTTCTGGCTCAGGTAAAAGCACGCTGGTTAACGACGTGCTCGCGAAAGCTGCTGCGTTTCAACTGAACCGTGCTAAGTCAATTCCGGGCAAGCATCAGAAAGTGACCGGACTGGATCACTTCTCCTCGGTGATACAAATCAATCAAGAACCCATCGGTCGAAGCCCGCGTTCGAATCCGGCGACGTTTACAAAGTTGTTTGATCAACTACGCGATCTCTATGCGAAGTGCTCCTTGGCTAAGATTCGTGGATACAAGCGCAGCCGTTTTAGTTTTAACGTGAGTGGCGGACGTTGTGAGCGCTGTAAAGGAGACGGTGTGATCAAACTCGATATGCAGTTTATGGCGGACGTGTATTCCGAATGCACCAGTTGTCATGGGCGTCGCTATAATCGCGAAACATTAGATGTTCGTTTTAAAGGTTACAGTATCGCCGATGTTTTGGAGATGAGTGTTGCTGAGGCACTCGAGGTCTTCAAAAAACAGCCGCGTATTTTTGATAAGCTGAAGACGCTTTCTGACGTAGGGCTCGGCTACATCAAGCTAGGGCAACCTGCGACGACGCTCTCAGGTGGCGAGGCTCAGCGTATCAAACTTTCGTTAGAATTAAGCAAACGCCAGCAAGGAGAGACGCTTTATATCCTAGACGAACCGACAACGGGCTTACATTGGATTGATGTGCAGCGCTTGATGGACCTTTTGTTTAAGTTGCGCGATGCTGGCAATACGATCATTATTATCGAACACGACCTCGACGTGATCCGCATTGCGGATTGGGTCATTGAACTGGGACCAGTCGGTGGCGATGCCGGTGGCGAAATTGTCTTCGCAGGCGATGGCATCAGCTTCCAGCAGGGTGAGGGCACACCCACGCAGACAGTGATCGGGCGCCATTGAATGTGTGGAGTAAAATGAAGTAGCTGTGGAATCTTACCACTTGTGTTCTGCGTTGGTTAAAGAGGTAACATGCGAATGACGCTAACTTAAAGGGAGATCGCATTACCACTTAAAGGCATGGCGTGAACTCAATCGTAGGGTTCGCGCTTGCTCGACGCCTTGATCGAAGTGAACGCACACCGACATAGCAAAGGCCTGCATTCTAGGCATCTAGGCTCTGAAGTGAGCGTCTTTCCGGTCAGATACCCTCACTGCAGCTATTCCGACGCTCGTTGTTTATACGTCTCGACGCCATCCCATGCGGACTTTAAGGTGATAAATTCAGTCTCGAAGTGTTCAGTGAGTTGCCCCTCTTTACGCAGTGCGATGACCGCCTGCTTAAAGGCTTTCTTTGAAGTGTCAAAGGTTGCACGGATTGCTTCGGGCTCGCTCTTATCGTTGAATGGTAAGGATCCGCCGGCTGCTTCGAGTTTTTCGAGGATTGTTTCTGCGAGAGACGCCACGCGCCCACGGCCCGAGGGGTCGCGACGTATGTCGATCTTACCGTTACTGTGGACTTGCTTGATGTAACCTGTGAATTGATCGCCCGCTTCGAGACGGTCCGAAGTCTCTTCATGATAGAGTAGGGCGCGGTGCTGCTTGTCGACAATGGCTTTATAACCGAGAGGTGAGTCTCCATAGATGAGCACCTGCACTGGATCATTCGGCTCATACTCGGGCTTCGTCTCAGAGAGATGCTTGTGCAGACGACATGAGGCAACGATGCGATTGGTGTATTCGTCAAGGTAAACGGCTACAATCGCACCGTCACCTTCTTGGAAGGTCCAGTCACCTTGTTCACGATAGGGCAATAGAAGATCTTTTTGTAAGCCCCAATCTAAAAACGCTCCGACTTGGTTCACACTGACAACTTCAAGATAAGCAAACTCACCTACTTGAGCATAGGGTGTCTCGGTGGTCGCAACTAACCGGTCCTCCGAATCGTTGTAAATGAAGACCTCGAGTTCATCTCCAACATCCATGCTCTCTGTGACATAGGCATTGGGAAGAAGGATTTTTTCGAGTGGCTTCGCATCAAAATAGAGCCCGTGCTCAGATTCTTCAATAATGAGAAGTTTATTAACGCGTCCGATATTCAACATAACAATTAGGCCTCTGTAAATGAGTAGGCGCGCTCGGGTTCGTCTTCGTTAATATTCATGCGATTTTTAGCAATTGGTAAAGTCAGCACAATACTCGATTTGTCATCTTCTTTGCCCAGATATGTCGTTTGTCCTAGCCATGGGCTTTTCTTTTCTGTGAATTTATAGCCTTTATTTTCGAGGTCCTTACCTAAGGAAACGATTTTACTGCGGTTGGTGCCGCTTCCTTGAAAATCCACGATGAGGTGCCCGTTTTCCCCCTTATCCTCATCCAGTCGGCAATCCACATCAGGAGTGTGCTTTTGAACAATGACTAAGAGTTTGGCTGCTTTTTCTAAACGGTGACGTAGGCTTCGAGCTTTCATGTAGAATAACTGTAGTGCTTATCGAGTGTTAATCAAGATTCGCATTTCAGATAAAATACAGTCTTATTCGTATTATGATTACGATAATTATAGGAACCAATCGCCCTGACTCTAATAGCGGTAAGATCGCGCAAGAGCTGATTTCACTTTATAAATCCCAAGGCTCTGAAGCTTCTATTTTAAATTTAAAAGATCTACCTGCTGAGATTTTCCAGCCAGGTGCGTATGCTGAGAAACCTGAGAGCTTCAAGTGCTTTTCAGATACAGTGCTAAATGCCTCTGGTCTTCATGTGGTTACTCCTGAATATAACGGAGGCTTCCCTGGAGTATTGAAGCTCTTCATCGATATGCTACCATTTCCTGAAAGTTTTGAGGATCGCCCCGTTGCATTTACTGGAGTGGCTGCGGGCCAATTCGGCGCACTACGGCCTGTGGAACAACTACAGCAAATTTTCGGCTATCGTAACGCTTATATTTATCCGAACCGTGTCTTCGTGATGAATGTATTCAGTAGTTTTGACGAAGAAGGTCTCTTTAATGACGAAAAGATTAAAGGAAAGCTGTCCGATCAAGCGAAGGGCTTTGCTGCGTTCATTGATGCGTTGAAGTAGGTTGGGCACTTATGCCTGGCCTCGACTGAGAGGCTTATGCCTTGGAATTGTCAGAAAAAGCGCCTGACTTAAAGCCCACAGAGGCGATCCACCGCTTCGCTGAAAGGTATTGCGGTGCGTGCGCCTTGCTTAAGGCAAGTGAGCGCACCTGCGGCGCTAGAACGCCGTATGTTTTCTTTGATACGCAAGGCTTGAGCGACGCCTAGGGCAAAAGCGCCGTGGAAGGCATCACCCGCTCCGTTGGTATCTACGGCTTCAACATCAAACGCAGACGTATGGTGCTGATCGTATTGATCTTGCCAATACACTCCGTCAGCTCCCCAGGTGCAGGCAATGAAAGGAGCTGCGCCATCAAGCGCGGCTAGGGCGGTGCGCGGGTCATCCTCGCCGCTGAAATCACGCGCAAACTTTTCGGAAGTGATCAGGTAGTCGACTTTGTTATATAAAATACTGGTGCCGTCATTAACAGACCCTGCATCCAGAATGGTTGGGATGCCTAAAGCTGTCGCTTCTTCGATCAGTTTCAATGAGAGTAGAGGCTGATGTCCGTCGACGAGTAACGCTTTAGCGGGGAAGGCCAGGAGAGTGATGGCATCGTCGGGAACCAACGCTGAAGGAGATCGATAATCAATAATCGATCGTGCGCCATCAGGCTTGGTGATCACCGATGCGACTGGGGTTGGCGCATCGCCGCGATAAACCTTATTTGTGAGAACCCCGTCAGCTTGCAGTTCTGCAATGTGGCTATCGCCAAACGCATCCTTGCCTAAATAGCCACAAAATCGCGCACTGCCACCAAGTCGCGCAACAGCAATCGCTGCATTTGCAGCTGGGCCACCACCGCAAGTTTGTAGACTCGTGGCACGCATCTTCTCATCCGCCCCGGGATGGTGTGCCCCTGTGAAGTTTAGATCCACACAGGCATAGCCAACACACAACACATCGACTGGCGAGCTGGTGTGAGCGGGCATGTCGGAAACGAGAGGCTTAGTAAACGTCGCGTAGGTAACGC
Source organism: Opitutales bacterium (assembly GCA_018607135.1). Lineage (GTDB taxonomy): Bacteria > Verrucomicrobiota > Verrucomicrobiia > Opitutales > Coraliomargaritaceae > JBPOFY01. Next base: position 11,870 of record JABBCA010000097.1, read on the forward strand.
TTGTCTGTCTTAAGCTGCTTCACAAATGCGGCTGCGTCTTCCTTGCTCACACCACCTTCTTTTTCGATGATATCGTGAAGGGCGATATCTACGTCAGTAGCCATACGGCTAGCGTCACCACAGACGTAAAACGATGCACCTTCTTGAATCCATTGGTAAAGTTCCTTCGCGTTTTCACGCATGCGGTCTTGCACGTAGACTTTTTCTTTCTGATCGCGAGAGAAGGCCACGTCGAGTTTAGTCAAGACGCCATCTTCTAGGTAGTCTTGCCATTCAGTCTGATAAAGGAAGTCGGTTAGGTAATGCTGGTCACCGAAGAAAAGCCAATTCTTACCCTTTGCTTCAGTAGCTTGACGCTCTTCGATAAATGCACGGAAGGGCGCAATGCCTGTGCCGGGCCCAACCATAATCATAGGCGCTTCAGGATTTGCGGGAACTTTAAAGTGCTTGTTCGGAGTAACGAAGACTTCGACCTTTTCACCTTCTTCGATGCGCTCGGCTAGGTAGGTCGAGCATACACCCTTACGCTTACGATCATGCGCATCGTAGCGAACTACGCCGACAGTGAGGTGCACTTCGCCTGGGTGTGCTTTGGGGCTGGACGCGATCGAGTAAAGACGTGGTGGGAGTTTGCGCATGATACCCACCAGCGCGTCTGCAGTGATTTCCTTCGCTGGGAAGTCGCGGATCACATCGATGATTTCACGACCCCATAGGTAGTCTTGAAGCTTTGGCTTGTTCGCTGGGTCGAGCATTTCAGCGAGCTTTGAATCCTTGGCGATTTCGTTGTAACGCTTGAGCACAGGGAGTGAGATCGCGGTGATGTCGAGCTGGCTAGTGAGCGCAGTCTTCAAGGTGAAGTCCTGCTCTTTAATGAGCACGGGAGCGTCCGGATCCAGATTTGTAGATTTGATGATGTCATCCACAACATCCTCAGCATTGTGTGGGATCACCGCAAGGGCGTCTCCTGCTTGATACTCTAAGCCAGAACCTTCTAGATTGAGCTCTAGGTGAATCGTCTCTTTTGCGGAACCTTCGCCATTTAAAATGACTCGCTCGTTGAGTTCTGCAGGAAAAGGGTTTTTACGTGAATATTTCACTTCTGCAGTCGCAGCGGCGACGCTGGCACTCGGTGCAGGTAGTGCAGCAGCGGGTGCTGCCTCAGCTAAAATCGCTTCGAGGGCGCTTTTTTGCCACTTAGCAAATGCATCGTCATAATCCACATCGCAATCGACACGATCTGCAATACGCTTTCCGCCGAGTGCTTCAAGGCGCGCATCGAAATCCTTGCCCATCTTGCAGAAATGCTCGTAACTCGTGTCCCCTAAGCCAAGCACAGAAAAACGAGTGCCTTCGAATTTGGGTGCTTTGTCGCTCATGAAAGCTTCGTAGAAATCAATTGCATTCTCAGGTGGATCCCCTTCACCCCATGTGCTGACAATGATTAGGAGGTTTACCGTGCCCTTAAGCTTTGCAGGCTTGATATCTCCCATACTGACAGCTTTTGCCTTGAACCCTAATTTGTTGGCAGCTTTGACGGTATTGTCTGCTAGTGACTCCGAATTCCCAGACTCTGAACCGAACAAGACGGTCAGCGTCGGAGCAGCTACAGTTGAAGCTGGAGCAGTAACAGGAACGGCGCCACTTTGACCTGCACGTAGACCGCTAATGAAGCCTTCAAGCCATGTCAATTGATCAGGCTGGAGGGAAGGGAGGAACGTATTGAGCCACTGCACTTGTTCAGGTGCGAGTGGAGCTGTGTTCGGGACGACTGGGTCTGTGTTGCTCATAAGTGCTGCGGAGGATCAAAAGGGTGGTATCAAACCAGTGAATGCTTAAAATGCTAGCCTGAATTGACTTTTTAGTTCCAATTTATTAGTTCTTGAGTTATAAACTAAAGAATAGCATTATTTTGCAACCTCATTTTCATGAAAAACAGCTTATTGAGGTTTGCGCCTAGCAAAAGAACACCTTTATTTCATCCGACTTATGATATCCGACAGCCAATCCGCACCCCAATTGCACAAAAATGAGGGCATAAAAACTCGCAGTAACTATCTGCGCGGCACGATCCTTGAAGGACTTGCAGACGTTTCAACTGGATCCATTGCTGCGGATGACCAACAGCTGACAAAATTTCACGGTCTCTACCAGCAGGATGACCGCGACGTGCGCAGCCAGCGTCGCAAGCACAAACTCGACAAGGCCTATTCCTTTTTGGCACGCATTTGCCTCCCCGGGGGAGTGTGCACTCCAGAACAATGGATTGTCATGGACGAGCTTGCGAACTATTGCGCGTTCAACACTTTGAAGCTGACCACTCGTCAAGCATTTCAATTGCACGGTATATTAAAGGGAAACCTCAAGGACGTAATCCAGTCATGTAATGAGGTCGCAATGACCACGCTTGCTGCCTGTGGTGATGTGAACCGTAACGTGATGGGCAATCCAGTGCCATTTGCCTCTGAGGTTTACGAAGAAGTGCAAAAGATTACCGAAGAAATCGATGCGCACCTTAAGCCTCAAACGCCTGCATTTTCGGAAATGTGGCTCGATGGTAAGCCCATCAAACTCACGGTGGATCAGGCGGACGAGCGCTCTAAAGATTGCGGAGGAGATGAGGTTGAGCCGCTCTACGGCAAGACATATCTGCCTCGTAAGTTTAAGATCGCAGTGGCTATTCCACCTTACAACGACGTCGATATTTTTGCGAACTGCCTCGGTTTCATTGCTATCGTGAAAGACGGAAAGCTGCTTGGCTTCAATGTAACTGTTGGCGGCGGGATGGGCATGACTCATGGCAACGAAAAGACCTTCCCGCGCCTTGCGGATGTCCTCGCATTCTGCGCACCCGAACAAGCGGTCGCGGTGGCAGAAAAGATCGTCACGATACAACGCGACCATGGCAACCGAGTGGAACGTGCAAATGCTCGTTTCAAATACACCGTTGAGCGCCTGGGTAAGGACTGGATCCGCGAAGAACTCGAGAACCGCCTTGGCTATAAACTTGAAGATCCACGCGACTATGCATTCACAAGCACAGGAGATCGCTACGGTTGGACAGAGGGTCCAAATGGTAAGTGGAACCTCGGCCTGTTTATCGAAGGCGGCCGCGTGGTCGACACGCAGGGCAAGCCACTGAAGACGGGCATGTTGGAGATTGCCAAGGTTCACAAGGGCGACTTTCGTCTGACAGGCAATCAGAATGTAGTCATCGCCGATGTTGCCGAGACTGATAAAGCTAGCATCGATACACTTGTAGAGAACTTCGGCCTCGATGCTTATAAGACCGCTTCTGGTATGCGCCGTAGCCAAATCGCTTGCGTATCACTACCGACTTGCGGACTCGCTCTTGCAGAATCTGAGCGCTACCTGCCGACATTGGTGGACGATCTCGAAGTCATCCTTGAGGAAGCTGGGTTGCAGAATGACGAAATCGTCATACGCTCAACAGGTTGCCCAAATGGTTGCGGCCGCCCATATCTCGGTGAGATTGGTCTCGTGGGTAAGGTTCCAGGCAAATACAACCTCTACCTTGGTGCAGGATTCGATGGCGAGCGCTTGAACAAGCTCTACAAGACATCGATCGCTCACCAAGAAATCATCGATGCCCTTAAGCCACTCCTCTTGGACTATGCAAAGACCCGCGATGAGGGTGAACGCTTCGGTGACTTCGTCATTCGAAAGGACTACGTGAAAGCGACGACCGCAGGCAATAACTTCCACGCCAACATTGGCTAGTTCCACTCAAATATTGAATTCAAGGGCGTCTCGTTGCTGAGGCGCTCTTTTTTTTTGAGGAGTCGAGCAGGCTTTCCTCTTTGCGTGATGTCATATAGGACCGTCGTAAATAGGCTGAGTTCGATACGTTTGCCGAAACCGTCCTTTAACGATACACAGGCAAGAATGCCTGTGCTACTGATACATTAATCCTCTGGTGCTAAAAGAATATCCGCTGAGTTTGAGACCACGGTGATTTCTCGACCCAAGAATTCGAGCAAGATCTGAATACGGTCTGAGGAGGGGAGTTGCGCCAATACCTCGCCTTTCAATCCCTTCAAAGACCCTGCGACAAATTCGATTTTTGCGCCTGGCTCCACACTCGGGTCGGGTGCTTCAATAATTCCCTCCGGGAGACTATCCCTTAAATTAAGAACAATAGACTCAGGCACTGCTTTGCGTTCACCTTGATGCACTAAACCAGAGACACCTTGGGTGTGAATCACTCGGCGATAGTTTTCGATTAATGAAAACTTCGCGAAAATATAGCCCGGGAACATGGCTTCAGTGAAGCGCTTTTTGCCAACACGAGTCTTTTTAACTTGGCTGATTCGTGGGCAAAATACTTCCACCTCTTCAATCTTTGATAGTATGGCCGCCGCTATGTGCTCGCGCTTGGTCTGCGTGCGCAAGCAAAACCATTCTCTTGGTGTGTTACTACATATTGACGAAACTTCAGTCATGATCTCAACGAAGACATCTGAATCGCGTATGACAACGGAAAATAGTAGTCTCTACCTTCGCCCGAATGGTGAGCGCCCCCCGCCATATCCACGGTTTTCAGCATTGAGCAACTGTTCTTTTTGCTCCGCAGTCAATTCTGCGGATTCCAAATACTGCTCGAACGCGGCTGGATCTTCACTTTTCCACGAGCCAGCAACACTCTCCATAAGTCGGTTACGCATCCGATCGTTGGAAACCGACTCCGCCCAAGACATCGCGTTCGCGGGGTCCTCCTGTGCGGCTCTAAAGGTATAATTGGCAACTGCACGGTCTAACTCAGGTGATGCTGGTAGAGAATTGAGCCACTCAGCGGAGGCCGTCAGATCGTAACGTGTCCATTCTCGAATCAAATCACTCGCAGCACGCGCCACTGCGGGATCCTCGGCATCCAATCCGCTAAGCCAGGCAGCGGCGGCGGCGGGATCACTTTCCGCCCACTCATCAACAAGCGATATTTTGATGCGAGTCGTGGCTTCTTCGCTGAGCGATTCAACGTAGGTCGCTGCGCCCGTGGGATCAAACCGTGCCCACTCATCAACGAGTTCTAGATTCATGCTTTGGCGCACATCTGGATCGTCGATCCACTCGATCGCGAGCGTTGCCTGTTGTATCTGACCTTCACGAACTTGTGTTTCAATCACTTCGCCCATGAGCTGCGTGCGCATGCGTATTTCTTCTTTAGAGCCAACGGGTAGCGCTTGCGCAGCAGTCAATGCTGCCTGTGGATTCATTTCGGCGTAGCCTCGGAAGAGTGCACGCATTTGCGAGCTGTATAAATGTCTCGGCTCATCTGCTAAGGCTGTTTTGGACCAAGCTAAAGCCGCAACAGGGTCACGGTTCGCCCACACTTCAAGAATCGCAACTTTAGCACGCTCGGCATCTCGCAGTGAGCCAATACTGCGAGTCAAGTCGTAGGCTTCTTGCGGATGTGACTTCGCTAATTGCTCGAGCAAATTATTGATGAGCCTTGAGCGGCGAGGGTCTGCACTGGGCAAGGCAAAGGCTTCAACCAAAAAATTACGCGCCTCGTCCGCACTTAAACGGTCTACCTGATTGATTGCCTCTGAGAGCGTCATTTCAGCGCCTTCAAAAAATGCACTTAATGTCTCTACGGCTTCGGTCATCGCAGCGGAGTCTCCTTCGAGTGCAGTTTCTGGATCGTTTAAGTCATTCAAGTGATCGAGCGCCTTCGCATGCTTGGGTCGGGCCGTATCGTATACGCTGGTCGTAGAGCTCATTTTTGAGCGACCATATGAAAATGCGATTACTAGACTGGCAAACCAGACAATTAAACCAACGCAAAAATAAGATCGTTTCATATAGTATGTAGGGAATGAATTTTCTGTAATCGTGGGGTATCGCACGAACCATGAGATAGTTTCACTTAATCTGCAGAAATTGCGAGCAAATCGCCCGGTTGCACTTCCTTATAGAGTTCAACGACTTGGGCATTCAGCATCTCAATACAACCGCCACTAAACGGCTCACCAATACGATTTTCATGGTTGGTGCCGTGGATGTATACATAGCGGTCATAGCTGTCTTGGCCATCTCCGCTGTTTCTACCTGGTTCCAAGCCACGGATGCGGATAATTCGCGAGGTAATGAGGTTCGATAGTTGTGCCTCTTTGCTATACTCTAAAAAGTGCTTTGTCGGCTTTCGCCCGTGAAAAACCGTGCCTTCCGGCTCACCAGCACCGATAAAATCAGCTAATTGATGCAAGCCAAGTGGGGTCCCGAATGAATTCTCGACACAAGAGGGAGGGTTCTTGGAAGTCGAAATCGGATAAATTTTTTCAATTTCACCTTCCACAAGTAGCGCCATCTCTTGACTTGCGATCGAAACGATCAACATTCGTTTTGTCGGCGTGATTGACAAGGCCTCACAGCATTGTTTTACACGCCTGCTTTCCTTTATAAAATCAAATGGCATATAACGTAGGCATCCTCGGTGCGACCGGTGCGGTCGGTCAAGAAATCATTCGTCTCCTTCACGAGCGAGAGTTCCCAATTAAGGAGCTCAAGTTACTCGCGTCGGCTCGCTCAGCGGGGAAGCCCCAGTCGTTTGGCGATAAAACATGGACGATTGAAGAGGCGACCAATGAGTCCTTCGACGGTCTTGACCTTTGTATTTTCAGTGCGGGTGGTGATCAGTCCCTAAAGTTTGCCCACGAAGCCGCGAAGCGTGGTTGCGTGGTTGTTGATAACAGTTCTGCGTTTCGCATGGATCCTACGGTGCCACTGGTTGTGCCTGAAATCAACCCAGAGGCGGTGGATAGTCACAAGGGCATACTAGCGAATCCGAATTGCTCGACCGCGATCTCATTGATGGGTTTGTATCCCTTACACAAGGCATTTGGTCTCAAGTCATTTATCGCTTCCACATACCAAGCGGTCTCAGGTAGCGGCGCATGGGGCATCGTTGAGCTTGAGCAACAAGCAAAGGCTTGGGCCAATGGTGAAGCGATTAAGAAGGATGTGTATCCGCATCAGATCGCATTCAACTTGATTCCTCACGTCGATAAATTCCTTGAAGATGGCTATACCAAAGAGGAAATGAAAATGCTCAACGAGGGCCGCAAAATCATGGGCCTTAAGGATTTGCGCGTCACATGCACTTGTGTGCGTGTGCCAGTCTTCCGCGCACACTCGATCTCAATCAGTGCCGAGTTTGAAAAACCAGTGACTGTTGAAGCTGCTCGCCAAGCAATCAAAGATTTTGAAGGAACGGAGCTGGTCGACAATCCAGCAAAGGCTGAATACCCGATGCCATTGGATTACTCTGAAGTCGTGCCCTGTGGGGTTGGCCGTATCCGTAAGGACTGCGTATTTGAAAACGGCCTCGCTCTTTGGGTGACCGGCGACCAGCTCTGGAAGGGGGCTGCATTAAATGCGATCCAGATTGCCGAAGTGCTTCATCAGCGCGGCAGGCTCAGTTAAAGCCTGAGTATGTTTGAGCTGTTTGCACATCGAGTCGATTTTGGGCTGGTCGTGCTGCTATGGCTGGTGCAGCTGGTGATCTATCCAAGCTTTCTCAAGATTCAGCCTGACGAATTAGTCGTTTGGCACAGAAGCTATACCTTTCGTGCTTCGTTTATCATCATTCCACTGATGTTCACACAAATGGTGACTTGGCTATTTTTGGTGTTTTCGAAAACCACTGGCTTGGAGCTACTCGGCCTTGGCCTCGTAGTGACTTCTTGGATACTAACATTTTTTGTTTCAGTCCCCCTGCACAAGAAGATTGAAAGAGGCGAGGGGAGTCCTGAAGTGCTAAGCGCACTCGTGACCACAAATTGGTATCGGACCATTTGTTGGACAGCTGTATTCATTGTTGGGCTTATTGCTTGAAGGCAAGTCAGACTTGCTCCAGTCCTGACTATCTGATAGCGAGAGGGTCGGTCAAGAAATTTGGCTAAATACAAGGGCTGCAACAGAACGCAGAGTCCCTCCAAGCTAGCCTTCCCATGCAGGTGGAATTTCTAGCGGCTCGCGTTTTCCCTTCAATCGTATCCAATTGACCATGCGTTGAACACGCGGAAGTCGTATCAAACGAACCTGCAAGCGACGCTTTGCGGGAAAATCGATCAAACTGAAGCCAATTAACAGAGATAGAATACCCTGGCCAGGTAACACCAACATAAGAACGCCCGACAAGACGAAGAGGGCTCCTGCGAGGTTTTTAGCCGCGCGCCAACAGAGGCGACCTATGCCGACTCGCGGGTTACAGTTACTTTGGCGCGTGAAGAAATCTATTGGTAACGATAGAATAATTAAGGGCACGAGAATCAAAGAACCGACGAATGCAATCAGACTTAGGCCACCAAAGAGGGCGACCCATTGTTCATTGTTCGATAGCCAATCAAGCACTGGTATTATCTGCCGAAGAGATAAAGTTGCTCTCTGAGGTAAGCAGCACTATTGACCTCCAACTCTTCAATTTGATGTTCTAAGTAGCGCCACTGCCAATTGCCAACAGCGGCCCCAGGTGTGTTTAAACGGGCTTCGCTACCAAGACTCATTAAGTCTTGTATTGGAAAGATCGCAAGATGCGCACAGGATTGGATGGCTGCACGAATCAGATCCCAAGAGATTGTCTCGCCACATACGCCTAAGTAGCGGCGTATGTGGTCTTGAGAGTCATCATCAAGTGCCTGATACCAGCCACGTGTAGTGTCGTTGTCATGCGTTCCTGAATACACGACACAATTACGACTGTAGTTGTGTGGTAAATACGCGTTGTCGGATTCCCCACCGAAAGCGAAGTGCAGCACGGCCATTCCTGGTAGGCCAGTTGCCAAGCGTAGGGCATCGACTTCGTCTGTAATGACGCCGAGATCTTCAGCAACTAGTTTCGCATCTGGACAGGCTTTACGAATCGCTTTGAAGAGCTCTAGACCAGGACATTTAATCCATTTTCCTTTCTTAGCAGTCGTCTCTTTAGCTGGAACGGACCAATAAGATTCAAAACCACGAAAATGGTCGAGTCTGACGATGTCGTAGAAAGCTAGATTGCTTTGGATGCGATCAATCCACCAAGCAAAGTTACTTTCTACATGTTTGTTCCAATCGTAAAGTGGATTGCCCCAAAGTTGACCATCCGCAGAAAAGTAGTCGGGCGGCACGCCTGCAACCGCTTTAGGGCGACCTTCTTTGTTGAGTTGAAACAGCTCTGGGTGTGCCCAAACATCGGAGCTGTCGAGAGCGACAAAAATGGGCACATCTCCAAGTATTTCGACGCCCTTGGTGCTTGCGTAGGCACGCAATTTAGCGAGCTGCGCATAAAATAAATACTGGTAAAACACATGTGCGTCGTAGGTTTCCTGCACTTCGGCACTCAATTTCTGCTGACTTGCCTTGCTGTAGTCGCGGAATTCCTTTGGCCATTCCAGCCAACATTTGCCGCCGAAATCTGCCTTGAGCGCAGTAAATAGGGCGTAATCATCCAGCCAACCGGATTGGGCTTTTTTAAAGGCTGGCAGGCTGCCGTAATCTCGAAAATGATCCGCGCCAGATTGCTGAAAACGATCGTAGGCTTTTCTTAGGATTGGCCAAAAGACGCTGTAGAGCCATCCATAGTCGACATGATCATGAGGCAGCTGCTTTAGTGTATCCATATCGCTGCAATCGATTAGGCCATCAGAAAGTAATGGCTCTAGGTCGATGAAATAGGGATTACCCGCAAAGGCAGAGAAACATTGATACGGTGAATCACCGTAACCGGTCGGGCCCAGTGGGCAAATCTGCCAGACTTGAAGTCCGGATACATTCATGAAGTCAACATAGCGATACGCGCCTGCGCCCAGATTACCGATCCCCGTATCGGACGGGAGTGAACTTAGATGAACCAGTGCGCCAGCAGAGCGTTCATTGAGCCAGTTGTAGAGTGGAAGTGGAGTTGCTTTCATTTCGTGCCTAAAGAAGAAGGTGGACAGTTAGATCTTATTCAAAAAAAAGAATTAGACATAATATATATTGTGCGTAAGGTGGCGTGATTTAAGGTCGTAGAGACCATGCGCTGAATGCGGATCATTCAGCCAATCCCCAGCGCTTAGTAAATGGATAATAAATGAAGATGGCTTTGCCGACTACCGCCTCCTCGGGAACATACCCCCAATAGCGACTATCTGCGCTGTTGGCTGAGTTGTCGCCAAGTGCAACGAATTTATCGTTGGGAACGACCATTTTTCGACCAACGTCCAAATACTTATAGTTGATGTAGCCTGAGTAGTCGCCTTCTTGTATGGCATTGCGTCCAAAGGCTTCAACTTCATCTCTTGGCTGACCATCGACAAGCAAGGTATGATCTTTGATCTCTAAAGTTTCTCCACCAGAGCCTCCGATACGCTTGATATAATATTTAGGCGTATAATCGTTTGTAGCTTCACCAACTGCGTCTAAAATTGGATCGGTGCGAAACACGAACGGATCTCCAACTTTCGGGCGTTTGAAATGGTAACTGACTCGATCGACAAAAAGCGCATCTCCCAGGAGCACATCAAATCGTAGCACTGAATCACCAGCTTCCACATGGTCTGCAAGTTTAAATGCCATTCCTGTTGGGCTTTGTTCGCATGGGACTGGCATATTAAATTGAGCGCCTGGGAACTGCTCCTGCAGCAATGATGGCAGCAAATATTCCTTCGGGACTTTCAACTCGTGCACTGTATCACCAATTGCAAACAGATAGCGATCTTGAGCTAGTGGCCCAATGCCGCCCGTGCGTGTTCGAAGTGCGTTCCGACCTTCCGCATCCTTAACTAGCAGTAATTTAAGTGCTCCGCTGGACTGTGCGACCAGTTCGCGGTGACGTGCGCCAAAAGCTGCGAACCGTGAATATTTCTTCACAGCACTCAAGGCTGGCTCATCTACAGTATACACTTTTGTATTCATACCACTGTAGGTCGGATACATTGAATTGGTTGGGATGATGAAGGGCTGAAAAAAGAATGTCCGCACACCAATCACTAAAATCGCTGCGACCAGCGCGACCTCGATATTGTCATTCCAAAAAGTCTTTGGATACATCTTGCCACCAATCTTGCGCAACAAACCGTCAAGGCGATCCATCGCAGCTTCGAGCTCGTTGGCTCCGTCTTCCTTCATTCGTTTTTGGAGGTCGCCTACAGCTGTGTCCAATTCGTGTAGACGAGCTTCTGCAATGACATCTTTTCGATAATGATATACTTTCGCCGCTGAGTGTAAGAGCTCTTTGGCTTGTTTCTGTAATTTGCCCATCTGAAATAGTAGTTTAATCTAAGTAACACGCGACCTACATTCGTTCCCTACGACTTGGCCTCAACCGCCGTCGGAGGTTTTCAAAATCTTAATAAACGCATCCTGTGGAATCGAAACGCTGCCGATGTTTTTCATCCGTTTCTTACCCTCTTTTTGCTTTTCTAGAAGTTTACGCTTACGGGAAATATCACCGCCATAACACTTCGCTGTAACATCCTTACGGTATGCGCTGATTGTTTCACGAGCAACAATGTTAGAGCCCACTCCCGCTTGAATCGCGATCTTGAACATCTGCTTAGGTAAAATCTCCTTCAAGCGCTTACAAAGTGCACGTCCCCTGCCCTCGGCTTTATCCATATGCACAATTGAAGAGAAGGCGTCCACCGCCTCACTGTTCACGCGGATATCGAGGCGGCACAATTTGGCTTTTTCGTAACCCGACATTTCGTAGTCCATCGAGCCATAGCCGTGCGTAATGCTCTTTAAACGATCATTGAAATCGACGAGGATTTCATTGAGGGGCACACGGCACTGTAGCATCACGCGTTGACCATCGATTGTTTCGGTGTGCTCACAAACGCCACGCTTTTCAGAAACGAGCGCAAGCACATCACCAATCGAATCACTCGGGATATGGATCGATGCAACGATCATCGGTTCCTCAATAAACTCAATCTCCGCTGGGTCTGGCAAATAAACGGGGTTGTGCACCTCGATCATTTCACCATCGGTTTTAGTGACATTGTAGACCACACTTGGATACGTGGAAATCACGTCTAAGTCATACTCTCGACGAATGCGCTCTTGAATAATTTCCATGTGCAGTAGGCCCAGGAATCCACAGCGAAAGCCAAAGCCTAGGGCAACCGAGTTTTCGGATTGGTAAACGAATGCGGCGTCATTTAAACGCAACTTCCCCATGCTAGCTTTGAGCTTATTGTAATCGCTGGTGTCGATTGGGTAAATCCCGCTAAAGACCATCGGACTGACTTCTTTGTAGCCGGGCAGCATTTCTTTCGTAGGTGTCGCGGTATGCGTGATCGTATCACCCAGCTTCAAGTCAGCTACGTCCCGAAGGTTGGTTACAATATAACCCACGTCCCCCGCCTTGAGGCAGTCTTGCCGTTCCATAGCAGGAGAGAACTTACCGACCTCTTTGACCTGCATCTTACGCTCATCACTCATGGTAATGATCTGGTCGTTTTGCTTTACCTCGCCTGAGAAAACACGCACATAACAAATCACACCTTTGTAGGCGTCGTAGATACAGTCAAAAATCAACACGCGCAAGCCATCGACATCGGCCCAACGCGGCTTCGGCACCCGGCTTACAGCCGCTTCCAATAAGTCTTCGATGCCAATGCCAGTTTTGCCGCTAGTCAACACGGCCTCGTCCGCGGGAATCGCCAGGACATCTTCAAGCTGAACCATAATCGCAGGAACATCCGCACTCGGTAGATCCACCTTGTTGATCACGGGAATAATTTCTAGGCCTTGCTCTAGCGCGAGATGCGCATTGGCAACGGTTTGTGCCTCAATACCTTGCGCAGCATCGATCAGTAGCATTGCCCCTTCACACGCAGCCAAACTCCGCGATACCTCATAAGAGAAATCCACGTGGCCCGGTGTATCGATCAAATTGAACGCATAGTCCTGCCCGTCTTTGGCCTTATACACCATGGAAACTGGGTGGCTTTTAATGGTAATGCCACGCTCGCGCTCTAGGTCCATCGAGTCGAGGAGCTGGTCTTTCATTTCGCGCATTTGCACAGTGCGAGTAAGCTCAAGGATACGGTCAGAGAGCGTCGTTTTGCCGTGGTCGACGTGAGCAATGATGCAAAAGTTGCGAGTGTGGTTTAAATCGGTCATTTAGGTAGATTCTCTATCTTAATCCTACACTTAATCTTAATCTTTCTGTAGCTTGTCCACTATCGAAAGCAAAATACTCAAAAAACTCCTCCTAAGAGATTAGGAGTCAGATTACGATTAAGGGGGGCGCAGAACGCCAGCAACTTACTCAGGAATTTCCTCGAATTCGGACATTGGAGTCACGTTGAGCGCCTTATCGGTGCGCTTTGCGAATCCAGCAAGGACCTTACCTGGGCCACATTCGTAGAAGTGCTCGATGCCATTTTCAGCGGCCATATTACGCAGGCAATCTTCGAAACGGACCGATGAGACAATTTGGCTGACGAGAGAATCTTTAATCGCTTGCGGATCACTGACTTGCTGTCCGGTTACATTGGTATAAACGACCACCTCAGGAGTCTTAAAGTCGAAGCCTTTAATGAATTCAGCAAAGGCGTCACGCGCAGACACCATTAATTTACTGTGATAAGCCCCTGCCACATTGAGTGGTTTGCATAGCTTGAAGCGCCCTTTCGATGCCGCTACGGCCTCTAGCACCTTATCATTGTCGCCAGAAATAACGATTTGCCCAGGGCAATTCAAATTAGCGACTTCGATACCAAATTCATCGCAGAAGGTTTGCACATCCTCTGGAGCGCCACCGATCACCGCCGCCATGCCGCCCTTTGTGGCATCGCAGGCCTCCTGCATGAGGCGACCACGCTCTGCGACCAAACGCAGGCCGGTGGCAAAATCGTAAACACCAGCAGCTGCCAATGCGGTCAACTCACCAAGGCTTAGACCGCAGGCCGACTTGTAATCACCAAGCTTGCCACGTTCTTTCAAGATGCTGAACAAGGCGTAGCCTTGAACATAAAGCGCTGGTTGGCATACCTTGGTTTCGGTCAGCGCCTCATCTGGACCTTCGAAACAGAGCGTTTTCAAATCCCAACCAAGCACCTCATTGGCTTCATCGTAGAGCGCTTTCGCGATCTCTGAATGATCGTAAAGTGAGCGCCCCATACCAACGGTTTGTGCGCCTTGTCCTGAAAAAAGAAGTCCTGTAGCCATAATTAAAAGGTTAAAAAACAGGAACATTGATGCGAGGGCATAGGGAATCAACTAGAAACCGAACCCTAAAAGACGGTTCGTGGGGCAGATTCGTATCGCGACTTTTCTTGCTTTTGATTGGCTTTTATTCTGCTTAGGCATAATTAACAGTTTTTATGCAAGTAGTAGATTTAGATGCTCATTGGAATGAAATCCGTAAACGTGCGAATGAAATCGTCGCAGGTGAACCGGCTTTGCAGACCTTATTGGACGAAACCGTTCTTCATCGTGACTCATTCGCAGAGTCGTTAACACACCGAATTACGCGCAAATTGGTGAATCACTCCACTTCCGTCGGAGTGTTGCATGATACCTTCATGGAAGCGTTTGAGAAGTCTCCAAATATTTTACAACAAATTGCCTGCGACATGATCGCAGTCAACGAGCGCGACCCGGCGTGCCCAAACGTGCTGACTCCCCTGCTCTACTTCAAGGGCTTTCAGGCAATTGTCTGCTATCGAGTCTCGCACTACCTGTGGTCAATTGGCCGCACAGAGTTTGCGCTCTACCTCCAAAGCCTGATTTCAGAAACCTTTTCGGTCGACATACATCCCGCGGCGAAGATTGGCTGTGGAATTTTACTCGACCACGCCACAGGCTTTGTTGCTGGAGAAACTGCGGTCATCGAAAGCGATGTCTCGATTCTCCATGCCGTCACTCTTGGCGGAACGGGTAAAGATCGTGGCGACCGTCACCCTAAGGTGCGCTCTGGCGTGCTCTTGGGCGCAGGCGCAAAGATACTGGGTAATGTCGAGATTGGCGAAGGTGCCAAAGTAGGTGCTGGCAGCGTAGTGCTAAAAGACGTGCCACCGCATACGAGCGTGGCAGGTGTTCCCGCTCAAATCATTGGTAAAGCTTCCGAGGTGTCTCCGGCGCTAGGCATGTGCCACAATATTGATAACTAAACTATAAACGCCTTTTTTACTGCGGCGTCCAAAATTTATGCATTTGAATACTGCATTTCCCTCTTTCCTCGCGATGGCGACCACTCAAAACGCGCTTTGGGCGCTTTGTCTTGCGGTCGGTGCGGGTTGCTTACTTACAGTTCTCTCTCGCAGACTGCATTTGCCGACGATCGTGCTCCTGCTGGCTGGAGGATTCGCCCTTGGTTCCGAAGGTTTTGGATGGTTGGATCCAGATGCCCTAGGTGACCTATTGCCAATGATTGTCTCGCTTGCGGTCGGATTGATCCTATTCGAGGGCGGCTTGACTTTGGACATCAAAGAGTTCAAGAGGACCTCCACCGTAATTAAACGCCTGCTCACGGTCGGAGTGCTGATCACATGGTTAGGTGCGGGCCTGACCGCTTATGTCGTTTTTGATACGTCTCCAGCATTTGCATTATTGATGGGCAGCCTGATAATTGTGACGGGGCCAACGGTGATTGTTCCGCTTCTGAAGCGTATCCGTGTGCAAGCAAAACTTGGCAGTATCTTACATTGGGAAGGTGTGTTAATTGATACGATTGGTGTTTTCACTGCAATTCTCTGTTTCGAGTGGGTGGTTGAAGGTGGTAGCGCTGTCGCATTACCCAACTTCCTTATTCGCGTCGTCAGTGGTGCTGCAATCGGTTGCATCGGTGGTTACTTCATCTATTGGGTGATGCGCAAAAACTGGGTGCCAGACAACATCGTGAATGCCTTCGCACTGGCTTCGGCGATGCTCATCTTTGGCGCAACGGAAATCATCAAGCCAGAAGCCGGTCTCCTTTCCGTCACCATTGCAGGACTCATTGTAGGCATTAAGAAGCCACGACAGTTGCGAGAGATCAAAGCATTCAAGGCCGAGATTGTGGACTTGCTGATCGGTATGTTGTTTTTATTGCTGGTAGCTCGCTTGGAATTGGAGCAATTTATCGACTTCTTCGAAATGGGCGGAGGCTGGGTTCTGTTCTCGGTAATTTTATTAATACGCCCGATTAGTATCGCGGTTTCTTCATGGGGCACCCCTCTCAATATTCGCGAGAAAATGCTGCTCTCTTGGGTAGCCCCGAGAGGTGTGGTTGCTGCTTCCATGGCGTCTTTGTTCGCGTTGAGCTTACATGCAAAGGAGGACCCGATTGGCGATCCTGCGCTACTAGAATCTTTTGTCTATTCCGTGATCTGCGCGACAGTGCTCATTCAGGGACTCTCGGCTGGCATGTTCGCGAAAGTCTTGCGTCTGCAGCGCCCTGCTCCAAATGACTGGGTCATCATCGGTGCTCACTACTTTGGTCGCGAACTCGCAAAGAAACTGATGCGCCAAGACGAGCAACAAGTGATGCTTCTCGATACCAATGCTCGTAATATCACGTTGGCGCAAAAAGAAGGACTACCTGCGATGCACTGCGACGGTATGGAGGCAGAAAAACTTTACGAAAACGAACAAGCCTTGTTTGGTGCTGGTTACGTGCTGGCACTCACAGATAATATTGAGCTCAACCAACTATTGATGCAGCGCTGGGCAGAAGAATTGGATAATGAAAAAGTCTTTGGCTGGATTCCACTCGACGCTCCGACCTCAGAAGACCAGCTTACTGGCCAATCCGTTTTCGGAGACCTGTCTCGCCCTGCGGTGATCGGCAGCGAACTCATGCAAAATGAAAGCAGTTTCGAAGTTGTCGAATGGGAAGAAGGCATGAGCCTTCCATCTGGTGATTGGCATCCACTGTTTATTCGTCGAGGCAAGCAACTACGTGCCATTCCACACGACTCGATGCTTAAGGAGCTCGCTAAGGATCAAGACGAAGTCATATGCTTACGGCGCTACGAGGGCTTCTTACTACGCGCCCTCCAGAGCGGAGGCTTATTAACTGTCGAGTGTAGCAACCTCGATGACCTGTATAAACAACTCGCGAGTGTCGCAGTGAAGCACATCGAAGCGCTTTCCGAAGAACAGATATTGGAGGACCTCCGCGATCAAGGCCGCGTTTCCCCTGCATTCTTAGGACATGGCATTGCGATTCCGCACGTTTATTGCGACGACCTCGATTACCGTGTGTGTTTTGTCGCTCAATTATCAGAAGGCTTGGAAATAACAGGTCAGACTGAGGGGATCGATTTTGCCTTCTTCCTACTCAGTCCCGTGGGCGACTCTGATGGCCATTTGGCAACACTCGCAGACATTGCGAAAACCTGTCGTTCCGATCGCCTTCGCAAGCAGATTAAAACTGCGGAAAAAGTCGAAGATGTGATCACTGCGATCAGTGCGTAATTATTTCACTTTTTTTGTAAGCAGTTATTGACAGACGCATAAGCGAACCACACATACATACACTTAATTTTTTGCTCTACAGAGCATTGACATCATGGTTCGTAAGAACCACAAATCACTTTTTTCTGCTCGGGTGGTGAAATTGGCAGACACGCCAGATTTAGGTTCTGGTGCCGTAAGGCGTGAGGGTTCAAGTCCCTCCCCGAGTAGTG
>JABBCA010000094.1 GCA_018607135.1 Opitutales bacterium
GATTTAGGTTCTGGTGCCGTAAGGCGTGAGGGTTCAAGTCCCTCCCCGAGTAGTGAAGAATTAAGACGATCTGATTTGGGTCGTCTTTTTTTGTGCCTACACTCTGGGGTGGAACACGGGACTTTCACCCTTGGTGGTCCGATCTACTTTGTAGTCGGTCATGTCGTCGCTAGCAGCTTACGCAATCGACTACATTTGATTCGCTCTAGAGCCGAATCGATAACGATTTGGTAATGTTTCAAAAAAGCCTGCTTGCAGGACATCGCCACCATCTAGCTAATGCTAACACCCCTCACTACTCTATTTTTTCTATTTGGCGGTTTAGAGCGGTTGCATTTGTTGAAATTCTTGCACAGCTTCATACGAATTAAGATGTCAACTACAGAGCCAAAAGTCGAAATTGCCCAACCAGATACCTGGGTGGATCGCTATGGCGATTACTTGTATGGCTTCGCGATGTCTCGCCTACGCAATCCAGATCTTGCAGCAGACTGTGTGCAGGACACCTTTTTAGCCGGCATCAAAGCACTGGATCGTTTTGATGGTAGTCGTGACATCAAATTTTGGCTGCGCGGCATCATGCGCAACAAAATCGTCGACCAAATCCGTAAATCGATCAAAGAAAACAAAGTCGATATTGCAGAAGAGGACGAGGCGATCTTGGAAAGTTTCTGGTTTAAATACAGCGGTATCGCCACGACGAATCCAGACCCTTGGCAATTCAACCCACGTAAATACTACGACAACAGCGAGTTTTGGGTCGTATTCGAGGAATGTATCAGCGAAGTGAAAGAGCCCGCGCGTGAGGCATTTGTGCTGCGCGTGCTTGAAGATCAAACAACTGAAGAAGTCTGTAAGGTTCTCGATGTTACTCCGAACTATCTCTGGGTTTTATTACATCGAGCGCGCGAACAACTCAAAGTCTCGCTTGAAGCTAAATGGACCGGAAAAGACGTTAAATAACTGAATTTAAGATGTTTACCTGCAAACAAGTATCCAACGCACTGTCCAAAGAGGACTACGAGAAGCTGTCGCCCATGCGCAGGTTCTTTCTGAAGCTGCACGTGAAACTATGTGTTTTTTGCGGAAGATTTAACCGACAGGTCATGGACTCACAGGATATGTGCCGATGCTACAGGGAGCACGAACAAGACATCGAGTCGAATCGTCCAAAAATGGATGCATCGAAGAAAGATTCACTGAAGGAACTGTTGGCCGCTCAATCCAGCAAAGAATCTTAGATAGTCTTTTTAGGAATCGTTAAAGTGCTTTGCTGCTCTGAGCGCGAGTGCCTCGATCGTCAACGAGGGCGACTCCCCTCCTCCTGAACTCGGAAAGATACTCGCATCCATAATGGTTAAATTTTTCCATCGGTGACTGCGGCCATAGGAGTCCACTACTGAGTGCTCTGCATCGCTCCCCATTCGGCAGGTTCCGAAGACATGTGTGCTGCTAAAGTAATCATAACTGCCATATTCCTCCACCAGTTTTTCAACACCCGCAGCCTCCAAAATTCTGCGACAGGTCCGAGCCATAAACGCGAGCCGATTGATTTCCATTTCGTCCATGTGACTGTGGATTCTGGCAAGCGAAACACCATTGGCATCTTTAGCCGCAGGATCCAAGTCGACGAAGCTCTTGGCATTGGGTATCGACTCGCCAATTGACCCTACAGTCAACACACTGCCGAATGCCGCACGCATTGCGTCCTTGTGTGCACGCCCCCAGCCCCCAACCACTCGCTTGGCATACGCTCTCGGCCCATTTAAGCCAGCCTCATGGACGCCCACAGAAAAACGACAGCCACCGACCACACCCTCAATGGAATCGGGAGCATTGTAATCCCAGCTAATACTGTCAGCTGGGAGTCCACGAAAACTTCCTAAACGGTCACTGTGCAAACCGCTCGACGACCACGAAAGGGTCTGCATGAAATTCCGCCCCACCTGCCCCGATTCATTCGCCAGTTCGTCCGACGCGAGCAATAAGCGCGGAGTTTCAATCGCCCCACAGGAGATTACCAGTTGAGAGGTTTCGATGAACTCAGCCTCACCCATCTCATTGATCAGTCGAATGCCACGTATGGTGTCCGACTTCGACCGCTCTATATACGTAACCGTCACGCCAGTCCGTATCTGGCAAAGGCCAGACTTCGTCGCTTTACGCAGGAAGGTGACGTCCACACTCCCCTTATCAGTGCGAGGGCAGCCACGTGTGCAATTTGCGCAATAGTTGCAACTCGGCCGACCATCGTAGGGCTTAGAAAGTGCAGCCCTCGAATTCGCCTGCCACGTCATACCGAGTGACTCGGCAGCCGCCCGAATACGATCACTAGCGTAACTAATCGGGTGAGCGGGCAATGGATACGGCTCACTTCGCCAGCGCTCCCCCTGGCTCTCAGGGCCCGCCACACCGACAATACGTTCTGCATCACAATAAAAGCCCTCCAGGTCTTCATACGAAAGTGGCCAATCCGCAGCCACTCCAAATCGAGTCTTCATCTGCATAGACCCTGGATGAAGTCGATGCGACTCACCCGTGAAGGTCAAAGTTGAGCCACCCAACCCGCGAACATGGTGATATTTGTAAGCCACACGATTCGCTTGTTTGTTGATCCGCCCATCCATCACATTCCAAGAGCGCAAATCATCCCATTTTGATTCAAGTGCTTGCAAGGGTGCATAGCTGTGGTGCCCCTCTGAAGTCTCCTTATGCGGGAAATAGCCCTCCTCCCAAGATTCTTTATGGAGATTGTAGTCGGTGAAAGGATTAAACTTAGGCCCAGCTTCAAGCAGTAACACCCGATACTTTTGTTTGGTTAAGGCATAAGCCATCGTGCCACCACCGGCGCCCGACCCCACGATCACTACATCGTAATTGCTCATCCCTTCGGTGCCTCTGCATAATCCATATAGCCCAAAGGCTGCGGTTGATGAGGAAAGCCGACACCAGCCCAAGACGCTTCTTTCGAATAATAAAATGCCTTCGCGTCACGGAGTGTGTGATAAAAGAACAGGCCAGGCATTGCTTGGAGCCCAGAAGCCTCAGCCTTCGCTACGATGAACTCAGCTTGCGCCGGATCCAGCTGCGTAAAACTTGTGATCCCCAACTGCGTCGCTTCATTTTCAATCCAACGAACTCCAATTTCCAGTAACTGCATATATTGGCGATTTGATTCCGCCTTTTTGATGATTTCAAAGTGAACACCTACATCCCCAGCCGCAGGACTCGATCGGTCTGCTGGCAGCAGAGTGTTCACCCATGCTCTAAGCGTGGACTCCAACGCGCTCCGATTCGAAGGAACCGTCGACCCACGCAAACGACTTGCCAGTGTCCAGCAGCTTAAACTAAAGCTCCCTAAAATAAAGCGACGGCGAGAAAATGGCATAAGGGAAGTGATGTGTATTTGGGTGGGAATTGCCAATCGAAAAAAGATGATTGAGTCTGTGATTCTAGGTTCACACTACTAAAGTAACCATTCGAAAAATCTCATACGTTTATTATTCCTTTTCTTCATCCTCACTGGCTCTGCTTTTACTAGAATTGGCGAAAGCCCAAAAGAGATCAGTAGTAGGTATGACAAAGCCACTCCTTTGGCTGTCGGAGATGCCGTGATTCATGAAGGGCGTATAATCAAGTTTGGGCAGAAAGTGTTATATCAATCCGAGGGTTGGACAATAACGGCGATCTTCATCAACGGTAAATGTGAACGAATACAATACAAGAAAACAGGCAGCTGGACCAATGAACATGTCTATGCAGTCTTAAATGCAAACGCGAATGGTCAGACCTGGAGTAAGGACTCCCCTTTTGATAATAGCCGTAAAAGATGGATCGGCGTTGGAAGTTCCTCCGCTGATTGGAACATGGTATTAGGTTTCGACATTAAGTCGGATTACTACAGCAAGCATGTTGAAAAATTGAAAAAACGCGCGACTGCTAAATCTAAAGCTGTCCCGAACTTCTAAATTAATAACCATATGAGTTACTGGTGCTCAGAATGGTCGTTGAATATACTTAATTCTCTGAGTTGATTCACATCTCCTGCTATCAATGCTTCTTTTTTAGCTAAAGACCATTTTTTGATCTGCGCTCCCCGCTTCATTGCGTCGGCTCTTTTGGGGAACGCTTCGTAGTGTATGATCTCTTGAGGTGTATTTTGCTTTGTAAAACGAGCGCCGTTTCCTGCTTTATGCATCTCGAAGCGCTTCTCTATGTTTTCACACGAACCTACGTAGAGTTTGTGGTTCGTGTAGCGTAGTATATAAGTGTAGAACATTTTAAGGAGCCTTTCGACGTGCTTCGCTTGCTCAAGGCATTTTCCGTGGCGCACCGGGTTTTGAGCAAACGCAGTGCGCCGAAAAATGGAGGTGGCGGGAGTCGAACCCGCGTCCCTCGTGCTTTCATACGCGGCATCTACATGCTTAGTGATGACTTTATTGTCGTCGCTGAATCGCCTCAAAACAGGCTATCCAGCTTCCAGACTCCCTAATTACAACTGATAAACGGGAGCCAGGTTATCAGCTATGCCTGCTAGTCGACGCTTCTATTCCTTAGCAGGTGTCAGGGTAGAAACGTTGCCGCATTAAGCAGCAAGAGCGAATTGTTCTTCGCCAATTATTATTTGCAATGGATTGATACGGAGCCTCCATTATCTCCGACATGCAGCCTCGCACTACGACACAAGGTCGAATCCGTGACACCCCCTTTTGAAAAGCTGAAATAGTGAAAAACTGAAACAGTGAACAGCTAACATTCTGAAACACTGAAATCAGTGAAAAGTGAAAGGATTTACGGAAAGAACTATGTCCGCAATTGCGGAGGTTCTCTCAAAGAACATACCGTAAAATCGCTCTTTAATTCAAAATAGCAAGTTTTGATGTGAGTTCATTTTTCGAATAATCCTCATGCTTTATGGGGTGCGTGGTCGGATTCTACATAGACTGAGCTGTAGAGCATTCTTGCGCAATGGGTCTGGCGTCGCTCGCACGTCAAGCCCGCTGCACTGAGTATCGACTCGGTTCGAGGTAAGCGATTGCATGGGATCCCAGCGACGACTCTGAAAAATAAGTAGAGCATTTTTAGCCATAGCCGCGCTCGAAGGTTCAATAGACCTTTCTCTGGAATGCAGAAATCTGACAGGAGCCAACTGCCATTACTGGCCAGCGATGGCAGTAATGTTCGCACACCGATTCGAACCTGAGCGTCGTCAAAATTGTCGAAGAAAAACAGGGTGGTTATCAAATCATACTCCTGCGGCTGTAGTGTTAAGTCGAATACATTGGCTTCAATAAACTCGATGCGATCTAAATCAAACCCCGCTTTTACGTAGCGTGCTCTGGCTTTAACGAGCATGGACAAACTTTGATCCACTACAACGATTTGAGTTTCAGGAAACTGTTGCCTGAACGCTAACAGAAAAGAACCATTCCCCTCCCCAATTAACAGCGCTCGCTGCAAGGTGCGGGTCCCCTTCAATGATTCCAGCTGCGCGGTCCGCGCACGTTGAAGGTAGCGACCAAAGGCGACCCATTCAAGAAGATGATACCACGAAGTTAGCCTAGAATAATTCATCAGTATCCTCTCTTTAAACTGTAGAACCTCTCGGTTTCGTTCGTGCTGATACCTTTCATATCCACTGCATCCTGCGGGTGAACGTTATCATACCGAATTGGTCGTGAGTAAACAGCATTTGGAAAGGCATCATAATGCCCGTTCTCGCAGGGCATTCACATAAGCTATAAATTGATTTGTATGTAGAGCGAATGCAGCGTAGTAATACAATCAGATTATGAAAGAAGCCCTCATCAATTTCTTTACACAGCCACTCATCATGGGAATCTGCATCGGCCTAGTGGTCGCGCTCGTGTTATGGATACGTGGAGTGGCTAGAGCGATGGAGCTCAAATCTGCTTCTGCGGCTAAAGAGGATCGTTTTAAGGCCGAGCTCGAAAACCTACAAAAGCATCTCCACACCCAAATGGAGATCACTGCGAAAGGAAACAGCACGGTCCAAGAAGAGCTTAAAGCTGCCAAAGAGCAGATCAAAAATCTAACTCAAACAGTGGGTGCATTACAGCAAAAGCCAGGGCGTGCTGAATTACGCTCACTCCACCTTTATGAAAAAGCGATTCGTATCATGAATGCGCGTGCTCCCGGTTTTGGCTCTGCTTGGGAAAGCGCTCTTCAGGACGCAGAAGCTGAAGTCAAAAAAGAAGAATCCGGTATCATGGGTTGGATCAAAAAACCGTTTTTATTGAATAAGCCAGCCTCCGTGGATGTGTCTATAACCGATAAGAACGTTTGATCTATTGGATCATAGTTACCTCTGGAAGCGTGCTAGAAAGATTCAATTAAGCAAAGCACCTAAGGAGCCCCCCCTCCCCGAATCGCTTTAATAAGAAGCTCGGAAGGTCGAGCAATGAACCCTCTCTCCTACCAGAAACGGTAACACCTGTTCTAATGCCATCTTGCGACCAAAACTGCCAATACATTCAACCGCAGATCGACTCGGGGCTACACAGATAAATGCGAATTTAGGACAGCTATCATCTGTGGTTGTCCGTATCTATGGTTCTTAGAACGTATGCTTATTCAGCACTCTTCTACCAGAAAAAGTCAACGGATGGTGTAAGGTTGCAGCTAAGGGTTACTGCTCGCACTCATATCCACGGCTCACTTCCGTGTATTCACGCCTCATTCTCTCTTTTCTTTCGTTTCGAGTTGAACTGCTGGCAAAGGCTTTCACTCTTCTGCGCTTAACCATTTTTTATTGTGGATACAGAAACTATCAAACTTGCCCTTAAAACGGTCAAATTCCCGGGGTTTAGTCGGGATATCATTTCATTTGGACTCGTCCGTGAGGTTGAAACTACGGATGGCAACGTGCTCGTCGGTGTCGAAATCACCACTGGCGACCCATCGGTTCCTGAAAAGATCGCAGCGGACATCAAGCAAGTCGTGGGTGCGCTCAATGGAGTGAAGGATGTCAAAGTCCGTATGGAGATTTCACAACCGAAGCAACAGCCAGGTGCTCCAGGTGCAGCTGGTGAAGGTAAGTTGCAGGCTTCGACCACCATGCAGAAGGTCAAGTATGCGATTGCCGTGGCGAGTGGTAAAGGTGGCGTGGGTAAATCGACGGTCACTGTCAATCTTGCCTGCGCGTTGCAAAAGATCTTGGAAGAACGAGGCAAAGCAGGTGTGGGCATTATGGATTGCGATATCTATGGCCCATCCGTCCCACTTATGCTCGGCGCTGCCGGCCGTCCCGAAATCGAGAATGACTTAATACTGCCCGTCGAAAACTTTGGTGTGAAAACCATGTCTATGGGCTTCTTAGTGGATGACGACACTCCGGTGGTCTGGCGTGGACCCATGATCATGAAAACGATCCAGCAATTTGCTCAGAATGTAAATTGGGGAGAACTCGAAATCTTAGTGGTCGACCTCCCGCCCGGCACTGGTGATGCGCAACTTTCACTCGTGCAAACAATTCCTCTGGATGGTGCTGTCATTGTGACCACTCCACAGCCTGCGGCTTACAACGTCGCACGACGCGGAGCGCGTATGTTCGAGAAGGTGAATGTGCCGCTTCTAGGCGTGGTCGAAAACATGAGCTATCTCGAGACTCCCGATGGAGAGCGCCAAGCACTCTTTGGTGAAGGCGGCGGCACAATGACCGCTAAGAGTTTGGAGACTCCACTTTTAGGTCAAGTGCCTATCGATATCGCAATCCGCGAGGGTTGCGACAATGGCATTCCAATTGTGATCAGCGACCCTGAATCAGCAGCCACAGAGGTCTTCACCCTAGTAGCTCAACAAATATTAGATGCATTATCTAAAAAGTAATGGTAATATAGGGCTTTTGTGCTAGCCAGATAGGGTAGTCTATATATCCCTTAAAGTAATACACCTATTGCACTTGCTTGCGATGAAAGAGGACAACAAAGATATGCCAGCACAAATACAAGAATCGGATGCCCCCAGCGGCTTTGCCGAGCGCTCGAGTCTGTATCAAGAGTTCCTTGCTGAACGTGAAGAGATCCTTCGTCATAAGTGGCTGGAGTCGGAAAAGCACGGTAAGGATATCGGCTTTGAACGCGCCCTCCTCGATTGGATTCGGCGACACCGACAAAGTTGGCGCAGTGCACGCACTAAGCAACCCCCTCAATAATTGACTTAAAAAACGCGCCGTTCATCCGTTGCGTTTTTTTGTGTGTATAATGCGTGCTGTTCTGGCGGCAGACATGGCAGCATTTCGCTCCAGAGTTCAATGGGAACCAAGCTTAAAACTCTCCTCTTTGACTCAAAGGCGATGAACTCAAAAAAAAGCCGCCTCACAGGAGACGGCTTTAGAAAAGACTTTGAACTAAGATTAGTTCTTGATTTCGCGGTGAAGCGTGTGACGACGAAGATTTTTGTTATACTTCTTCTTCTCAATGCGCTCAGGTTGCTTCTTCTTGTCGCGAGTGGTCATGTAGCGTGAAACTGGCTTTCCTTCAGCGCGGGCTTCTGTGCATTCGATTGTAACGTGCTCTCTTGGCATAACTTAAAATTCTATGGTGGTTTACGAAAAAGCAGCGGAAAGTAGGCGCTTGTCACTCAAGATCAATACTTTTTTACTTAAATAACCCTATTACCTGTAAATTTCGGGTTGGACGAAGCGATTTTATTGTTAAAGTTCTGGTTAAACTCATTTTAACGAAAGATTTTATTATGCCATCACAAGGTTCCGCGGGTAACGTAATCGCCGCTATTTGTAGTTTTTTCATCCCTGGCTTAGGCCAACTTGTGCAGGGTCGTCTGTTGATGGCCATCGTGCAGTTTATACTGGCGAGTCTTCTCTGGATAATACTCATGGGCTGGATCATACACCTTTGGTCGATATTGGACGCGGCTTTGTTTAAAGCAAAATAGAAATCATTGAATGATTTCTCATACACAGTTGGCAAGTTGGTATCTGCAGCTTAGTCAGCAACTTGAGGCGGGTTTAACTTTTGCCGAAGCGCTACGTCTCTCATCCGGACCAAGGAAAAAAGATCGCTTTCGAATGGCAGATTCGCTCTCACGGGGTGTCACGATCACCGAAGTGCTCCGCTCGGCTCCAAATTGGCTACCTAAAGCGGATCGCCTATTTATTTGTGCCAGTGAGCAAAGTGGCCGTATTTCTCAAACCTTTGCGCTGCTTGCAGACAGACATGAAAGTGTTCACGATACGCAGCGTAAGGCCATTTTAGGCATCCTCTACCCTCTTGCGGTGTTTCATGTGGCAGCACTCATTCTTCCATTGGTGCAAATGATTGATTATGAGGTCGGCTTTGAGTGGCAGCGCGACACACACATCCGACACAGCGCACAGTTGTTGATCCCTTGTTGGGCTGCCTTGTGCGGGCTGTATATTATCGCTAAGATGGACAGTCCTATACTGCCAAGCTTGTTGCGTTGCCTGCCGATTCTTAGAAACTACAGCAAAAAGCAGTCACTTGCTGATTTCTCATTTGCCTTAGGGACATTTATTGAAACAGGAATCGGAATTCAATCTGCTTGGAAGCACGCAGCTTGCTTGAGCAAAGACTCCAAGATCCAGCGAGCTTTTACGGCAGTCGACAATGGCATCAAAGCTGGCCTGGAACCCGCAACGATCTTGAGTAAATTCAGAGTGTTCCCTTCAGAGTTTACGGCGCTCTATCAAGCAGGAGCACAAACGGGAAAACTCGATGCGAACCTACTACAGCTTGCCCGCCGCTATCAAGTAAGCGCTAACGAGAGCCTCCATTTCGCGGCACTCGTTTACCCGGGGGGCCTATTCGTATGCGTCGCTGGTTATGTCGCTTACACAGTAGTTATCATCTACGGTGGATATGTTAAAATGCTATTAGATTTTGCGGGTTGAGAGACTCGCTAGCGCGGCATTTTAAACATCCATGGCATGACCCCAGAATTGACTTTAACCTCATCAATCGTGAGTTCACTGATCTTTCTACCATCTTCATAGGTGCTCGAAGTCTTCGCGATTGGCATACCGAACTCACGAATATAATCGGTGTAAACTATTGAGGTGACGCTTTGGTCACGCAAGTCCGTGTTTTCAACCTTCGTTTCCAAATAGGAACGAATGTCGATAAAGTAATCGACTTGGAATTCACTTTCTAAGACCACACGGATTTGATGGCAAATCCCACCTTCAATTGGAACTGTATCAATGTAGCTAATCGTTTTCCCCTTTGCGAATGGGTATAAGAGATAGTTACCGAAATGTGCGCTGTGTATGAATTCTCTAGCTTTCTCGGCATCCATGACTTTGGCTTCACTGCGATCTGCGAGTAAAATATGCCAAGCCACCTCGCCATCGTATCCCAATACTACAGTATTCTGACCATCACGCAGCGTCATTTTGATAAATGTCGGCTTCTTCTGATAGGCTGCGATTTGCAGTTCTTTTCCGCTAGTCTTAAGCGTTCCCAAAACGCGTAGGCTTTCGACTTCATCCCAATGCTCTGGCCCGCCGAGGCCTTCAAAATAGTAGCGAGTCAGTATTTTCTCCAAGCGACTATCGCCCAATTCCGGCATTGCGGTCTGGCGAAGCACTACGTTCATCGTCTTCTTATCGAAAGTCAAAGTCTCGATCTGTCCGATTAACTTAATGCTTAACGATAGAAGTAAAACCTGCGCAAAACAGTAAAACTTAATGGATGAATACCTCATATAATAATTTAACTTAAAGACAATAGACGAAACTAGAGATAGCAAGTGGATCCTTTTGTTCCAAATGCAGGACAACTGCTAAATAACATCGACTCCGCTGGGTCGATCCACACATCTAGTATACTGAATTATGCCTGATTTTGATTACAAAGCTCGCCACAAGGATGGCCAGATTTCTACGGGCCAAGTAGAAGCCGCTGACCGTCGCCAAGCGATGCAACGTCTACAAGAGCAAAACCTCAGCCCCATCACACTGAAGCAAGGAGCCAAGAATCAAGGAGCGAGCTTTCAGGCGCTTTCGAAATTGGTCTCTATATTTAAGCAGAAGACGCAAAAGGACCCTCAAGTAGTGAGCAGTGCCCTTGCAAAAGGCAAAACACCCAAGCGCGAACGCATCGGACTGGTCTTTTTGAAACGGCTCATGGAGCTGCATAGTTCAGGTCTCCCGATTGGCGACTCTATTCGTATTTTGAGTCAACGCTTGAGTGATCCAGAGCAGAAGGCGCTTGCGAATGGGTTGTGGAGAGATTTAAGCGAAGGTCACACGCTGGCGTCTGCGATGTCGCGACAGCCCAAGCACTTTTCAGGCTCTATCAATTATGTAATCGAAGCGGGTGAAGCCACTGGAAGCTTGGCCCCAATTTTACGAAAGGTCATTGAATACTTAGAAGAAAAGCAAGAGATCCGCCAAAAGGTCATTGCGAGCATGGCCTACCCTGCCTTCATTTGCCTAGTCGCATTCGTGGTGGTCATCATCTTTCTTTTAGTGCTGCTGCCCGAGATTCAAAAAATGCTCGAAAAACTGGGTGGTGAGCTAACGATGAGCGCTCGTATTTTAATCGAAGGGTCTGATTATTTAATCAAATTTGGCCCATTCATTGTAGTCACTGGGGTGATCGCAAGTTTTGCGATTCGGCAATGGAGAGGCACGACCAAAGGTTTAATTGCATCGGATCGCCTTGCGCTAAAACTGCCACTGCTTGGCAAAATCTTTTATTATTCAGACATGTTTCAATGTGGTAATTTGGTCAGCACCCTTCTGGAAAGTGGTATCAACACGACTGAAACCCTGAGACTGACCGAGCGAACCATCAAAAATACTGACTTGCGCGAGCGCTTCAATATCGCCCGAGGACAGGTCAATGAGGGCCTATCGGTGGCTCAAGCCTTCAAGCGCAACGAGTTCATGCCTGACCTTGCAATCGATATTCTAAGTGTCGGTGAAAACACTGGAAACCTCGCACACAGTATGGACGAGATCACCAAGGGTTTTCGGGTCGAACTGTCTAAACGCTTGAGCGCGTTGACTAACATTGTGGCAACGGGTGCATTGGTGTTCGCCTTTTGCTTAGTTGCACTGATCGCGATTGGCATCGTCACGAGTGTGTTCGAAGTCAGCAAGACGCTCTCGATGTAGCACGTTGAATCGTTTGTGCTTAAAGTTCTTCACGCAAGCTATTGGCGGCATGCCACCAATAGCTTAAATCAAAAAGCCCCACTGGGTGTCCAGCGGGGCTTTGTTGCGAATGGATATAAAGTTGCGAGCTGATTAGCTACGTTTTACTTTACTTTCAGAGGCGATCTCAGGACCGCCTTGAGCGATCGCTCGGCGACGTAGGCGAAGTGCATTTAAACGAATGAAGCCACTTGCATCGTCTGGGTTGTAATCACTTTCGACACCTTCCATGGAGGCGATGTTCTCATCATAAAGGGACAATGGCGACTTACGGCCAACCGTAGTGACGTTCCCCTTATACAGTTTCAAGCGAACAGTGCCTGTGACTGATTTTTGTGAGTCATCGATAAAAGCCTGTAGCGCTTCGCGTTCAGGAGCATACCAAAAACCATTGTAAACGAGTTGTGCGTAACGCGGGATCAAGCTATCGCGTAAATGCATAAGCTCGCGATCCATCGTCAACGACTCCATATTGCGATGTGCATGCATGAGAATTGTGCCACCTGGGGTCTCATACACTCCGCGACTCTTCATGCCCACGAAGCGATTTTCAATCAAATCAACACGACCAACACCGTGTGTGCCAGCAACCTTATTGAGGTGCTTCATGACCTGCGCGGGGGTCATCGCAATGCCATCCACAGCGACACAGTCGCCCTGTTCAAAATCGAGCTCTATGTATTGTGGCTCATCTAGCGCGTCTTGCGGATCCGTTGTGAGTTTATACATCGCCTTGTTATCTTCTGTGGTCGGATCAAACCAAGGATCTTCGAGGATACCAGCTTCGTAAGAGATATGGAGCAAGTTGCGATCCATAGAGTATGGCTTTGATGCACTCGCTTCGACGTCTATATTGTTGTCGCGGCAGTAGTTGATCATCTCGGTGCGTCCTGGGAATGCTTTGCGGAAGACATCCATGCGCCATGGTGAAATGATCTTTAGTTGTGGAGCCAGCGCAGCATAAGCGAGTTCGAAGCGCACTTGGTCATTTCCTTTACCAGTGGCACCATGAGCCACGGCATCGGCACCTTCTTTTTCTGCAATCTCAACGTGCGCTTTGCCGATCAACGGACGAGCAATTGAAGTGCCAAGAAAATACTGCCCTTCATAGATTGCATTGGCACGCATCATCGGATAGATGAAGTCGCGAGCGAACTCATCGACTAAGTCGAGGGTGTAGTGTGCGGATGCACCTGTTGCCTTGGCCTTTTCAGCAAGACCGTCGAGTTCTTCCTCTTGGCCGACGTCGGCCGCATAGGTAATGATCTCTGCGGAGTAATGCTCTTTGAGCCAGCTAACGAGGACGGAAGTGTCTAAACCTCCAGAGTAAGCGAGAACGATTTTCATACTAACTGTATGAGTTAGGCCTGTAGTGGCTGGTGGCAAGCGGAATTCGTAGCTTCGAACTAAATCCCTACTATTTCGCCTGAAAACAAAGAAGCACAGGCGAATACCTGTGCTTCTAGTAAAGTCGCTGGAGCGCTTTTATCCGTTCTTCTTGGAGTAGAAGTCGTCGATTTTTTGAGAAACATCGCGGTAGCTGATGTCGGCTCCATAAAGTGCCTTGAACTCGGCCATGGCTTTATCCATGTCACCTTGTTGCTCATACGCAGAACCCAATTCGTAGAGGACGTCTTTTTTCTGATCGGTCATGCCTGGGATTTCAGACTTCGCAATGGTCAATTGTTCTGCAGCCAAGTCGGAAAAGCCCTTCTGCTTGTAAGCCTTGCCAAGAAGAATCAGCGCATGAACGCGAACTTTAGGACTCCGTTGCGCGAGCTGAAGCTCTTTGATGGATTTGTCGACTTCGCCATCTTCAAGATAGAGTTCGCCCAACTCAAAGCGGTAGCCAAATTCATTCGGATAACGTTGCACCAAGCTCTCTGCTTGCTCGCGACGGAAGGCGTGCTCCTCCGTTTGAAGTTTTGCGAGTTCCGCCTTCGCATCCGCATCATCAGCATTTGCTTCCAGCTTTGCTTCAGTAGCTTCGATAGCTGTCGCCATTTTCTCGCGAGTCAGGGACACTTCTAGGCGCTCAAGATTGACGTCTGCGCGACCCGCATCCAGTTGCCGAGCTTTACCCACCCAGAGCAGTGCGTTCTCAAAATCGTTTAGTTTACGATAGCTGCTCGCCAAGTCGCGATAGAGATTCATGTTCTCGGGCTCAGCTGCAACCGCTTCTAAGGCATCTTCAATTTGTGCCCTCAGGCCAGACTCTCCAGTCTTAGCACGACCCGCTTGCTCAAGTTTTTGAGATTCTTCCTCATCCTTAAGCTTGTCGCGGAAGCTTTGATCATTCTCCCACTTGCCCTTGTTTATGGATTGCTCAACCGAAGCTTTTTTGATGAGGCCTTGAATCTCGTCATCCGCAGGATTCTTACGATAAGCGGCATCACCAATACGGATCGCATCCTCGCTGCGACCTAATGAAATATAAGCAGCCATAAGTGATTTAACTGCTTCAGAGTCGTCTGGCGCAGCTTTGGTCAACTCCTCGTATGCAAATGCTGCAGTTTCATTCAATTCGAGGGCTTCGGCAGCAGCGCCAAGCAAGCGATGCCCAACTGGATTGTATGGATCCGAAGTGAGTATTTCTTCCGCAGACTCCATAGCTTTGACAGGATCCTTCTTTACCTTCGAATCGCTACCCATTGAAAAGGGAATGCTGGTGACCTTGCTGAGGAATTTACCAAAGCCTTTGGTCTTCCCCTTCTTAGCACGTTGCTGAGCTTGACGTAAATATTTACGCGTCTCCAAGCAATTTGGATTACGATTCACGATATTCACTAAGATATCGATCGCGTAGGTGGGATTTTTATCGATCGCCTTACGGGCATTTTCTATCTGCTTGTGCAGGCGAGAGTCTAGGTCTTTAAGGGCAATTTCTTCCATAATTCAAAGGGGGATAATACTCTATTCGTGATTCCAGATTTCGAGTCGGTCAACTATCAATTACGTCAAGATCGTCACAAGCAGCCTTTTCTATCGCCTGTAGAGCCTGTTCGACAGCAGCTTCATCCTTACCCTCAACCAACAATCGTAGTTTGGGCTCTGTCCCAGAGTATCGAACCAAGACTCGCCCATCAGAACCAAAACCAGATTCTACGGAACGGATCGCCGCGCTCAAGCTGCTTAATTCTTCAAGTGGGCGTTTCTCAGCAACCATAAGATTCTTTGTTTTTTGAGGAAATAGAGCGATTTCTTTGGCTAAATCAGACAGCGGTAAATCCAGACGCAGCATTAACTCGATCAACTTCACTGCCGCAAGTAATCCGTCGCCAGTAGTCGCGAAGTCCGAGAAAATAACATGGCCTGAATTTTCCCCACCAATATTCGACCCAGTTGACCGCATTCGCTCGGCAACATTACGGTCTCCGATATCGGTTCGCTCTACCCGTCCGCCTGCATTTCTGATGGCGGCATCTAGGCCTAAATTACTTTGGATCGTCGCAATCAAGGTATTATTTGTAAGTGTCCCAGCCTTCAACGCATGCAGACCGTAAATGCCAAGGAGCACATCGCCATCCACGCAATCGCCACCGGCATCTACAATCACCAAGCGATCACCATCACCATCGTGTGCAATACCGATAGTAGCCCGATTCGCACGCACAGCTTCGCCAAGCGCATCGGGGTGCTCACTACCTACCCCTAAATTGATGTTTTCGCCGTCAGGCTTCGCACCAATTAAAATAAGCTCAGCGCCCCAATATTTGAGAACTGCTGGAGACGTCTCTGCGGTGGCACCGTTGGCAGTGTCAAGAACGACACACCAGCCCTGCATACATTGTGGCGGCATCAATGCGCACAGAACTTGAATATAGTGAGATGCACCATCGAAGGCAGTTGCCTGCGGTGACGGCAATTCGCCTTGCGGCGCGTCTATCTGATCAATGAGGGCCTCAATCTCTGCTTCAACCGTATCGGTTAATTTGTGTCCCAGTTGATTGAATAATTTAATGCCATTATCCGCCGCTGGATTGTGCGATGCGGTGATTGCAATGCCCATGCTCGCCTGACACTTCAAAATCCCAAGCGCAACGGCAGGAGTCGGCACGATTCCACTGTCCAAAACAGATACACCTTGCGAATTTAAGCCCTGAATCAGGGCAGCGGCTAAAACTTGCCCGCTCGCACGTGTGTCACGCCCCACGACTACACTGCTTGAGCCCTCGGCGTTGGATTGTAGTAAAAAACGCCCTAGCGCGGCGCCCATTCGATAAGCAAACACAGGGTTGATGTGCTCGCCACCAAACTTCCCACGAATACCGTCCGTTCCAAAATATTTTCCCATAATCACTAGTTGTAAAATTGACGAGCCCGCTCTAGCCACTCGGCTACCGCACCACTACTGAGTAAGTCTCGTGCCTTAGCCACACCGCTAGGCAAATCGTCAGCCTGTCGAGCAATCCACAGAGCGGCACCAGCATTCAAGAGCACACTATTACGCAAGCCTGTCGAAACTCCGTCCTCAGAACCACTGAGCAGCAAACGCATCGTTGCCAGATTTTCAGTCACATCACCGCCAACGAGTGCATCGAAATTACATGTGGGCAAGTTCCCATCACTCGCACTCAGAGCACCTTGCGTATCAGCTAAAGAGCCGAAACCAGAAACCACATTCTCACCTGCACAACTTAACTCATCCAAGGTAAGCCCTTGCTTTGGAGTGCCGTGAGCCACCAGCCCCGCAGACAAACCCAATGTGCCGAGTGCGCCAGCCAGAGGGTGCACCCAGTCTTTAGAGAAGACCCCTAATAATTGATATGCGGGGCGACCAGGATTGATCAACGGTCCCAGCAAATTAAAGATGGTGCGCTTGCCCTTCGCAGCGAGTGCTTTGCGAACGGGCATGATTTCTTTAAATGCCGGGTGAAACGCAGGTGCGAAAAAAAAGCAAAAATTCAAGGTTTGTAGGGACTCTCGAAGCATCGCATGCGGCGCATCCAATCGTATGCCTAATGCCTCCATTAGATCTGCGCTGCCACACTTTGAGGTGATCGAGCGATTGCCATGCTTAAACACAGGAACGCCAGCTGCTGCGACTACGAATGAAACTGCCGTAGAAATATTAAATGTGCCCGATCCGTCGCCACCAGTGCCACAAACATCAATCGCACGTTCAGCCCAAGATTCCACCCCTGGGTTTACGGCATAGTTGCGAAAGCTTGCGGCAAAGGCCGCCACTTCATCCGCGGTCTCTCCTTTAGCTGCAAGCGCAAGCAGGAAGGCCTCCTTTGCAGATGCAGGCGCGGCAGCATCAATTAAGAATTCCGCGGCTGTCGAAATCTGTTCCGCAGTTAAATGATCGCCAGTGATGAGCTGATTGGTAAGTGATTCAAGGGTCTGCATAAAGCCGTATTCAAGATCTGCTCAAACCATAAGTAAAGGTTCCTTTAAATGACTAGCAAAATGTATTCAGTCGATTACTACAACATACCAAAAAGTTTCAATTGCTGCTTTCCATACAAAGCCAGCTCACTAAGGTGCGTTCAACATGGTAAAACGCCGACTCCTCTCATCCCTACTTGCTTTCTTTTCTCTGCTCGCTGCGAGTCACGCGGTAGATCTAGGCACTGAATTGTCGGATCATTCACCAGAGGCTTCACATCAAAGTGAACTCAGCTATACCGACGCCGTGGTGCTTGGTCTCGTCGAAGGGTTGACTGAATATTTACCAGTCTCCTCCACTGGCCATCTCATACTTGCCAACGCTTTTCTCGGGCTGAATGGTGACACCCCGATGCTAAACAGCGACGGCATGCCTATTTTAGTCACGACCGATGACGGACTCAAACGACCCTACACTATCGGAGAAGCTGCCTACGCGTATACAATAGTCATCCAAGCGGGCGCGATCGTAGCAGTCGTCTATTTGTATTGGAAAACAATACTCGGAATCGTCCTAGGTTGCATAGGTCGTGATCCAAATGGCAGAAAATTGGCGATCAATCTGATCGCCGCCTTTATACCAGCCGCAGTCATCGGACTATTACTCGACGACTGGATCGAAGAAAAGCTAGGCGATAACATTACTGCGGTAGCCGGTGCCCTCATCGTTGGGGCCATTGTAATGCTTGTGGTTGAAAAATGGCGCAAGCACGGGCAAAAAGAAGCGATTGACGCGCACAGTGGGCCCGAGTTACACGATTTACCCATACCAAAGGCGGTAATGATCGGCTTTTTTCAATGCTTTGCGATGTGGCCGGGCACTAGTCGTTCGATGTCGACCATCGTAGGTGGATACATCGCAGGCCTCTCCCCTGCCCGAGCCGCTGAGTTTAGCTTCTTGTTGGGGTTGATCACATTGAGCGCCGCATCTGGCTACAAGTTTGTCAGTGACGGTGGCAATATGCTTGCAGCGCTTCAGGTTGGGCCAGTGCTAGTAGGCTGTATAGTCGCATTTGTATCTGCCACATTAGCGGTAAAATGGCTAGTCGGATACCTCAGCAAGCACGGCCTTGCAGTCTTCGCATGGTATCGAATTGCGTTAGCAATTGCAGTCTTTTACTTTATCGCTTAATCTACCAACTTTTTTTGTAGATGCGAAAATCTCATTACTAAACGAATATGAAAAAGGTAGCAGTTATCCTCTCAGGTTGTGGCGTTTACGATGGATCTGAAATCCACGAAGCCGTCCTTACTTTGCTCGCTCTCGCTCGCTCTGGGGCAACAGTCACTTGCATCGCCCCAGACATCACTCAAAAACACGTAGTCGACCACAGTAAGGGTGAAGTGATGCTAGATGAGGATCGTAACATCCTGCAAGAAGCCGCTCGAATATCACGGGGTGAAATCATCCCCCTAGATCAAGTGCATGCGCATCAGTTTGATGCATTTATTTACGTAGGTGGTTACGGAGCGGCCAAAAACCTTTCCAGCTTTGCATTTGACGGCCCAGCTTATGACGTCGATCCAGCAACCATGAGCCTAATTCAAAGTGCCCATGAAGCATCTCTACCGCAAGGGTTTATGTGTATCGCACCCGTCCTCGCAGCATGCGCACTTGGAATCCACGGAGTGCAATTGACTATAGGAAATGACCCCGCAACCGCTGCGGCGATCAGTGCCAAAGGAGCGCAACACGTCGAATGCGGCGTAGGGGGCATTGTGATCGACGCAGACAATAAAGTAATCAGCACGCCTGCATATATGTTGGCCGAAAACCTCTTAGAAGCGGAAAGCGGCATCAACCAGCTGGTTAAATCCGTGTTGCAATTCGCGTGAAAGAATGTGCATTATTCCGCATTGAGAGCTTGACGGGCAGCTTTTTGCGCCTTTAATCCGCGCACTTTGCAACACAACGCATCACACTTTTATTTCTAACAGCAAAATTTTATGGGACAGCCAAAACGCAAACAATCTAAGCAACGCAGCCGCAAACGTCGTGGCGCAGTGACTTTCGCACTTCCTCAGCTTT
The DNA here is from genome assembly GCA_018607135.1 of Opitutales bacterium. Taxonomy (GTDB): domain Bacteria; phylum Verrucomicrobiota; class Verrucomicrobiia; order Opitutales; family Coraliomargaritaceae; genus JBPOFY01. The sequence continues at coordinate 19,581 of JABBCA010000094.1, forward strand.
CTAAGGATCCACAAGACGGCACACGTTTCCGTCCACACCGTGTAAATCCAGCTAATGGTATGTATCGCGGACGCCAGGTTCTCGACGTAGAAGTCTAGAACTTACAGTTCCCCACTACACTAATTCATTATACCTTTCTATGGCCGACAGCGCGGGCAAATGCACGATCGCAGTCGATACCATGGGAGGCGACCTAGGCCCTACGGAGTTTATCCGTGGGCTTTTTTATGCCACCGAAGAACTAAAGCTCGAATGTGACTTCATATTAGTCGGTAAAGAGCGGCTGCTTACGCGCTTGCTCAAAGTGCGAAAACTGGGCATCGATCCCAGCCGCATTCGCATTCACAATGCCACTCAAGTGATCGGTATGGATGAAAAACCCATCCAAGCACTCAAGCAGAAAAAAGACTCCTCGATGGTGCAAGCGATTGCCCTGCTCAAAGCTGGAGAAGCCCAAGCGGTAGTCAGCTGCGGAAATACCGGCGCACTCATGGCGGGTGGCACGCTTCGCATGCGGCCTCTACCCGGTGTAGAGCGCCCCGCATTGGCAACGATTGTCCCTAGCCGTAAACAACCTTTTGTTCTTGCGGATGTAGGTGCGAACCCTGAATCCACTGCAGAAAATCTAGTGCATAACGCAGTCTTAGGATCCAACTACGCGAAAGCTGCCCTTGGACTGGAACGTCCTAGAGTCGCACTGCTCACTATCGGCACTGAGGAAGGCAAAGGTAATAGTTTAATCAACGCAACTCATCACCATCTGCAAAAATTGACCTCAGTCATCAATTACGTAGGCCCGATCGAAGGCTTTCAACTATTCGATGGTGACATCGATGTAGTGATCTGCGACGGCTTTGTCGGGAACATCGTGCTCAAGTCGAGCGAAGCCCTCTTTGGTTTTATAGGAAGCACTATCAAGGAAGAGCTTTTGCGTAACCCGAAGCGCAAAATCGGTGCCGCGCTTTCCGCATCGGCATTCAAAGATATGAAAGTGCGATTGAGCCCAGATCAGCATGCAGGCGCGCCACTCCTAGGTCTACAAGGAAACATTTTAAAGTCGCATGGCTCGTCAAACTACGTAGCCATCGCGAATGCATTAAGAATCGCCAGTAATTTAGTGAAGCATGACATGATCGATTCGATCCGAAATGAAATCAACCTAGCTAATGAGTTGATTGATGTCGAAGAACCCGCATAAGTTCTCTGGAACTTCGTATTTTCGCAATACCTTTACTTATTCATGTCTAGTCAAAAGCAATCGGTCATTATTCTCGGCACAGGCTCATACGTCCCCGACAACATCGTAACAAACGATGACATGGCCAAGATGGTTGAAACTTCAGACGAATGGATTCGCACTCGGACTGGCATTCGCGAGCGACGCTTTGCTGCGGATGACGAAGCCACCAGTGATATGGCATGCAAGGCTGGCCAACGCGCAATCGAAGCCTCTGGAGTGGATCGCAGCGATATCGATTTAATCATCGTAGCGACCATGACACCTGACATGCCTTTCCCCTCAACTGCATGTTTGGTCCAAAGCAAATTACAGCTGCCGAATGTCTGTGCCTTCGATGTTCAAGCTGCGTGCTCTGGATTTGTGTATGCGCTGGGGATCGCGAGCTCGATGCTTCAATCTGGTAACTTCAACAAGGCACTCATCATTGGAGCTGAAAAGACCAGTCCCATTCTGGACTTCAAAGACCGCACGACTTGCGTGCTTTTTGGAGACGGTGCTGGCGCAGCAGTTCTTTCACGAGAAGAAATTGAAGGCGCAGGAATACTTGGCACCATTGGTGGTGCTGACGGATCAGATCCATCTGTTTTACAGCAACCAGGAGGTGGTTCCGCGATTCCAGCCTCGGTTGAGTCCATCCAAGCACGCCAACACTTTTTAAAGATGAATGGTAAAGAAATCTTCAAGCAGGCTGTTCGTGTCATGGGGCAAGCCAGTGCTGACATTCTTGAAAAGCTTGGTTATGAAACAAGTGCTATCGACCTTGTCGTCCCCCATCAAGCCAACATGCGCATTATAGAGAGCCTTGCTAAGCGCATGGAAATTCCGATGGAAAAATTTCATAACAATTTAGATCGCTACGGAAATACATCCGCCGCATCGGTTGGCATCGCACTCGACGAAGCTTATCGCGCAGGAAGGATACAATCTGGAGACGTAATATTACTCGTTGCTTTTGGCGCAGGCTTGACCTGGGCTTCTTCACTTATCAAATGGCAATAATGAAACCTATGCGCCGCATTCACCTATCTCTCTTCGCTCTCTGGCTATCACTTGCATGCGCTGTAAATGCAATTGAACTCAATCCTCTAGATTGGTTCACCGATGATGCAGAAATCACTCAACTTCGCGTGGCCACTGAAGCTGACGAAGTCGCTGCTGCTGACCAACTAGAATTGGGTCGCAGTAAAATGGCTGCTGGCAAATTGCGATCCGCTGACCGCACCTTTAAAAAGCTGGTCGAAAACTACCCGCTGGCGAAAGCCTCAGGCGAAGCACTTTACCTGCGTGGCCGTATTTTAATGACACGTGAACGATGGGATAAGGCATTTAAAGAATTTCAAAAAATCATCTTCTCACATCCAAATTATGAGAATTTAAATCAAGTCATCAGCGCGCAGTTTGAATGCGCCACTGCGCACATGGAAGGGGCTCGCGGACGTATTCTTTGGGTGTTTCCAGGATTTCGCCAATACGACAAAGCAATCAATGAGTTTGAGCTTATCGTATTCAATGCCCCTTATGGTGATTACGCCCCACTCGCGCTCATGAACATCGCCATTCTTGCGAAAGATTATGAGGAGTCATCCGACGTGGCTATCGATGCGCTGGACCGCCTCATCAACTTTTATCCGCAAAGCATGCTAGCCCCTGACGCCTACTACAAGCTAGCGGAAACCTACTCGGAACTTGTGGCTGGTAGTGAATACGATCAAGGATCGACGCGTGATGCCATCAGTTATTATGAAGACTTCCTAGTGCTCTTCCCTGAAAGCAACTACTCAGGTGAAGTAGAGTCCAACCTAGAAGGCATGCAAAACCTACTCTCTACCAGTCGATTAAACCTAGGCGACTTCTACTATTACTACCGTGCCAATAACACAGCTGCGCTGATTTTTTACAATGAAGCAATCACCATTGCTCCCGACTCCGAGGCCGCGCAAGAAGCAACTGCTCGTATTGATGATATTGAAGCAGGGGTGCGTCCAATTAACGGTGCCTCATTCTTACGAAAACTTTTCCTTGCTGACTAAGCTAGAAAATACTCAACAACTTTTTTGCATATGATCGCACGACGCACTCCTTTTATCGTCCTAAGCTTAATCACACTCGCACTCTTAAGCGGTTGCGCATCATATAAACTCGGTTCCCAAGCGCGTTTGCCTTTCGAAACCATTTACATTCGTCCCGCAAGCAACGACAGCTTTGCTCCACAATCGCAAGCACTCATCAGTGCTCAAATCCGTGAAGCATTCATTCGCGATGGACGTGTCCGCTTACTCACCAATGAAAAGGAAGCTGATGCCGTCCTCGAAGTCACACTGACTGATTATGACCGCGAATCTGGTGCGCGACTCAGCTCAGACACCGTCAGTGCACGAACCTTCAGGCTACAGCTTGAAGCAGAAATCACTCTCTACAATTCTGAATCTGGAGACTTTTATTTTGAAGGACGTAAAATTGATGAGCAAACCAGTGTCTATGCGGACAATCCCTATAACGCTGCTTCAATTCAAAGTTATAATCAGGCAGAGTATAACGCAATGAATCGCTTGGCACGCGATATCGCACGTCAAATTGCAGACGAAGTGCTCAGCCCGTGGCCAACACGTGAAGAAGAAGCTGTCGCAAAACAAGCCGCAGCAAAAGAAACTGAAACTGTCACCGAATAATCATTCGCCAGCAGCTCAACCGGCAATGAATCGCCAACTGCGGCGGCAGCAATTCAGTCTATACTTGCTCTTCTTGAACAAACTCAAGAGAGCCGTCTTTTAAAATACGACGGTAATAGCACCCCGAGCGAGCAACGCCCGCCCGATTCTTGGTGTGGCAAGCGCCTTTACCTGCAGGTGTGACCTTATATAAAATAGAATTTTGCTCACAATTGACGCAAATTTCCTCAATTCTGAGGTAATCACCACTGGTTTTGCCCTTAATCCAGAGCTCATTGCGACTGGTGCTCCAAAAGGTTGCCATTCCACACTCGCGAGCAGTATCTAATGCCAACTGATTTGCATAGCCGACGATTAAAACTTCGCCAGTTAAAGCATCTTGCGCAATCGCAGGCAGCACGTCTGCACCGCAATTGGCAACTTTACGTAGTTTCGTAAAATCTAATTTAAGTGAACTGCCTTCTTCTAGTTCGTGATGACTCATTCATAGGGTCTATTATGCGACAGCCAGTTAAGTCGAGAATTGAATCAGGCGAATGAGGCAAATTCATATGAAATTAGGCTTTTTCCTTTTCTTCCAATCAATCTCGGACATCCTCTTTGGCTTTTAACCTATGATACACCGTCGTGGTGTTTCCCCCATACTATATAACTATGCAAACTGAAATACTTTCACAAGCCGCCACGCAAGCACGTGGTCTTGCTATCGATGCGATTCACGCATGCAGCTCCGGCCACCTTGGTCTACCACTTGGATGTGCCGAAATTGGTGCCGTTCTTTTTGGTAATGGCGGCCTACGCTACGACCCTAGCGCCCCCAAATGGCTCAATCGAGATCGCTTTGTGCTCTCTGGTGGTCATGGCTCCATGTTCATTTATTCTTGGTTACACCTCGCTGGCTACCCTCTCTCCATTGAAGAGGTAAAGAACTTCCGCCAACTCGGCTCTGAAACACCAGGTCACCCTGAGTTCGGCGACACCGTGGGTGTCGAAGCGACCACTGGGCCACTGGGCCAAGGTATTGGCAACGCTGTGGGCTACGCGCTTTCTGGAAAACGCGCTGCTGCAAAGTTTAACACTGCTGATCACACCTTGTTCGACCATCACGTCTTCGCGCTCCATGGTGATGGATGCCTGCAAGAAGGTGTCGCGAAAGAATCCATTGCATTTGCTGGCCACAACCAGCTCGACAATCTGATCCTCATTTACGATTCCAACGACGTCACGCTCGACGCCATGGCGGAACGCACCCAAAGCGAGAATGCAGAGGCTTATTTCCAGTCGCAAGGTTGGGACGCCGTCGTTGTTGATGGCCACGACCTCGCGGCAGTTTCCAAAGCAATTGAAAGCGCTAAAACCACTGATAACGGCAAGCCGAAGGTCATCATCGCAAAGACTACCATTGGTAAAGGTATTCCAGAAGTCGAAGGCACTGCTGCCGGACATGGCGAAGGTGGAGCAAAGTTTGCTGAGGCAGCTCGTAAAGGTTTAGGGCTCCCTGAAGAGACCTTTTTCGTTTCCGACGAAGTGCGTGCCTACTTCGCAGAACTCAATCAAAAATCGAAGGCTGAGAAAGCCGAATGGGATACGGTCTATGCTGCATGGAAGTCTGCGAATGCAGATCTTGCAGCTGAGCTTGAGGGAGGGGTTAACGATGAAATCCCAGCCGATCTGGCGTCTCGTATTCCAGAATTCGATGCAGGCACGGGCGGGGCAACACGCGCTACAGGTGGAACGGTCATCCAATCGATTGCCAAGGAAGTGCCCCACTTCATTACAGGTTCAGCTGACCTTTATGGCTCGACTAAAAACTACATCAAAGATGCAGGCGACTTCGGCCCTGATAATTATGCTGGACGTAACATCTGGTTCGGCATTCGCGAACATGCGATGGGGGCGATCTGTAACGGTATCGCCTACGATGGAATCTTCCGCGCCAGTGGCGCTACATTCCTCGTTTTTGCAGATTATGTCCGCCCATCGATTCGCCTCGCATCTCTTGCAAAACTCCCAGTGACCTACATCTTCACTCACGACTCCGTCGGTGTTGGTGAAGACGGCCCGACCCACCAACCCGTCGAGACTGTCAGTGGTTTACGTGTGATTCCAAACTTAGATGTGATTCGTCCATCGGATGCGGAAGAAACCGCGGGAGCTTATGCTGCCGCTCTACAACGTAAAGATGGCCCAACCGCATTGATTTTCACTCGTCAGAATGTTCCCGCAAATGACAGCGTCAGCGCAGCAGATCGCCGTGAAGGCACACTGAAGGGTGCTTACATTGCTAAAAAAGAAACAGGTGAGCTCAAGCTGATCATTCTTGCGACAGGTTCTGAAGTTCAACATGCCATCGGTGCAGCGAATCAACTCGGAGATGGCATCCGTGTAGTATCCATACCATGTTTTGAACGCTTTGATCGTCAGTCGCCCGAATATGTAGAAAACGTGCTACCATCATCATGCGTGAAACGCGTTGCTGTGGAAGCTGGGGTCTCTTCAACATGGGGTAAATACGTTGGCCTAACCGGTAAGACCGTATGTATTGACCGCTTCGGCATTTCAGCACCTGGCGATACTGTCATGGATAAACTTGGTATGACTGCTGACAACGTCGCAGCAGTTGCTAAAGAATTGTTTTAACATTACCGTATTTTTTAATACAAAGGCCGCCTACTTTAGGCGGCCTTTTTTTTGACAATTATCGCATTGGTCTAATTGGCACGAGCTCAATCAATGTCATTTCAGTTGGACAATTAAAACGCAGTGGCGGAAGCCCCTCAAAACGATTCGAGCCTGCACCCGCAGATACATTTAGATAGGGTATTCCTATTCTACGGAATCCGCGTGACCACTCTTTGGGCACGTCACTATCAATCACTAGTGGACCAAATATTGGAAGTCGAACCTGTCCACCATGGGTATGTCCAGCTAGGCATAAGTCGATCGGTTTTTCTTTAACAGAGAGCGCGTAGTCAGGAGAATGTCCCATTAAAATGCGAAATTCATTTGAATTTGAATTAGCTAGCCACTGGTCTATTGAGCGCATTGCCCACTCACCCGAATTAGATTGATACAGACTCAGTCCTAACAAACTCAAAAACCCACCCTCAACAACAATCGACTGAGACCTTGACGAGAGCATTTGCAGCGGCTCTAGCTCAGTGGGCTTGAACTGATAGAGCTCGCGCTCGGTGTCACCGAATACCGCGTAAGTTCCATACTTAGGATTCACTGACTGTATTAACGAGAAGAGTTTTTTCCATTCTTCGTCAAAAGTGGCAGGAGGAACGACTTGTAAAAAGTCACCAGTATTGATGATCAAATCAGGCTTCAATAATTGAATCTGATTAAATAATTCTACTTGGTAATCTTCGATTGAACCTGCTTGGATATCACTAATATGCAGCAAGCGAACGGTCTCCGTCAATTTTGGAGTTTCTAAGCGCACGTGTTTTACCACAAGATGCTCGGGTTCAACATTGGTCACGTAGTGTCGTAACAAAAAAACATCGATCCCAAGAAATGCATATAATGCGGCAAGCATTAACAACTGCCGCCTCACGCTACCCCATACAATTGAAAGGCCAATGAAGATAATTCCAACGGCAAGAAGTATCCATCCTAACTCACCTAAGTTAAATTCATATGCTTTCTGAATGATTCGGAAATCAGGCTTTAGCATGCCTCCGCGAATATAAAGCAAATTACGGATCACGACATACAGTAAAAGTAACAAACCTACGACCATACCCAATTTCCATGCACCTCGCCCCCTAGGTCGCGAAGCGATATCCGTCATACCTAGCTCTGAAATTGGATTCATGTTAACTTCTCTCCCCGAATGAGTAAACGCACGCAGAACGGCACCAAAGCAATCGCCCCTAAAAAGCTGCAAACAAATAGCTCAACAGGTGCACGAAAACCACACTTTAATGCTTTCTGGAAAATCATAGTCCCTAAAAACAAGTTGAGAATTTGATAATTGCAAAACAAGACTAAGAAAGTGATTGGGTGCTCGCTGAAGCTTCGTGCTGAATCATAGCTTATATGTATGAATGGTTCTGGTAGAATCGACGACTGATAAGCCTTCCATAAGAGAAGCACCAAAACACTGCAATAGATTGGAACCACAAGATAAGGACGAGCGAAGCCGCGCACCGCTTTAGAATCAGAAAAAAAGATCATGCCCAGCCAAAGTGGCAACGTCATGAGAGCAATGAACACAAATGTATGATCTAAGTCTTTTGCGCCAAAATATTCAATTAACCATATTGGCATGGACTAGAAAATGTAACTAATGATTTGTAGCATGCTAGTGCATTGTTGACGTATCTCTATTTACTATTAAAGACGCAGCCAACTACTCAACTATGGTGTTAAATGCTTGCACGTATCTAGCTAGAGTCCCACTTAAAACCGCCTCTGGTAGGGTTGGCGGCGGAGGTGTTTTATCCCAATCGAGCGATTCTAGATAGTCTCGGACGAACTGTTTATCGAACGAAGGTTGCGCACCACCTGGTGCATATCCTTCGCGAGGCCAGTAGCGCGATGAATCCGGTGTCAATATTTCATCGATCAAATAAAGCTCTCCAGATTCGTCGGTTCCAAATTCAAACTTTGTATCGGCTAGAATTAAATTTGCTGTAGTGGCTCTCTCGACGCCCATGTTGTAAAGCTGTAAGCTCAAATCATGCACCTGCTTGAATAGATCCTCACCGATTAATTTCGCGGCACCTGCGCAATCGATTGGCATGTCATGCCCACTTGCAGCTTTGGTCGTAGGCGTAAAAACTGGAACTGGAAGCTGACTACTGTCTTGTAGGTCACTCGGCAATTCATACTCAAATAACTTACCAGTCTCGTTGTATGCCTTCCAACCAGAGCCCGATAAATAGCCCCGAACGACTGCCTCAATTGGCAAGGGTGTTAGCTTCTTTACGATCATACTCCGATGCTCCAAGTCTGGGTATTGCTTACCCAGTTCAGCAATGCGCTGTTCGTGATTTTCAACTAAATGGTGTTGCGTGAGCGCGCGCGCGCGTTGAAACCAATACAAACTGATCTGGGTCAACAATACACCTTTACCTGCGAGGCCCTCATTCATGATCACGTCAAAAGCTGACACACGATCCGTCGCTACCATCAACAGAGCATCCCCCATATCAAATACTTCGCGAACTTTACCAGAAGCCACTAAAGGGTATGGCAGATTTTCGACCTTTAAGAGAGGCACTTCAGGAAGTGGAAATGGCAAACTGTCTAAATTCATACTCTTTCATTAGCTTACAGACTGCAGTGCGCAAACGGTTTCTGTAGTAATGGAAACTTTTATGTGATTTTTCAAAAAAAAGACTTGCCCAAGTGATGCTGAAAAGTAGCTTCCGTGACTTCTCCTCCCTCCCGTTCGTCTAGCCCGGTCTAGGACACCTGGTTTTCATCCAGGCAAC
>JABBCA010000007.1 GCA_018607135.1 Opitutales bacterium
GCCGGCGCATTCAAACTGGTGATCGATTTCTCTGAGCACAATGCCAGCAAGTCGGGAAGTAGTTCATTTACGGTAGAAGCATTAGTTAATGGTCATTCCATCGGCCAGATGAGTAATTTTGCTTCCTATGGTCCGACTCGAGAATTTGTTTTCTACCTGCCTTTCCTTGAAGTGGGAACACATTCGCTGGAGTTGGTTTGGGTGAATGGTCTTGAAATAGCGGATTCCTCAATGGAGGTGCAATCGTTACGCTTAGAAAGTTTTGGCGGCACCGATTCAGATAGCTCTGGTGTAGCGGATTGGATTGAGAGTCGTGCTTTACACTATGGCGATGAAACCACACCCACTCACGTTTACGTTTCGCCCTTCTTTGTTGAGGGACAGAGTTTTGCTCCAGAGTATGTCTCCGTTCGCTCCCATGTCGACGGTTTACCAGAGGTGGTTCGCGACGAAGTCGTTCAAAAAGGGCTTCAGTATCACTACTATGCCGATGTTCCGATGGTGCCCGGTGAAACGCGCATTCTTGAAATCGTAGATCAATTCGGTCTGCGCTCTGTTCAATACCCGATTACTTGGGAAGCCTTCAACCTCTACGAACATGAGTTTATTCACATTCGAAAAGACGGTTCGCTGCTCATTGAAGTTGTCGATCCCCAGGCTACAGTTGCGCAGGGACTGACTTTGGAGATTCACGCACCGGACGGCTCTTCGGAGTCGCACAGCTTACCTGCCGGAGGGAGCTTGCAGGCGCTATTCGATCACGCGGGCGATTGGCTACTGACTACCAGTATTCCTCAAGCTGTAGGCGAAGAACCGCTGGTCTTAAACGCAACAGTCCAGGTCTCTGCCGCCTCACTTACACCAGCTCCGATTCTGCTTAACCAGAATCAACGCACTTGGATTCCTACGCTCTCCGATGGAGAAATCGAAATGCAGTCGGATGTCGGCTTACAGTTGGTCGAGTTCGATCCGAGCGCGTCGCCGAGAAGCTTCCAACTGAGCACCGCATTCGACGGCGCACGCATCGTCGCTCGTCTGCCAAATGGTGGGCCAATACTCGATGTGACTGAAGCTACCGTGATTAAGGATTATTCTCGTTCGCAGACCTACAATAATGTGGTCGAGACTTTTGCAGACGGCTCCGTGCTCGTGAGTGCCTACATTTACCTTAGCGAGGTGCCCGAGGATTTGAGCATCGACATACAGGTATGGAAGTCAGGAGTTACTTTTGAGGATGGCACCATCTGGCGCACCATTACCGCTGAGGATTTTGACGAACAAGGCCGCTACCGCTTCTATATGCTTCGCTCTCCAGGAGTTTCAGGAGGGAACTGCCATCGCTACTGGATCGAGCAGGACGGCCAAAATATCGGCCAACTATAGTCCACAAAAAAAGCAAGTGCTATGATCCGTTCTCGAAGCTATCAATACCCACTACTGCAGCGAGTTTTCTCGTTACTCGTTGTGCTATTGTGCTTCAGTGGGGCGGCGATACACGCGAGTTCAGCTGTTGAACAGATTATATCGCTCAAAGGGATGCCGTCTTTTACTCAACGTCACCACGCGCTTCATAAGTTAACTGCTAGTCAATTAGGGACTGGTGCCGATCAATTTATCGATTTTATGCGTGCTCAGCGTGTGCCAGAAAATATGCGACCAGTCGATTACATGTCATTGGTCAACGATAGTTTCAACCTAATGGTTAAGCACGACATCCGTGCCGAAGAGTTGCTTAAACTGATCGTCTCGGTAATCCCGAATGCATCTGCTGATGAAGTCTGGAGAGATTACGCAGTGCAGAAACTTGGTTACACCCTCGACCGCATAGATATCTCTAAGGAGTCCCTCGAGGCTGGTTTCGTCATGTTGGAGCGAGCGATGAAGGGTGACTTTTCTCGCGTTCAGGGCACCGCACTGATCGTCGCGTTAAAGCTCAGCGATGCTTGCGGCGACGCTTATCCTTTCCTCAAAAAAAGCGCCCTTGGTCAATCCGCGCTAATTTGCGCACAAAACTCCGATGCTGTGCTTATTGACCGCGTAACCGCACTTCAAGTTGCCGGGCTTTGCGATTCACCAGGAGCTTTGGATTATAGTCGCTCCATTTTGCTCCGTAAAAATACAAAAACTGCTGAAAGTATGCTGTTTATTTCTGCCATCGCGGTCCTCGGGGAGCGGGGCACATCAGAAGATCTTATTTTACTAAACAAACATCGATTATCACCTGATATTCGGATCAGAAGCGCAACGACCAGCGCCATCAGCAAAATACGAGCTGCCAATTAACTGTAATGACTATGTTAAGAATTCCAAAAATGAAAATGACGCCACCTACCTTCTTTAATCATACTGGTTTTATCTCGCTAGCGTGTTTGCTCGCTTGCATCTTGACCGCTTCCTCTTTGAGCGCGAACTTGGGGAGTAACGGGGGGGGGCTGGTTCTTCAGGCAAGAACGGCAGCACGGGCTCCAACAACAACTCAGGCTCAAACTCCGGGTCCGGGTCATCGGGCACCCAGTGCCCACCTACGGGTGGCGGGTGCGTAAGTTATTTCGCGTCTTTTCCGATTCTGCCGTTAGAAGAAGAAGTGGGCCACGGCGGTTTTCACATCTATCGACATGAGCCGACACCCGCCCTCTTTACTCCGGCTAGTCTGCGTCACACCTCTCCTTTGTTGAGTTATGTAGACTCGATTGCAACGGAGAGTGGCGATTTGGTCAGTGATCCTACTGCTGCGGCACTAGCGGCACTAGCGACTGAGGTCACTGAGTTCAGCTTGACCAATAATCTCTCCGAGAAGGTCGTTTATAAGCGGAACCAAGATGACGCTCGCTCCAAAGTTACGGATGGTTTCGTGGGTAATCCTATAGGTTGCTTCACGCTCGATCAGAACCGCGAGCCGACCACAGGCACGCCGAGTTTTTTCCGCCGCTTTGAAGGCAACGGTTGTTATCTGGAATATCCAGCAAAGCAGGGTCTTTTACCTGTTGTCTATAAAGCGCCTGGAGGCCGCTTGATTGATCTTCAAACTGAACCAGATGAAGCTTATGACGTGGTCCTTACAGTGGGCGCTTTTCGTCAAGTTCGATCGGCCGCAGGTTTGGCTGATATACTTACCGTAGATCAGTTCGGTTACGAAATCCGTTTCTACACGCCGAGTAATGTGGGATCCAAAGTTTCCGGCAAATATGTCCCGCTGGGTCAACCTTATCGAGTCATTGAAGTTCGCAACCCTACGGGCGATGCTGATAATCATGAAACGGTGCGTATAACCGATACACACCATGGCTACTCGAAAGTTCACCAATGGCATTATGTGCCAGCTGCCAAGGACTGGGCTTATTCGACCGGCTATGACCCGTCCACCGATAGCTTTGCGCTCACTGAGCAGAAGTTAGTGACAGTCCTCAACGAAGATGAAACAGTTATTACTACAGAATTGCGTGATGAAAACGGAGAACTCATTTCCAAGAAGCAAGTCACCGATCGTATGTTTGAATGGGGGCGCGGCGCATATGTTAGCCAGATTGATGATGTTGGAGGTGCAAACCTCGAGACCGTCTCCGAGTTTTACACGGATAGCACCGAAGTAGGTCGCTACGGTAATCTGAAATTTGAGTCAAAGCCGGGCGGCAAATGGGCTCGGTATGACTACAATAGCGACAGCCTTATGATTCAAAAAGTTGAGGGCTGGCAAGATGTCACGCCCGAAGATGCCCAGTCTGCGCCACGTCCCGCCGGCGAGACTATGGAGACTACCTACGACTACGCACCACTCGTGACTGCTGATGAGCCAGATGCTTTCGATACACGTCCTCGAACAACTATCGTTAAAGTTTTAGGAATTGAAACAGCACGCACTTATAATGTCTACTCGGAGGTAAACGACGAACGTGTAGAGATTGAAGAGCGCACCACCGTTCAAGGTGCACCTTATGGCGCTACCACTAATCTGCGCACCACAAGTATCTTCTATAGTAACGCAGTCAATCCGGTCGCGGCCGGTCGCATAAAGAGTCTCAGCACCCCAGACGGTGTTGTCATGCTCTACTCTTATACTCAGGCCAACCCGCAGTCCAATTTTGTCGAAACGGTCGATACTGTAGCTGCGTCTCAGGTGATCTACCCCGACCCTTCCACCTTGCCTCCTGGAGCCGAGGTCTCACCGCTCTTAGCCACCAATGAGCCTGTCGCAAACAAGTCCACCCGCCGGGTCATGACCAAGGATCCGCGTGGTAACCTCATTGAGGAAGAGCTTTTTGTCTACGATGGTTCCGCATGGGAATTTGTTAGCAGCACCACACAGCAGTTCACGGACGAAATTTCCACCAAGGGCTTTCAGCTTACCCAGCGCACAAAAAACGGGCGCCTTACTCTCGACCAGTCGTGGAGTGGTCCGCTCGTTGTGGCTC
>JABBCA010000023.1 GCA_018607135.1 Opitutales bacterium
GGAAGCCCTTGAGCTAACAACAGTCATTGATCGCTTGATAGTAGAGGTTCAGTCTCTTCGTGTCGAAGCCACATCCGCAGAAGACGCGAAGCGACGTCATCGACTGGAAATGGATCTGCTGAACATGAAAGACTTTATGTGGATTCGTAGATAGCGTAAAGCAGAGCCAATCAGTCCCGAGAAACATTTGAAGATTGGGGCCCCTTCGTGGAATGCTCCGCAGTGTGCTGCAACTCACTGTATTCTCTCGAAGCAATCTGCGTCTTCGCCGAGCATTATCTCGACGCCTTCGAGTTGTCCTTTTTCTATTGCGACAGCTTCAAAATACGGAGTGCTCCGCGCATTACGAATCCGAACACGATTCCACCCACTAGGAGGTCAGGCCATGGGCTCCCCAGCCAGTATACGAGCAGACCTGCCGTGATTACGCCTCCGTTGACGATGATGTCGTTCGAGGTAAAAATCGCGGACGCCTGCATATGGGCCTCCTCCGACCGGGCTTTTTGAATCAACCAGAGGCAGACCACATTGGCTACTAGAGCTACAGCAGCCACGATGATCATCGTCTTGAAGTCCGGCATTGTCTCTGAATAGAAAAACCGGCGGATCACCTCCGAAAAGCCGACGAGTGCTAATAGCATTTGGAGAAGTCCACTAATTTTCGCGACCTTCTTCTTGGTCGCTACTGCAGTGCCTACAGCCATTAAACTCAATGCGTAGACGATGGCGTCGGCTAGCATGTCGAGCGAGTCTGCGATCAGGCCCATCGAGTTCGAAAACAAGCCAAAGCCCATTTCGATAACGAAGAAAGCAGCATTGATGCCGAGCACCCACCACAGAATGCGTTTTTGAGTATCTCGATTTTCGGTCGTATCTGTTTCTACCTCCTCGGAGGTCTCTAATCGTGATCCCAATCCCAATTCTGAAAGCGCCTTCGAGATTGGCTCCACATCGCCACGATGGACGACACTGACCATACGTTCTTGGATGTTTACTGATATGCATAGGACGGCCTCAAGTCCTTCCATCTTGAGCCGAATCATTTGCTCCTCCGAGGGACAGTCCAATTTTTCGACGTGGTAGCTGGATTTAAACAAAGACATTACATTTGAGTTTCGTCACCTTGGCCATCGTTGCGACCGCCAAACAACTCGTAGAGCAGTGGAAGAACCAACAGCGTCAATAAAGTCGAAGTCAGAATGCCGCCGACAACGACAGAGGCCAAAGGTCGCTGAATCTCCGAACCGACTCCAGTAGACACGGCCATGGGCAAGAATCCTGCAGCGGAGGTCAAAGCCGTTGCTAATACGGGACGCAGGCGTTGGCAGGCAGCTTGTGTGACTGCCTCACGCATATCTGCCGTGCGTTCGCGATAAGACCGGATCGCTGAAATCAGAATTTGACCATTCAGGACGGCGATACCGCTCAAGGCAATAAAGCCGACGGCTGCACTCACACTAAAAGGGATGCCTCTAAACCAGAGAGTAAGGATGCCCCCAATGAGGGCGAGTGGGATGCCGCTGTAGATGAGCAATACGTCACGCATATCTTTCAAGCTGAAGTAGAGCAGGAAGAAGACAGCCGCAAGCGTCACGGGCACTACGATGGCGAGGCGTGTCTGAGCGCGTTCGAGGTTCTCAAACTGGCCACCCCAATCGAGCACATAGCCCTCGGGCAGTTCCAATGATTCGTTAATCTTCTCTTTCGCCTCGGCGACGAATGAGGAAACGTCACGGTCATCTACATTGACCTGCACACGAATCAAGCGTCGTCCCCATTCGCGGTTGATCGTGGCAGAGCCATCTTCAATCCGAATGTCGGCGAGTCTGTGTAGTGGTAATTGCTGCCCTTCGGCTGTAGGGATGATTGTATTACGCAATGCTTCCATGTCAGTTCGCAATGCATCCGGCAGGCGCAGCACGAGGGGAAAGTTGCGTTGTCCCTCAAACACTTGTCCAGCTCGGGTGCCACCGATGGACTCTACAATACTCATCACATGATGCGTGGAGATACCATGCTGTGCGATCACGTCCTGGTTGATGTCGATCTTCAGCGTCGGCTGTCCGGTCAACTGATCGACGGAGATGTCCCCATGCCCTTCGACATCAAGCAGAATACGCTGCACCTGGTCACTCAGTCGCACAAGTTCGTCAAAATCGTCGCCGTAGATCTTGATACCTACGTCGGAACGGATGCCGGATTCCATCTCATTGAGTCGCATCTCAATCGGTTGGGTAAAGGCCATGTTTAAGCCTGGTAGCTCGGCAACAGACGCTTGCATAGCCGCCACTAGCTCAGATTGACTTTTGGCTTTGGTCCACTGTTCCCGAGGATGCAAGGAGACGAAAATATCTGTCAGTTCTGTTCCCATCGGATCGGTGGCTACTTCCGCCGAGCCGATACGGCTCCAGATGTGACGAATCTCATCGGGGTAGTTTTCCAATAAGAGTTGTTCAATACGTGTATTGTATTTGACCGACTCAGGAATCGAAACCCCGGCGAGGCGAATCGTATTGATGGTGATGGCACCCTCGCTAAGACGGGGCACAAATTCGCCGCCCATTTTCGCGCCGACCCATAGCGTCAGCGCGAACACGATGGCTACCGTCGCCAAAACATATGTGCGGGCACGCATCGCAAACCGCAAACTCGCAGTATATGCCTTAGTTAATGCTCCCGCAATACCGCCCCCTTCTTCTTTAGCACTGGGCTTGATGAAATAGTAATTGAGGATCGGAGTGACAGTTAGCGCATAAATCAGCGCCCCAGCCAATGCGAAGATGAAGGTGAGAGCCATCGGGCGGAACATCTTACCTTCAGTTCCTTCGAGCGTCAGTATCGGAAAAAATACTACGATAGTGATACCCATTCCGAAGATCACGGGGCGTGCCACTTCCTTGGCTGAACTGATGACGATCTCCAAGCGTTCTGCCTTTGTGAGGGGGCGTCCGAGTTCGATGCGTCGCTGCCCCAGCTTACGCATGTTCGATTCGGTCATGACGACAGAGCCATCCACAATCATACCGAAATCGACCGCGCCGAGGCTCAACAAGCTGGCGGCGATGCCAAAGTAACTCATGCCGAACGCAGAGAAGAGCATGGATATCGGGATCACTGAAGCGACCAAAAGGCCCGCCCTAAAGTTTCCCAACAGAGCAAAGAGAATCGCCACAACAAGAATGGCTCCCGCAGCGAGATTGTGTTGAACTGTGCCGATTACCTGACTGGTGAGCTCTGTGCGATCATAGACGATATTAACGACCACATCTTCAGGCAGCGAGCGTCGGAGGCTGTCTAAACGTATCTTGAGTTCTTCGGTCACAACCTTGCCGTTTTCACCCATCAACATAAATGCCAGACCGAGCACGACTTCACCTTGGCCTTGTGCGGAGACAGCACCTCTACGAATTTCGTAGCCGATCTTTACCTCGTCCGCTACATCTCTGACACGTAGCGGACTGCCGCCATAGGAAGCGATGACGATATTCTCGATCTCTTCAATCGACTCCACGCGACCAAGGCCGTGAATCAGCAGCGACTGACCACCTCGGGTGAGAATGCCGCCGCCTGCGTTGCTGTTATTCGCCTGCAATGCTTCAGACACCTCGTCGAGAGTGAGCCCGAACTTTACCAAGTTTTGCGGCGAGACGATCACATGATACTGGCGCTCGTAGCCGCCCCAGGAGTTGACCTCGGCGACTCCGGAGACTTTTCGCAACTCAGGCTTAATCACCCAGTCATGCAAGGTTCGCAACTCCTCTAGAGAACGATCAGGGGCGGTGGAGCTGAGTGTATAGTGAAAGATCTCACCCAGTCCGGTCGAGATCGGCCCGAGTTGGGGGCGTTCGATTTCTTCCGGTAGTTCAACTGTGGACAGCCGTTCGGATATATACTGCCTTGCTTCTGAAATCTCCGTGGCATCCGAGAATGTCGCGACGACTTGTGAAAATCCGAACTTTGAAACCGAGCGAACGCTTTCCAGTCCTGGCAATCCGCCCATCGCTAGCTCGACGGGTAAGGTGATCTGTTGTTCGATCTCCTCTGGATTCAATGCAGGTGCGACCGTGTTGATCTGCACTTGGACAGGCGTCGTGTCCGGAAAGGCATCGACAGGCAGCTGGAACAGTTTCCATGAGCCAAGACCGATGAAGATAGCTGAGAGCAGCAGAACCAGTAAACGGTTTTGCAGAGAGAGTTTAGAAAGTGATTCCATTTTAAATGAGCAGCAAAAGGTTTAATCGTCGACGCAACCTGCGCCCAAACGTGATTTAAGAAATTCCGACATGGCAATGAAGGCACCTTCAGTCACGACGAGTTCGTTCGCTCCAAGGCCTTCAGTCACGGCAACCGTATCGTTCCCGGATTGTCCGAGACTCACGTGGCGCAATGCGTAAAGGTCAGGCGCTTCTTTAACAAAAACATAGGGCCTGCCTTCATGATGCTGGATTGCATCTCGCGGCAGTAAAACAGCGTTTCCCGCGCCTGTTAGGACTAGTTCAGCATGCCCGAACATGCCTTGCCGTATGACTCCATCCGGGTTTTGTATTTCAGCACGAGCTTTTAGCATTCGGTTGCGCGGGTCGATTGCTGAGTCCACCCAAGTGATGACCCCTGTATATTTGATGTCTTTGGCACCGCCGTCTAGACGTGCCGTTAATATCTGCCCGACTTGAACAGAATCGGCATACTCAGGGCTTACTGATAAATCCAGCCAGAGGGTCGATAAATCGGTCACTTTGAACAGTGCTTTTCCTTCGGATACAGCTTCCCCGGTAACAGCTTCACGTGCAACTAGCGTCCCCGCGAATGGCGCACGTAATTTGATGGTGGAGCTGCTGTCTTGCTCTTCGGCGATTTGTGCAATTTCTCCATCGGAGAACCCCAGATTGAGGAGTTTTTGACGAGCCATTTTACTCTTCAACTGGGCTACTTCATGAGCTGCTTCAGCCTCAAGAAAATCACGGGCAGCTGAAATCTTTTCCTCTTTCAACTTCTTTTCGCGCTGATACGCCAACTCTGCGATACGTTCGTCTACTTGTCGGGTGAGAAACTCTGCCTTAGCCTCTGCTACTTCGTCGGAACTGATCTCGACAAGCACATCTCCTTTTTTGACGGACTGCCCCACGTCCGCATGGACGGTGCGAACGATCCCATCGGCGAGAGGTGTCACGAGTGCCAACTTGTTGCGGTTGTAGCTCACTTCGAAGAAAGCCGAGACTGTTGGCTGCGCAAGACCCTCTGTCGGATGTGTGGTAACAATACCTGCTTTAGATGAGGACTCGGCAGAAGCAAAGCGAACTTTCACACTTTTGCCCGGTGCTAGCTGGCCGGCGAGTTGAGGCTGACAAATGCCACATTCCAATTCGGCAACATCATGCTCCTTACACCAGAGCACTGGGGCATCGGACTGTCCTTTAGAACCTTGCTGCGTGCCATGATCCGCCCGAGCCGGGTCGCAGTAGAAACATTCGTCCTCGTAGAGGCTGTGCTCTTCGCACCAAAGCCGATCCTTATCTTCCAACTGTGGTTGGCAAATCCAGCAACGATCTTCGTAGCGGTCGTGTCCATTGCACCAGAGCCGTCCTGCTTCCCTTTTTGATGGGTCGCAGATATAGCAGAGGTCAACAGATACATCGTGGGCTTCGCAGACTTCGGAAGAGAGTGAAGGACTTGCTTGTGGAGATGTCGAAGAAGCTGCTTCTGAAGCATTTTGTTTCTCGGCTATTTCTGGATGACAATAAAAGCACTCGTCCTCATAGAGGCTGTGCTCTTCACACCAAAGCCGATCCTTGTCTTCCAATTGTGGCTGGCAGATCCAGCAACGATCTTCGTAGCGGTCGTGTCCATTGCACCACAGTCGTCCTGCTTCCCTTTTTGATGGATCACAGATATAACAGAGGTCAGCAGATACTCCATGAGCTTCGCAAAGTGCTGTAGCTTTCGGAGCCACGTCTGTTTCGCAGCTTGAACAATCTTCGGCGTTCTCAGGACTGGCGGTTTTTTTCGAATCCGTGTCGGCGAGTAGTGAGTTTGAGGCGTAGACAAGTGCAATCGCGAGTAGCGCGGTGCATCCAAATATATTGATGAGTTTTTTCATGATGTATGATCTCTGTTTTATTTAAAATTTTTCGTATTCGTTGTTCTCATTCGAATTGATCTCTGAAAGCGGACGTCCAGCTAAGGCTTCCAGTTCGAAGAAGGCTTTGTTGTATTCGACCAGCGTCTCTGTGTGTCGGATGCGTGCTTCGGCAAACATCCGTTGTGCGTCGATGACTTCCAGATAACTGGCTTTGCCTTCCTGATACGCACGCCAGGTCTTTTCCTGCACGCTTTGAGATGAGCTTAAAAGGTTCCGTTCGATGTTCTCCACTTCATCACGCAGGAACTCCAGCTTTCGATGGGTGCTCGTCAACGCGACTAAGGCGTTGATACGGATTGCTCGTGAGTTTTCATGTGCTTTGCCGAGTTCTTCTCGCGCCTTTCGAATATTACCTTGGTTCCGGTCGAAGAGCGGAAGCGGCACACTGAATTGAACGACGCCGGATAGGTTATCGTCCCCGTTGAAGTGTTTGAGTCCGACACCCACGGTCAGATCTGGAATCGCCTTTGACTCTTCAAGAGCAACAACCTGGCGGTGTTGTTCGAGGAGTGCCGCCCAGCGAAGCATCTCGGGATGACGCTCTAAGGTTTGCTTCAAAGATAGCTGCGTCGGCAGCTGTATTGATTGTCGTAACTTTCCGGACACGTGGGAGAACTTAGGATCGTCGCTGCCGTAGAGTTCGGCGAGTTGACGCCTTGCTGCATCCAACTTCCGTTCGGCTTGCCGTGCACTGATTTCTTCAGATGCCAAGACAGACTGGGCCTTGAGCTGTTCGAGTGGAGAAGCTTCACCGCTTTCTACCCGCGTTTTCGCTCCATCGAGCGCTTCCGATGCCAGCTTAGCGTTTTTCTGAAGTAACTCCAATTGCTCCTGAGCCGCTAATACTGAGATAAATGCCTTAGAGACTTCCGTAAGCAGAAGCATACGGGCTTGTTCGTAAGCGAATCGACTCACGTCTTCGCTCAACTTTGCAGTCTTTACTCGATGTTTGCGCTTCCCCCCCAATTCAAGCAACTGGCTCAGTAGCACGGTTGATTCCGCATTGTCGAAACCTGACGTCTCGTCGGAGCCACCGAACTCCTCCGCTTCGACCTCCAGTTCAGGATTTGGAAGGAGTCCTGACTGAAGTGTCTCAGCTTCAGCAATCCGGATGTCGATTGCGTATCCCGCTAGTCTAGGGCTGTTGACCAGCGCGTAAGAGTAAGCTTTCCGAAGAGTCAATTCGCCCTGAGGTTCGCCGACGTGTGGCGGATCAATTGTATTCGCCTGCGCGGCTGAGAGTGTGCCCGCAGCGAAGGAGCAGATCGCAAAGGCAATAGTAAATGGTTTATAGTAGATACATGCGCGAGTGGGCATGCTTTGTTTACGTTTTGAAAATAGGTGCATAAAAAATCCTGATAGAAGTTAAATACTGCGAATCCACAGAAGGTGGTTTGCGCAGTGGAGGTGCCCTCAACGAGAGGGCCTAACCAACTAACTTTATCAGAATATCAGAGACGCAGATTTACGGTCTGCGCGACGAGCACACACGTGTCCATCAACTCCGGCGGTGCCTGAGCCTGAACAATGTGAGCAATTTCTTTTAACGTAAAATTCGGTGCGGAGACATCGGATCCCGCAGATTGAAGTGCAGTCAAAGTCGGAATGGATTCTCCTTTGTCGATGCACACTTGCGGTAGTTCGACTGCTTTAAGTTCAAGGTCCACACAGGAGTCTTCGTCTGAGAAACGACGCTCCTCAGCTAGTCCGCTAACACACACAGGCGGACAGTCAGAGCATTTGGCGGAGCTCAACTCGGGAGAGAGGTCCGAGCTTTTGTTAAGACACAGCAACAGTCCTCCGACGCCACCAAAGAGGACGTTCCAAGCAAACAAGCTCAAGAGAGCAACTGCTGTTATTTTGCGTTTCACTGATTTAACTAGTTCGCCGATAGATCATTTAAGTCAAGGCTTTGCATTTAATTTTTCACCGATGTTTCTTTGAGTGAGCTGTCTAGGGGGTATATTTACCACACTAGTCGATCATTACAGCTTAACAGATTCATATACCAACCGCGTGTTACTCCAGTTGGTATTTGTTCGGGTGAGTTAATCATATTGTTTTGGGAATAATAAATGTTTGTATCATTCTTACCTATTAAGTAATCCACTGAGAAATGTTTTCTAACTTCATTCATCTGCTGATGGCGCTCGCCATCTTTAATCCGTTCTGCTGTTGCACGGCGGCGGGTTTGTTTGCGGATGATTCTGGAGTGGCAGCGATTCCGAGTTGCTGTGAGAGCACTGGCGATCAGCAGAGTTCGCAAGATCAGCATGATCCAGAGAATTGTCCGCACAAAGCTTTAGATGACTTCGAAATTACATCTAATAAGGAGGCGGGCACTCACAACTCCACGCTTTCGCTACTTCCAGTGCTTTTTGTTGTTCGCGACTTGCTGGTCTATGAACCAGTTGTCGAATTAATTCATCCCAAGGTGCTAGAGTCAGTGCTTGGGTCCCCACCTGTTTCGTTATCACAGGTGTATTGTGTCTATAGGATCTGATTGATCCGTGTTGTTAACGTGCCGCTTTTGTGCGGCGCATCCATGCCACGTCCTATTCGGGATGACAGGCTTTTGAGCAATTACCGAATCAATCATGATCTATGTATACAAAACACTTTTTTAAGGGTGCCTATCGTGGCACTCAACTAAGCCTTCTATTGGGGCTATCCATTTCAATCGCATATGCGGAGAGTCTGAGTCTCGACCAAGCGCTTGCACGGGCGGAGTCGAAAAATCCTAGCTTAGAGGCTTTTCGTGAAAGTCGCCTGAGTGCAACGGAGCGCGTTGGCGCTTCGAATGCCTTGCCGAATCCGAAACTACAAGTTTCCTATTTCGGTGAGTCCGTGGAGACACGAACAGGTTCGCAAGAGGCCATCTATTCGTTTAGCCAGACGGTGCCCTGGCTGAGTAAGCTCTCTACGCGTAAAGATATCGCCTTGAGTGATGCCAACATGAGTGGCTTTGCCTATGAGCACGCTTTGGCCCAGCTTCAAAGGGAGGTAACCATTACTTATGTCGAGCTACTTTATTTGAAGAACTCGGTCATAACGACAGAGCAGAACTTAGGGCTCATACAGGACATGCGTTCTATCGTAGAGGAGCAAGTCAGCGGCGGGGCTTCGGTTAATTCCATGCTTCGTCTGGAGCTGGAGTATGAGCGAAAGCGAGATGATCTGGATAAACTCGAACAGGAGCGAATCGAACAACGCCATCGATTAGCTGCCTTGCTTGCGATGCCAGAAGCTCAGCTCTCTTTAGCTGGTGAACTAGAAGGGGTTGGGCCGTCAGTAGACAACGCAAGCTCGTTCCATCGGAAACTAGTTGAAAATAACCCTGAGCTGCTGGCTCTACGTCAAAGTAGCATTCGAGCTAGCCAGCAAGCGGAGTTGAGCCGATTGGCACGTCGTCCTGATTTCACGGTGGGGCTGAACTACATTCAAGTCGATGGCAGCGGTATCGCGGCGCGAGATGCAGGCAAGGATCCATGGAATGTCTCTTTGGCCGTCAGTCTCCCGATTTGGGCGGGGAAGGATCGTGCCAACATACGTGCGACCAAGGCAAACAGGCGTTCTGTAGACAGCTCCTACCTCAATAGAGAGTTGGCACTAAAGGCCGAGCTGAGTGCAACGCTGGCGTCCTTTCAGGATAGCGCGAGGCGTATGCAACGCTACGAGGAGACGCTGATCCCGCTGGCGGACCAAGCTTTGGATAATTCGAGAGCCGCCTACGAGAGCGACCAGCTCAGTGCTCTGGAAATGATCGATAGCGAGCGCTCCTTGCTCGAACTGAAACTGAACTACTGGCGAGCCGCCGCAAACGCGCGTCAAGCGGTCGCCAAAATCAACGCCCTGATCGGCGAATAATCTAGAACGGAAAATTTAAATCGAATGAAAACGAAACAAATACTTATGGCTCTCGGGCTGTTAATTCTCGGTCTGCTTGCAGGTCGATTCCTCCTGCCTTCTAAAGCATCGCAAGATGCCGTTGGCCACAACCATGGGACTGGGGACGCCGAACTTAGCGAGCCAGAAGTATGGACTTGTTCCATGCACCCTCAGATTCAACAGCCGGAATCAGGCGATTGCCCGATCTGCGGCATGGACCTGATTCCCCTCGCAAATGATAGCGACGGTGACGAAGGTGAACGTGTTTTAAGCATGAGCGAGAGCTCGCGCGCATTGGCTGATATTCAAACGACTCTGGTTAAAGAAGAGTCTCCCGAGATAAACATCCGCCTCGTCGGAAAGCTCGGCTATGACGAGACTTTGGAAAAATCACTCACTGCACGATTTCCTGCACGTATCGATGAACTGTTCGTCAACTTTACGGGTGCGAAAGTTCGTGCTGGCGATCCATTAGCCAAGGTCTACAGCCCCGAACTTCGCACCGCACAACGCGAATTGCTCAATGCTTACCGAGCCGACCCCGAAAGCATCTACACCGTGGCTGCTCGCAAGAAGCTCCGTCTCTGGGATCTGTTGCCCGAGCAAATTGATGCGATTCTTGATAACGGCGAAGCGCAGGATCACTTTACGATCAAAGCACCGGTGGGCGGGGTCGTTGTGGCCAAAAATGTAAGTGAAGGTGATTACCTTAAAGCAGGTGAAGTCCTCTTCCGTATCGTTGATCTGAGTAATATCTGGGCTGAACTGGATGCCTACGAGTCAGATCTGGGATGGCTGAAGGTAGGCCAATCAGCGGCGCTTTCTTTAAAAGCGTTTCCCGGTGAAGCCTTTGAGGGAGAGGTCGCTTTTATCGAACCAGAGATCAATGCGGCTACTCGAACCGTTCCCGTTCGTGTCAATGTTCCCAACTCGGAAGCTCGCCTGAAACCTGGAATGTTTGTCGAGGCGACAGTTAGTGGTTCAAGCGATAGTAGCGGTGCCTCGATTTTGGTTCCGTCTACAGCCGTCTTACGGACGGGGCAGCGGGCCGTTGTCTACGTCGAAAAACCTGATGCGGATCGCCCGACTTATGAAGGGCGGGAAATCGAGTTGGGTGTGAGGGCTGGCGATAGTTACGTTGTTACTTCAGGCCTCGAAGTGGGCGAACGGGTCGTCACTAATGGAGCCTTCAAGATTGATAGTGCACTTCAAATTAAGGCAAAGCCCAGTATGATGAATCCAGACGCTGGCTCTGAGACTGTCGGACATGACCACAGCGAGATGGCTATGGCTCCGGCTCCACCTGCGCTGTCAGTGGAAATGGCACTCTCTTTATTGGATGACTATTTGAAATTACAAGCGAGCTTGGCCGCCGACGATCTTGGCGCATCCAAGTCGGCGCTTAAAGCGATGATGCAGGTAACCGGCCATCAAGGCGATCTACCCGACTTGATACATGCGATGCTCGCAGCGGATAGTCTGGATGCGATCCGGCGTCCGCATTTTGAAACACTTTCGAATTCGCTGATCGCAGCAGTCATGGATACGCCATCGAGCTTTCCCGAAGGGCTTCTCGTGATGCACTGTCCGATGGTCTATGATGACCGTGGAGCCGATTGGATTCAAGCGACCGAGCCCCTTCAGAATCCTTACTATGGAGCGATGATGCTGAAATGTGGTGAGGTTAAATCGAAGGTGGATAGTTTGAAAGGCGCTGAGATCGAAGCGGCTACAGATACGAATTCCGAGAAATTGTTTGTGTCTTTGGTGCCCGGTTATTTGAAGCTGCAAGCCGCCCTTGCTGCGGATGATTTGGATGCATCAAAAGTTGCTCTAAAGTCGGTGATGCAGGCAACCGGTCATGAGGGGGATATTCCCGATTTGATACATGCGATGCTTGCAGCAGACAGTCTGGATGCGATCAGACGGCCTCATTTTGAGACGCTTTCGAACGCACTGATCGAAGCCGTGGAATCCAATCCGAACTCATTTGAAACGGATCTCTATCTGATGCATTGCCCGATGGTTTACGGCGACCGTGGAGCCAGTTGGCTTCAAGCTGAGGATTCACTCCTGAACCCTTACTTCGGGGACATGATGTTACGCTGTGGCGAAGTGAAAGGTCTGCTTGTTGAGCCAGAGCTCACTAAAGAAGCTGAACACAAACATTAATCTTTAAGAGAACTTAACAATGAAGAAAAAGGCGATAATCTACAGAATGGTGACACCCGATCACCTGTGCCCTTGGGGTATCAAGGCTTGGGACTTATTGAAGCGCAATGGATACGAAGTTGATGACCGTCATCTCGAATCGATGGATGCGAATAAGCGATATAAAGAAGAAAACGGTGTCGATGAGACGCCGCAGATCTTGATCGATGGAGAACTCATCGGCGGTTATGACCAATTGCGTGAGCACTTGAAGCTCGGCTCCGATCCGAAGGAAGGAAAGACCTATCAACCAATCATCGCCATCTTCGCAGTCACGTTTGGGATGGCCTTGACGACGGCATGGGCAATTCACGGTAGTCTCCATATCATACCAGTTCTCGAATTATTTATCGCATTCAGCATGTGCGTGTTGGGTGTTCTAAAACTCCAGAATCTGCAGTCCTACGCTAACGGATTCATCCAATACGATCTGCTCGCACGGCGTTATGTGCCTTACGCTTACGTCTATGCTTTTATCGAGGCGATTGGTGGAATCTTGATGATCTCGGGGCTCTTTATCTGGGTCGTCGCTCCCATCGTTCTTCTGGCGACGACGCTTGGTGCTATCTCGATTATAAAAGCAGTCTATATTGATAAGCGCGACTTGAGCTGCGCCTGTGTCGGCGGGGGGAGCGACGTGCCACTAGGTTTCATTTCCCTCACCGAGAATCTCATGATGATGGGAATGGCAATATGGATGATCTCTAAAGCCTTCTAAACTATGAGCACCAATCCAAAAAATCCGATCAATCAGCTCATCCGTTTCTGTCTCGAGAACAAGCTGGTCGTCATACTCTTCACCGTCGTTCTCATCTTCTGGGGAATTGCCGTCGCTCCCTTTGATTGGGAGTCTGATTTCTTGCCACGCGATCCGGTTCCCGTCGATGCGATTCCCGACATCGGCGAGAACCAGCAAATTGTTTTCACCGAGTGGATGGGGCGCTCTCCGCAGGATATCGAAGATCAAATCACATATCCGCTGACGACTGCATTACTGGGTCTGCCAGAAGTGAAGACGATCCGCAGTTACTCGATGTTCGGCTTCTCCTCGATCTATATCATCTTCAAGGAAGATGCTGAGTTTTATTGGACGCGTAGTCGCATCCTCGAAAAGCTCAATAGCCTGCCATCGGGCACCTTGCCGCAAGGAGCGTCACCCCAGTTGGGGCCGGATGCCACCGCCTTAGGGCAAGTCTTTTGGTATACACTGGAAGGCATGGACACGGACGGTAATCCAACGGGTGGCTGGGACTTGGACGAGCTACGTAGCACGCAGGATTGGTATGTGCGCTATGCGCTGCAGGGTGTCGACGGGGTCGCCGAAGTTGCCTCTATCGGGGGCTATGTGAAAGAGTATCAGATCGACGTCGATCCGGATGCACTTCGGACCTATGATGTCGCGTTACATGAAGTGTTTGCCGCGGTTAAGGGGAGCAATCTCGATGTCGGAGCGCGCACGATTGAAATCAATGCGGTTGAATACGTGATTCGGGGGCTGGGGTTTATCGATAGTCTGGATGACCTTCGTAAGACAGTCATTACCCAACGCGACAATGTGCCGGTGACGCTCGATCAAATCGCCTCTATCGAATACGGCCCCGCGCTGCGGCGTGGCGCATTGGACAAGGCGGGAGCTGAAGCAGTCGGTGGTGTTGTCGTCACGCGTTATGGAGAAAACCCGCTCGAAGTGATCAAGCGGGTGAAAGCAAAAATCGGTGAAATTTCGGCGGGCATGCCTAAAAAGACGCTTGAAGACGGCACAGTCAGCCAAGTCGAGGTGGTTCCTTTTTATGATAGAACCGGCCTCATCTACGAGACCCTCGGCACGCTGGAGAATGCCGTGCGGCAACAGATACTCGTCACGATCATCGTTGTCGTGCTCATGGTGATGCATTTGCGCAGCGCTTCATTGATCGCAGGTGTGTTGCCACTCGCGGTGCTCTTTTCTTTTATCGGCATGAAGCTGTTTAAAGTCGATGCGAACGTCGTCGCGCTATCTGGAATCGCGATCGCGATTGGCACCATTGTGGATATGGGTGTTGTTCTGGTTGAGAACATCCTCAAGCATATTGACAAAGCACCACCGGATGAGAATCGTCTGGAAGTCGTCTACCGAGCTTGTAGCGAAGTGGGTGGGGCAGTGGTCACCGCTGTGCTCACAACGGTGATCAGCTTTCTGCCTGTCTTCACGATGCAGGCTGCAGAGGGTAAATTGTTTCAGCCGCTCGCTTATACCAAAACGTTCGCGCTGATCGGTTCTATCCTTGTGGCGATTACGATTATACCTCCACTGGCACACTGGGTATTGGCGAGACGGATACGAAAAAAAGCGAAGGCCGTCCCTAGATGGCTCGGCTTCCTCAAAAAGTATTCCCGTTATGTGATTTGTCTTACAGTCGCACTCATCACTGCGTGGTTCTTGGCCGCAGACTGGAAGCCATTGGGTGTAGAAGCAACTTTGATGAACTTTCTCTTTGTCGTTCTCACCATTGGTGGACTTTTAGGATTCTTCTATGTGTTCGTCCATTTCTATGGGCGTATCCTCGCTTTCCTCTTAAAAGCGAAAACAGTTTTTCTCGCTGGTTGTGTGTGTATTATTCTTTTCGGGTTCACAATCTGGTTGGGCTGGGGGAAGGTTTTTGGGTGGATGCCTGAATTTGTTAAAAAATCTGATCCCTATGTAGCAGTGGCCCATGCAGTGCCCGGGTTGGGCAAAGAATTTATGCCGGACCTCGATGAAGGTTCCTATCTTTTGATGCCAACGACTATGCCGCATGCCTCCATCGGCGAGGTCATGGATGTGCTGCGCAAACAGGACATGGCAATCAACGCGATTCCAGAAGTGGAGATGGCGGTGGGTAAATTGGGGCGCGTTGAAAGTCCGCTCGATCCTGCGCCGATTTCCATGATCGAAACGATTATCAATTATAAGTCGGAGTATCTAAGCGATGAGGATGGTCGGATCCTGACTTTTGCTTATGATCACGCTGCGGGCGTGTTTGAGCGCGACGCATCCGGCGATCTAGTAGCGGATGAAGACGGTCGTCCTTTCCGACAGTGGCGCGACGAGATTCAGAGTCCTGACGATATCTGGGATGAAATCGTAAAGGCAGCCACGATCCCCGGGACGACCTCCGCACCTAAGCTTCAGCCTATTGCCGCACGCATCGTCATGCTGCAAAGTGGTATGCGGGCACCGATGGGCCTGAAAGTCTACGGCCCGGATTTGGAAACACTCGAACAGGTCGCGTTGGACATCGAGGACTCTCTCAAGCAGGTGCCTTCCATCAAAGCCGAGGCCGTGTTGGCCGACCGAATTGTCGGCAAACCCTATTTGGAAATCGACATCGATCGTGATGCCATTGCCCGCTTCGGTATCACAATTAAAATGGTGCAGGACGTGATCGAGGTTGCCGTTGGCGGAAAGCCGATTACAATGACGGTCGAAGGTCGTGAACGCTATCCTGTCCGCGTGCGGTATATGCGCGAGCGGCGTGACAGCATCGAATCCATTGAACAGGTCTTAGTCGCTGCACCCGATGGCACTCAAGTTCCACTGCGTGAGCTGGCTTCGATTAACTACGTCAGAGGACCTCAAGTGATTAAGAGTGAGGACACCTTTCTTGTCGGCTACGTCATCTTTGATAAGCGCGACGGTTTTGCTGAGGTTGAAGTCGTTGAGCAGGCTAGCGAGTTTCTTCAGCAAAAAATCGATAGTGGCGAACTCAACATACCAGCCGGAGTGAGCTATAAATTCACGGGTAGCTACGAGAACCAAGTGCGTGCAGAGAAGCGGCTACGTGTCGTTCTGCCTATTGCGCTCTTCGCCATTTGGTTGATCCTCTATTTCCAGTTCAAGCGTTTTGCCACCACCATGCTCGTCTTCTCTGGGATCGCATTCGCTTGGTCGGGTGGATTCATCATGCTCTGGCTGTATGCGCAGCCTTGGTTCTTTGACCTGAACTTGTTTGGGCATAATCTGCGTGAACTTTTCCAGATGGACGTGATCAATCTAAGTGTCGCCGTTTGGGTCGGTTTTCTCGCTTTGTTCGGCATCGCAACCGACGACGGCGTCATCATGTCGACCTATCTTGAACAACGCTTCAGAGAATCACCTCCGATGAACCGGGACGAGATTCACCAGCGGGTGATCGAAGCCGCGTCGCGTCGCGTGCGTCCTGCTTTGATGACGAGTGCCACTACGATTCTGGCGTTACTTCCAGTGCTCACCTCTACCGGGCGTGGATCTGACATTATGCTCCCGATGGCAATTCCATCCTTCGGTGGCATGCTACTCGCCATCCTCACCATCTTCGTGGTGCCCGTGCTTTACTGCGGACTAGCGGAAATCGCACACCGGTTCACTTCACCCAAAAAATAGTAATACAAAAATAAAGATAGAAATATGAAAAACATACTACACATGGCTCTGGGCCTACTACTAAGCATTTCTGTGCTTCAAGCGCACAGTGACGCCTTCAAACCTACGTTCGTCGATACATTAGTCGATCCATACCTCTCCATGCAAAAAGGCTTGGCGGCTGACGATCTGCAAGCTGCTCAAGTAGGCGCCGCCGCTTTTCTTAAAGCGATGAAACATGCGCCGCACGAGGGGGGAGCTCACGAAGAAGCCATGGATCTGAGCAATCCAGCAAAGACAATCTCAGGGGCGGAAGACATCAAAGTGGCACGCACTGCCTTTTTGGATCTGTCCCAGCAGATGACCTCGCTGATTCAGCATGTCGGCACTACCGCCGACACACCGCTTTACACCGCATTCTGCCCAATGGCATTCGATAACAAAGGCGGTCAGTGGATCCAGTCCGAGAAAACCGTATCCAACCCATACTACGGATCGATGATGCTACGTTGCGGCAGCGTTAAAAAGAAAATCGCCGGAAGTGCAGAACATTCTGACGATTCTAAGCATGGAAAGATGCCGATAAAGAAAGACGACCATTCCGGCCATTCACACTAAACCCTAGGAAACGGTGCCCTCTGGTGTCCGTCCATGACACTGGAGGGCATCGTATCTTTGATGAGACTTCGTCACTATTTTTTCTGAGCACTCAGCGTCTTCCTTTTCAGTGCAGTGGCATCGAGGAACTGAAATTTCTTAGACCGGACTGGAACCTCAGAGCAGTGAGCCTAAGAACTGCAATTTGCTCCGCCTTTGATATTGTGGCAGCGATTTTCCGCTGATTCGAATTCTAGGGTGCTGTGGTGAATCGAAAAGTGTTCTCTCAAGTAGGTTTTGACCGTCTCCTTGATTGATTCCAGTTCCTCCATGCTGGAGGCTTCCCCGATCACGACATGCGCCTCAAGTGCACGGTGATGTTCGTCGAGCTCCCACACGTGGATATGGTGCACATTTTCGATTCCATCGAGGTTTTGCAAGGCCTCCTTGATCTCATCCACAGAGAGATTGGTGGGGGTGCCTTCCATCAGGATACGCGAGGTTTTCTTTAACATGCCAAATGACATATAGAGTATATATCCCGCGATGATGAGTGTGATAAGGGGATCCACCCAAGTCCAATCGAGCCATAGAATCGCAGCGCCGCCAAGCAAGACGGCGACTGAAGCACCGGCGTCGGTCAGGTTATGTAGGAACGCTGCCTTCACATTTAGGCTTCCCTTGGACATCGACCACAGGAGCCAAGCGGTAATTACATCCACCACGAGTGCGACGCCAGCCGCTGTCATGATCCAGCCCCCAAGTAGTGGCTCGGGGTCGAAGAATCGGCGCACCGCCTCGTAGATGAGGTATAGCCCTACGAGTATCAGTGCGGTCAACTGGATCATCGCGCCGATCAGCTCGGCTCGTCGATACCCGAAAGTATATTGCTCGTCAGCACCCTTGCGGGAAATCTTACGGGCAATATAGGCGATGAGCAGTGCCGCAGCATCATTGGTATTATGCAGCGCATCGGCCATCAAGGCCACGCTCCCCGAGATCGCCCCAGCGACAAATTCGAAGACCGAGAGTCCTAAATTAACAATGACCGTCCACAATAGAACGCCGTCGCTGACATTTTCAGTGCCGTGAGAGTGGTTGTGATCGTGTCCCATTGTTAATGTCCTTTGTTTTGGCTGCGAACTGCTGGCGTGAATACACGCCAGCAGTTTATTTCTTCAGCTTAATGGTCGTGTCCTTCGTGACTATCTTCTCCGTGTTCGCAGACACAGGCATACTCCTTGTATTTGCAAGTCGGGCAGTCGCTGAGGTTTAGATTGAATTTCTCGCGAACGGTTTTCGATTTCGCATCTGCCTTAATCGAGAGAACGATCGGTAGGTTGTTACCCTCTGGCAGAGCTTTATCGGACAGTAGAACGCTGCCTTTCTTCGTGAAGCGTAGACGGACAGGGTTTTGACGGTCACCACCTATAAGCGAGAGCGCCTGATCTTTCGGAGCGACAGCTTTGCCGTCGTCATTGAGGAACGTGATCTGTATGAGTCGCGTATCAGTCACGAAGAATTCTAGATGGGGTTCAACCGATGTGATGATACGACCGCCATTGGGGCCTGCTTTCACATCGCCATGGTCGTGCTCATCATGATCGTCTTCGTGAGCCTCGTGGTCATGGTCGGAGTGGTCCTCTTCTGGCTTTGCCTTGGCATGCGCTGCATGATCGTGGCCTTCGTGAGCAGAATGGTCATGGTCCGCATCATTTCCGTGGTGATCCGCATAGCTGGTGCTCCACGAAAGCAAAGCGAATGTGATCAACGTAGTGAGTAGTGTTTTTTTGTATTTCATAGTATATGTATGTATTTGTAATGTGTGATTATTCAGACGCAGCAGATTTGCGTTGGACGGATGTTTCCGCCGACTTGCGGCAGAAGGTGTAGAAAATCGCAGGCGTCACACCGAGCCCCAGTAGGGTGGAGGTGACGAGGCCTCCGACGATGACGACTGCAATTGGATTTAGGATTTCTTTTCCCGGTTCATCGGTTGCTAAGAGAAGCGGCACCAGAGCAAGGCCAGCAGAGATTGCAGTCATGAGAATCGGGATTAGGCGTTCCTGCGTGCCTCGTTCGACCATCTTTCGGGTAAATCGCTCGCCTTCATGGCGCATTAGGTGAAGATAGTGCGAAATCAGCATAATATTATTACGCGCCGCAATCCCACTCACCGCGATGAAACCGACAAGAGTGGCGATACTAATATTGTTCAGCGTCATCCCCGTCAGGAATATACTGCCAACTAGAGAGATCGGCACGATGGTGAAGACTAGTAGCACAAACGCAAAATTCTTGAAGTAACTGTAGAGTAGAAACGAGATGACCAAGAGCACGATTGCCGATGTGATCAGAATCGTCCGTTTTGCTTTGGCCTGTGCTTCATATTCGCCTTCGTAAGAGAGCGTATAGCCTTCAGGGAGCTTCACCCGTTCGTTGACCTCGCGCTGCAACTCCTCGACCGCGGCATTCAAGTCGTCGACGGTCGGATTGATGGAAACCACAAAACGTCTCACGGTGTTTTCCCGCAAGATGTTGTTGGGCCCCGTCGCGTGCCTTATATCCGCGACATAACTGAGTGGGATTCGCTGCCCGCTCAGAGTGTCAATGTAGAGCTTCGATAGTTTTTGGGGTGATTCTCGCCACTCCAATGGCAAGCGTATGACTAGGTCGTAGACGCGTTGCCCTTCGTAGATTTCACTCACAGCTTCGCCTCCCATGAGCGCAGAGAGTTCCGCATTGAGGGCACCTGGTGTCACTCCATAAGCCATGGCGCGTTTACGATCCACCTCGATTCGAAGTTGTGGGATGGGTGCCTGCTGCTCGACACGTGCTTCTTCCATTCCCGGCACTTCGCGTGCGATCTCGGCAATTTCAGTGCCGATGCGACGCAACTCATCCAAATCGGGGCCGAAGACCTTAACGGCTACCTTGGCTGAGACACCACTGAGCATGTGACCGATACGGTCTGCCAATGGCCCGCTGAGCGCACTAAAAGTTCCAGGGATGGTCTGCATGGTGCTGCGAATATCTTCCAAGATCTCGCTACGTTCACGCTTCACGTCGTGAGTGAATTCGATGTCGATTTCCACGGTCGAGACAGGCACAACATGATCCCCACGTTCGGCGCGGCCGACCCGATAGCCGACTGTTTCAATTTCAGGGATCTTCAGTAGTAGATCCTGAGCGGTATCGGCTAGTTCACGTGTTTGTTTAAGTGAGGTTCCTGGAGCTGTCGTCATGGCGACTAGAACGGTAGGCTCCCGAAATGCCGGCAGGAAGTTGCCGCCCATTTTTGTAAATGAGATGCCTGCAGCCACAACAAGTGCTCCCGTTGCGAACAGCACAATCAATGGTTGCGAGAGTGAAAAACGCAACCAAGTCACATTGAACAGTTTCTTGAAACCTCGCTCGATGACACCGTCTGCATGCTTTTGCCCCGCTTTGGGCTTCAGCAAATACGAACTCAGAACTGGTATCACTGTGAGTGAAACGAGAAAGGACGCTGCCATACTGACAATAGTAGCGACTGCAATCGGAGTGAACAGTCGCCCCTCGACCCCGCTCAGAGCCATCAGCGGCAAGAAAACCAGAATAATCAGCACGGTTGCATATAAGATCGAGGATCGGACTTCGGCAGATGCTTTGGCGATGACCTCTAGTCTATTTCGTGGTTCATCGAGCATCGCATTCTCCCGTAGTCGTCGGAATACGTTCTCGACATCCACAATGGCATCATCGACCACCATACCAATGGCCACCGCAAGCCCACCGAGTGTCATTGAGTTGACGCTCAAATCCAAGAGGCCAAATACCAGCACTGTCATTCCTAAAGATAATGGAATCGCGGTGAGAGTAATCAGTGTGATACGCACATTCAGTAAGAAAAGGAACAAGATCACGGCCACCATGATGGCACCATCACGCAAGGCTTCTTCCAGATTCCCCACGGCAAGGTCGATGAAGTCGGACTGACGATACAATGTCACAAGTTCCACGCCCTCGGGCATTGAGGTTTTCAAATCCTCCAACGCGGCTTCGACTTGATCGGTGAGTGCCAATGTGTCGAACCCAGGGGACTTCGTGACGCTTAGGATCACGCCGGGATAGCCCTTCGTGTCCGCGTCATCCAATAGCTTGGTTCCCATGCCTGCATCTCCGCGCATCGGTTCGATGTCCCAAGCAACTGTAGCGACATCTTTGATACGGATCGGGCGATCATTGACGTGTGTGACCACCGTATTACCAATTGCATCGAGGTCTGTCGTCATGGCTAGGTTGCGCACCATAATCTCTTGGGCGGACTCGGTTAGAAAGCCTCCAGTTCGATTACTCACCGCATTGGCGGCAGCTTCTCGAAGTGCTTCGTAGTCAATCCCCAACGCCAACATTTTATCTGGATTGGGCTGAACTTGCAGTTGTTTGACACCGCCCCCCATGCCGAGCACTTCAGCCACCCCAGGGATGGATTGCAGACGCCTGGAGACCGTCCAGTCGGCAATGGTTCGAAGGTCCATCGGCTCTGTGTTCCCCGATGGGTCAACGAGTCCTACCAGCATGATATTGCCCATTAAGGAGGCGACTGGCGTCATGTAAGGGCTGACCCCATCCGGAAGTGTTTCACTGGCTCCTGTTAGGCGCTCCTGCACGAACTGACGTGCTTGATAGATATCGGTGCCCCATTCGAATTCGATGAAGATCAAGGAAAGGCCAATATCGTTTACCGATCGTAGACGCGTCACGCCAGTGACTCCCATCAATGAGTTTTCAAGTGGTATGGTTACCAGGGTTTCGACTTCTTCAGGGGAGAAACCTGCGGATTCCGTGAGAATCGTGACGGTTGGCTTGGTTAAGTCCGGCAGCACTTCAACAGGAAGCTCGCTGGCTGTTTTGATGCCTAAGATGAAGAGCACCAAGGCCAGTGCTAATATGAGTGGCCTTTGCGAAAGCGAAAACTGAATGAGCTTATTAAGCATCCGACGCCTCGCTTTCCTTTTGTCGACGCTTCAAGAGCATCTGCGTGGTAACTAACGCGAAGAGCGTCACTAATCCCGCATATATCATGAGTGGCTTAGTGAGAGCTCCACTGGCTTTAGAGTTCTCAGCATGGCCATGATCGTCTGGATCGCCAGAGGCACTGTCTTCCTCGGTCAGCTCGGATCCATCTTCGGCATGGGCATGCCCATGAGCAGCATCAAGTGCTTCCTTGAGTGACATACCTGAGCCTCCACCGACAAAACTGAGTGCATAGGAACCCTGTGCAACGACTTCATCGCCTGGGAATACCCCGTTGAGCACTTCGACATATGCGTCGTTTTCTCCGCCGAGTGTGACGGGGACTCGAATGAAGGCATTTGGCAGCTCATAGTCTTTAACAAAAACGACTCGGCTGGCGGGGTCTCCTTGAATTGCAGTGCGTGGAACTGAGAGGACAAAAGGCTGTGAATCGAGCACGACAGAGAATTCTGCCCGCATGCCAGGACGCAATTTTCCATCTACGTTATCTAATTCAAAAATCGCTTCGATGGTGCCTGCCTCGCGGTCTGCTTCGACGCCAAAGCGTGTCAGTTCGGCTTCGAACACCTCATCGCCGAGTGCTGGGATGTGAATTCGTGCAGCAGTCCCAATCGCGACTTGAGCCGCTTCTTGTTCCGGGATTTTGGCCACAGCCCACAACTTTGAGCGGTCTGAAATATCCAGTAATTCGGCCGATGGCTCCACTGGTTGTCCAAGTCTGACATGTGAGGCGACGACTAAGCCACCTTGAGGTGCCTTGAGCTCCACACTGGGCGGTGGATCCCCCAACTGACGACTTTCGACGACAGCCAAAACTTCGCCTGCCTCAACGGTATCGCCTTCGAACGCATTCAGTGCGCTGACCCGCCCTGCAATACGTGATGACAGGACTGAGCGACTGGACGGAATTTCTTCGATGCGTCCGATCGCGAAGACTGTGGTTTCAAAGTCACGCTCCTCGGCCTCTTCAGTTTGAATGCGGAGGTTTTTGACCGCAATCTCGTCTAGAATGATTGTATTTTGTGCACGCGCTTCTTCAGCTGCGTGTATTGTGGAGATTGAGAGTAGAGAAAGGAAAATTATGCTATTTAGTTTCATTGGAAAGGTCTCCGATAGAGTGAGTCGAAAGGTTGCGAGCAGTAGCTGCGCGCCATTCAATCAAGATTTGCTCGAGCTCATGCCAGAGATCGAGTTGAGCGGTTTGGATGTTTAAGTGCTGTTCTTGCACTCGAAAGACTTCGCCGAGGTCGACGAGTCCAGCAGCATACGCTGCATTGATGTCTTTGTGGTTTTGCTCCACCAACTTCAGTGCGCTTTCTTTGTAGGTGGACGCTTGTTTATAGGCTGCAGCGGCATTACTGCGCAGTGCTTCAGCATCGTTTTGTAACTGCAGCGACATAGCGTTCATCTCATGGTAAATCTGCTTTTCGCGAAAGCGACTGGCTTCAACTTCACCACGGTAATTACTCCGGAGGGGGAGTGGAATCGAGACACCGATCCCGAAGAAACGATCTCGACCTAAACCATCCGGCTCATCGACGGATTTCTCTTCTTCAAAGAAAATTTCTACTGCGATGTCAGCCCAGCGACTGGCTTTAGCCAAATTTGTTTGCTCCTGCGCGATATCCGCAAGTAAGGCTCGAAGTTGATACTCGGGATGCTGCTTTAGGTCATCCAAGTTGAATGCTTCCATCTCAGGTAGCGTTGGCATTTGGACCGAATCGGCGAGCACCTCTAGCTCACGATCTGGCTCAAGGCCAAGGAGGCTACGTAAGTCTCCAAGTGCTCGATTACGTTCTTTCGTCCGATTTTCAATCTCCTGCTTTACTGAAAACAGTGCGACACGCACCTGATTCAAAGCGAGTGTCGACGCCTCGCCAGCGTCGATTCTCTTCTCCATAAATGCCGCAAATTCCTCCTGCAGCCGAATCATTCCACTCAGCAGAGACAGTTGTTTGTCGAGACTGGCGATCAGTGCCATAGAGCCTTCGACATCGCGTATCAGCAACCTCTGCTGATTGAGAAGTTCCGCCTCGGCGAGTTTGACCTCAATGGCAGAGACGTTCTTTAGTCGCTTGAGTCGATTGGTAATCGGAAAGCGTTGCTCGAAGCCAATGGAGTAAGACTGTTCCCCCTCATCGTTGAAAGCGCGATCGGACGCATAACCCAAATTGAGTTCAGGGTTGTCGAGCCTGCCTGCGTATTGCGAGTAAGCACCCGCTTCATTAATTGCAGAACGAGCAGCCTGTAACGACTGGTTCTTCTGCAAAGCCAGTGCAACAGCGTCTTGGCTTGTGAGTTTTAGAGAGCTCTCTGGCGTAGCATATGCCAGAGAAGCGTAGAAAATGAATAATGTTGTCAGTAAATAGTTATATGTGTGCATGAAAAAACCTGTTTAGTTGAAATCGTCATAAGACACGTTCGAACGTGCCAAAGTCACACGAAGGAAATCCTACGTGCATATTTCACTAATCAGGTTTTAAATTCGGAGCACTGTCGTGCGCACACACTGCTCTAATGTGCCACAGAAAATGGGTGGCGCTCGTGTCGCTAAACGTATCTGAGGAGCCGCGTTTGCTTTAATGATCGGAACAAATAGCTGATACGAGTGGTTTGCGGCTACTGGTTTCTTAATCGAAATAAAATCAGCGACTCGCTGTATCGGCTCATTCGATGAGCTGATCAAAATGTCGATGCAGTGTTGGTCACTAACTGCAGAAAGGCCATCATCTGCTTCGCCGGAATGGGAATCGTGATTGTGTGATTCCGTCTCATGTCCATGGCATGTGTCACCATGATCAGAGTGTTGCCCCGTGAGCACATGACCAAAATTATGATCATGCAGGCACAGCACCGCCCCACCAGCAGTAGCTAGTAGGCCGTTCATTGCCATCATCAGGGTAAGGCAATATGCTGTGTATTTTTTTAACATGAACAAGTTGGAATGAATACAGCTCGGAATTATTCCAAGTCAATAGCGATTTCCGATCGCCAGATTTGAATTTGTGATCAATGCAGTGCAATATGCCTGTGCGTTCCAGAGCCGATGTGAGCATCAGTTTAAATTATGAAATATGCGCCTACGTCATTTACATGCTCTTGATCGACTGGATCTAACCAAACGCTACGATCCAAATACTGGCATTAGTCGCTGTCTTTTTCGAGGTGTTCCTCCATTTTACACTCCACGTATATCAATTCTTCGCGGATAAAGAAATCTGGGACGTATGTGACCTTAGTCATTCGTCCATACATAAGGCCTAGTAACTCGGAATGGTAAGGCTGTGAGCTCCATATCCGTATCTCAAATCCATTATTGCCCGATAGGTTAAGAGGGTTCCCAGTCTCTGGACTAGGCCTCTTGAGCATTTTTCAGTTTCTTTGGCTTGCGGGTCTTTTTTACTTTTCGTTTCTTGGGATTTAATTTGAGAAACGCCTTAGCTTCTTTTTCGGCCTCCTTCATCGATTCTGAGAATTCTTCTACTTTCCACTTTCGCCAGCGGTCTCCGAATAACTGGTCGGTAGCTTCCGGAACTTGATCAGCCATAGCCCGCGCAAGTTCATTGACCGTGGGCTCCATTTTTTTGCCTTTGTCATCTCGTTGAAGTCCGATAGCCGCATTTATTTTATCAAGTTCTGTTCCTAGAAAAAAGAGGGTGGAAAGAAAGCCAAGACCCTCCCGATCTACAAGCAAATCGATAGTCTCCTCAAACCGCGTTTGGATAATATTTACGATGTCATTCCTCCAAACCTGACTAGCGAAATTAAATGAACTTTGGTAATTCCTATAGTCATGTTTGGTGAATTTACCAGATTCACCGTTCGGCCTAAGCTGGTTCTGTAACAGACGTTTCGGAGAAACTCCGGTGACTGCAGCGATTCGGTAAGCATTTTCTGCGCTCAAGCCGCCACCATTGCCGTCCTGCCTCTTAATCAGCGTCTTGTATGAGTTGATTTTGATATTACAGAGCGCAGCAAACTCCGTTTGCGATAAGCCAGTAACCTTGCGAAGGCGCTCAACTGAAGAGTTTGGATAGGCGTTTTTTTTGTCTGTCTGGTCTTTCATCTTAATGGTGCTCATGTGGACAGTCTCACTCAATGTTGCTACAAAGACAAGATCGTAGGTATTCAGAACCCCCCTTGGTAACGTTCTTTTTTTATATTTTCGCCCAATACTGCTTACATGCGCAATGCAGTAGACAGTTTAGGAAGCGAAGAGCGCCTCGGTGAGATCGGCGAGATCCTCTCCCGTGGCGTCGAGCTACTCCTGCAATCGCGCGTGCGAGTTATCGAAAAAGAAACCACAAGAAATGAAGAACTAAATGGCGAGGCTCACGAAGTAGTCCACGACAGCCCCATTATTCAAATGACGACAAGGTTCGGCTCAATCTCGACAGCGGACGTGATCGAAAAAATGGGGATGACTCGTTCAACGGCACGTCGTCGCCTCGCCGAACTGGTCGATTCTGGAGATCTGGTTGCTGAGGGCAAAGGTCGTGGAGCTCGCTACCGCGTCGCCTCCAAATCTGGAAACTAAAAATTAAAATAGAACACTATGATGAAAAAAGCACTCAAACATCTAGCCACAGAAGCTATTCAGTTGCTGCGCTGCGTCGTTTACTGCCGTGTAAGCACCGACGAGCAGGCCCGAAAAGAGAATAATAGTATCGAGACGCAGAAGAAATTCGCGAAGCGCTGTATCCGCTTGCACGAACTGGACGGTTGGAAACAGGTAAAAACGATCCACGACCCCGGATATTCAGCCAAGAATTTGAAACGACCCGGCATGAAAGAATTGATCACAATGATTAAGTCGAACGAGGTCGATATCATCGTCGTTTACAAACTGGATCGACTCACGAGGTCGATTAAAGACTTCTACGATCTTTGGGAAATCTGCGAAGAATATGGAGTCGAGCTGGTCTCTGCTACAGAGAGCATCGATACGACCACAGCTATCGGAAGGGCGTTCCTTAATTTGCTCCTCACATTCGCCCAATTTGAACGTGAAATGACCTCGCAGCGACTTTGCGATAAATTTGAGGAAGAAGCCAAAGAAGGCTACAAGCATCCAGGAATGGCCCCTTATGGCTACGATCTGGATAAAAAGAACCGATCAATGATCCAAGTTCCCGAAGAGGCAAAGTTTGTAAAAAAGATGTTCCAGCTAATGACCGAGTTGAGCGGTCCGGCAGCCGTTGCCAAAGCGGTAAATTCGCAGGGTGCGCGGACGAAGGCACGCGTCTACAAAGAAGGCGAAGCGGAGGAACGCAACATCGGCGGCCAACGGTGGACCGCTGACAAAATAAAACGATTAATTACTCGCCCAGACTACAAAGCAGTGAGAATTCATAATGGCAGTGAATATCAAGCACTTTGGGAGCCGATTGTTTCAGCCAAACGATGGCAACAAGCCAACGACTCGCTAAATGGACGTAATCTTCCGAAAAAGTTAAGGGAGAGTCGCAACAAATATGAGCTGCCCCTTAAGGGTCTTATCACCTGCGGTCACTGCAATTGCGCGATGAGCCCGAAACCCGGTGGCAAGAAAGACAAAGACGGCAATCAAAGAGCCTACTACACCTGCCAAGAGGTGATCCGTCACGGGAAGGATTGCGACTGTGCACTGCGCAGTCTGCCAGCACCTCAATTTGATGCATTTGTGACACGCTGCGTCGGCGAACTCGGTCGACATCCCGAAATCATTAAAGCCACAATTAAAGGGGCGGCCTCTCGTCAGCAAAAATCACTGCGACCTCTTAAATCAAAACTGGCAGCGATTAGTAAAGAGATTAAACGGATTAATTCTGAGCTGACTAATTGTCTGACACTCGCGAAGCAAAAAGGCGCTGGCAATTTTACCAAGAAGCTACTGAAGGAAGCCGATGAATTGTCGAAGGCGCACGAGGAAGCGGAAAGGCAACGTGATCAAATCAGAAACGAAATCGATCTAATCGAACGTGCCACCACTGACGAGACACTAGTCGCCGAAGCGCTGAGAAACTTCGAAGACCTCTTTTCGCTGATCACTTTTGAAGAGCGATTGAAGCTAATGACACTCTTGATGCGGGAAATTCGTGTATCGCAAATTGAGCCAGAAAAAGTCGAATCCATGCTGCCTGAAGGCTCTGTCGTGACCCAAATACGAACTTCTTGGTACCGCCTCGATTTCGACTTTTACATAAAGTCCTTGTTTAGAGAAGCTTCCACGGCTCTAAAAAAAACTAAACAGGGTTCGTATTTGAACATAAATGGCGGAGAAGGAGGGATTCGAACCCCCGGTGCCATTTCT
The DNA here is from genome assembly GCA_018607135.1 of Opitutales bacterium. Classification (GTDB taxonomy): domain Bacteria; phylum Verrucomicrobiota; class Verrucomicrobiia; order Opitutales; family Coraliomargaritaceae; genus JBPOFY01. The sequence continues at coordinate 28,507 of JABBCA010000023.1, forward strand.
AGCACAACTGA
>JABBCA010000002.1 GCA_018607135.1 Opitutales bacterium
AACCGCTTATAACCGCTTATAACACGCTTATCTTACATGATGTAACTGACGCTGAGAACGACTGCGCCGTTGTTCGAGTTGCTAGTTCTAGTTTAGAGTTGCTACTTTTTAGGGGAGGAACGGGTGATCGATGTTCCAAGTGCGTAGAAGATGAGCGGAGCGGCGCAAGGCATGAGCTCTCTCAAGAAAGCTAAGGATTCTAGAGTCGCTTATGAGTGATGTTTCTAGGACGTGCCTCTCGAAGCGAGCGCGTTATGACGTGCGGAAGGGCTCAACACGGCCTTTGCTGCGCGTAGCACCGCATTCTACTCCGGAACATGTCTCGATTATCGGATATACTCACGTAAATTAAATCATGCAAAAATTACTCCCGATAAGTTTGATGAAACATACAGAGACCGCACCTAAAAAACGTTTGCTTATAACTCTGAACTAGAACTCAAACTGTACTCTCGAACAACGGCGGATCCGTTCCACTCAAACCAACAACTTAAACTCTAAACAGCGAACCGCCGCTTCCACTCAAGCTCGAAGAGCTTCGCTAGGGCGGCAAGCAGTCCGACCATTGCCACCCAATACGCGGGACTATTTAAGATAAATTCGAGGAAGGCGTGGGCGGCGATCGTGGCGAGACCAAGGATTAAAAAGAGACTCTGTAAGGATGAGGCACTAAAAAGCTGGCGAACGACGGGGAAAAGAAGGGTAGCTAAACTCAGTAACAATAGACTGCAGCCGATGATGCCGTATTCGGCTAAAAATTGTAGTATGTCATTATGGGCATAATGAAATACTTTTCGCCCCATCCACTGGTCTTTCTTTTTATGATAGCGACTATAAAAGAGTTCTGGATAATTGTGCTGGTAGATCGGGAAAATATAACGAAATGAACCCGCGCCCCAGCCGAGCCATAGACGGTCTTGTGCCATGTCCCAGGTGGCTTTGCTTGAAATCATTCGGGCGTCGCTCTCCGCATTATCAATTGTCGCCCCCACATCTCCGAAGCGTTCCTCAATAGCTTTCAGATCCACTTGCTTGCCGATGCCGTACGCGCCTCCTACTAATACGAATCCGGTGATGCCAGCAATCGCCCAGGAATTCCGGGTGCTGAACACTGCAAAGACGCGTTGCAGCATAAGTAAAAAAAGAAAGCCGATTGTTAAGATTGAGGCAACGAGAATTCCCCCTCTAGAGAGCGCTAAGCCTACAGAACTGGCCACCAGTGCGAACAATAAAAAAAGTAAAAAGTGCGGGCCGCCATGCTGTGCGCGCTCGATGGCACGCTTCGCATAATAAAAATACAAGACTCCAGTTCCAATCAGAATACCATTTAAATAGGCAACCCCTTGATTCCGGTAGAAAAACGAGCCCCAGAACTGCTCATTCGACGACTTCAAGGTCCACAAAACTTTGTCGGCCTCGGTCATATCTTGAAGTATTGCGACAAAGGCCATTCCACTACCACTAAGAATCAGCGACCAAAGAATGATCGAAGCGGCCTTACGGCGAGAGATGCCTATCAAAATCCCCCACATGAGCAGAAAACTGGCGGCAAACCATTTGAGCACCCGAAACGCATTCATCTCATTGTAATCAGAGCGAACACTCGAAGGCCATGCTTCCCCAAATGGAGCTGATGTCGATTCAACCCACCATCCACTTTCATCACTCACCACTGCGACGGACGGATTGAGTGCTTGGATGGAGATATAGATAAGGAAGAGGAAGGAGAACCAGAAAGGCGCAGAAAACAATAACTGAGTGAGCGCCTTTTTTGAAAAGCTGAAATACGGAAACGCTGAAAAACTGAAATGCTGAAATGCTGAAAATCTGAAAGTAATAATCGCCGCGATAAAGGTCAGAAGACTACCGACTAACATGACGTCGACTGTCCATGCGATGACTCCGGCGAAGCCCCACGCGGTGAACGCTAGTGTGAGCGACGCGAAGAGCACAACTAGCCATTCTTGAAACGTAATTCGGGAGCGGCGCGAGTTACTTTTGATAACTGATGATCGATGGTTGCTGATGGTCAGTGGGATGGGGCTAAAGGTTATGGGACAAGTCGGCGTGTGGTTTTAGCCACGGATGCACGCGGATAAACATGGATTTACTGCGATGGATTAATTGGATATATCCCCTAGCTCTGGTCTGAGACTGCAATTGAGACTTACGTTTCAGCTCCGCGGCAAGTTTGAGTGCTGCTGCATTCCATTCTAATTTTTGCCACAGACTCAAGCGGCGATCGGCTGCACGGCGCGCTTGCTCCGCCCCCGCCCAAGTTCCACTTCGCCATTGATCTTGTTCAGACTGCTTCATCCGTAGCTTCACTCAACTGATTCAGTTCTTCTATATCCAGTAAATCGCGTGGTCGACCTACAGCTAGTTTCATATATTTTAAATGCTCTAAACCGACAACTGGGATCGAGACCGAATCAGATAAGACATAGTCAACGCGGGCAGGATACATCTCCGAAAAAGCCATCGGCTCCTCTACAAAGATACCCACAGGACAATCCACCAAACGCGAACTAATCAATTGATAAACCATCATTCCTTTTTCTGTCATTTAGCGGGACAAGCATTGATGAATGCTGGCTACCTTGGATGTTGCATACCTCTGCTATAGATTAGGCATGTGTAAGAACCGCTCCGTCTTAGCCATTCGGCAAGCTCATGATCGAAACAAGCTAAGACACCTCTCTTTTGCAGCATATCTTTATACACATTTTTGTATGATTTAATTTACGCGAGTATGTCTGATGATCGAGATATGTTCTGGTGTAGAACGCGGTTCTTTACGCAGCAAAGGCCGTGTTGATTCCTTCCGCACGCCATAACGCGCCCTCTTCGAGAGGCACGTCCTACAAACATCACTCATAAGCGACTCTAGAATCTTGAGAGAGCCTCGATCTAAGCATCACTTCCCCACTAATCGGCGATGACCCAAAAGTTTACGCGTCCGGCTACAATTTGATAAATCATTCATTCCCCATCCAGCATCGAGCATTATCAATCATCTTTTCCGAGGCGATCCAACTGATACTCGCCGCTCAAAATGCGCTGCCACCACTCTTGATTATCGAGATACCATTGAACGGTTTTACGAAAACCCGATTCAAAATCTTCCTTGGGCTCCCATCCTAACTCATCGCGTATTTTCGTGGGATCGATCGCATAGCGTAAATCATGGCCAGGCCGGTCGGTTACGAAACTTATCAAACTTTCGTAACCGACCGAGTTCGAGTTGGAACTGCTACGCAGTTGTTCGAGTTGTGAGTTCTCATTCCCATCATCACTAGAACTAGTAACTGGAGACTCGAACGCTTCAGCTGTAGGCTGATGCTCATCCACCATCGGACGTGCTTCATCGAGGATGCGACAGAGCATTCTCACCAACTCGATATTTTGTCGTTCGTTATTGCCACCAATGTTATAAGTCTCCCCGACTCGGCCTTTAGTTAACACGGTATACAGCGCTTCTGCATGATCGGTAACATACAGCCAGTCGCGAATATTCTCACCTTTCCCATAAACAGGGATCGGCTCACCTCGTAGGCATTTCAAAATCACTACTGGGATTAACTTTTCGGGGAACTGATACGGACCATAATTGTTCGAACAATTGGTAACCATCACAGGCAGCCCATACGTATCACCCCAGGCTCGGGCTAAATGATCTGAAGCAGCCTTCGAGGCTGAATAAGGGGAATGCGGATCATAGGGAGTCGTCTCCGAAAAACCAGAGTCTTCAGGGCTTAAAGAGCCGTAGACCTCGTCGGTGGAAACGTGCAAAAATCGGAAAGTCGACTGAGTCGGCGATGACTGAGGGTCGATGAGTGAGGAGTGAGGATCGTTTCCTGATCCAGCATTGGTCATCAAAGATTGAGCATCACCTGCTACAGGCAAGCTTCGCCAATAGGCTAAGCTTGCCTGTAGCAGGTTAAAAGTGCCGATGACATTAGACTGAATGAACTCCCCTGGCCCATCGATCGAACGGTCGACATGACTCTCTGCAGCTAAGTGCATAATGGCGTGGGGTTGATGCTTCTTAAGCACAGAATTCACTACCTGCGCATCACACAGATCCACTTGCTCAAACTGATAGTTATCTGCGCCTTCAATATCAGATAAAGATTCCAAGTTTCCCGCATAAGTTAACTTATCCAAATTAACCACAGACACCCCTTTATCCTGAACCAGTAAACGAACCAAATTTGAACCAATGAAACCAGCGCCTCCTGTAACTAGTATTTTCATTTAACCTAAATTTTAGAAATACAATTACTGGCCAATCACAATAGATTTCAAATAATCTCCATAACCAGATTGAGGATATCGATCTGCGAGAGCAAGAAGTTGGTCTCTCTTGATAAATCCTGCTCCATACGCAATTTCTTCGATACAGCCGATCTTAGTATTTTGCCTCTCTTCGATAACGCGTATGAAAGTGGACGCTTCGTTTAATGAGGCAACGGTTCCAGTATCGAGCCAAGCAATGCCCCGATTGAATACACCAACATTAAGTTTGTTACGTCTCAGATACATATCATTGACTGCCGTAATCTCATATTCACCGCGTGCAGATGGCTTAATTGATTCTGCGATTTCGACTACCGAGTTATCATAAAAATATAAGCCTGGGACCGCATAACTCGATTTCGGAATGGCAGGCTTTTCTTCTATAGAAATGGCACGCATTTCATCGTCAAACTCAACAACACCGTAACGTTCCGGATTGTTCACAGATGCCGCAAAAATAACGGCTCCGTCTGGATCAGTATGCTTACGTAAAAGCTGACCAAACCCTGCTCCGTAGAAAATATTATCACCGAGCACGAGCGCAACTTTCTCATTTCCTATAAATTCTTTACCTATAACAAAGGCTTGAGCGAGACCGTTCGGCTTTTCTTGAACTTCATATTCAAAGCGGCATCCCAACGCAGAACCATCCCCTAACAATCTCATAAAAGAAAATTGATCCTCTGGTGTTGTAATGATTAATACTTCGCTGATTCCCGCCAACATCAATACCGATAAAGGATAGTAGATCATTGGCTTATCGTAAATCGGCATTAACTGCTTAGATACAGCCAATGTTATGGGGTGAAGGCGTGAGCCAGTGCCCCCCGCAAGTATAATACCTTTCATAGAGCTATGCTTGATAAGATTCCTAATACGTCGGACGATAAAGCGAACGAGACTTCTGTGCACGATAATTGTCTGTAGATTTCGCTACTGCGTTAAAATCTAGAGGGCAGTCATTCACCTCTTTCCACTTCACTCCTGCTTTTCCCCATGCTTCTGCTGCAATATCACAGATCAAATTAAACTGGCGCTCTGAAAAACCGTCTTTTTCAGCATACAAAGTCAGCTCAGCTTCAGCGGCACCCCTAACGAGATGCGTCTCTACCCATAAAAGCGCTTCATCCTCATGTGCCGTATTCGGGACAAAATAGGACCGCGTCTCCTCACCGATCTTCATCTCTGCCCGGCAAACACCCATTTTCTTTAACACAAAGCGATAGTCGGACCATAGGTTCTTCGCAGAGTCCGCTCGTTCGGCCTCACTGATGAACCAATCCTTAAGATAGAGCGCATTCCGTGTGTCCTTACGTGCTTGTAGGGAATCCGAAAGTAACATTTGCAGTGAAGAGACGGTAATCTTTTGCCCTCTAAATGTCAGAAGAATCACCACAAAGGCAAAGCCTAGCAAAATCGCCAGATAGCGACCTTGCGACGCAAACACTAACAACCCTCCTACCAGTGCACACAAGGAGACCCCGTATAAAACTAAGACCGTGCCTCGGTGCGACAGGCCCGAGCGAATCAATCGATGATGTATATGGTTGCGGTCGGGGCGAAACAAAGGAAGGCCTTTAATCGCACGACGAAGCATCGCAAACGCAACATCCGCGATTGGCAACGCGAGTGCGAGAACTGGAGCGACCATCGCAGCGAGCACAGTGCCCTTCTCGGAATTAACGAGTGCCAGCGCGGCGATTACATACCCGATTAAATAGGCCCCCGAATCTCCCATGTAAACTTTAGCAGGCGGAAAATTATGGAATAGGAAGCCTAAGATTGCGCCTGCCATGCCAATCGCCAAAATGATCGAAAAAGCAATCCCATTCTGCATTCCCAAAAAGGCGAGCATCGACATCAACATGAGACCCACGCCGCCCGCGAGGCCGTCAAGTCCGTCAATCAAGTTGATTAAGTTCATCATCGCGACAAACCAAGCCACTGTCAGAATCAGACTGAAGATTCCAAGGTCGGGAACGACCCCAACAAAGGGAATCGTTAGTTTCTCAATGGATAGGCCACACTCATGTGCAGCCATAGCGATGATAATCTGCGCGAGTAACTTTAACTTCGCACCGAGCGGTTTAAAATCATCAATAAAGCCAAGTAAAAATGCGCCAAACCCACCGCCAAAGACGGCATAATGAACCAGTGATTTGTTGTCTAGGTCATCCAGAAACAAGAACGTCAGCAAATACGTAACCGCAAATCCACAGATAATTCCGACACCGCCAATGCGTGGAATGACTCCTGTATGTGTATGGTGGTGCTGAGGCTCCGCCTCTCCGCTTTGGCCAAAGCCCGCTTCAAGCAAGCAATGCACCACCAGCCAAGAGGTGAAGCAGCCTAATAAGACAAAGAATAATACGGGGAAAAGCACTTTTTGAAAAGCTGAAAGACTGAAAGACTGAAAGACTGAAAGACTGAAAAGGTCAGGGAAGGCAAAAGCTAAAAGCTGAAAGAAACAAAGGCTATAATTAACGACGCCTTATTTTTGCGAGGATCGTGGTAAAAATAGCAATCAATTCACTACATTATTGATGAATGGGTTCCGTCTGACTAGCAATAATCCCACAATCTTGTTGTAAGTGTTCAAGCCACAGCGTGCTTTCATCTGCTTCTTGTAATAATACATCTAGCTTAGAATAAAATTCCGTATCCGAACGCGCTCTTGAAGCTTCTCTGGTATGTGCAGCTACAGAGGTCGCTGAGCGCAAAAGTTGCTTACCAATTACCGCGACCTCGATTCGCTCCCTAGGGAGAGCCATATACAATCGGATTACCGACGACGAAAATGACTTTGTGCGCTCCCGAAGCTTTTTAGTGATTCGCATAGTTTCAGCGTTTCAGTTTTTCAGCAGCATTTCAGCGTTTCAGCAACTTTTCAGCGTTTCAGCTTTTCAGAACACGCTACCGCCATTGGTCGTTCGGGAAATTCCGAGACCTTCTGGCGGCGAGACCGCGATGACTAATAGCTGATGACTGAGAGCGAATGGCTAAAACGCTAAAAAATGCTGAAAACTAAAATGCTGAAACGTGCTGGGAGCTAGTAACTGGTAAACGTCATATCACCGTGTCCTCTTGATCGGATTGATTTTCTAAAAATTTGGCACCGCCTAAAGCGGCCATCATGATCGGCAGTAAGCGCTGAAAGCGCCGCTGCCATGTATCGAGCGTGCTGAGTCGCTGTAGAGCGTGCTCCCGCAAGGCAGAGTCTCTCTCATCGTCTAACAGTACACGCACTTGATCGATGCGGCTTTCACCGGATTCAATGTGCGGGCTGAACTGATCGCGAACAAAGCCTCGAACAAGGCGTTTCATCGACAGTTCTGGCACGTAATGGTCTTTGCGATTCCCCGCGATATACTGGAGCTTCACTGCGCCCAACTGTCTGAGCAACTTAAGCCCTTGGCTGACCGAGCCTCGACTGATTCCTAAGCGCTGCTCCAATTCATCAAAGGTTAACGGTTGTCTCGCACAAAATAAGAGCCCATAAATTTCGCCAATCGAACGTGGCAAGCCGATCAGACTAGCCGCGCGCACAAACATCTCGATCATCGAGGTTTCCCAAGGGGCGAGTGCGGCAGAATTCGAAATGGATGTTTGGGGTGTAGGGTGCATACAAACAATACTACTAAAGACTCATCTTCAGCTTTGTTCAAGATTTTTTGAACAAAGTAAACAAAACTAAAAATCGCTGATAGTTAACACTTTAACCAAACAATCGTCGCGCCCCAGCTACCCTCTGACTGATCTGCGAGTTGATAGCGATCCACACGAGCATCACGCTTAAGCAATGCGTGAACCGTTTCACGTAAAGTGCCCATCCCCTTTCCATGAATAATGCGCAGCCGATAGATATTCTTTTCCAAGCAGGCTTCGATATAATCTGGTATCAAATCACCAAGATCCGAAGGTCGAAAAGTGTGTAAGTCGAGTTCGCCGTTTATGGGGAACTCAACAGCTTCTTCGGGCTCATGCTGTGATTCGAACATAGGGAAAGTAGGACAGGAGAATTTTTTACCACGGAGGCACCGAGACACGGAGGAGTGATGGACAAAGGATCAGAGGGAACAGTTAACACAAGGACATCGGTAACACATAAAGTGGCTTCCGTAGGGGCGTCACTTGTAACGCCCGCCAGGCACTGGACCGAAAGCACTGCGGGCGTCACAAGTGTCGCCCCTACATGTCTTCACTGCGATCATTATTTGTGTAGGAGACGTCAAGCGTTGGTATCAGTCAGTAACTGAGTGTCAAAAACAGGTGCCAGTTCCCTCTCAACCTTTACTCTAGGATGGGGCTTAACTGCATGGCATTTGTGAGTTACGCGGGAGCACTTGAACTGGTGATTGTTGTGATCAATTCAGCAGAGAGGTGGCTTTTACTCGTCAATGGACAGGAGTGTCCATGCTCCCTCCATTTTCAGTACAACAGTTGGAATATTCTGGTCCCGACCTTCTTGCCCCAAATTATCAGCTAAGGCGCTAAGCGCTGAGGCTGGGACCATGCTCCGGATTCATCGCGGCGATAGATAAACCGATCATGTAATCGGCTCGGACGCCCTTGCCAAAACTCAAAGCTATGGGGCACAATACGATAACCACCCCAGTTATCAGGAAGCGGCACTTTACCCTCCGAGAACTTGCGTTTCATCTGATCAAGCTTCGTTTCCAAAATCTGACGCGAAGTGATCACTTTACTCTGCGGCGAAGTCCACGCTCCCAACTGACTCGAAAAGGGTCGACTGAGGAAATACTTCAACGATTCCGCCTTGGAGATACGTTCCACGGAGCCCACCACGTTTACCTGCCGCTGAAGCGGTAACCAAAGAAAATTAGCCCCGGCTTTAGGGTTCGACTCTAGCTCTTGAGCTTTTCGGCTTTCGTAATTGGTGAAAAATGTGAGCCCCTTCTCGGAAAAATCCTTCAATAAGACAATCCGCGTCGAAGGTTGGCCAGTCGCACCGGCGGTCGCCAAACACATCGCATTGGGCTCTTCCAATTTAGAATCAATCGCTTGCTGAAACCACTTCTCGAACAGCTCATACGGAGAAGCAAGCAACTCATCTTCGCTAAAGCTGGCTTTTGTATAACTTTGTCTGAGATGAAACAAATCCATTTGTTTGAAACGCTGAAAACTGAAATTTTGAAATGCTGAAAAAATAGGAATACCGAAACTAGTAACTAGCCACTCTTACCCTCTGCGCAATTTAGCTACAATTGTCGTAAATATAGCGATCAACTCACTGCATTCTTGATGAATGGGATCAATCTTACTAGCCGAAATTCCACAATCCTCTGCCAAATGTTCGAGCCACAGGCTGCTTTCATCCGCCTCTTGCAACAGCACATCTAGCTTAGAGCAAAACTCCGCGTCAGAACGCGCCCTAGAAGCTTCTCTGGTATGAGCAGCTACAGACGTCGCCGAGCGCAATAATTGTTTACCAATCACCGCTACCTCTACTCGATCCTTTGGAAGAGCAATAAACAAGTGAATTATCGAAGACGAAAACGCCTTAGTGCGGCCTCGTAGTTCGTTAGATACCCGCATGCTCTTTCAGATTTTTAGCGTTTCCGCGTTTTAGTTTTCAAAAATTACTGCTCTGCTAACCAGCGCTCGGCTTCGATTGCTGCCTGGCAGCCCATGCCGGCTGCGGTGATTGCTTGGCGATAGACGTGGTCGACACAGTCGCCAGCCGCGTAGAAGCCTTCATACTTGGTCTTCACTTGGCTGCCTACTTCTGGAACAATATAACCATCACTGTCGCGGTCGAGCACTCCTTCGACAAAATCAGTATTCGGGATGTGGCCAATCGCGATGAATGCACCCTTACAAGGGATTTCGCGCTCTTCACCAGTGACGGTATCCTTCACTTTCACCGCGCGAGTGAACCCTTGCTCATCTGCCAAAATTTCAGTCGGAGCGGAGTTCCAAGCCATTTCAATCTTCTCGTGCGAAGTCGCACGGTCGGCCATGATTTGCGATGCGCGAAGCTCGTCGCGGCGATGGATCAAAGTCACCTTCGAGCAGAAACGTGTCAAAAAAAGTGCTTCTTCAGCAGCAGAATCACCACCGCCAACGACGACAACGTCCATATCTCGGTAAAACGCACCATCGCAAGTCGCACACGTGGTCACACCCTTGCCGCCGAACATTTCCTTCTCACCAGGAATACCGAGCAGGCGCGGACGCGCACCCGTTGCGACGATCACAGTCTTTGCTTCAAAGACCTTTTCGCCGGCATAGAGCTTTTTCACATCACCCTCGATTTCTATCTTATCGACCTTGGCATGCTCATAGCGTGCACCAAAACGAGCCGCTTGTTTGCGTAGATTCTCCATCATGGTGTAGCCATCGATGCCCTCGGGAAAGCCCGGGAAATTCTCCACTTCAGAAGTTGTGGTGAGCTGACCACCGGGTTGCGTGCCCTCCAAGACCAGTGGGTTCAATTGTGCACGACCTGTATAAATAGCTGCAGTGAGGCCTGCGCAGCCTGTTCCGAGAATGATAACGTCTTCCATAATTAAAAAGTGGGTGTCAATTTGTTAAAGTTTTGAGAAGATGGAGGCGGTTTCTGTATTCTCAAGTTATTTCTGAAAAGCTGAAAAATCTGAAATTCTGAAATATTGAAAACATCACAAACTTTCAGTAGTGGACGCGCTCCCTGCGGGAAACACGTGCTACCATTGCCCCTCACTATTCTAGGATTCTAATTTTTCAGCTTCTCAATATTTCAATATTTCAGTTTTCAGCCTTTGTTCCTTCGGCTGCCCATAGGACACCCGTTTGACAAACTCACGACAGGCCGCGTCACTCACCCCTTCGGGACAAACTGCAGACAGTTCACCATCTACGCGCTACTCGCGCTTCGTCAGCATTTCAGCGTTTCAGCGTTTCAGCGTTTCAGCGTTTCAGCGTTTTAAAGAGTATTTCAGCCTTTCAGTATTTCAGCTTTTCAGTTGTCCTTCCACCATGGATTTAATCGATAGTCACTGCCATTTGAAAGGCTTTAAGGATAAGGGCGAGCTCGACGCGGTGCTTTTACGCGCGGCTGAGGCTGGAGTCACTCGCTACATCACTATCGGGACCTCCCCCAAAGACTGGGTTACTTATCGAGAAATGTCGGCAGCTTACGCTGGCAAGATTGACTATACGGTAGGCCTGCACCCTTGCTATGTAGATGCAGAATGGAGTGACGCCGTGTCCAATCTCTCTACTTTTTTCATTCCGCCCAACACACCCGTCGCACTGGGCGAAATAGGACTCGACTATTTTCATCTCCCGAAAGATCCGATCGAGGCTGGCGAGCTAATGATTCACCAAGAGGAGGCTTTTAGACAACAGCTAATGCTTGCGGAAGAGCTCGACTGCCCTGTCGTTGTGCACAGTCGTAATGCTTTTGACGATACCCTTCGAATGATTGATGAATCAGGCGTAAACTGGGAACGAGTGGTCTTTCACTGCTACAGCTACGGTGCGGAAGAAATCGCCCAAATCAACCAACGAGGCGGACGCGGATCATTCACTGGAATCGTCACTTATAAAAATGCTCCAGAGATTCGGAATGCGCTGCGCAGCCAAGGAATTGAAAGGCTCATGCTAGAAACAGATTGCCCTTACCTCACACCAGAGCCACATCGCGGTAAACTCAATGAGCCTGCGTTTGTCGCGAATATTGCCGAGCGCTGCGCAGAAGCACTCGCCCTCCCCCTCAATGAGCTTGCCGCTAAAACAACTGCCAATACCAAGACCTTTTTTCAACTCGACTGATTACGACCATGCGCTGGCTGTTCAGAATCACACTCTCTCTAATATTCCTAGGTCTACTTACCCTAGCGTCCCTTCCCTACCTGCCCACGCTCAAGCAAAAAGCAAACCGCTTCATGAGCACTTGGCAACAGCTACAGAGCCAAGAGCCCCTCGATGTTCCCGCGAGCGACACTCATTCCGAGGCAAGCAAAGCTCCAAGACGCTCGATCGTTTCACCAGAATCGGGAGCGATCGAAGACACCGAAGAAGAACCGATGCTCGCAGAAGCAAGACGTAGAGCAGAGGAAGATCCAGAATCCGCGATGGCATGGCTGCAAAGTCAACCGAACGGGCCACTCCGCCTACGCGGAATGCTAGAAGTGGTCGCACTTTGGGCGGCTGAAGACTCTGAAGACGCCCTACTTTGGCTAGAGACCAACGCTCAAGGTATCGCGCGCTTGGAGACACTCAACAGCGGGATTGAGATGTGGGCGCAGCAAGACCCTCAAGCAGCCTCAGCGTGGATCGAAGGTATGGCGAACGATGGCAGCAAGCTCACTGCGACTAAAGCACTCGCAAGCAATTGGGTAAAATCCAACCCAAACGAAGCTTCACAGTGGGTCGGCAATCTTCCCAACGGAGCCCTTCGTGACGAAGCCGCAGCAGCACTCATCGAATCTTGGGCCGAGACCCAACCCGATCAGGCGGCGATTTGGGCACTATCCGAGGCAGAATTTAACGGCAATGTCGCCCTAGTCCGTAAAAGTATCGAGCACTACACCGAAACCGCAACCGACGATGCGGAGCAATTTGTCCGCGAAATCGCCGAAGTCTACGAAGAGCCCATGGCGGTCGATACCTTTGTGCTCACCCGAGCCAAGAACGATCCTGCCGATACGATGAACTGGTATGGTCAACTGCCATCCAACGATCTTTTCAAGCGAGCGGAAAACGCCCGCATAATTATGTCCGAATGGAGCCATACTGATTCCGTGGCAGCCTCCAGTTGGCTCAATACTCAAGAAGCCGGCCCCGATCGAGACGCAGCGATCATAGGCTTCAACGACAGCATGCTAAAATTCGAGCCTGAAGTGGCCACCCTGTGGGCCAACTCGATCACCGCTCCCGAAACACGAGTCGAGCAGCTCACAGCATCCATTCAAACATGGGCGCTGACACAACCACAGGAAGCACTCGAATGGGTAAAAACCGCCGAGCTCGACCCAGACTTACGCACGAGCTTAGCCTCAGAAATTGGCGCCGATTGATCTCTATTGTGGTTTTTAGTGATATTTGATGGAGCGCCTTACTTCTCAAATTTCAGGCTGCCCTTAAACACAATATGGGCCAACCCGTCTTTGAATACGTAGCTGTCAAATGCCTCAGTTGTTAGAAGCATTTCCCCTCCCTCGATCACGATACTCTCTTTAATTTGATGATCATTCGCGCGCTGCATGTTTTCTGGCAACCAAACCACGGAGTCTTCATGTGCAAGCCCCCAATACTTCTCTGCGGTCTCTATGTTTTCACCTCTAGTGATTTCTGAAACGAGTTTATCCTTTAGGATGTAAGTCACTGAGCGAGAGCTTTCCATACCTGTCTGCCGCTGCAAAACCGCAATACCATGTAGTTTTTCATCTTCCATCCAATACTGCTGCTCAACTGGAAAGGTTTCAGTGTATCCAGTCGCCGTCGAATGTATCGTGAAATGCCCCACCCAGCGGCCCTCGTATTTCCTCAATACATCCAACAAATCTACGGCAGACACTACCGCGGGGCAGGCGAACCCTATAAATAGGCATAAATTGAAGAAACGAGACACGCCTCCAAACTAAAAGGTTTGCTCGCATAAAACCAAGACCTTTCCGAGTTCTTAAAAAGCACTCACCTGCAAGGATTCCAGCTTGGCGAAAGCCCTCCAATCCACCTTAATCAGCCCATGATCTACGATCCGAATAAACTCTTACTCCTAGCTGGCCCCTGCTCACTTGAGAGCCTCGACACTTGCCGCCCAGTTGCAGATACACTTGCGTCACTTCAGCAGAAGCACCCAGAACTGAACATCTTATTCAAAGGTTCGTTCGATAAAGCCAACCGCACATCTATCAAAAGTAATCGCGGCACAGGTATCGATGACGGGCTCAAAATCTTTCAAACCATCAAGGCTGAATACGGATTCAAAACCGTAACCGACATTCACCTTCCCCACCAATGTGAGCAAGTCGGAGGGGTGGTTGATGCCATGCAAATCCCCGCCTTTCTCTGCCGCCAAACCGACTTGCTCGTTGCGGCAGCGGCTACCGACTGCGCAATCAACGTGAAAAAAGGTCAATTTCTCTCTCCCTATGAAATGCAGTTTGTCACCAACAAGCTGGAAGAAGCAGGCGCCAGAGAGATCTGGCAAACGGACCGAGGCACCACCTTTGGCTATCAAAACCTCGTGGTCGACATGCGCAGTTTCAGTATTATGGCAGGCAACGGCCACCCGACCATCATTGACGCCACGCACAGTGTGCAACTTCCCGGCGCCGCAGGCGGCATCAGCGGTGGGCAACGTGAATACGTGCCACCTCTCGCTCGCGCTGCACTCGCCGCAGGTGCCAACGGAGTCTTCTTAGAAACCCATCCAAACCCTGAAAAAGCCATTTCCGACGCAGCCAGCCAAGTGCCACTCAATGAATTGCCAGAGTTGATCGAAAGCCTACTCCGTGTTTGGCAAGCCGTGCGCTAAGATGCGAATCACTGGTGGCACGGCACGCGGCATCTCACTAAAGACGCCTAAAGGAGACCATACGCGACCCGCTACGGATCGTATGCGGGAGTCTCTTTTCTCTAGCCTCGGATCTGGCATAGAAGACTGCCGTGTCGCAGACTTGTTTGCTGGCACTGGTAGCTATGGGCTCGAGGCGCTGAGTCGCGGTGCCGCTTCAGCCAGCTTCTTCGAAACCGACCGACACGCACTCACTTGCCTCAAGCAAAATGTGCAAGCCGTGCTGCGTAGTTGTCAGTTGGATACCAGCGTCGCAAAAGTAGTGGCGCGCGATGTTTTCTCTCTAGATGTCAACAGCCCAGCCTACGACCTCGTGTTCCTCGACCCACCCTATCATACCATTGAAACCGACCTAGCTCGAATCTTCGAAAAAGCTGTCGAGCCGATTAGCCTGCCGGACGCACGAGCGATTGTAGAAATCCCAGGAAATTTGGAACCATCGCTCTCTGGCTGGGAACTCATTAAACGACTCGGCAAAGTCGGTAAAGGTAAGCCCACGGTCGCCATTTTCCAAAGATCTTAACTCGATACCCCACCCCATTAATATATGCAGCACCCTCCACTTTGTAAGCTGATTACCCATACCGCCCTGACGCTGACGCTTGCTTGTCAAGCCATCGCGGTCAATCCGTTGCAATCGAATTGGCCGCAGGAGCAGAGCGATATCGCGGTCGATGCCACCGCCCACTTTGGCGCACTCGAAAACGGACTACGCTACATCATTCTGCCCAACGCCGAACCACCAGGACGAGTTTCACTTCGCTTACACGTCGGCAGTGGCTCTTTAAATGAAGCTGACGACCAACGGGGGCTTGCACACTTCCTCGAGCACATGGTCTTTAACGGCAGCCGCAACTTCCCCAATGTCGAGGAACTCATCCCCGAAATGCAACGGCTCGGCATCGCATTCGGAGCCCATGCCAATGCATACACCTCGTTCGATGAAACGGTCTACATGCTAGACCTGCCGAACACGGATACCGACACGCTTGATTTAACTTTCAAGGTGATGCGTGATTTCACCGACGGGGCACTGCTTTCCGCTGAAGAAATTGAAAAAGAACGCGGCGTAGTCATTGCCGAGTTGAAGTCTCGCGACTCGGTTTCCATGCGGCTCATGGAACAACGACTTCATTTCATGATGCCAGATTTCTTGGCGGCAAAACGTCTGCCCATCGGCCTCGAAGCGGTCATCCAAAACGCCTCACGTGAGCGTTTCGTAGATTACTATACCGGAAATTACACCACTGATAACATGACTTTCGTAGTCGTGGGCGATGTCGATGTTGCTAAAGTTGAAGCACGTATACAGCACAGCTTTGCATCCATTCCCAAGAGGGCAGCCGATCTGAGCCCAGACCTTGGCACACTCCCCGAAGGCTATGATTTCCGAGCAGGCGTCTTCTCAGACGAAGAAGTCGGCAGCGATAGCCTGAGCCTGTCCTTCCTAAAGCCATATACGCCGCAAAAAGACAGTGTTGCTTACCGCAATCAAAACCTTCCGATTCAAGTCGCATATGCGATCCTCAATCGCCGCTTCCAAATTCTCTCAAAGAAGGAAGGCAGCCCTATTTCTGGTGGCTCAGCGGGCCAATCTTATTGGCTCAAAACCATCGAGAGCCACTCCGTCGCAGTCACCCCCGAAGAAGGGAAATGGCCTGAGTCGGTGAGCGTATTGGAGCAAGAGCTACGCCGAGCGTTGACTCATGGATTCACCCAGGCAGAGGTCGATGAAATTAAAGCCACCCTACTCAACAGCCTCGAGGAATCTGTCAAACGCGCCGATACACGTAAATCGCGCGAGCTCGCTTCCGGGCTCTTGAATGCAATCAATGAACACTTGGTCTTTAATCATCCCACTGAGAGCCTACGCATCTATCAATTGGGAGCTCCGACGGTCACTCCAGAAGCTTGCCACAAAGCACTGCAACTCGCATGGAAGGATGCCGACTTAAACCTCATCCTGACAACTAAAGCCGAAGACTCAGAAACCCAGAGCACACTCCACTCTCTGTTTAAGCAAAGCCAACTCGTTGCCGTCAGCCCTCCAGAACTCATCGAAGATGAGGCGTTTGCCTACACCGATTTTGGCGCTGCAGGAGAGCTCGCCTCCAAAACACTCATCGAGGATCTCGGAGTCGTGCAGCTGGTTTTATCGAACAACATCCGAATCAACCTAAAGCAGACTGATTTCCAGAAAAACTCCATCGGCCTGGTCGCCAATTTTGGCTACGGTAAACTCTCCCAACCAAAGGACCATACGGGGCTCGATCTGCTCGCGGCCGCTTCTCTAAACGGTGGAGGCCTCGGAGCACATAGCAACGACGAGTTGCAACGTATCTTAGCCGGTCGAAATGTTGGCTACAGCATCGGTGTCGCGGACGACCGATTCACACTCGCGGGAGCGACCACACCCGCAGACCTAGACCTACAACTACAGCTGATGTGCGCTGCCCTAACTGACCCTGGTTATCGCGACGAAGCACTGCGCCAATTTCACAAACAAATCCCAGCAATAGACAACCAACTCAAACACTCTCTTTCGGGCGCATCCGCAGAGATGCAAGAATGGCTGAATGGTGGCGATAGCCGCTTCGCCAAGCTAGACTCTGAGCAACTCCTTACTTATACGGAGAAAGACGTTCGTAATTGGCTAGATTCGGAGCTGCAGGACGGCTTTTTAG
The DNA here is from genome assembly GCA_018607135.1 of Opitutales bacterium. Lineage (GTDB taxonomy): Bacteria > Verrucomicrobiota > Verrucomicrobiia > Opitutales > Coraliomargaritaceae > JBPOFY01. The sequence continues at coordinate 17,509 of JABBCA010000002.1, forward strand.
AGCTGAGTATCGTGGGTGACTTTGATCCCGAAGCGGCGATCCCTCTGCTGCAAAAAACATTTGGAGCGCTGCCTAAACGCGAGTGCCACAAATCTGAATTACTAGAGGCCCGTAAAATCCATGTTCCGCCATTTCCTGTAGAGCAGCGCTTCACTTACGACTCAAAGATCGATAAAGCAGTCGCTATGGTCAGCTGGCAGGTTGAAATCGAACCGACAGAAGTCAGCAAGATCAGACGTATGAATGTGCTCTCGTCCATCGTTCGTGATCGCTTACGCAAAAAGCTACGCGAGGAACTGGGTTCCACATACAGTCCAAGCGCTGGATTTAGCGCGAACATGGTGTTCAGTATTGGGCTATTCACCACCAGTTCAGTCGCGACCAGCGACCAAGTCGCAGAGATACAGTCTCACATGAAGTCCATCGTCGAAAACATCGTTAAGGATGGCATCAGCGAGGATGAATTCAATCGTGCGATCGAACCTGTAAAGACACAGCTCGCGCTCAGCTTGCGCCAGAATAGCTACTGGCTTGGCACGGTGCTCTCTCAAGCTCACAGTCAACCCTACAAACTAGATTGGTCGCGAGGAAGGGACGCCGATTACGAATCGATTACAGTTGAGGAAATTGAAGTGCTAGCGAAACGTTACCTGCAAGCAGACAACGCAGCAGTTATCGAGCTCGCGCCCTCCAACCCCGAGGTCGCACCACGTTAAAAAAGGTCTGTGTAGATAGCAGTCTTATAACAGACCCTCAAACTTCTGAGTCCAGCTTGTAGCCGGGAGTTAAATAGCTCGGTGCCAACTGGATCAAGCTCATCACAGAGACCATCAACACCGCGATTTGATTCTGAGGATACTCATCGCCAATCAAAAAGAGTGAGATAAAAATCGGCTGCTCAGACAATACTAAGCCCAGAATCATCGCGATAAACAGCTTTGACGGGTCCTGTAATTTAGGGATCACCAGCCAACGTATTCCGGTCGCGATGAGAATCGGAGCGATACAGGCGGCCCATACTACCGCCGCCATAGGCTCGGTCGCATTATCACCTTCAGGGAAGCCACCACCGAGCACAAAGTGAATCACCAATGCAGATTGAAGAAATACGAACCAAATGATCCACTGTCCTATCGCCTTCTGTTTATTCATAAATATAGAATATAATTTGTCAGATATAGACTATGCATATACATAACCACCATTAAACCGCAAACTGAATGGCTTTGTTGATTAAAGAACTGACACTTATCTGCGTGCTCACCCTTTTGGGAGCAAGCTTTTCGATATTTAGTGGCCTCACTCAACCTCCATGGAGCGCATCTGAGCTCGAAGCGGGCGAAATCCATCAAGTCGATGCAGAAGTGATCAATCCGATTTGGGTCGATGCGCGACCCGAGGTAGACTATGAAACCGCACACATTGAAGGAGCGCTCTCACTGAATGATTCGAATTGGGACAGCCAAATCTTTGATTTAATGGGTGCGTGGCTCGAATCTCCACAACCGATTGTCGTTTACTGCTCAAGCGCTAGTTGTGACACCAGCAAACAAATAGCCGAACGCTTACGCATGGACCTACCCGACGCAGAAATCTACAGCTTACACGGAGGATGGCAGCCATGAAAATACATGCATTCATACCGCTGGCCACTTTGATTGCACGATTGAGTATTGCTGGGACATTCATTTCAGCGGCCCTTCCTAAGATCAAAGCACCTACCGAATTTGCCGTATCAATTGAGGGCTTTGAACTGATTCATAGCCCTCTGGTGCACTGGGTCGCGCTTTTGTTGCCTTGGCTCGAACTCATAATAGGGATAGGCCTTATTGTTCCGATGATACGAAAGGTCAGCGGAGCGCTCATCGCAGGGCTCTTGATCTTGTTTATCGGCCTCCATGCGAGCGCCTGGCAACGCGGGCTCGACATTTCCTGCGGTTGCTTTGGCACTGAAGCGGAACCAACCACCAATTACAGCTTACTGATACTTCGAAATTTGCTACTCTTGGCTGCTACATGCTTTGTCTTGTTTAGAGATCTCAAAGCAAACAGGGCCACATCCAAGATTGCCATTTAAGGTCCACTCTCTACTGCTGATTATGCACATGATTTACAAACTTTGCTCCATTGCTTTATTGCTAATTTTCACCGCATCACTAGAGGCCTCTACACTCACTTGGGACCAAACCGAAGCGCGTATCGAGCTGAAGCCAAATGAGGAAGAAGCAAGAGCCACTTTCACTGTAACGAATAATGGCGACAAGGCCGTGCGGATCGCTCGTATCAAGACGAGTTGTGGATGCACTGGATCCATTGTGGAGCGAAAAATCATCGAGCCAGGACAATCCACCGAAATCGTTGGCACCTTCCACAAAGGCAAGCGTCAGGGCCTCAACCATAACAAACTACAGGTGTTTCTAGACAATCAAGCCGATGCAGTCGCCACACTTCACATGATCGTGCAGGTTCCCAACCTCATTGAACTGCAGCCGAGAATAATTTACTGGAACGCTGACTCTGCCAAAACTGAACGTAAGGTCCGAGTCTCTTTAGACCCCCGCTACGTAAACGAAATCACTGAGATCTCTTATAATCGTAAAACACTCGACTTGGTAGATACAGATGACCCCACAGATAGCAGTAAGCGAGTGATTCAAATCACGCCTAAGTCATTCAGCCATGTGCTTCGTGAAACGATTGTGATCAAAGCAAAAGGTGAGAATGGTCAAAGTGCAGAGAGTCGTTTACATGTATTTGTGCAGCCCTAGTAAGACGCTACTTCCCTAAGTCGTATTGATCGATTCGCTTGCGTAATGTCGCGCGCGTCATACCTAGAATTTCTGCGGCTTTCACTTGCTTACCACCCGTTTCTTTGAGCGCACGGGCAATGATTTGCCGTTCCATATGCTCCAAAATATTGGTGCCATTCGCATCCCGAAGTTGAGCATACGCTCCATCGAATGGATCTTGAGTCGGCGCTCCGACGACTTGCTCTGGCGCACTCTTTGGCTCAGCAGAAACCGCCGAAGGAGCAATCGCTTCTTCTGGAGGTAGTGGAGCTACGATATCATCATTTGCGATAGTCTTTGAAACAGGACTCACCAATGTCCGATCACCCACCGCATTGACGATCTCTTGTGGAAGATCTTTGATGAGAATTGTTTCGCCCTGCGCCATCACCGCACTGCGATACACCAGGTTTTCAAGCTCACGCACATTGCCTGGCCAGTTATACTTGGAAAGCAGAGTTAACGCCTCTGGGGAAATAGATTTGGCGTCGGCTTTGCTATCTTGGGCAAGGCGTTTCAACACGAAGTCAATCAACTGGGCAACATCCTCCATGCGCTCACGTAATGGAGGAAGCTGAATACGAACTACATTGAGTCGGTAGTAAAGATCCTCACGAAAGGTCTTTTCCTTGACCATTTCTTCGAGCGGCTTGTTCGTCGCAGCAAGCATTCGAACGTTCACCTTAATCGTATCACTGCTACCGACGCGCTGGATTTCACCCTCTTGCAAAGCTCGTAAAATTTTCGTTTGAGTTGAAAGCGCCATATCCCCGATTTCATCCAAGAAAATAGTGCCCCCATCACAGAGTTCAAACTTACCAATTCGCTGACTGGTAGCCCCAGTAAATGAACCCTTCTCATGCCCGAAGAGCTCACTCTCTATCAAGTTCTCCGGAATCGCCGCACAATTCACCGCGATATAGGGCTTCTGTGAACGTAAACTGTTTTGATACACCGCGCGAGCGATCAACTCTTTACCAGTGCCACTTTCGCCCGTGACCATGACTGTCACATCACTCGCAGCGACTTGGCCGATCATTTTAAATACGTCCTGCATCGCTGCTGAACTACCGATGATACCTCCTTCTATATCTTCTTGGCTAATCCCTTTCTCAGCCTCATCGGCTGTGTTGGCACGGTCTAAATCATTTGATGCCGCAAGGGCAGACTCCGTCAACGACAGGATCTTTTTCAGATCAAACGGCTTCATTATGTAGTCGAAGGCGCCAAACTTCATTGCCTCAATGGTCGTTTGAGTCGTGCCATAGGCAGTCATCAAGATAATCATCGCATTCGGATTGATTCCTCTCAAATGCTGCAAGGCTTCCATACCACTCATCCCTTGCATACGATTATCGAGCAATATCACACGAGCATTATGCTTTTGTGCCATTTCGAGACCCTCTTCTCCACTCGCAGCCTCTAGCACCTGGTAATTACGACCCGACAACACACGCTTGAGTGAGTAACGAAGATCATCATCGTCATCTATGACGAGAATTTTAGGAGCGGTTTCTGCAGTAGCCATATTTCTTATTAGAAAAAGTAGTTAGCCATGTGGTCATATTTAGCAAGATTGATGCTCAATTCTTGCAACTGCGTAAATTGAACCGGAGCGCATGTGCTCCTATCGCTAGGCCCTAGAAGAATTTCCTCAACAGCAAAAACCAACAAGCTGGAATACTGTAGAGTATGGCAAGCACACCGACGATAAGTAAAAACCGCTGAAATTTCGGGTATTCAATGGCATTACTCACACCAAATAGCTTATTACACACCGTGTTACGGATCGAGCGCTTCGTCTCTTCAGTTGAAGCGATTAGGAAGATGCCGAGCACGCCAGGGAGCACAGCAATCATGACCTTCACGATCAATATAATGAATTCTAAGTTTAGCAGTGGCATAATAAAATGACATCGACCGCTGTAATAGGAAAACAATCGAAGCGTGTGGTGATGCGCTTAATCATTCAGTTTGCAACTATAAAATAGTTTCCGCAGACCAATGTTAAGGCTTTATAATATAAACTTAACAATTGATTCTCATCTTAAATCTGCCATCAGACCTAGCGCATGGCACTCTTCAATAAGCAAAGAAAACGTATCAACACACCGCTAGCGGTGCTGGTTGGGTCAATCATTCCACTAGCGATCAGTGCGCAAAGCGCTACGAGCTTGCCGACATTGCATGTCGATGCACAGCAGACTGCGAACGTAGTGCCAGTATCCACCTACGAAACGCCCATTTCTAATTTGGAGTTCGAGCCACGCGTCGACCTGCAGTCCCGCAATATGGCTGAGGCTCAGGGCGATGTCACCATTCGCGGCGGAATTTTTGAAAACACGGGCTTTCGAGTTGGCTCTGCCACGTTAACCGATCCTCAGACTGGCCACTACTTCGCAGAACTACCGATTGCGCCTGAGATGCTGTCAGGGCTAGACGTTTACACGGGCACCGATAATGCACTCTATGGCTTCAATAGCACCGTAGGCTCACTTAGCTATGGATGGAGCCAAATTGTGGATGGTGGAAGCTCAACTATCGGTGGAGGCGACCACGACCTAAACTTTCAACGTATACATCACGGCCTCACAGGGCAATTAGGTGGTAGCGCCGAATGGTCATGGGGCGCCGAAGCAGAGTATTCTCGCTCCGAAAGCGATGGCACCATCAATTATGCCGATCATGATTTTGAGCGTTTCTCAGGGCGATTCCAAATCGTCGGACCCAACTCACAAACGGATCTCTTCGCAGGCTACCAAGATAAGTTCTTCGGCCTCTTCGGCATGTATACTGGAGAAGCTTTCACCGCGTTTTCTCCATTTGAAACTGAAGATCTCAAGACACGCCTGTTTATGATCAACCATAAGCATCAGTATGGCGACGCTAGCAGCATTGAAGCCACCGCTTACACAAGACGCCACTCCGATCACTATCAATTCAATCGTTTTAGCCCAAACAATCGCTTTGTTCATGAAACTAAAGTTCATGCAATCGCACTCGCAGGCACACATCAGCAAACTGAAGCGTTCGCGATCAACTACTCCACACAGCTCACCTCAGATCGCATCGAATCCACAAACTTAGAAAATAGTTTCACCTCGCGCGATTACTTCAAAATCAGCCTTGTCCCTGAATACGTGCTCCAACGTTCAAAAAACGACCAACTGACATTCAGTGCAGGTGCGAGCTTTGATGATAGCAACCGCAATGACTCGGAAGTCTCCGCAATTGCACGTGCTGAATGGCAGCGCACGGACGATACAGGTAATTACACGGCGATTTACATAAGCTATTCAGAAAGTAGCCAAGTCTCTGGTTACACCGCAATCGGAGGCGGAACATCGGGGCTCTTTGCCAGCGACCCAACACTGGATCGCGAGACCAGCGAAAACCTTGAACTCGGCACTCGTATTCGCCGTCAAAGCTGGAGCCTCGAAGCCGCGATCTTCTACCGTTGGGATGACGACTTAACGGACTGGACATTTGAGGAAAGCAACCTCAACGCCCGCACCGCCAACCCTGTCGACATCGAAACCTTCGGGATTGAGGTCATCGCCACCAAGCAATGGGGACCTATCGAGGGCATCGCAAGCTACTCATACCTACACAAGGATGAAGACTACGGCAATCCAGACATCGTTGGCAGTTTCTATGCACTAAACTTCCCAGAACACCGTGCAACACTCGGTCTCATTTGGAGCCCAATGAATTGGGTCGAAGTGCGCATCGACAACGAATGGCGTCGCCAAGAGGAGAATGCACTTCGCAGCAGCGATGATTCGGCATTCTTCACCCACGCAACCCTTAGCTTCTATCCATCACAGATCCAAGGACTCGAGATCTTTCTCTCAGTGGATAACGCTTGGGAAGATGATTTTCAGGACGTGCCAGGCACGCCAGGTCGCGGCGATCAATACTCGGCTGGATTTACCTATCGCTGGTGAGCCACTGAAATACTCCATTCGGAAGCCTCATCGATTCACCTAGATACAGGGTCAGACGGAGGTCTGCCGTAGATGGCGAAGCAATTCAGAGGACAGGAGTCAGTCACTGACCATGAAGCATTTATGGAATCGCAGCACCTGGTCATTTTGGCGACGCCTCAAGTTTCGTAAATCGTTCGCATTCAATTCTAAATCCTTAATCCTAACTACTATTCTTAGGATTAAGACAACGCTTTTTTGTTCCAGTTTACACAGTCTTGGTAACGCACCTTAGAGCCTCCAAATAAATCTAGAGCACTTCCAATAGTCAAATCGACTCGTCCACTGCTCATTTCATTTACCATGGCCAGATCTGAAAACGCATTCACTCCTCCAGCATACGTCACGGGGATAGAGCATACTTTCCCAAGAAACTGAACCAATTCGGCATCAATTCCCTCACACTTACCTTCCACGTCGGCCGCATGAATTAAAAATTCCGAGCAGCAGTCAGATAAGCCTTCTAAGTTCGATTGATTGAGCGCTAAGTCTGTCTTTGTTTGCCAACGATTCATTGCCACAAGCCAACTATCACCAGCACTGCGACAGCTCAAATCAATGACTAAGTGTTCCTTTCCGATTTCGGATACGAGCGCATCCAAGCGTTTACTAAGAAAACGACCCGTCGGGTCAAAGAGCCAAGACGTCACGATGACATGACTGGCTCCGGCTTCCAACCAGTCGGCTGCATTTTCTGAATGGATGCCACCGCCGACCTGAAGACCACCAGGGTATACCGCTAGGCATTCGCGCGCTGCCTCGTCATTATTCGGACCCAATTTAATGACGTGCCCGCCAGTTAACGCATCTTTGCAATAAAGCTCCGCATAAAATCCTGCGGATTGGTCACTCTCAAAATTGGTTTTTGGCCTCGAACCGTCATCTCGAAGGCTGCCTCCAACGATCTGCTTTACTCTACCTTCGTGAAGGTCAATACATGGCCGAAATAATGTCATACGTAAGAAAATGCTAAAAAGCCAAGTAGAGAAAAGCACAAAGGGAAAAAGCTTGAAAATGGAACGAATCGAAACATGCTAATATATTCAAATCAGTGCATACTAATTACTTTGTTATGAAATATTTACGCCTCCCCTTCTTTATTTTAGCATTTTTTGCGATCGGCACCTTCACCTTAAGTGCGGCGCAACTCTCGAGTGTTAAAACGCTCAATGTCACTGGATCTGTTACAAAATACAGTCTCGATGGTAAAAGCTCAGCTCTAGCGGCTGGTGATATCCTCAAAAAAGGCGACAGCCTCAGCGCTTCTGCGCTGAGTAGCGCCAAACTGGTATTTTCAAATGGCTCAATCATTGATGTTAAAGAAAACACCAGCATCTCCATCGCAGAGTTCATGCAAGATCAGTTCAGTGGAGGAAGCACTTACGAGCAACTACAGGCAGACCCAAGCAAGTCTCAAGTTATACTTGAGCTGAACTACGGCGAAATCGACGGCCACGTTAAACAGCTACGCCAAGGCTCTGAGTTCGACATTCAAACACCGATTGGCACCGCGGCAATCCGTGGCACACAATTCACTGTCAGCCTCACCTTCGACGCAGAGCGTGGAGAGTATACGCTAGTCGTCACCAACAAAGATGGCACAGTCCTCATCAAGTCTCGCTATGCCGACAAGTTTGAATACCGCAATGGTATTGGCAAAAAGCCATTTGATTCCTCAATTAAAGATAATTCCAGTGAGTCCATTCCAAAGGCACACAGCATCATCATTCGCCTCAACAAGTCCGACCCTTACTACGATGAAGTATTCAAACTACTCAGCAGCTTCACGCCGCCAGAAGACCAAGGCCGTCCTCCCGTGATCATCAAAATAGTAACAGACCCTGATGATCCTGGCATCCAAATCGTCAGCCCTAACACTGAAGACGATCAGGGCGACGATAACGACAACCAGTAAAGCTCACACTTTTAAATTTCTAAACCCCGGTTCGCCGGGGTTTTTCTTTGCCCATCTCCCTAAATCTGATCTAAACCACTTGATGCGCTTTCTAGCATTGGTTTCTATTATCTGGGCTTTTTCATTCGGGCTCATTGGGAATGCACTGTCAGGCCTCGACTCATTCTTTGTCACCTCTGTGCGCTTGGGACTTGCGACACTCATCTTTCTCCCATTTTTCCGCTTCAAAAAATTGCCGCCAAAACAGGCTATCCAGCTCTTCGGCTGCGGGGCAGTCCAATTTGGCATCATGTATGTCTGCTACATCAAGGCATTCACCTACATTCCCTCACACTTGGTCGCCCTCTTCTCCGTGATGACGCCTATCTACGTAGTGCTCATACATGACCTGCGCCACAAGCAATGGACCGCCCGCTACATCGCCGCCGCGGGGCTTTCTGTGATTGGTGCAGTAATCATCAAAGCCAAGCTTGGAGAATCGGAAACGTTATGGATTGGCTTTGGTCTGATGCAACTAGCAGGCCTCGCCTTTGCCTTTGGTCAGGTTTATTATCGTGATTGGAAGGCACGTTTTCCAGATACAGAGAATCGTAATGTTTTTGCCTTACTTTATCTCGGTGGAGTCAGCTTTGCCTTACTAGCCAGCTCTATGCAAACAGACTGGGCAGAAATCGAAGTTTCCATGCAGCAATGGCTCGTCCTTCTCTATCTAGGAGTCATTGCATCCGGGCTCTGCTTCTTCCTCTGGAACAAAGGTGCCACACTTTGCAAGCCTGGCACTTTAGCAGCATTCAACAATGTTGTGGTTCCACTCGCGATGGTCACTTCACTATTCATCTTTGGAGAAATCAACCAAGTGCAATCGGATCAAATGATTCGCCTAATCTTGGGCGGCACATTCATCTTTGCAGCTGTTTATGTAGCTGAAAGAGATACACCTAAGAACACTGAATAAGCAGTAGGCACAATATCCCACTTTACTTTGCCAAAGAAGCATTCTTTGTTAACTTCGCACCTTTTCATCACAATACGAAAACCAAATACTAAACTACCATGGCACTCGCAACTGGCACAAAAGCACCTGAATTTACACTCAAAACAAAAAACGCTGAAGGTCTTCACGACGTTTCATTGAGCGACCACCTCGGCAAAAAGAAGACCGTTCTCCTTTTCTTCCCATTGGCATTCACCAGCGTCTGCATGAAAGAAATGTGTGACGTCAACGACAGCATCACTGCTTACAACGACTTGAATGCGGCGGTATACGGCATCTCTGTTGACAGCCCATTTGCACAAGAAGAAATGGCAAAGGTCGACGGTCTCAAATTCCCGCTTCTCAGCGACTTCAATAAGGACGTCTCGGAAGCCTATGACGTGCTCTACGCAGACCTTCTCGGCTTCAAGGGTGTCTCCAAGCGCTCCGCGTTTGTCATCGATGAAAACGGTGTCATTACTTACAGCGAATCGTCCGACGATCCACACGATCTCCCTAACTTCGACGCAATTAAAGCCGCACTCGCATAAGCAATTGTCCGCATGACTCAGCTTTAGCCAAATACCCCCGATTCTAAGAATCGGGGGTATTTTTTATTTAACTCAGATTATGCATTAGGATGAGAAGTGTGCTCCGCAACTGAAGCGCAAGGGAGCGTATGAACATACGTGACTGCAGGGCTGACAGGCAGCGATGTGCGCTTGTCGCCTAAGCGTTTCACGGACCCCCGTCAGGTGAGCACATTTCTAATGCGATTCATTAGAAATGTGCCTGATTGACAAGTAATACCACCGCTTAACTTTTACTGGCAATAAGGGCAGTTTTCAGGCGTTTGCTT